>NZ_CP038017.1:600000-1200000 GCF_012222825.1 Allofrancisella frigidaquae | reverse complement strand
TAATGAGCAAGATGATTTGCCTGCTGATATTTCAAACTTATATTCACTAGGATGGAAGCCAAAATACACCTTAATAGAGGGCTTGGAAAGGACAATTCAAAAGGAAATCAATAAATGAAGTATTTAATAACAGGAGGTTGTGGCTTTTTAGGCTCTAATATAGCTAGTAAAATATTAGCACAAGGTGATGAACTTATTGTATTTGACTCCTTGTATAGGCTTGGGTCTTATCAAAATAAAAAATGGTTAGAGTCTCAAGGTGAGTTTGAATTTATACATGGAGATATAAGAAATACAAATGATGTTGAGAGGGCTATTAAAATTCATAGGCCTGATGTTATTTATCATCTAGCTGGTCAAGTAGCTATGACAACATCTATAGCTGACCCTAGAATGGACTTTGAGGTGAATGTTGGAGGAAGCTTTAATCTTTTAAATGCAGTAAGACTTTATAGTCCTGATTCTACTGTTATATATTCTTCCACAAATAAGGTATATGGAGATTTAGAGCAGTATTCTTACGAAGAAGCAGCTACAAGGTATGTCTGTATAGATAAGCCTAATGGTTTTGATGAAAAAGTTACTTTAGATTTTCATTCTCCATATGGCACTTCAAAAGGGAGTGCGGATCAGTATATGTTAGATTTTGCTAGAATATATGGCTTAAAAACAGTTGTCTTTCGACATTCGTCCATGTATGGAGGTAGGCAGTTCGCTACTTACGATCAGGGGTGGCTTGGTTGGTTTACACATAAAGCCCTAGAGATAAAGAATGATACTTTAGAACAAGCATTTACAATATCAGGTAATGGTAAACAAGTAAGAGATCTACTTTATGCGAGTGATTGTGTGGATTTATACCTAAAAGCCTCACAAAAGATAGAGATTATTAAAGGGCAGGCTTTTAATATTGGTGGAGGGATAGAAAATTCATCTTCGTTACTTGAACTTTTTAGTTCCTTAGAATCAGAATTTGATATCAAAATGGCATATACTCAATTACCTCCAAGGGAGTCAGATCAAAGAGTATTTGTCGCAGACATAACAAAAGCAAAAGAATTAATAGGTTGGCAACCAAAGGTTTCTAAAGAATTTGGTATTAAAAAAATGATTGAATGGATTAGAGACTATCACTAATGGATACAAGTACATCTCAGCATCGCTCAAAAAATTACATTTTGCAGGTCAAGAAATCAACTATTTTTAAAATTTTAGCTATTATAATTAGTTTTTTGTTAGTTCCTATCATGATTTGGTATTTAGGAGTTGAAAAATATGGTATATGGAGCACTATAGTTAGTATCTTTTCATGGGTTGTTTTGTTTGATGTGGGTATTGGGAGTGGTCTTAGGAATAACTTATCTAAATCGCTAGCTAAAGGGAAAAAAAATGATGCTAAAAAATACGTATCTACTAGTTATATTTGTATAGGAGTAATAGTATTATGTTTACTGATAATTTTTTTTATTTTATCCTATTATATAAATTGGCAGGTGGTTTTTAACACAAAAACAATATCGGAAAACCAGCTTTATCTAGTTGTTTCTGTATCAGGGTTTTTCTTAATTATAAATTTTGGGCTGAGTCTTATTAATCAAATTTTATATGGATTGCAAAAATCTTCTATGGTTGTTTTTAATCAGTTTTTATCGAATTTTTTTGCACTTTCGATTTTAGGATTTATATATTTTTTGATTGAAAGATCTCTATTTAAATTGGCTTTTTGTTATGGCTTTTCATTGATTTTATCAAATGTTATTCTTACATATATAACATTTAAAAAATATAAATTCCTTATTCCTAAGTTAGGTTTTTTTTCAAAAGAATGTATTAAGTCTATTGCCTCCATGGGATTTAAATTTTTTATTATTCAAATAGCAGTTATTGTAATTTTTACAACTGACAAGATTATGATTACACAGTTATTTGGTCCAGAATATGTAACAAGTTATGATGTTGTATTTAAACTTTTTTCGATTATTATGATAATACATTCATTGCTAATTACACCATTATGGTCCGCATGTAGTGATGCTTATCATAGAGGGGATATCGAGTGGATTAAAAACTCTTTATTTAGACAACTTCAAATTTTTATGCTGATAATATTTGGAATAATTGTTTTAGCATTTATAGCAAAAAATATAATAAGTTTTTGGATAGGAAAAGATTTTATAGTAGATAATAATCTTATTTATGCTATGTCGATATTTATAATTGTCTGTGTATGGAATAATATTTTTGCATTTATTGTTAATGGAATGGCTAAATTAGGTATTCAAACTTTAACCTCCATTGCCGCCATGTTGTTTAATATTCCTTTATCTTTAATTTTAGTTAAATGCTATAGTTTTGGAGTGGATGGAATCATATATGGTGCAACAACCTCGTTATTATTATTTTCCTTTTTAGGGAGTATACAGGTCTATTATTTAGTTATCAAAAAAAGGAAATGATATGTATTCACTAGTAAGTATTTTAATACCAGTTTATAATAGGGAACATTTAATAGAAGAAACAGTTCAAAGTGCTCTCGCTCAAACTTACGAAAATATTGAGATAATTATTGTAGATAATAAAAGTACAGATAAAACTTGGGATATATTACAAAAACTTGCATCAAAAGATGATAGGATAAAAATCTTTCAAAACGAAACAAATATTGGGCCAGTGAGAAATTGGAAAAGATGTATAGATGAAGCTAGTGGAGAGTATGGGAAGATACTTTGGTCTGATGATTTGATAGCTCCTGAGTTTTTAGAAAAAACTTTACCATATTTAGAAAATCATGATGTGGGATTTGTCTATACTAAAACTGAAATTTTTCAGAATAATGGTTCTAATGAAAGTGATGTTTTTTGCATGGGAGAATCAAATACATACTCAAGTGAAAGCTATATTAATGGAGTTTTGTTTGATGTGAATTATCCAGTTTCTCCTGGATGTGCTTTGTTTAGGCTTAAGGATTTAAAGTCAAATTTATTGGTTAATATCCCGAATAAAGTTAATAGTGATTTTTCGATGCATGCTATAGGTAATGATTTGTTAATTTTTTTACTTACAGCACACCAATATAAAAAATTTGCTTTTGTTAATGAAAAGTTATCATTCTTTCGAGCACATGCTGATTCTATTAGTGTTAAATCAGATGATGGGAAATTGCCTTTACATTACGCACTAGTTAAAGCATATTTTATAGAGAACTATAGAGATAGTTTGATAAGAAAAAATAACGTCATGGTATCATGGTTATTGGTAAAATATTCTAAATTTACATATAAGTATAACTTACGTAATATTTCTGACTTTTATGTATTGAATAAAAATTTTAGTTTAAACTACTTTTTTTTGGTCAAAAAGATGGTTAAAAAAATCTTCTGGTGATTTATGATGAAAAGTTTTAATAAAACGCAAAAACAATGTATTCGTTTACAATTTCAAGGTATAGAAAAAAAATCACAAAAAGATAAACCTTTAATCACAGTTATAACGGTTGTTTATAATGGTGAGAAATTTCTAGAAGAAACTATCAAAAGCGTGATAAACCAAACTTATGACAATCTAGAGTATATAATCATAGATGGCGGCTCTAGTGATAGTACGTTAGAGATTATAAAAAGATATGAATCACAAATAGATTATTGGGTTAGTGAGCCTGATAATGGTATTTACGATGCTATGAATAAGGGAATTAGTTTAGCTACTGGTGATTGGATTAATTTTATGAACGCGGGAGATATGTTCTATTCGAATAGTACTTTAGCGAGTGTACTAAACTATTTGCAAAGAGAGTATACCTTTGTATACGGAGATACGGCACTTTTCTTTGATGATATAAAAAGATCTAATATAATTAAGAGCAGAGGTAAATTAATTCATAGAAACTTGCCTTACTGCCATCAGTCACTATTTGCTAGAGTAGATTACTTAAAAACCACTAAGTTTGATTTGAAATTAAAAATATCAGCAGATTATGACCAATATCTAAATGCGAAATATTCAAGAAAGTCTTTTAATAAAATGGATATTGTAGTGTGTTACTTTAGAGCTGGTGGTGTGTCTCAGTCGAAGAGCGCTTCTTTAAGAATATATAGAGAGTATTTTGAGTCTTTGAAAAAGTATAATTTTTTTATGGCTTTAGGTATATATTTTGCAAGAAGGATTAAAAGCTTTATAAAAACTATATAAATAATGCTAAGATAAGTAAGTATTTGAATAGATGTACAGTTCTAAGTGTTATTAAAAATGAGATTAATCCATCTTGCATATTTTTTAACTCAATTTAATTACAAAGTCGACTAGCTATAGATACACTTTTCTGCACATTATGGGCGTGTTGAAATCTAAAGCTGACAATTGCAAATTTTGTTAAAGTTTACATAAAATCTAGTTTCCGAGGAAGTCTAATAATATGCTTGGTAAAAACCATGATCAAGACAAATGGTTTAGTGCTATACGCTCACCTTATGAAAGAGTGTTTGCTCATCAGAATAAACGTGTTAGATACAGGAGAGTTTCAAAGAATCACTTTGCTGAGTTAATGAAATCTATTTGCTTCAATCTTAAACGTCTTGTAGTACTTGACCCACCAAATTTATGCCTTAACTAGGGATCAGTGTATCAAAATATCGAAAATATTAATAAAAAATAAAGAATAACTTTATAATAGTTGCTCGAGATACTCAGAATTAAAATATTAACCTTAAATCACCCAAATCGACTATGCTTGCAACAGACCCATTAGCGATTTTTCTGAAGAAAAGGGGCGATAATATACTATAGAAGTTAATAGATATTTTTTAAGAAACAATAACATTCATGTATAATTACCAGTATTAAAATTATTAGTTTTTACAAATGATCGTACCTACTATTTTATCTGGAGGGTCTGGCTCGAGATTGTGGCCATTATCTCGTGAAGCATCGCCAAAGCAGTTTATAGGTTTAGTTGATGAACATAGTCTACTAGAAAATACAATTAAGCGACTAGATAATGTCAAGGATATAACTTCACCTGTAGTTGTCTGTAATGAAAGTCATAGATTTCAAGTTGCTGAAGTGTTGCGGAAAATCAATAAAAAAGGCGATATACTCCTAGAGCCATTAGCTAAAAATACTGCTCCAGCAATTGCACTTGTAGCACTACATTTAGCTACTAATGACCCAAATACAATTATGCTAGTTTTAGCTGCCGATCATCATATTGAGAATTTAGAGGTTTTTTATCAAGCTATCGAAAAAGCACAGCAAAAAGTTCTTAAAGATGACTCTTTAGTCACCTTTGGGATTACGCCAACTTGTCCTCATGAAGGCTATGGTTATATTAAACAAGGGGTACAAACTACGATAAGTGGAGTTTATAAGGTAGATAAGTTTGTTGAGAAACCTAGCGCAACTGTCGCACAAGAGTATTTAGATAGTGGGAAATACTATTGGAATAGCGGTATGTTTATGTTCACAGCTAGAGCTTATTTAGAGGCTTTAGAGAAGTTACAGCCAGATATTTATAGTGGATGTAAAAAAACTTATCAAAAGTCACAGCATGATTTAGATTTTGTCCGTTTTGATAAACAAAGCTTTGCTACAGTTCAATCACAATCGATAGATTATGCAGTTATGGAGAAGGCGACTAATGTTGCTATAGTACCTATGCAACAAAGTGGCTGGTCTGATGTTGGTTCTTGGGATTCTTTGTATGATATTGCTGCAAAAGATAGTTGTGGTAATGTGGTTATTGGCGATGTGATTACTAGTAATGTCAAAAATAGTTATTTACGCTCGCATGATCGTTTATTGGCTGCAGTTGGAGTTAATGATTTAATAATTGTTGAAACGGCAGATGCTATATTAGTAGCAGATAAAAATAAAACTCAAGATGTCAAAAAAATAGTAGAAAATTTGAAAATTCAGCAACGTAGCGAGCTATTACAGCATAAACAAATTTATAAACCTTGGGGTTCAGCGACGATATTAGAAGATAAATCTGGCTATAAGATACAGGCGATTCAACTTGAACCAGGCAAGAAGTTATCATTACAGCAACATTATCATCGTAGTGAACATTGGATTGTAATTTCTGGAACTGCTACTGTAACTATTGGTACTACAAAGTCAATTGTTAGACCAAATGAGTCAGTATATATAAAAATAGGTGAATCTCACAGACTTGAAAATAATGGTAAAATTCCAGTCATTCTTATAGAAGTGCAAGTGGGAGAATATATAAGTGAAGATGATATTATTCGACTAGATACAAGTAGTTAATATAAAAACTATTAGATAGAAAAAATACAATGAGACAAACTATAATAAAAGAAATAATCAAATCTAGTGGCGTAAAGTTTGGTAATAGTGGAGTTAGAGGGCTTGTTTCAGCTATGACAGATAAAATCTGTTGGCTTTATACAAAAGCTTTTATTCAATTTCTAGAGCAGAAATATTCTATTGCTAAAGGTGCTAAAATTGCTATAGCTCATGATCTACGTGAAAGTAGCCCTAGAATAACAAAAGCTGTTATCAGAGCAATATTAGATAGTGGCTATGAGCCAATATATTGTGGCGAGATACCGTCACCAGCTGTGATGTTGTATGGTATATCTAATCAGATACCGTCAGTTATGGTTACTGGTAGTCATATTCCAGAGGATAGAAATGGTATTAAGTTTAATACTCCATATGGTGAAGTTCTCAAAGAAGATGAGTAAATAATTGTTAGCCAAACTATCAGCATTGATGAAGGCACTTTTGATAAAAATGGTATGTTTTTACAAAAACTCGAATTACTAGAACCTTGTAAGCAAGCATATACGCAGTATGTAGATAGATATGTAGATTTTTTCCCAAAAAACTGTCTATTAGGTAAAACTATGGGGCTTTATCAACATTCATCTGTAGGACGTAAAATAATCAAAGAAATTCTTGAGAAATTAGGAGCTGAGATTATTTTGCTTGGATTCTCTGAAAGATTTGTATCTGTAGATACCGAGGCAATTCGTCAAGAAGATGTGAAGCTTGCCAAGCAGTGGGCAAGCGAATATAAAATTGATAGTATAGTTTCAACTGATGGTGATGCTGATAGGCCACTAGTTAGTGATGAGCGTGGTAACTGGCTAAAAGGTGATATTTTAGGTGTATTGACAGCTAAATATTTACAAGCCGATGTCATCGCAACACCGATAAGGGCCCTGTTGAAATCTTGATTGATTTGGGTGATTTAAGGTTAATTTTTTAATGCTGAGCATATCAAGAGACTATTCTAAAGTTTTTCTTTAAGTTTTATTAATATTTTTGATATTTGGATACACCAATCCCTAGTTAAGACATAAATTTGGTGGGTCAAGCACTTTAACACTAGCTTTATGATTGAGTTTAGTAGTTTAGTAGAAGGTCATACTCCTTGTTTAATTTTCTTAGTTTGATTATAATGATGACAGTTATCATAACGGTTGTTTTTATAATCATGAAATTCTATAATCGAGAAAGTGAACTAGCCATTTTATCAAAAGCAGACATGCTTAAGTCTAAGCAATCTGTAATGACTATGCTTATTGGTAGGCGTAGGATAGGCAAGACTACACTAGCGTTACATAGCTATACAAAAGATAAGGTTTTATATTTATTCGTATCAAAGAAGGCTGAAGCTTTATTATGCCAAGATTTTTGTGAGGAAATTATAAACAAGCTAGGTGTTAAAATCTTTGGTGAATTAACAAGGTTTGAAGATATTTTTGAGTACCTTTTAGAGTTGGGTAAAACACAGTCTTTTACAATTGTTATTGATGAATTTCAGGAGTTTCTTAGGATTAATCCTAGTATATATTCGAGTATGCAGAAGCTTTGGGACTTGAATAAAAATACTTCAAAAATTCACTTGATAACATGTGGCTCTATATACCATCTTATGAAAAAAATATATGAAGATAGTAGTGAGCCATTATTTGGGCGTTGTGATTTTAAAATAGAGTTAAAACCGTTTAGTCCAAGTGTATTAAAGGAAATATTACAAGATAATCAGAGTTATACTACTGATAATATGCTTGATTTTTATTCTTTAACTGGTGGAGTGGCAAAATATATAGAGCTTTTCAGTTTATACAATAGTTTTGAACTGCGATCAATGATAGACGTTATTATAGAACCAAACTCGATATTTTTAAACGAGGGGAAAAACCGATTAATAGAAGAGTTCGGAAAAGATTATGGTACTTATTTTTCAATACTTAGCTTAATAGCGGAATCTAAAACCTCTCGTCCTGAGATAGAGTCTATTTTACAAAGTAATATTTCTGGTCATTTACATCGCTTAGAGCACGATTACTCTATTATTAGATCTATAAAACCTATTAATGCAAAGCCAAATTCAAAAGTACAAAAATATGAGATTGTTGATATATTTTTAGCCTTTTGGTTTAGGTTTATATTTAAATATCAGTCCTTAGTTGAAGCTGAAAACTTTTTAAAATTAAAAGAGATAATTTATAGGGATATATCGATATTTAAAGGAAAAGTTTTAGAAAGACTGTTTGTTGAGATATTTAAAGACACTCAAGTTTACACAAAAATAGGTTCATACTGGGAAAGAGGCAATAAAAATGAGATAGATGTAGTAGCTATAGATGATATTGGTAGAAAAATATTAATATGCGAAGTTAAGCTTAATGAAAATAAATTAGCTCTTAACAAGTTAATATTAAAGTCTCAGAAATTAGTTAATCAGTATAATGATTATAAGATAGATTATAAATTATTATCCTTAGCTGATATTGATAAGATGCTTAAATAGTCCCTCTCTTCATAGTTTCAAAAAACTCTTCGTTTGTTAGTGTGCCTTTCATTTTTTCAGTCAAGAATTCCATAGCTTGTACATCTTCCATATCGCTAAAAAACTTCAATTTTTTAGGCATTTTTATGTGTGTTTTGTTATTAAAAATTCTCTTTAATAATTTCCTTTATAGCTGAATCAATCAATTTTATGTTTGTGTTACTAACACCTACCATTTGTGCAAATTCAGACCATTTAGCAACAGCTGCTTTTACCTCACTAATTATACATAAAGCAACGTTTTTTTTAATATTACTTATTTTTGCAAGTTCTAGAAGATGAGAAATACCTGGGTTTTTTCCTTCCCCCATAATCATAGAGCAATGTTCACCACTAGGACCTGATGAAAATGTAAGATCATAAGATGGTGACATACGCCATGAGCCATCTTTAGCCATTAAAAATGAAAAATTCTTAGCATGATCATCACGGTTATGACTCAGAATATTAAATACACATTGCCTATACTGTTTTTCGCAACAATTCATATTACGGGTAAGATACATGGTTGCTTTCATAATCATTTGATAGTCTAGGCTCGGAATTCTATGATCAGCATGTAAGAGTCCACTTATTGTATGCATATGAATTCTTTCACAATCATTTCTATCAAAGCGTTTACTACCAAAGAATCCTAATCCTTGAGTAGAGGGAAAAAGCTTAGCATTTGGTACTTCAAGACCAGCATCTTGTGCCATGAGATGGTAGGCATATTCTATAGCGCCAATATCTTTTGGATCAGTACTAGATGGGAATTTAATAAGCCAGTGTTCACCCTTAATGTCAATAAGTATTTTAGGTCTAGCACCAGCAGATGAACCGCTAAGCTTTAGCAAATCTTCTACATAGCTATCATCATCATGTTTCTGGAATTCAGAGATCTCTTGAGCGATTTCGTCTAAAGAAGCATGAGATAATAAAGGAGCATTTTCTGTTTCAGGTTCATAAGTAAGAGCTCCCATACCATGTGAACCTACAAAACAAAGCCTATCTAATAAAGACAAAGAACCCGGATTAATATCATGTTTAACAAGAGCACGATCAAGCAATAAACGTCCCCAACCATCTGGTAGGCTATCATTAAAAACACCAAACATACCATCAAAAGTAAAGTCTTCTGATGGTATTATTCCTGCTTTAAGTTGTAACTTAAAAGGTGATAAATTAAGCCCTGTTTTGAGGAAATTAACGTCATATTCAAAGAATAATTTGTGGGATTTAACTGCTAAGCGCCCAACAAGGATTTTTTCATCCTGAGGTTTATAATAAACGTAAACAATTTTTGTAGGCGTAAATTTCATTTTCTACCTCTTTTTCTGGTGCTTTCTTCTACCAGTAATTCATCTAAAGAGGTAGGGATCTCTTCAGCGTTCTTTACAAAGAGCTGTTCAAATTTCTCAAATTCATCTAAAACAATAGCAATTTTTAAAAGTGATTCAAGTGATATTTGTCCAGTTCGTTCAAATTTTTTCAATGTACCATAGCTTACTCCAGATACTTTAGATAAGGTTTGCTGACTAAGATTGAGGCTCAAACGTTTAGCTTGTGCTCGTTTTGCGATATCTTTTGCCATTTCATAGGGTGACTTAAGTAGTACAGACACAATAATAGCCTAAAAACCAATTTTACCTACATAAGGTATATTATAATATCTATTATACAGATAATCAAATGTTTGAGAGTGTAAATTAAAAGATAGATAGAGCCATTTTTTCAATTAGCCCTAACTTATACCAATTCCAACCCATATTATTACTTTCTAACTTTGTATTTCATACCTAATTAATCCTTTAATATTTGCCAATAGCCACTGCTATTGCCTGCACATCAAAAACTTAAATTAGTCATAAACTCCTTTGGGATAAATGCAACAATTTATGTTGGAATTGGTATTACATCCAGTAGAGCAGGCTGCTAAATTGCATAGTGAATTTGTAAAAATATATCCTTTTATTGATGTTGATGGAAGAACTTCAAGACTTTTAAGATTTTGTATTTACAAAAGTACTTTATTGTAAGAATCTATTGACACACTCCAAAATATACTCCATAATATATTTAAAATAAAGCTTTAGATATTTTTGTGGGTATGCCTAGTATTAGTGAATTTTATGGAATTATAATATATATGTATTGGAATGAACATAACCCACCACATTTCCATGCCATTTATCAAGATAAAGAAGTAGTTAATATAAAAACATTAGAAATCATGGAAGGGATTTTACCACGAAGAGGATTAAACCTTGTTTTAGATTGGGCAGAGATACATCAAGAAGAACTTCTTAAGAATTGGAATTTATGTGAAAATATGGAACACCCTAATAGAATTGAACCTTTGATATAGGAGTTATTATGTATTGGGATATAAAGAATGTAAATTATAAAAAAACATTTAAAATTAGAGATTGAGTTTGCTGATGGTTTAAAAGGCGAATTATGTTTTAATGAAGAAAATTTAAAAGGGGTGTTCGAGCCTCTTAAAAAGACTGATGAGTTTAGAAAGTTTTTTATTGGTAATGGAAAAACCATTGTTTGGGATTGCGGTGTTGATGTAGCTCCAGATAGACTACACAATGACATAAAGAATAAAGGGTATTGTATTTTATAATTAATCCACTTACAGGAAAGCGTAATGGCAATAGTAGGATATGCTAGAGTATCTAGTGTAGGACAGTCACTAGAATTGCAAATTGAGAAACTAAAAGCTTATGGATGTACAAAGATTTATACAGAGAAAAAGTCTGCTATGGATCAAAAGCGGCCTGAGCTTCTTAAATGCTTAGATTATGTCAGAGATAGTGATGACACCCTTGTAGTAACAAAACTCGATAGAATTGCTCGTAGCTCGCTTCATTTGGGCAAAATAATAGAACAGCTACAAAACAAAGAGGTAAACTTTGTAGTTATAGATCAACAAATAGACACAACTACTAGTTATGGTAGGTTAACATTCCAAATACTATCATCAGTAGCAGAGTTTGAAAATGAGATACGCAGAGAGAGACAAAAAGAGGGTATACTCAAAGCAAAAAAGAGTGGTAAAAGACTAGGTAGAAAAATGTCTATATCACCTGAAACCATAAAAGAGGTTAAAGATGATATAACATCTAGTTTAACTGTTGCTAATATTATGAAGAAACATCAAATAAGTAATGGAACATTCTATCGTATTAAAAATGGTCAATATGATTCTTTATTAGAATTACATAATCAAAAGGTATCTTAGATTTAGTACCCTTTATAATTTCAAAAACCTTTATAAGCTCTCCTCTCTTCATAGTTTCATCAAAGCTAATAGCAGGGAAGACGGTGCTAGCCAAACTTATTATCAAAGTGGAGGTTTATGTTACAATTAAGTATCAACAGAAAGATGCAGTGTGCTTATATGCAAAAAATAGCAAAAGTAAATACAAACTATTACCAGCTAAAGAAAGATTTATTCAATAAGTTAAAAGGTATGGGATTATTCTGGAGCTATGATAAAGAATGTGATTATGTGAATTTTTCAGAAGCTTTAATTATAGAGCATGCGTTAAAGTATGCTGAGTATAATGATATTATTAGCTTGTTTAACCTGTATGAATATTCTTTTATTTTTACTGTTTGGGAAAAAAGTGTTAAGTCTGATTTGAGATTTATAAAGATAAATTTGATGCTAGCACGTGTATTTTTCGGAATGAATGTTGATACAGATTATTTTAGGAATCTAAAAAATGAAAGAGCTGAAAAACTTAGATTGCTTGCTTCCTAAAACGAGGCAATTATTATTAAGGTTAATTGATACGTGTGATTTTCTAAAGGACTATGTGTTTGTTGGGGGAAGTGCTTTGGCTTTGCATATTTGTCATAGGAAAAGTGAGGATCTTGATTTCTTTACATATGGAGATATTAATCTTTCTATCGCATCAACAGATCTATAGTTGGATAGTGTATACTAAAGAAAATTAGCAGTAATGGTATAAAAATAAAAGAGTAAATGTTACTGTTCTGTGGATGGTAAGGTAAGTTATGAGTAAATACAATTTTGATAAAATAGATCAGCTTAAATTTAAACTTGATAGCTTTAGGCCACTATCTGAAGAGATAGTTACTAATATACATGATAATTTAATTGTAGACTGGACATACCATTCCAACGCGATTGAAGGTAATACTCTTACGGTTAATGAAACCAAAGTAGTGTTGGAAGGTATAACTGTAGGTGGTAAATCACTTAGGGAACATTTTGAGGCTATTAATCATAAAGAAGCTATTCTTTTTTTAGAGGATATTGTAAAAGCTCATCAAGAATTGTCTGAAAAGATGATTAAAGATATTCATTTCTTGATACTTAAAAATATTGATAATACCAATGCTGGTAAATATAGAAACATAAATGTAAAAATAAGTGGCGCTGAGCATATTCCACCTAGCTATATACATTTAAACGAGTTAATGTTTGACCTTATTAAAAACTATAAATCTTGGAATAACTTGCATCCAGTAGAGCAGGCTGCTAAATTGCATAGTGAGTTTGTAAAAATACATCCTTTTATTGACGGTAACGGTAGAACCTCGAGACTTCTAATGAATTTGGTGCTTATGCAATATGGCTACCCACCAGCAATATTACCAATATCTAAAAGACTTAGGCATTATAACGCTCTAGATAAAGCTCATGTACAGAATGATTACACTGACTTTATAGGACTAATTGTAGAAATAGCAGAAGAATCCTTTGAACCGTACTGGTTTGCTTTAGGAGTATAGAGTTTTATAACCGTTTGTAAATAATTTTTATTATATTACACGGCAGATTTTTAGGCTATTTTTTCAATAATTTAGATGCGTTTATTCTGACTAAGTTTTATATATTATTGACAGTTTCCTGAGATGATTGTACAATGTTGAGTACAATAAGTATTTTAAAGGTATTAATTATGAAAACAGCTACATATTCTTTCTTTAGAGAAAAATTATCCAGTATGCTAGATTTTGTTAATGAAAATCATGAGCCACTTATAATAACCAGAAAAAATGGTTCAAATGCAGTTTTAATTTCTTTAGATGATTTTAACTCATACGAAGAAACTTCGTACTTAATGCGTAGTCCTAAGAATGCTGAGAGATTAAGAAAATCTATAAGCTCTTTAGAAGATGGTAAAATCAAAGAACGTGAGCTGTTAGAATGAAACTCTTATTTACAGATGAAGCATGGGAAGAGTATTTATATTGGCAAAGCTATGACAAAAAAATAATAAAAAAAATAAATAGTTTAATTAAGGAAGTAAAAAAAAGCCCTTTTGAAGGCACGGGCAATCCTGAACCATTAAAATATGATCTATCAGGATTTTGGTCAAGAAGAATAGATAGAGAACATAGGTTAGTCTATAAAATCGATAATGATACTCTTTTTATTGTTCAGTGTAGATACCATTATTGAAATCTCTAAAACTTTGGGAGAATTTATTTTGAGAATGCTTTTAGAACATTGAAACATGATAAACTGAAAATCTTCCAAAAAGTATACAATAAAAGTTACTTGAAATTTATTTAGCTATGAATCAAATATAAATGATAAATCTTAATGACTTAGTACCGAGAAATCATACTTATCGTAAATTTGTATCGATTGGAATTTTAAAAATGTTGCTAAGAAATTAGATTTCAACACGCCCATTGAATATCGTAGAATAAGAGCTGACTTAGAGAAATCAGGTGGAATGCTTGGGGCAAATGATTTATTTATTGCGGCCCATGCTAAATCTTTGAACATACCATTAGCAATTAATAACATTAAAGAATTTGAAAGAGTTGAGGATTTAATGTTATTAAATTGGATATAAGCCTTTCTTTTGTTTCTTATAGTGTTTTATATCTAAATAGCTTCACTGATAGTCATAACGCTGTGAAACTTTACAGATGCAAAATATTCCTAAATTTAAATTAAAAATAATTATATAGCTTGAATTTTTATTTAACTTTATGTATAAATAATTTAAAAATAATAAATGTGTTGGCGGTGTTTAATGAGTTTTCACCCATATGAGAATAATAATGATATAACTATAGATCATTATGAAAATAAAATATTAACAAACTTGCCAGATAAAGATGCGAGCGTGCTTTGTGAGTTGGTGTATGAGAGTATGATGCTGGAGAATATTGTTAATAATAGAGCAGGGAAAGAAAAAACTATTTCGAATCTTATTTATAACCTAGATAAAAAAACTTTAAATAAAATTTCTACGACTCTTTTATCTTCAGATGTAAAAGATGCTTTAGAACAATACCCTCATCATTACTATCCGGTATTAGCAAAATATAAATTAGTAGCTACAAGTAGCCAATTAGGTAACGATGTTGGTTACTATGGTATCGCAGTAGCAGCTGCTGGAGATAAGCAAAATAAAGGTGTATATGTAATAAACAGAGGTACAAGATTAAATAGTTTTGATGGTATCTATAACGACTTCCTTAAAACAGATATTAGAGATATGGCTATTTTAGGTAAAAGCTTACCTGTTGCAATAGTTTCAAATCATACAAAATCAGCTATAGAATTTGTTAAGTACCTTCTTAAAAGTTATAATCTTAAGCATATAGGCTTTGCAGGACATAGCTTGGGTGGCTCAATAGCACAAATGCAAGCAGTATACTTTGTAGATAAAAGATTTAGAGGAATTAGACTATCACCATCAAAAGGATTTGAACCTTTTGGTATTAAGAATGAAGCAGACCCATTTATGAAATATAATAATGAGGACGGAGCACTTTACTATTTGACTTTAAATCCAATTAAAGCTTTTAAGTCATGGCAGTGTAAGCTAGCAGCTAAAAATTGTAATAGTTGGCAAGGTATAGCAGATAAATTAATAATTAATTATGCAAGCTTTAAGTCAGATATTGATTTTACATCTTTTGCTAGAAACGGAGATATTGTTGCTAACCTTGCAGAAAATATTGGTAAAAAAGTGTTGATAGATAGTGCTGGTAGTTATAAGGACTTTAAAACTCTTCATGAGATAGCTAACTATCGTTATCAAGAATATCGACCAGATGGTAGTTTAATAGAAACACAAGTAAATAAACTTAATTCAGATATTTTAAAATCAAGCGATAATTTAGAGCAAAAGACTAAGTATAGGGTATGTTTTAATACTGATACTTTTAGTAACCGAGTAGAGGTTTAGTATGATAAGACTGCTTAAAATAATAACACTATTATATTTATCTATTTTTTTATCTGGTTGTTCATCAGTTGCATTAATGTCAGCACCAATTATTGGATATTCACAAAGAAGTATAAGTCCAAAAGCAACTAAAGAACAACAGCAGCAAGTTAAACAAGAAGTTATGCAACTTCTTGAGAAAGAATATAAGCAACCACTTAAATTAGAAAGTTTTGAATATAAATACCAAACTCATAACCGCCCTGGGTCTTTTGATTTTTCCCAATATGGTTCATACTACTTCAAAATACAAGCCCTAGATAATCCAATTATAGTTATGGATTTTAGAATCGATGATATAAAAAAATCATCAACCAATGAATTGTTAGAGGATTTTAAAAAAGATCAATTAAAGTACTTGTACTGTATAGCGTTAGCTAAACACTACATAGATGAAAAAAAACTTTTAACTGATAAGCTGACTAATATTGAAGTGACTACAAATAACTACTGTGATTTAAGAAATCAAAAGGAAGTATATGATAACGCTTGGACAAGATTATGACTATAAATGTCTTAATATTGGTTTTACCACCGATCTAATTCCAGCTTGCAACAGCCCCACTTTGCGTAGAATGATATTGATAAAAAGTATTGATATGCGAAGTTAAGCGTAATGAAAGTAAATTAGCTCTCGATAAGTTAACTGAGGGTAGAGAAAGATAAATATAATCACCAAGGGCTACTGATATAAACTCAAACTCTAGTACGGCTCCAAATATCAAAATCAGGTGTGTCTTAGCTACTAAATTAGTATTGAGTGATTATAGCTACAAATATTATAAAGCCAACCCAATGGTTATCTGAAAAAGCTTTGATGCAGTTGGATATTCCTAACTTTTTATAAATAAAATAATTTCTAATAAAGAAAAATCCACAAATAATGATCCCTATATAGAATATGCTATTAAAATCACAGTAAATTCCTAGTATTATCAAAAAAGCTAAAGCTAAAAAGTTAAATGCAAAGATATGTCTAAAAACATTTTTGCCAAAAGTCACAGCTGAAGAATTAATACCTATTTTTAAGTCATACTCTCTATCAGCTAAAGCATAGATAGTATCGTAGGCAACAGTCCAAAATATCGTGGCGAGATAAAATATCCAAGCTTCAAAAGGTAGTTTATCTTGTATTGCTGAAAATGCCATTAATATACCAAAATTAAACGCCAGCCCCAGTACTAGCTGAGGTATAGCAAAAAATCTTTTACAGAATGGGTATAACGTAGCTAAAAATAAAGCTACAAAAGATAATAAGATCGTAAAAATATTCAAAAATAACACACAAATAAAAGCAATGATTGCAAGAGATATACATAAATAAATAGCGTTCTTAACTGATAAAATACCACTAGTTAATGGTCTAGTACTAGTACGAGCAACGTGCTTATCAAAATCAATATCAGCTATATCGTTTATGATACAGCCAACAGTGCGCATAATTAATACACCTAAAGAAAAAATTATAAATAGTTTTAAACTTGGTAAGCCATGACTAGCTAATACTAAAGAAGTAAGTGTTGGCCATAAAATCAGTAATATAGGAATGGGTCTATGTAGCCGCATTAGCATGGCATAAGCTTTTAATTTATTTTGATTTATCATTTTGTAAACTCCGGTAGGCATAAAAAATATTCAGTTATTAGGACTTTTAAATTATCTGAAGGCATATAGCTGAAAATGGAGCTACGAGAGTATATGTTTTGATTTGAGATTAAACCTGTCTCATTTTTAAATACGTGTGTTGGTAACTCTCTAATAATAAATTGGCTTCTATTGAATTTTTTTTTATATAGTAGAGCATCACCGATTGGTTTGTCACCTAAATTATCTAATTCTTGAGTAAAGAAATCATACGTTGATTTAGGAATAATGGTTCTTGCAAAGACTATAGTCTGGTTATCTTTAGATAGTGTTATTTGCCTTACTAAAGCACTATCTACTTTTAAAAGGTCTTTTTCAAAACTACTTGTGTTCAAAATTTGTTGAGATATCTTATCTAGACGTATTTTTCCATAAAATTGGGTTAAACCAGCTACTAAATTGTTGACATCATTAAGCCAATAGAGTTTAGAGTTGCTTAATCTGTCAACATCCACATGAAAGTCCATATATCTAAATCCCTTAAATCTTTAAAGGTTTTTATTTTATTTTTGATTTGTATAATTATACACTTATAAAGGTGTGAAATTAATTAAAAGGATTTAAAATGCGTCCAAGTGGCAGAAATAATGACCAGTTGAGAAATATCAAAGTTACTCATAATTTTATAAAACATGCTGAAGGGTCAGTACTTATTGAGTTTGGTGATACGAAAGTGCTTTGTACTGCATCAGTAATAGAGGGTGTGCCAAGATTTAAAAAAGACTCAAAAGAAGGGTGGTTAACTGCTGAATATGGTATGTTACCACGTTCTACTCATACAAGGATGGATCGAGAAGCAGCTAGAGGAAAACAATCAGGCAGAACTCAAGAGATCCAGCGTTTGATAGGTAGAGCTTTACGAGCAAGTGTTGATTTAGCAGCTATTGGTGAGTATACAATCAAAGTCGATTGTGATGTGATTCAGGCTGATGGTGGCACACGTACAGCATCTATAACAGGAGCATCATTAGCTATAAAAGATGCTATTAATCATATGAAAGAAAAAGGGTTAATAGCTGAAGATGCCAAACCTTTAAACTCTCAAGTTGCTGCAGTCTCGGTAGGCATCTATAATAATCAGCCAGTACTTGATCTTGATTATGATGAAGATTCAAACGCTGAGACAGATATGAATGTCGTTTTAAATTCTAATGGTGGTATGATTGAAATACAAGGCACAGCTGAAGGCAAACACTTCTCTGAAGAGGAATTTGCTAAAATGCTTGCTTTAGCTAAAAAAGGTATCCAAGAGATTTTTGATACAGTGTTTTAGTTAAAATAAAAACCATTATATAAATATCGCAAACCTTGAGTTACTAAGTATAAATAGATTTGATTATCGCTCTTAGAAGTAATTATAAACTACTTATATGTGAGTTAATTTTAGTAAGTAGCTCGAAATCTTTAGTTTTTAGTTCAAATAAAAAGTCTTGTAAGGGTTCACTTTTTGCAAAAAGTAATCTCTGCTCAATTTGTTTTATTTGCTCATCTAGCTTTTGTCTTTCTTGATAAAGATTAGATAATTCTTTGTTAGCATTCATCAAGAAATTTGAGATATTATTCTCTTTTTTATTTTGGAGTTTGCTTTTTAAGTTACTACTGATATTAGACGTTCTATTGGTAGTAAGCGTCTTTCGATCTAATGATAATTTTTTACGTGGCTGTTGTTCTGACATTTATCTCTCTTTTAGGCTTAATAATAGTCTTTCGAAATTTTTACAAGAATTAGAGTGATAACTCTAACTTTAATCGATTATAGTATATTCGTTTGATAATTGCTAGCCTATGGTTTTATTTACACCAATCGATGCTAATCTTTTCTCAATAGAAGGATGAGTTGAAAATAAATCTGACATATCACCACCATTGATCCCAGCACTTAGTGGATCAAAAATATAGGAAGCACGACGTAGATTCTCATTTTTAGTGTGCTTGTAGCTATATTGAGTTTCGGGGTTTTTATTATCATTAGCTATTTTAATCAAAGCATTAGCCATTGGCATGTTAGTTCTCATAAGCTCTACTGCACCAGCATCTGCCATATACTCTCTTGTACGACTTAAAAATAGCATCATAAATATGGTGAATATTTGCAAGACATATTTTAGTATCATTATTATGATAAAAAATGCAGCTGCATTATTATTACGATTATTATTGCTATTACTATTACTGGTGTTTCCTGAAAATAGTACTGAATAGAATAAGAAATCCATAATTATCAGCATCATATTTGCTAAAACCATAGTAAATAGGTTCAGTTTTATATCTTGATTACGGATATGGGTTAGTTCATGCGCCATCACGGCTTGTAGCTCATCACGGTTTAGAGCATTAGCAAGTTTTGTTGTAATAGCAACCATAGCTGATTTTTCAGAGTATCCAGAGGCAAAAGCATTCATATAGTCAGCATTTATAAGAAATACTTTTGGCATGTATCTCATGCCAGCTGCAACTTTCATTTCTTCGACAACATTATAAACACGACGTGCTAAAGGACTTTGATCATCAGCGGTGATTTCTTGGTATTGAGTCCCTGAAAGCATAATTTTGTCATACATGCTAAAAGTTATAAATATCCAAATAACTGCTATACCAGAAATAATGATAGTAGCATAAGGAACTAACTGAAAAGTTGCTAGAGCCCAAAACACTTTTGATATAGGTAGTTCGATGCCATAAGCTCTATAATAGGCATTTGCAATTTCATTGTATCTGTATATTGTGTCTACAAATATACCAAGCAAGAAAAACACTAGCAAAAAGGTAGCTATAACTAGATATGTTTTTCTGGTATTTTTATGAACAACTTCACGCCAGTTTACAGAGCCATAATGTAGATTATCTGTAGATGACATTTATAGTTCCACTCTAGTATCTTCTAGTTGTTGTTTTTTCTCTTCAGAAATATTCCAATAGATGAAGTTCTCATTTAGCTTTTTAAATAAACTTACAACTATACCAGCAAAGAAAGATTTTTTATGGGCATTATACCTTTCTATAGAATCATTTAAAGCCTGTTTTGCAAAAGCTAACTTATTTTCGGTAGATGTTATTTCTTCTTGAAGCTGGATTACATTTTGGTTTGATTTTAACTCCGGGTAGTTTTCAAACTGTACATTTATACCTTTTGCAAGTTCAGATATTTGGTTTTCAGCTGCTATTCTTGTTTTAACATCACCATGTTGTTTTGCAGAGTTGGCTTGGCTTCGTAGAGCTACTATATCTTTTAGAGTAGTTTGCTCATAGTCCATATATTTCTTGACAACATTTACTAAAGAGTCAAAAACTTTTGCTCTACGGTCAAGTTGTACATCTATTTGTTTTTCTGAATTTTTAACAGTTTCTATTTCAGCTATTAGTTTGTTATAAGTCATAACAACATATATAGCAACTGCTGCTACGATTATAAGTAGTATTACACCTAATGACATATTAGCATTCTCCTAATTATTAATTACTCAATAAATATAATGATGATTTTTAACCAAAATTCAAGCTTTATATGTTTTCTTCCTCAAGAAAATGACAAAATGTTTGGGTCAGGTTTGTATGATATTTTGTTTTGTGTAAAAGTTTATAAAAATTTCTTTTTAAATTTAAATCTTTGGTATCTAAGATTTGGTATTGTGTAGCGTCCCAGGATTGTTCTACAATAGCATGAGATAAACATGTTAGACACTGGCTATTAGAGATATATTGTTTTATAGCTTCTGTGTTGTTAAAAATGATTTCTTTTTTTAGTTGAGGTAGATGGTTTTTGATTGCTTTAGAAAATATTTCGAATGTTCCTGATCCTTGTTCTCTTAGTACCCAATTATATTCGAGTAAATCTGTTATCTTTAAATTTTTTTTATTTGCTAGAGGATGGTTTATATTAGACATAATTACTAACTTATCTTCTTGCCATATTGTTGACTCAATACAATCATTGTGACAATATCCCTCAACAAAGCCTACATCACAAGTTAAGGTTTCAACTTTATGTATTATTTCTTTGGTATTATCACAAATTAGTTCTATTTCTACGTTAGGATAGAGGTTTCTAAATCGTGCAAGATGTTTTGGTAGTATATAGTTTGCTATTGTTGTACTAGCTCCAATAGTAATTTTACCAGCTAGGGGCTTGTCTTCATAAGCAAAAGATTCTAGTTCTGAAACTCTATCAATAATCTGTATAGCTTGGTTTAGGAGAGCTTGCCCATTAGAGTTTAATTTCATACGCTTACCTAACCTATCAAATAAAGTTATACCAAGCATACTTTCAAGTTGTGATAATGACATACTTGCAGCTGCTTGTGAGATAAAGCATTTTTCAGCACCAATACTTATTGATTCAGCTTTAGCAGTATTTACAAAAACTTGAAGTTGTTTTAATGTAATTCGCATATTTGCTCTATAAAAGTTTATAATCTAAGATTTTAGTAATCTTAAAGCATTTATTATAACAATAAAAGTTGCCCCCATATCTGCTGCAATCGCCATCCATAGGGTGGCTAAATCGGCAATAGCTAACGATATAAAAATGGCTTTTATAACTATAGAAAAGGTTATGTTTTGTTTTATTATATTTAGAGTTTTTCGTGAGTGCTTGATTAACCACGGTAGCTTACTGATATCATCAGACATTAGAGCAATATCTGCAGTTTCTATCGCAACGTCATTACCAATAGCTCCCATAGCAATACCTAGATTAGATCTAGCAAGAGCCGGAGCATCATTTATACCATCTCCAATCATTGCTACATTTTTATATTTATTAACAAGTTCTTCAATTTTAGTTACTTTATCTTCAGGTAAAAGTTCAGCATAAAAGTCATCAATCCCTGCCTGCTCTGCAATAGCTTTTGCTGTACCTTTATTATCACCTGTAAGCATTACAGTTTGCTCAACCCCTAATGCTTTTAGTTGTTTTAAGGAACTTTGGATATTATTCTTTATACCATCTTGTATGGCTATAGTACCAATTACTTCTTGATTATTACCTACAAATATTAATGAAAAGCCATCATCTCCAAGTTTTGCTGCCTGATTATGTAGTGAAGTATCCTCACAAAGTTGTTTTTCATGAGCAAAAGCATGGCTACCAAGCCAGAAGTAAGAATCTCCAATTTCTCCAGCAATCCCCTTACCTCCTATAACTTTAGTGTTTACAGCTTCTTCAATTTTTATATTGTTTTGGTTAGCATAATCAATGATTGCTTTAGAAATGGGATGATCCACTGTTTTTTCTAGACTAGCAGCAATAGTTATTAACTGCTTTTTTGAAAAGTTATTATTAGTTATAATTTCTTTTACGCTAGGCTTCCCTTGAGTTAGAGTACCTGTCTTATCAAAAGCAATAGCTTTAAGTTTTGCAGGGATTTCAATAAAATTACCTCCTTTAATTAAAACCCCATTTTGCGCTGCTTTTGCTAGACTAGAGACTATAGATATCGGGGTTGATATTACTAGTGCGCAAGGGCAAGCTATTACAAGAATAACTAAAGCTTGGTATATCCAGTTGACCCAAGGCTGATTCAAAATTAACGGTGCAAATACGGCGATTATCAAAGCAAGTAGTATCATGCTGGGAGTATAGATTCTTGCAAATTTATCGACCCATTTTTCTGCTTTGGAACGTTTTGATTGCGCGTGTTCTACAGCTTGAATAACTTTTGCTATTGATGAGTTATCAGCAGTTTTTGTTGTTTTTATTTCAATAGCAGAGTTTCCATTTATACTCCCAGCAAAAACTTCATCTTCAATTTGTTTTTCTACAGGGATCGATTCACCAGTTATTGGAGCTTGATTTATAAAGCTATTACCTTTAATAATAATTCCATCAAGAGCAATTTTTTGACCTGGTTTTATAAGTATTCTTTTGCCTACATTGATTTCTGCTATAGGCTTTTCTTCAAATTGCTTGTCATTACAGCAATAAACTAGCGCAGTATCAGGCGTTAAATTCATAAGCTTAGTTATCGCTGAACGAGCATTACTAACGCTCCATGATTCAAGTATAAGAGAAAGAGCAAATAAAAAACTTACAACTGCAGCTTCAAAAAGTTGACCAATAATAATAGCACAAACTATAGCTATTACCATAAGTAGATTCATATCAGCATCAAGACGTTTTATAGAAGATATTGCTTTTGGAAAAACAAACCAACTACCAAATACTATAGCTAGTAAGTAGCTAAGCTGTGATATAAAAAGAAATATCTCGGAAGAATCATTTTCACTACCTATAAACGCGTGCATAAACCCATGGTCAATAGAGTGGAATAAATATGCAAAAGCAATTAAAATTCCACAGATTGACGTTGTGATTAAACGTAGATATTTACTTAAGAAATTAGGATTTTTACCATTTGATAAATATTTATCCCAAGCTATAGCGTTTAAACCAGCTTTTTTAATCAAAGAAATAATTTCTTTTGAAGAAATATCTTGTTGGTTTATTAAAAGTTTACCATTAAGTAAATCAAACTCCATATTTTCTGCTGGTATTTTTTTACTTAGAGTTTTTTTGATGACATTTACTTCTTCAATACAGTCTAAGCCATATACTTTAAACCTTAAATATCGATTACTATCTGTCATAGTAAGTTCTCCTTTACGTGTATTTCTAGGTAAGTGCACAAACTTTTCTTTTACCATTTGCTTAAAAGTTATTGCTTAAAAATTATTGGTTATAAGTTGTTTACTCTTTATCAACTATAGCATATAGTAGGAATAAAGTGATTATATGGTTTTTATTTTTATGCAAAAGAGCATACTTGTCATAGGTGCAGGGGCATGGGGTACAGCGTTGGCTTTGCAACTAGCGTATAAAGGACATAACGTTAGAATTAGCTCATGGCGAGAGTCGCATAACCAAGAAATGCTAAAAAATCATAATAACATTAAGTATTTACCAAATATTGAAAAATTCCCAAACAATCTAACAGCTATTTCTAATTGGCAGGAGAGTATAGTTGATTTTGATCAAATATTAATAGCTACGCCTAGTTCTGGATTTAAAAATATACTTACTGAATTAAAAGAATATATATTACCTAAGCAAGGAATAATAAGTGCTACAAAGGGGTTTTGTCATAACAGTTATGCATTACTTGATGAAATAGCTAATGAAATACTACCAGGTACAAAATTTGCCTTGATTACAGGACCAAGTTTTGCCAAAGAAGTTGCTCAAAAGCTTCCGACAGCTGTAGTTGTAGCATCGAAAGATATTAAATACGCCAAAGAAGTTCAGCAACTTTTTAGTAACGAAAATTTTAGATGCTATACCACAACAGACATTATAGGTGCTCAAATTGGTGGAGCAGTTAAGAATGTTTTAGCAATTGCTGCAGGGATAGCTGCGGGAATGGATTTTGGAGTAAATGCCCATGCTGCACTTATAACAAGGGGATTAGCTGAGATTAAAAAACTTGGACTTAAGTTAGGGGCTGATTCAGAAACCTTTATAGGTCTTAGTTGCTTAGGTGATTTGTTATTAACATGTTCAGATAATCAGTCACGAAATCGTAGGTTTGGGTTATATATTGGTCAGGGCTATTCTATAGAGGAATCTCTAAAGATGGTTAATAATGTTGTAGAGGGCTATTTTACTGCTCAAGCAGTTTATAACTTAGCTAAGAAGCATAAAGTTGATATGCCATTGGTGTTTGCTACATACCAAGTATTGTATGAATCGGCTGAACCAAAAAATATAGTTAAACAGCTGATGCAACGTGAGCTTAAAGGTGAAAGTTAGCCACCAGCAACTTCTTTAGGAACATAATCTTTTAGATTTGTTTCTTGCATTTTCACTTTAGTGTTAAAAGCATAGTCGCCAACTTTTACTAATTTTGGTACAAAAACGGAATTTTCCCAAAGAGAACTATCTTTTATTGAATCAAAAGAGTTAAGAGTAGAACAAATTATGGCAAATATAAAACTGTAGCGAATAATAGCAATAAAAAAAGCAAATAACGTGTTTGATAAAGTTTCTTTTTCTTTATTATTTTTCATGAAAACTTTCATGACACCAAATATTATAAGATATGCACCAATAAGGACTAAAATAAAAGATACTACATAAGCAGTGCCAGGATCACTTACTATAGAATTAATATAACTTTGCTGTATTTTTTGAGCTAAAATACCTGCCAGTATTACAGCAAAAATCATAAGAATAAGTAGTACTATATTTTTAAATAGCCCTTTTACGGCTGCAAACAAGCTTAATGTCAAGCTCAAAATGATAATCAAAATATCTAAAAAGTTAAGACTTTCTAAAAGATTCATAGTAATTTATCCCGTAATTATATCTTTAAGCTGATTAAGGTTAGTTATACCTGTTATTTCTACATTATCGTTTTTTACTAGTTTGGAAATATTAGCTTTAGGAACAATTATTTTTTTAAAACCATGTTTCTTAGCTTCATTTATCCTTTCAACACCGTATGGTATGGGGCGTATTTCACCAGATAAACCTACTTCACCCATGATCAACATATCATGAGGTATCTCTAGTTCTTTTACGCTAGAGTAGATTATTGAGATAAGAGCTAAATCTATACTTGTTTCTGTAATTTTTATACCACCAACTACATTTAAAAATACATCTTTATCATATAAATCAAGGTGCATATATCTTTGTACGATAGCTAAAATCATAGCTAATCTATTATTATCAATTCCCACACAAAGTCTTTTGGGCGGTTGGTTTATATTTTTATCGACAACGAGTGATTGTAGCTCTACTAGTAGAGGTCTTGTGCCTTCCCAAACTGAAACTATAACACTTCCAATCAAGTTCGTGCGACCATTATTAAGAAAGATAGCTGAAGGATTTTTAACTTCTTTCATGCCTTTATCAGTCATTGCAAATACGCCAATCTCGTTAACAGCCCCAAACCTATTTTTGAGAGTACGCATTAGGCGGTATCTACCATTGTCTTGGGATTCAATAAATACTACAGCATCTACTATATGTTCTAAAACTCTAGGTCCAGCAACATCTCCTGATTTGGTAACGTGGCCAACTAGAAATACAGAAATATCATATTGTTTAGCAACTTGAGTTATATATGCTGTAGACTCACGGACTTGTGATACTCCACCAACCATGGACTGTAACTCTGGATTATAGATTGTCTGAATAGAATCTATAACTACAACTTCAGGCTTATTTTTAATAATATAATCCGCGATTGTCTCAATATTCGTTTCACACATTACTAAAAGATTATCTTTAGGCAAATCAAGCCTTTCAGCACGTAGAGCTATTTGCTCTAGAGATTCTTCACCACTTACATATAAGACTTTCTTTTTTAGAGACAAAACAGCCATTATTTGTAGTAATATTGATGATTTCCCAATACCAGGATCACCGCCTACTAGGGTTACAGACCCTTTTACAATACCGCCTCCAAGCACTCTATCAAATTCTTGGATATAAGTGGAAGTACGTGTATGCTCTTTGCCTTTTATCTCACCTAAAGAGATTGCTTTAGAGACACTGCCAGCAAACCCCATGCGTGATTTAGCTGGCTTTTTAGTGTCTGTTTGTATCTCTTCGACAAAAGTATCCCATTGATTGCAGCTATGACATTGACCTTGCCAGCGCGGCGAGGTTGCTCCGCATTCTTGACAAATAAAAGCTGTTTTATGTTTTGCCATGTGATTATTTTATTTTATAACCTAATAAGTATTTTGAAATTACTCTATCTGTTTCTGGTGCGTTAGGACCTATAAATTGTACTATATAATGATATTTATTACTGTCATTTTTTTCTGCAGTACGAATATTATGAGGAAATGCTGATATAATTCTAGCTTCACATCCTACTTGCTCTTTAAGCTCGGTTAACGTTACAGAAATCCTAACAATGTCATCAAGGTGTAAAATTTTTGATGTGTTGATTTCCATTCCACCACCTTTAATTACTTTTATATATAAGTAGTATATATCTTCGCGGTGATCAAAAACATACTCTAACTCTTGTTTAATATCAGCATCGCTATAGTTAACCCCGAGGTTGCACTCTACTATATCGACGGTTTCATCATCAATATCATCAGAAGTTTTTTTATCATTTGAATCTAACTCTTTGTCTGTATTATCATCAATATCTTCAATGAAAGAACTTTCAAGGTTGATACCTTCGCTGTCATTAATATCTATTTCTATGACATTAACACTCTCTTTATCAATATCATCAGAATTTGAATTGTTATCTTCTAGTGCAGATGGAGTAAGCTCATTTTTAAAATCATTAGCACTTAAAAAATCATTAGTTGTGATATTTTTTTCTCTCAGCTGCTTTTGTTGAGCTTTGTCATCTAGCATCCCACTTCGTCTAGTGGATTTAGCAGATTCATCTTTTTGTACTGTATTAGCTTTTTTTAAAAGATCTAACCGACTCATTTGATTCGCCTCTTTGCTTTAGAACATACTATTTTATAACTAAAATATATGACACTTGAAATTAAAATAAGTATAAATATCGATAAGTATTTATTACTTGATATCCATTCTACAATATGTACATGGTCAACAAAGTTTAAGATTGCGTGACCGAAAAAAAAACCTAAAGTTATGTATATAAATGCCCAAACAAAGCTACTTATAGCGTCTAAGGTTATAAATTTTAACTTACTAACTTTGCTAAGACCAACTATAAATATAGTTATGGTTCTTAATCCATACAAAAATCTAATACTAAGAATTGCCCAATGATCATATTTATCTAAAAGTTTTAAAGATTGGTTGGCTCGTGCTTGCCATGATTGCTTTCTTTCAATAAATTTTTTGCCTGTAAGTTTTGAAAAAATAAAAACACCGTTATCATGAATTATGGCTCCTATAGTTGCTGCAACTATCACTAAAGGGTAGTTAAATAAAGAAGCTGCTGTGGCAATACCAACCATGACTAGAAATATTTCACCCTCTATTAAAACAGCTATAGCTACAGCAAAATAGCCCCAATCAATTAACAGTTGCCAAAAATCGTGTTCACTCATTAGAATATTCTCTATAGGCATTTGTAAATAGTAACTCATCAACTAAAACTAAAGCTAACATTGCCTCAGCTATAGGTACACCACGGATACCAACACATGGATCATGTCTACCTTTGGTAATTACTATAGTATCTTGTCCATGTGTGTCAATACTTTTGCCAGGTTTTAATATACTTGAGGTTGGTTTAAAAGCTAATTTAGCTATTACATCTTGCCCAGTAGATATGCCTCCTAAGATACCACCAGCATGATTAGATAAAAAGCCTTGCTCTTGGGAAATTTCGTCACGATGTTGACTTCCTTTTTGGGTTACGCATTCAAAGCCATCTCCAATACTTACAGCTTTTACAGCATTTATACTCATTAAAGCATAAGCAATATTAGCATCAAGTCTATCAAATACTGGTCTACCAAACCCAGCTTGCATGCCTGTTGCTATAACAGTTACCTCCGCACCCACTGAATCACCTTCTTTGCGTATTTGATGTATTAGCTCTTCACATTTTGTTTGAGCATCTATGTCTGCTATAAAAAAAGGATTTTGGTTAATAAAACTCTTATCTTTGAAGCTTATTTTTAAGTCACCTATTTGTGAACAAAAACCATAAATCTCAATACCATGCTGTTTGAGTATCTTCTTTGCTATTGCACCAGCAGCGACACGCATAGCAGTTTCTCGCGCAGAAGAGCGACCGCCACCTCTATAGTCACGAATACCATATTTTTTAAAATAAGTATAATCAGCATGACCAGGTCGAAATTTATCTTTTATTTCCCCATAATCTTTTGATTTTTGATCTTGATTTTTAATAACCAAGCCAATAGGGGTACCTGTTGTTTTACCTTCAAAAATACCAGAGATTATTTTTACTTCATCAGGCTCTTTGCGTTGTGTAGTAAATTTAGATTGGCCTGGTTTGCGTCTGTCTAAGTCTAGTTGAATATCAGCTTCAGAGAGTTCTATATTAGCAGGACAACCATCAATGATTGCTAAAAGAGAATCGCCATGGCTTTCACCACAAGTTGTTACTGTGAAAATTTTACCGAACGTATTACCTGACATAGCTATAAATTATCAAAAAAGTATAGGAATTATTTAGTTATAATAACATAAAATAATAAATGTAATCTTGTTGATTTAATTATTTTTTGTAAATGAATGGGTTGAGTAAGTTTAGCCTAAGTTTAGTATTTAAGTGCTCCATAAGCACTTTTTCTTGGAGTAGGTTGCTTAAGCTAGTAAAGAGCTATTTAAATGAGTATTATTAATATGCAAAATTAGGAAATGAGGGAGCTATATGAAGAAAAGATATAAATTATTTGGTGTTGGTTTTGTAGTATTGTTGTCAAGTTGTAGTTTTTTTAACAGTGATAAATCTTATGATTTAGAGCATGATGGTGAGCTAATTGTTCATCTAAAAAATACCCAAACTGGTAAAGATGTTGGTACAGTAACTATTTCTCCATATATTGCCGATAAAGAAATTCAGGGTATGATTTTTACGCCACATTTATATAATTTGCCACCTTCAAGTACACATGGGTTTCATATACATGTTAATCCAAGCTGCAGTAACAAAGGTATGGCAGCAGGTGGGCATTGGGACCCTGACAATACAGGTAAGCATTTAGGTCCATATAATGATAAAGGTCATAAAGGTGATTTACCAAAATTAATAGTCAAAGCTGACGGTACAGCAACTAAACCAATAATCGCACCAAAGCTGAAATCTCTAGAAGAGTTAGAAGGACATAGTTTAATGATTCACGAAGGTTCAGATAACTATTCTGATGATCCCAAGCCTTTAGGCGGCGGAGAGGCCAGAATGTGGTGCGGCGTTATTACAGATTAAACTTGAATAGATAACGTTTTTGGTCAATAATTAATGTTTATTCTACAAAAGTTTATGAAATTGGGATTTTATGGCTTCTAATATTAATCAGATTGGAAAAATTTATCAGCGTCCTTGGGGTACGTATCAAACCCTTAATTTTACAGAAAAAAGCCAAACTAAAATAATAACAGTTAAACCCAAAGGACAACTGTCTTTACAAAAGCATTTTAAGAGAGCAGAACACTGGGTTGTAGTTACTGGTAATCCAACTATTACAGTTGATGATAATGTATGTGAATATAAAGTTGGTGACCATATTTTCATACCTAAAGAGTCTATTCATAGGCTTGAAAATTTTACAGATAGTGATATTCAAATAATTGAGGTCCAAGTTGGTGATTATTTAGGAGAAGATGATATCGTACGTTTAGAAGATATTTATAAACGTGACTAAAATTGAAGGTTGATTATCAATATTTAACGTTTAAAAAGTGCTAGAGCAAGCCGGCGGTACGTTACTAGTCGTTAGACTTGAAGCATTAGAGTTATGTGAGCACGTCCAATTAAACATGCTACCGCTAATAACTCCAGTAAGTTTGATAGTGTCATTAGGATTTGTAAATGTGTCGGGGTTTGTTTTGCTTAAGTTAACCTCAATTGTGCCGCCAGATGAGCTACCATTAATTACTGAGACACCCTGGGGAGTTTCGTAAGTTTGGGTAGATATATCTATATTGTTATTTATATTGTCTTCTATTTTTGCTTTTATTCCACCTATGCTATTTATAGCACTAGTAATTTGTGCTCGTTCTTTATAGTTAGCATATATTGGAATAGCTATTGCTGCTAGGATGGCAATAATTGCAATCACCATCATTAGTTCAATGAGGGAAAAGCCTTTTTGTGTTGTTTTTTTCATATTGTATCCATAATTATAGTTAAAGCCAAAAATACAAGACACAAAAATCTTGTAATTATATATTATAGGATAAAATATAACTTCATTTATAGTAACTAGACGAAAGTTGTGACACAATTTAGTCATCAGACTTAAAATAAAGCATTTAGTTTTCGTATGAGAAAAGCTACTTATGTAGCTTTTGATATTGGAGATTAGTTATTTGTGCAATTAGAAGGAACTTGAGATGAAGTTACACCACTTACGTTACAAGCCCAAGTAATTGCGCCAGATGCTGCAGTAGGTGTAAGTGTTATTGTAGCACCAGATACTTCTGTTGATGTTAATGAGATTACACCATCAGTTACAGAAGCCCCACTTGGCAAGTCTGATGCCGTTACACCAGTTACAGATCCATTGTTATTAGCGATACCTTCAGCAACCTGAGCTTTTGCGCCACCTAATTTTGAAAGCTCAGAACCTATCTTAGCACGAGTAGTATAGTTTGAATACATAGGTACAGCTACTGCTGCTAGAATAGCGATAATAGCAATCACTACCATTAACTCAACAAGTGAGAAACCTTTTTGGTTTGTCTTTTTCATAATTTGTTTCCTTAGTTTTTTGTTAGCTAAATGTTGTTAATTTTTCTTGAGAGTATAAGTCAAGGTTAAAACTATCAAGTACTAGCAATTATAAGGAGAATTTTTTGTACTTCAAGCAGTTTGTGGGACTTTTTTATCAAAATATACACAAAGCGTGTGGATAGGCATAATTTCTCTCCAAATAAATGCCAATTATTATTTAAACTGATTAAAAAAATGGTTGAGAAGGTAGGAATTTTTAAGAAATAAAGATTTAGGGTTTTGTAGATCTTAATTAATAATTCTATTATTCGTGTTGTATAGTATCATGTTAACTTAAATAGGGATATATGAGAGTTTGCCTTGTTTATTAAATAACCTAATTCAGCAATAGACTTATTATAGGATCTAAACTTCGTAGGAGTTTATTGAATGAAATAAGTAATCTTACCTAATAAATTCAACCATTCTTATCTTAAATTTGTTATCATATATCTACCTTTTACTTTATTAAAAGTATAGTTGATCAGTCATGACTTTAATCGACGGTAAAGCTCTATCGCAAAATCTAAAGATGCAACTTAAAGAGCAAATTCAAGAATACAAAAACAAAACCAATATCACGCCAAAACTTGTAGCTATAATAGTGGGGGATGATCCAGCTAGCCAAGTTTATGTTAGTTCTAAATCTAAAACCTGTGCTCAAGTGGGTATGGATTCAGATGTTATAAAACTACCAGAAAAAACCTCAGAAGAGGAGCTTTTGCAATTGGTTAAACAACTTAATAATGATAAACAAGTACATGCTATACTGGTACAGTTACCATTGCCAAAGCATATTGATAGCCAAAAAGTTATTAATTTTATAGCAGTAGAAAAAGATGTTGATGGCTTTCACCCAACAAATATAGGCAAACTACAAATAGGTGATAAAACTTGCTTACAACCATGTACCCCAAAGGGTATTATGACAATGCTTAAAAAGTATAATATTGATCTTATTGGAGCTAATGCTGTAGTAGTGGGTGCTAGCAATATCGTTGGTAAACCTATAGCACAAATGCTACTAAATGCTAAAGCAACAGTGACAGTATGTAATAGTAAAACAAAAGATCTTAGATCACATACTCAAACAGCTGATATTTTAGTGGTGGCGATTGGGAAAGCTAGGTTTATAACTGCAGATATGGTCAAATCAGGTGCGGTTGTGATTGATGTTGGTATCAATCGTGTAGATGGTAAACTATATGGCGATGTTGATTTTGAAGGTGTGAAAGATAAAGTTTCTGCTATAACTCCAGTACCAGGAGGTGTTGGTCCTATGACAATTACAGAGCTTTTGTTTAACACTTTCCAATGCGCTCAGGAGTTGAATGGGTAATAGATGTATCTAAATAAAATAAAAAAATGAGTCCATCCTGAACTTGATTTAGGATCTTTAGTGTGTTGGTTATAAGTTAAGAGATTCAGAATCGGTGTCCGGAATGACAGGGCATTTTGAATTGATTAAAAAGGAAATAAAATGGCAGATTTAAAATATGAAGACGCTGGTGTAAGTATTGAGGCAGGTAACCAAGCCGTAGACAGAATGAAAAAGCATGTCAAAAAAACTTTTACAAAAAACGTGCTAACAGGTTTAGGTAGCTTTGGTTCTTTATTCTCACTGAAAGATATTGTTAATAATTACAAAGATCCAGTATTAGTGCAGTCTATAGATGGTGTTGGCACTAAAACAAAAGTTGCTGTAATGTGTAACAAATTTGAAAACCTTGGTTATGATCTTTTTTCAGCTGCAACCAATGATATTGTAGTAATGGGTGCTAAGCCTATTACATTTTTAGATTATGTTGCCCATGATAAGTTAGATCCAGCTATTATGGAAGAACTTGTTAAAGGAATGTCAAAAGCATGTGCTGAATCTGGTGTATCTCTAGTAGGTGGCGAAACAGCTGAGATGCCAGGGGTTTACCAACCTGGTGAAATAGATATGGTTGGAGTAATCACTGGTATTGTTGAAAAAGACAAAATTATCAATGGTGAAAATATCCAACAAGGTGATGTTGTATTTGGTCTTAGTTCCTCAGGATTGCATACAAACGGCTACTCATTTGCACGTAAACTCTTCTTTGATGTTGCTAATAACAAGCATACAGATACTTACCCTGAGTTTGCTGGTAAAACTATAGGTGATATCTTGCTAGAGCCACATATTAATTATACAAATATTATCCATGACTTCTTAGATAATGGCGTTGATATCAAAGGTATGGCTCATATTACAGGTGGCGGGTTTATTGAAAATATTCCACGTGTGTTACCAAAAGGCTTGGGAGCTAAAATTAGTAAGGAGAGTTTTGAAGTTCCAGCAGTTTTTAAAGTTATGCAAAAAATTGGTAATATCAGTGATTTTGAAATGTACCGTTCATTTAATATGGGTATAGGTATGACTATAATCACAAACCAAGATCAATATCAAAAAATGCGTAAGCTAGCTTCTAAGTATACTAATACTAAACTGTATCAAATTGGTACTATTACAAACTCAGCTAAGGTGGAAATAGTCTAATGATTGATAAACAAATCATTATAAATAATATTAAAAATGTGTTGAAATCAACTAATTTAGATATCAAAGATAAGTACATTGGTAAAGTTAGAGACATGTATTTTGCGGATGATAAAAGTATTTTGATATCAACTGATAGACAGTCTGCTTTTGACAGATCATTAGGTTTTATTCCTTTTAAAGGGCAAATTCTAGCACAATCTTCAGTATGGTGGTTTAAAGAAACTGCTCATATAGTAAAAAACCACTTTATTGCATCACCTGATCCAAATGTTATTATAGCAAGAAAAGCTAAGGTGCTACCTATTGAATTTGTAGTGAGAAGTTATATCACAGGCTCAACATCAACATCATTATGGACACACTACAAAAATGGTAGTAGAGACTATTGTGGAAATATTCTCCCGGAGGGTTTAAGCAAAAACCAAAAGCTTCCTCATAATATTCTAACTCCTACAACCAAAGAGCAAGATCATGATAGACCAATATCAGCACAAGATATTGTTAAAGAAGGTTGGCTTACCCAGCAACAATGGGACTTTGCGTCACAAAAGGCATTAGAACTTTTTGAATTTGGGCAGAAAAAAGCTCAAGAACATGGTTTGATACTTGCAGATACTAAGTATGAGTTTGGTATAGATCAGCTTACAGGTGAGATTATCTTAATTGATGAAATTCATACTCCAGATAGTTCTAGATTTTGGCTAAAAGATAGCTACCAAGATAGATTTGAAAAAGGCTTAGAGCCTGAAAATATCGATAAAGAATTTTTTAGACTATGGTTTGCAAAAAATTGTGATCCGTATAATGATAAAGTTTTACCACAAGCACCAGAGGAGCTAGTTGTAGAACTATCACAAAAGTATATTACTCTTTTTGAAATGATTACAGGACAAACATTTGTTCCACCATTGGATAAAGAGGATATTAATAAGCGTATAGAAAAAAATGTTAAAAATTATCTAGATATGGAGAAAAATATGAATATTCTTCTAATTGGCTCAGGTAGTAGAGAGCATGCTATTGCAAAAGCTGTTAAAAGAAGTTCGATAGAAAATAAACTATTTTGTATAAGTAGTGCTACCAATCCAGGTATTGCTAAGTTATCAGATGGTTATAAATTAGCAGATATATGTGATTGTGAGGCTATTATAGATTATGCAAAATCACAAGCTATAAAGCTTGCAATTATTGGTCCTGAGGCTCCATTAGAGATCGGGTTGGCAGATAGGCTCAAAGCAAATGGGGTCAATGTTGTTGGGCCCACTAAGGAGCATGCTCAATTAGAAACATCTAAAGGCTTTACTCGTGAGCTTATAGAGGAGTATAAAATTGGAGCTAATCCGTTTTTTAAAAAATTCAATTCTATGGATGGTGTTGAAGAAACACTTAAAAAATACCAAAAGCAATTTGTAATAAAAGCAGATGGTTTATGTGGTGGTAAAGGTGTACTTGTATGGGGAGATCATCTTCATACAATGAAAGAGGCTATTAAACATTGTCAATCATTAGTAGATGCTGGTAAAGAATTTGTTATTGAAGAAAAGCTTCATGGTGAAGAATTTTCTTTAATATCTTTTACTGATGGTGAAAACTTTATACACATGCCAGTTGTCCAAGATCATAAACGCGCCCATGAAGGCGATAGAGGGCCGAATACAGGCGGTATGGGTACGTATTCAGACGTAAATCATAGCTTACCATTTTTGTCTGATAGTGATATTCAAAGAGCTAAGGAAATCAACGAAAAAGTTATTCATGCATTAGCTGATAAGTTTGGGTCTCCTTATCAAGGGATCATTTATGGTGGTTTTATGGCAACAATTAATGACACTAAAGTCATAGAGTATAACGCCCGTTTTGGAGATCCAGAAGCTATGAATTTGCTGACTTTATTAGAAGGTGATTTTGTGGAAATAGCTAAAGCGGTAGCTACAGGTGATTTACAAGACGTTAAGGCAAGCTTTAAAAAACAGGCTACAGTATGCAAGTATTTAGTGCCTCTGGGGTATCCAAATCACTCGGTAAAAAACTTTGAAATCGATATATCTCAATGTCCTAGTGATGTTGAGCTATTTTTTGGTGCAGTAGATGAAAGAGAGGGTAAACTTATTGGGACAGGTTCAAGAGCTATAGCTGTGTTAGGTTTAGGTGACAATATTGCTGAAGCTGAGCAAAAAGCAGAAAATGGTGTGAAAAATATTTATGGTAAATTATTCCATCGACCAGATATAGGAACCAAGAAGCTTATAAATAAGCGTATTAACCATATGAATATTTTACGTGGTAAAAAATACAAAGAACTTAGCTAGTACGATGTCAAAATTAAAACTTGTAATTTTGGGCTCCACTCGCGGTAGCAATATGCAAGCTATAATAGATGCAATTACTATTAAGCAAGTTGATGCTAATATAGAGCTTGTAATCTCAAATAAGAAAGAAGCATATATTTTACAAAGAGCAAAAGAACATAATATACCAAACAAGTTTTTAAGTGCTAAAGGACTTGATCGTGAACAGTACGATCAGTTATTAATCCAAGAAATACAATCATATAACCCAGATTTGATAATGCTTATAGGCTTTATGCGAATATTAGGTAAAGATTTTATAAACTATTTTAGAGGTAAAATTCTAAATATACATCCTTCTTTATTACCAAAATATGCTGGTTTGATGGATTTAGCTGTACACCAGTCTGTAATTGATGCTAAAGAGATAAAATCTGGTTGTACTATTCATCAGGTTACAGAAGATGTTGATGGTGGTCAGGTAGTACTGCAACTAGAATGTGATGTTTTAGCTACAGATATGGCTGAAACTTTAAAAGAAAGAGTACAAAAGTTAGAAAGTAAAGCTTGGGTTGAGGTTATTAAAAATTGGAGAAAAAGTAATAAAAATTTGTGATAGAGCTAACAACACACAGGTTAGCTCCTGCGGATAAATATAAAAAAATAACAATGAAATGTAGGAGTCGATCAGTGTATCGACCCGGTATAGTTAAAATGGATACCACGATCAAGTCGTGGTATGACAGATTTTGAGTTATACAAGAATTGGAGAAATAAAAAATGAGCATAGACATTGGCGTGATAATGGGTTCTAAGTCTGATTGGAGCACAATGAAAGAGTGTTGTGATATCCTTGACCAACTTGGTATTGGCTATGAGTGTGAGGTAGTATCAGCACACCGTACACCAGATAAGATGTTTACATATGCAGAAACTGCTAAAAAACGTGGCTTAAAGGTTATAATAGCTGGAGCAGGTGGAGCAGCACATTTACCAGGTATGGTAGCTGCAAAAACAGAGCTTCCTGTGTTAGGAGTACCTGTGAAATCTAGTATATTAAATGGTAAAGATAGTTTATTATCCATAGTACAGATGCCCGCTGGTATCCCAGTAGCTACGTTTGCAATAGGGGTTGCAGGTAGTAAAAATGCAGCACTTTTTGCAGCTAGTATATTGCAATTTACAGACTCTAAAATAGCTGAAGCTTTAGCTAAATTTAGAGCTGACCAAACTCAAAACGTTTTAGAAAATCCAAATCCTAGAGAGCAATAATTATGAGAATAGGTATTATCGGAGCAGGGCAACTTGCAAGGATGTTAAGTATAGCTGGTACCCCATTAGGTTTTGAATTTCACTGTTTAGGTAAAGCTGGCGATTGTGCCCAAGAGGTTGTAAAAAGTGTTACAGATATACCATTAGATAACATTAATGAAGTCGTAAATTGGGCAAAACAATTTGATGTAATCACATTTGAGAATGAAAATATTTCTCATGAGCTTATTCAAGCAATTAATCATGAGGTAAATGTTTACCCATCGGCTAAGTCTATAGCTATTTCTCAAGATAGGTTGCTTGAAAAATCATTTATGCAGGATCACGGTATTGCTACAGCTCAGTTTGCAAATATTGATAGTTTGGCAAAATTGGAAAAAGCAGTTAAAGAGTTTGGATTACCAGCTATAGTTAAAACTCGAAGATTTGGCTATGATGGTAAAGGTCAATTTGTCATAAAAACTCAACAAGACATAATAAAAGCTTGGAATGCCTTAAAAGATGCGCAAGATGGTTTAATATATGAAGCATTTGTTGATTTTAATTATGAGGTTTCTCAAATTTGTACAGCTGACGTTAAGGGTAATATAGCTTTTTATCCATTAGCTAAAAATATCCATAAACAAGGTATTTTAATTGAGTCTATAGCACCATTTGAAAATGATATTCTTTCCCAGAAAGCACAAGAAATAACGAAAATTTTAGTTAAAGAATTAGACTATGTTGGTACCTTAGCCATAGAATTTTTTGTAAAAGGTGATGAGTTGATAGTTAATGAGATAGCACCACGAGTACATAATAGTGGTCACTGGAGTATAGATGGCGCAGTTACATCACAATTTGAAAATCATATAAGAGCTATTACAGGACTCATACTTGGTGCTACAGATAGTCAAAAAACTATAATGTTAAATTGTATTGGTAATATGCCTTCTACTAGGGATTTAGCAGCTTTAGACTATGTAAAAATACACAGCTATAATAAAGCTCCAAGAAAAGGGCGAAAAGTTGGTCACCTTAACTTAAATCTAAAAGATGAAACAAGTGAGTATCAGCTTTTGCAAGCTAGGAAGCTGATTGTTCTTTCTGAAGAGTTGTAATAGAGTTTCTTAAAACAGCTAAAATAGTATCATTCTCGTACTTGTTGCGATAACTCTACCATTTCAAGTTTAGTTTTTCTAAAGACTACAATCTAAGAGATAGCTTTATAGATTGACTTAATTTTTATATCCAATCTATCAACTATCTATTAATAACTTTAATTATATATTGAATTATTAATATTTTAATATATTATTTTATAATAAATTAATTAAGTTTGAAAATTTTTAATCTATATAGCTAAATCACTATATTTTAGTTATAATGTTTTGTATTTGATCCAATGACCTATTCACTAGATTTCCGTAAGAAAGTATTATCGATAAAAAAGTCGGAAGGTTTAACATACCAGGCTACAGCAGATAGATTTAAGATTGGTAAAAACTCAGTATACTTATGGAGTAAACAAATTAACTCCAAGGTTACCAAATCTAGACCTGAAATTAAACTAACACAAGCTAAGTTACTTGATGATGTAAGAGCTTATCCAGATGATTACCAATATGAAAGAGCCCAAAGGTTAGGAGTAAGTCAAAGCTGTATATGCTATGCTTTACAAAGGTTAGAAATAACATGTAAAAAAAGACTTATAGCCACCCTAAAGCAGATTCTATTAAACAAAAGAATTTTGAATCTTGCTTAGAGAATTATATTCTAGAGGGTAGAAATATTGTATATGGTGATGAAAGCGGTTTTGCATATGATATGCCAAGAACCCATGGCTACTCTATTAAAGGAGAAAGATGCTACGGAGTTAAGGATTTTAGTAAGCTAGATTGTATTCTGAAAGTTTTAAAATAGTTGAAAGAGAGTTCCAGATGTAGTTTATTAGGTTTGAGAAGAACTTAAATAAACGAACAGGGACTAAAAATGGCACATAGACATTTAACTCTTTCAGATAGATATTATATAGAAAATTTACTTAAATTAGGATACTTAGAAGCAGCAATAGCTAATAAAATAGGATTTAGTAAAACAGCTGTTATAAATGAACTTAAAAGGAATAAAGTAGGTAAAAGTTATTCTGCAGAGATAGCCCATAAGTTGTATTGTAGTCGTAGAAAATCAAATAATCATAAACTTACTAATGAAGTTAAAAAACTGATAATAGCTTTACTCAAAAAGAAAATATCACTGGAGTTAATTTGTGGTAGATTACAGCATGAAGGTATAGCTAACCTAAGTTTTAAAGCTGTTTATAACTTTATACAAAGACATAACCTTAAACAGCTATTATTTTACAAAGGCAGGCGTTACAAATACAAAAAAGAAGGCTCCTCAAATCAAGGTAAGATAAAGGATAGAGTCAACATATCACAAAGGCCTAAAGCAGCTAGTGATAGAGAAGCGCTATATCATTTTGAAGGTGATACTATAGTCGGTAAAGATCATAAAGGAGCTATTTTGACTATGGTAGATAGAGTTAGTAGATTCACAATTCTAGGCAAAGCTAAAGATAGAACAGCTAGTTCAATTAACCAAATTTTATACAAAGCATCAAATGGTAATAAAATTACCACAGCTACTTTTGATAATGGTAAAGAGTTTGCTAAACACAAAAAATTATCAAATAAAACTGGTATTAAAGTATTCTTTGCAGATGCATATAGTCCATGGCAAAGAGGTACAAATGAAAACATGAATAGGTATATCAGACAATTTATTCCTAAAGGTACTGATTTTAGTAATATCTCTCATCAGTACCTTAGAAAATTACAAATTGACTTGAATAATAGACCTAAAAAATGTTTAAATTATTTAACACCTAATGAGGTACATTTCGGAATCAGTATAAACATTGAGAATACAATCTAGCTAATAAAAAAAGAACTAATGAGATAGGTGCTTTGCATAAAAAAGAATTAATCTGTTTAGGATTATTTAACTGCAGTATCGATACGGCAGTATACACAGAATGGGTAGAAAATGAGTTGATAAAAAACTTACCTGTAAATTCTGTATATATCATCGATAACGCTAGCTTCCATGATGAAAAGCTTCTTCGGCCTTTATTAGAACAAAATGGACATATACTCTTGTTTTTACCCACATACTCTCCTCAATATAATAAAATAGAGAAAAAGTGGGCTCAAGCCAAGCATTATAAAAGAAAATATAGGTGTGATGTTGATACTTTATTTAGACAATTTATGTGACTAAAATATAGTGATTTAGCTATAGTATGAATTTTGAAACTTTCGTGCATGCGATGTATAATTTAAGCATTAATTTTAATTATGTCAAAATTGAGTGATTTTGTCGATTGTTCTGAAAAAGAGTTACTTTGGAAAATAAATATCCATATTGTTAGTATTTAATAAAATATAAGTGCATTTTTGTTTTTTATTTGTATGATTATGTTTATTTTAGTTAAAAATTTTTATATAATTAATTATAATATTTTTTTTAAAAATCTAAATTTAGAAAAAATTATGTTTAACTTGTAGAGAGGCTGTTAAAAGACTTAGAAGGATAGCGCATTAAGATGAATTATTATAATAAAATAATCCAGAATATAGATATGCATAGCTGTAGTGATACTGCTGCTAAGTTAAAGAAAGAGAAAAATTTAAATTTTAGTATAACTGCTATGTGTGTTGAAGAATATTTGACTACTGGTGACCTTTACTGTTTTAGTAAAATATTAAATACACTTACATCTATGAGTGGTTGGAATGAGCAAAAAATAAAACCTTTCGTAGACAAATTACTTGAGTACGATCAAGATAAATTTCCTGTTATAAGTAAAAAAAGTGAAGAATTAATAAGCACTCAAAAATTTGTTAGTAGAGATCCCTCATTTGTGGAAACATATAATTACCCTTTTATTGGTACTAAAAGAGAATATTGTGATTTTTTAGAACCAATAATTGAGAATTTTATTAAGAATAAAATTCGTTTTTGTATTAGCCTAAGTAGTTTTGATCGTGTAATTGCATTTGTTCCTAACGGTAAGGAGTACTGCTTGTATAATGTTGATAAGTTAAAAACTGGTGAATTTACTCATAGCAATGTAGAAAGTTTTCCAAAATTAATAAAAGAAGTTTTTCAAACTTTTAATAGATACAAAGAAGAAAAAGAAACTACAGTAAAAGTAAGTGGAAGTGGACCGAGAGTCTCTCAGCATGTTTTTTTAGCTCTAAATGTGTTAATTCAAGCAAACCTCGGAGACAATTATCATTTAAATAGTATGGTAAATGATGATATTAAAGGAGTTAAAAGCGATACACTGAATGAATTAAACAAATATATAGGTAATTGGAAGTGGAAAAACCACAAAAACCGTGCAAAATATACTATAAATCAACTAAGACAAATAGAGGAAAATAAGTTTTATAAATTCATTAAAGAGGAAAAGAGCCTCTTAAGTAATGAAAATTTGGAAATAGACCCAGACAATTTACATTATAAGGATAATAGGCAATCATCAGATAATAATTTACACAAATCAACATATGCAAAGATTATTAGCAACGCACTACAAGGTATTAAGGATATTTATGCCAAGCGCGGATTAATTGACAGTGAACATTATAAAAATAGTTTACTTGCAAAAATTAAAAATGTTAATGATTCTAAAAATGCAAACTATGCTGACAGTGTTGTTTTGCTATGTCTTGCGTGTGCTCATGATCATATAGAAATAGTTAGGCTAACCAAAGTATACTATGTTGACGAATTTAGGTCGTTATTGGTAATGAAGTGGGTGCCGCGGCCTGAGCCTATAAATCCAGCTACAAATGATGGGCAAACCCCTTTATATATTGCTTGTAGTTATGGTTATACAGAAATAGTTAAGTTATTACTAAAAATATCAAAAGGTGCTGGCATAGATAACGCTACAAACGATGGGCAAACTCCTTTATCTATTGCCCGTGAAAATGACCACACAACAATAGTTAATTTATTAGAAGAACGTTCTCGTAGGTAAGGGTTAATACACCATGGAATATACCACAAGAAGATAGGCCAGCAGAACCATTAACTCCTTTAATACAAGGATGTTATTTTATCGATAATAGAAGCATTAAATGGCTTTTAGATAATTATAAGGAATTGAATGATGTCACGATTTATAAAGATAAAAGTGCCTTAAGGTGGTATCAAACTCATAAAGGTAAAGTAGGCTATGATGAGCATATAGAGAAAAGATTAAGGTTATTACCACGCGATAACGTTCTGACCTCAATATTACAAGAAAAGCCGTTAAATAAACGATCAAAAAGTGTTTTTTGACAGATACAGAAATCCTTGTTTATACTTTATCCCAAAATTTTTTAAAGAGATAAATGGAAGTGTACATACCTAAAGCTAAACCAAATATTACATCACTAGGATAGTGTTTTAAAACTATTACTCTTGTTGAAGCTATAAAGATCGCTAAAATTAACCATAGATATCTATGCTTTGGAAATATAAGCATTAAGCAAGCAAACAAACTTCCTATAGTTGTAGAGTGTCCAGAAGGCATGCTTGAAAAACTAGCTTCAAAAAAGTTAAAATGATGAAAATATGCTGCTCCATGCTCGCTAAAAAGTACAGGCCTTGCTCTACCAATTATACATTTTAAAATCTGAACTAAAATTCCACTTAAAATAACACTTGAAAGTATAAATATACTAGGAGATAAGAGTTTGTAAATGTTGTGAGAAGTTATAGCTTCTTTTTTCCTAATTTTATAGACTGTTAAAGTAATGATTATTAGTAAGGTTGAAATTATTATCCAGCTTGAGTCTCCTAAAAAAGTTATAACCTTGAAAATTGATCTAATATGTTCTGGGATAAGTAGAACGAGATTTTCAGCCCTTACATCTATAAAGTAATAGAAAAAAATCACCATTATAGCCACAGGTAAGACTGAGTATTTAAGTTGTAAGTATTTTAGAAGTTTATATTCTTTTAAGAATTGTGGTTTTTCCATTGTTGTTTTGCCTTATTGTTACCTAGTATTATATATGGATGAAGATTTTTTATTACGCTAATATTTTTTGATTTATAATCAATATCTAAACCATCTCTTGTTATTAGATAGTGTGGATATTTGTTAGATACTTTAGCATCTAGCTCATTTAAATTGTTTATAATAGTATAATTTTCTATACCTTGTGCTTTATTTGATTTTGCGTATTCTGTTGCAAAAGCATAATCATTGATTTTATCAGTGTTGAGATAGTAGTGTAGAGATGGCTTCATAATTGCTAATTCACTAACTACGGAATTTTTAGTTAGTTTACTTTTTAACTCTGTAGCCATATTTATCGCTGGCGTTTGTAACCATGAAATAGAAATAAAAAATATTAATATAGCTAATAAGCTATATAAAAATCCACCGACGATAGTAGTTAATATCATGAAGTTAATATTTTTTCTACGATAAAAATACTTAAATAAGAAAATCACTAAAATACTTACAATACCAAGTAAAAACAATATCCATAGATAATTAGGTAAAGTTGCAGGTAGTGCATATTCAGTTGGGTTAAAATCTTGACTAACTGCATTACTAATACTGTCCCATCCAAAATAAATAGCAAAAGGGGCTACAAAACTAACTACAATGATAAGTAAAGAGCTTAGATAAAATATTGTCCAAAAAACACTTTTATATGGTATAAAAAAGTTGTTGCTAGTTTTTACATTGAGCCAAAAATAACCTACTAATATACCTAAAAATGGATAAATTGGTAGTATGTAATAAGGTAACTTAGTAGCAGATAAGCTAAATATTATTATAGTGATAATACTAAATACAGCTGATAGTAAAGCTAATTTATCCCAGGTGGATTCTCTAGATTCTAAACCTTTATTTAATGCTAATAAAAATCCAGATACTGCTGGAGCAATAAATGGGATTGTAGTTAATAAGATCGTAGCTATATAAAAAAATGCACCCCCTAAATTTGCAAATATTGCTGTACCACCAACTAAGCTTTTTGAGCTTCTATTAAATATTTGCTGGATAAAAAAATCATTCCAAAACTTATACCCAAGTTTCCAAAAAACTATAAAGTACCAAAAGTTGACGAAACAAAATATTAATATTCCGACAGGTATGTTTGCTCTAAAAAAAACATGCCAAAATCTACGTTGGATTAATAAATATATAAACATAGCTGGTAAAATTATAGCTACACCTACTGGACCTTTAGCTAAAAAGCTTAAGCCTAAAAAAAACCATGAAAAATAATACCATTTTCTATCGCAAGACTTATCCCTTTCCGTAGCTATAAAAAAACACAATAAAGTCAAAGTTGTAGAAAGAACTAAAGGAATGTCTATCATAGTAGTTCTAGATATAACTATTAGCAAAGGCATAAATGCTATAGAGGCACAAATTATAAGGCTAAGAGTTTTATCTTTTATAATTTTTCTAAGCAAAAAATTCATAGACAGAATTAATAATACTCCACAACAAGCAGCAGGAAGTCTAAAAGCAAAGATACTCTTACCAAGTAATAATGTTGAAGTTTGTATTAACCAATATAGCAAAATAGGTTTTTCAAGCCAATACTCATTATTATAAATAGGTAATAGGTAGTTGTGGTTATTAAGCATATTCATTACAACAGAGACATAATAACCTTCATCACGATCAAATAAAGGAGTAGCTCCAATAAACAACAAATACATTAAAGCTACTGATATTATAAAAACTAAAAATATGTTTTTTTTCAAAAAATTATACATTGCAAGCGTAGCTAATAATTAATGACCTGGAGCGTATTCTATACCAAAAATTGAGCTTTGTCTAAATTGAGGTTTGTTTTTTATCTTCGAATAAAAATTTATGCATTTCTTGCTGTAAGAATTCTTTAGCTTTGGGTTCTATCAAGTTAAGACGATATTCATTAATTAAAATTGTCTGATGAGCAAGCCAATCTTGCCAAGCTTTATTCGAAATTTCAGCTTGAATTTTTTCTCCTAACTCACCTGGTAACGGTTTGTAGGGAATAGCGTCAAGTTGTTGGTTATATTTTTTACATAATACTTTAGTCATCTTTTCCTCTATATACATCTTTTAGGTTTTGGAAGCCCCGCTAATTTTGCAGCTTGAACAGCAGGAGAAATAGGAAACAAAACCTGTAAATATAAGCTGCTACCTAATTTATCACCGTATTCTTTCTTTAATGCTCCAACAAGCTCTCTTATTGCTGGGGATTTTTCATGTTTTTTATAAAAACTTCTAAGAAAATTGATAATTACCATATGTTCATCAGTCAACACTATATTTTCTTTAGCTGCTATTATTTGACAAAAAGTTATATCCCAATTGTTAGAGTCTAACAAAAAGCCTTCGCTGTCTGTGTTGTAGTTATCCACAAATATGGTAAAATTCTATATTAGTTTTTAGTATTCACAATTATAGCAAACAATAAGTAGAGTTTTAATTGTTTTAATCCCATAAAGGCAAGTTCAATGAAAGTAACGTTATATACAGCTAAATACTGTCCATATTCATTAAGAGCAAGGATTGCTCTAGCAGAAAAGAAGATGAATGTGGAAGTAATAGAATCAGGAGATTTATCATCAGAGATGTTAAAAAAAATCTCACCAGATGGCATATTTCCTGTTTTGAAAGAAAAAGATTATAGTATAAATAATAGAAAAGCTCTGTTAATTTATATTGACGAGAGATTTCCAGCACCAGGATTATTACCAAGTTTGGTAAATGAAAGGATTAGAGTTCGTTTGTCTCTAGATAAAATAGATAATGAGTGGTACCCAGTTTTAGAAGAAATCAAAAAAAATCGTAATAATAAAACTAAACTTGATTCCTTATTTAAAAATTTAAAAGAAAGTTTTTTAACGGTGGAAAAAGTTTTTACAGAGACTGATTTTTTTATCTGCTCAAATTTTACGTTGGCTGATTGCTATATAGCAGCGTACTTAATTTCTCTTGAAGCAGAAGGCTTTATTATAGATGAAAGTTTTGGTGCGATTTATAAGTACAAAAAGCGGATTTTTGCACGTGATTCTATCAAAAAAGCAAATTTGAAAGGAAATGCTAATGATTCATTATTAAAAACCTTACGAGCTCATAGGTAGGTAATTATGTGGTATCAATGCTTTGTAGATTTTGTGTTTTTTATATTAAGCGCATTAGTAGTAGTATTTGCTATTGTATTTGTTGTAGGAAGTTTCTTTTCGTTGTTAGCAAAGGCAAAGCAAGAGGTGACCAAGCTTTCAAAAGGTAAGCTAGAAATTAATAAGCTAGGTGGTGAATATAAAGAAACTAAAGAAAAACTTTTAGAGACAGTATTAGACAAAAAAGAATACAAAAATTACCTCAAAAAACATAAAAAACAAACTAAAGAGACTCAAACAAAAAATAGAGTTTTTGTTTTGAATTTTAAAGGTGATATTTACGCTTCTCAAGTTGAAAATCTACGTAAAGAAGTTTCAGCTATATTGGCTATTGCTAAAACTGCAGATGAGATTGTAGTACGAATTGATAGTCCTGGTGGAGTAGTTAATGGTTATGGATTTGCTGCGGCTCAATTAGAGCGTATCCGTCAAGCTGGTATAAATCTGACAGTATGTATAGATCAAATGGCTGCAAGTGGCGGTTATATGATGTCTGCTGTTGCACATAAGATTATTTCAGCACCGTTTGCTATAGTTGGCTCTATTGGTGTAGTAGGAACCGTACCTAACATTAGAGAGTTGCTACAAAAAAATGGTATAAACGTTGAAATGCATACTTCTGGAGCGTACAAGCGTACTTTGACTACTGTAGGTGAGAATACTGAAGAAGGGCGTCAAAAGTTTAAGCAAGACTTACACAATATACATGAGCTATTTAAAAAACATATATTAGTATACAGACCAAACTTAGATATGCAAAAAGTTGCTACTGGTGAATATTGGTTTGGTAAAGATGCTTTAGAGCTAGGCTTAGTAGATGAAATTCAAACTTATGATGATTACATTATTAATCATTTGAGCAAAGAAAGCGATGTGTATGAAGTCAGTTTTGTTAGAAAAAAAGAGAAAGGTTTTTTAAAATCAAAACTAACATATTTTAAGAGCATGATTACTAACTTTTTATATGCACGTAAAATAATATAGGATTGAAGTGTTAGATCTTAAAACTCATAAAGAGCTTCTAGATAATTTTTTTGAGCAGAAGTCTTCTAAAACTCTACATCATGCTTTTATTTTTAGAGTTAAAGATGCTGTATTGTTAAATAGTTTTATTAATTCTTTATGTCAGGTTATTTTAAGTCAACGTGTAGAAAATTATCAAGACTGCCCATATATTACTATTGCTACAGCTGAAAATGATGAGATAAAAGTAGCTGAAGTCAAAAAAATCATAAAAAATTGCGAGTTAACAGCTCATAATAACCTAGCTAAAATTATAATTATTGAAGAGTTAGATTTTCTAAACGACTCAGCTGCAAATGCTTTGCTGAAAACATTAGAAGAACCAACAGAAAATACTTTTTTTCTAATGTTTACGCGCGATTACAATAATATATTGGCAACTATAAAAAGTAGATCTTTAGTATACGATATAAAGCTTAACGACGAAGATAAGTTTAGTTATCTTAAATACACTTTTGAGATGTCAAAAGAAGGTGTAGCTAAATCTTTACAAATAGCTCGTGATGATATAAATATTGTAGCAAAAATCAAGCTTGAGCCACACTTTTGGCAAACTAGGAATTTACTAATGAAGGTATTGGTAAATCAATTTAATGTAAATCTTTTTTTAAAGGAGGTATCTCCTCAGTATAAAGACGCTTTATATTGGCTTACAAGTATAGCTATAGATGTATATTATTATAAATTAGATAAAGAAAGCGATAATATAGCAAACTATGATAAGTTAGCTGTCATTAAACATCTAGCAACAAAACTAGATGGTGATAATGTGTATAAAATATATAGACAAGCTTTAGAAGCAAAGAATTATTTTGCAAATTTTAAAAATGTTGATAAAGAATTGATTTTAGAAAATTTAATATTGGAGATTGTAAAATGATAGTATGTGTAGCTTCAAATTAATATGAATAGAAACTTTCATATTAACTATTGTTTTCGCTACTTACTACGTAAGCTATAGCGACATACTTTTTTCATTGCAAAAAAAGTATGCAAAAATGCTAGCACATGCTATCGCTTGGTTGTACGCCAGCGACAACTACAAAACTCACTTGTGTTCAAACAGTTGTAGTTGTTACTTCGCTGGCTTAACAACCGCTAACCGCAAATGTGCTTTTTTAAGTAAACTTGTAGATGAAAATGGTATTTATCTTAAATACTAATTTTTAAAAAACATTTAAACAATATAAGAAAATAATAATAGGAATAAAAAATGGATGTAAAGCAGCAACAACAATTAAAGGGTTTGGCTCATAAATTAAAACCAGTAGTTTTAATAGGAGAAAAGGGCTTGACAGAAAACGTGATGCTAGAGATTGATTTAGCATTAGGATCTCACGAACTTATAAAAGTAAAAGCTGGTCGCTTACCAAAAGATGAAAAGCAAGCTTTAGCTCAAGAGATCACACGATCTACTAAATGTGAGCTTGTGCAAATTATAGGCAATATTTTAGTTTTATATAGGAAAAATCCTAATAAAAAGAAATAGGGATTAAAATATGAGTTTTCCAATATCACGACCACGTAGGCTTAGAACGTCCCAAAACTTAAGAGATATGGTTGCTGAAACTAGCTTAAGTGTAAATGACTTAATGTATCCTATATTTGTAGTACATGGTCAGAACATAAAAAAAGAAATCTCAAGTATGCCTAATCAATACCATTGGTCTGTAGATAGGCTGGGTGAACTTGTTGAGCAAGTTACAACAGCTGGAATTAAAAGTATAATGATATTTGGGGTGCCAAAAACTAAAGATCTAGTTTCATCTGAAAATTATGATCCTAATGGGATCACTCAACAAGCGATTAAAAAAATTAAACAACTTGCACCGGAACTAGTAGTTGCTACAGATGTTTGTATGTGTAGTTTTACACCGCATGGACATTGTGGAATATTAGACCAAAATGAGTACGTTGATAACGATAAAACATTAGAGATTTTGCAAAAAACGGCCGTCTCTCACGCGCAAGCTGGAGCAGATGTCGTAGCTCCAAGTGGTATGATGGATGGTATGATTATAGCGATGCGTCAAGCATTAGATGACAAAGGTTTTGAAACTGTAGCAATAATGTCGTATTCAGTAAAATATGCTTCAGCTTTTTATGGACCATTTAGAAGCGCTTGTGACTCTTCGCTAAAAGGTGATCGTAAAACTTATCAGATGGACTACCGTAATAAAAAAGAAGCTATCCGAGAAGCTATAGCAGATATTGAGCAGGGTGCTGACTTTATTATGGTAAAACCAGCTTTAAGTTACCTTGATATTATCAATGAGTTAAGCCATATAGTTGATTTACCAATAGCAGCTTATCATGTAAGTGGTGAATATGCGATGATAAAAGCAGCTGCTCAAGCAGGTTTAGTAGATGAAAAAGCTATTACTATAGAAACACTAACATCTATGAAAAGAGCAGGTGCTAAAGTTATACTTACTTACACAGCTTTAGATGTTGCAAGTTGGATTTAAGAGTTTAACAAGATGATAAATATAGCTTTATATGAACCAGAGATCCCACCTAATACTGGTAATATAATTAGACTATGTGCTAATGTGGGTGCTAATTTACATCTTATAGAACCTTTGGGTTTTAAGTTAGATGACAAACAGCTTAGACGAGCAGGTTTAGATTACCATGAGTTTGCAAACCTTAAAATCTACAAAAATTTTGATGAGTTTTATCAAAAAAATAAAACCAAAAAAATTTGGGCTTGTACAACTAAAGCAAAGCAATATTACCATCAAGTAGATTTTGATTGCGATGATATTTTATTGTTTGGTCCAGAAACCAGAGGGCTACCAGTTGAGGTTTTGGATCTACTTAAAACTACTCAAATCAAAATTCCTATGCGTAAAAATAGTAGAAGTCTGAATTTATCAAACTCTGTAGCTGTAATTTTATATGGCGCTTTGAGTAATATCGGTTTTGAAGATTTAGACCTTTTATGAAGTAATTTGTTTTATTTGGTATTTTAAAGGTTCGTTAAGTAAGCTGGGAGTAATATCATAAGTTTAGCTGTACAGAAATAATCAAATTAGTTGATTTTATTACTAAACTAGTGTCAGATTAAGTCAAAGCTATTGCATATGAGTGACATATTGCTTTTGGTTTACCTGTAGATCCAGAAGAATATAATATAAAAGCAACATCATTTTCTTGCCAGTGATAACCTATACCTGATGAACTATCTTCAAAATCTGCTTTATCTATATACATGTAATTGGTTATATATTTTTTTAGTTCTTGCTCTAATTTCTTACTATTAGAATTTGGTGGAAAAACTATAATACAAATACCATTTAACCAAGCATGCTTAATAATCTTAGTAGCAACCTCAATATCCATGTCTGATTTTAATATAAAGGCGACATCTATATTTTTTTTCATGATTTATTCAAAATTGAATTTTACTCTAAAACCCACTGACCCTTTTTGCTGATTTGCTCATACATTACGTCAGGAGCTAGATCCAAACCATTTTCCCATGTTACAGTACCGATTTCTCTATCAATAAAAACTTTTTTAAACTCATTTTCATCTTCTAAAGACTTAAAAACTCCTCTAAATCGAGAAGGGTAAAAGATTATCTGACCTTTAAGCCCATCTTCGAATAAAACCTCTAATGTGTTTTTAGAAGTAACTTGTACATTAATAGGATCCTTCCACATATCTTACTCCCTCTATCTTAATGGTTCTATTTGCATAGGCTGTTTATCTTTTTGACACAGTTCCCAATTTTGTAGCAATTCTTTTTGATGGATCTCAGCCCAAGCTAAAACAAGCCTCTCTTGTTTCTTTGGAAGCTCTCCGACTATTACTGATATATTAGTAATGCTAACTGAACATTTATATTCACCAAATCTTACATGAAAGTGAGGAGGATTATGCTCATCCCAATACATACTGATAATTATACCGAAGAATCTGCTAATAGTTGGCATATCGTTCCTTTAAAGAAACTTAGAGTTCCTATTATGTGGTTGATATTATAATGAATTTATAGTACATTTCAATCGCTAGATTGTATTCTGAAAGTTTTAAAATAGTTGAAAGAGAGTTTCAGAAGTAGTTTATTAGGTTTGTGAAGATCAAACCCAGATTCTAAATAGGAATGCACCAATAATAATTTGATAAAGACGATGATTGTTTTCATATTTTACTATAGAAAATATGGGGCATTTATAGCACGTTTTAAATAGTAAACTTTAACTGGTAAGCTAAAGTTGCAAAAGCTATAGTTTTGGTTTGTAATACTTAGGCTTAAACTCTATACCATATTTGACATTCATCCACATTCTACTTATAAAACTTTGCATTTCTGCATCATGGATGTTTAGCACATACATTTTTTTAATTGCTTCATCCGTAGGCTTAATGTTTTCGTCATTAAATATAGGATCCATATACTTATCATTTTGTGTAACAGCATTGGGTTGGTATAGATAGTTACTATTTTGAGCTGATACATAAGGATCTATTATATAATTCATAAGTTCATATGCTTTATCGAGATTTTTAGCACCTTTAGGTATCATAAGTGTATCAAACCAAATATTAGTGCCTTCTTTAGGTACAATATAAGCTAATGTAACATTTGGATTGACTGATTTAGCTCTTTCAACAGATCTAACAACATCACCAGAGTAACCCATCACTAAACATAAATTACCAGCGGTAAAATCATTTTGGTATTTATTACTATCGAAATATTTGATAAAAGGGCGAATATTTCTAATTATATCAAGGGCGGCTTTTTCGTAGTTAGCTTTGTTAGTAGTATTTGGATCTATTCCATGATAAAAGAAATAATTACCAAAAATCTGTTCAGGTTCATCAAGTAAAGATACGCCACATTTAGCTAACTTACTTAGATATTTAGCATCAAATACATACTCCCAACTATTGGGAATAACTCCTTTACCAAGCTGTTCTTGTATTTGTTCTTTATTATAAGCAAGGCCAGTTGTACCATAGCTATAAACTACAGCATATTTGTTACCGGGGTCGTTGATTTGTGAAACCTTGTCATAAATAACTTTATTACGATACTTAAGATTTGGTAACTTTGATTTATCAAGTTCTACAAGAGCCTCGGAAGTTATTTCAGTGTTTAAATACAAGGCTCCTTGCTCAATAAGGTCAAACCCTGAGGAGCCAGTCATAACCTTAGCTCTTGTCATATTATCATCAGACGTATAAATATACTTAATTCTGGTATTAGAGAGTTTAGAAAAACAAGGAACTATATCAGGAGATATATAATCAGCCCAATTGGTAAAATTTATTTGTCCTTTTTCTTGTGAGTAGACTATAGGAGTTTTAAGTACATCACTACTACAGATATAAGACTCATCTTGAGCATAGCATAAGTTTAGTATAGTAAGTAACAAAATAATTAGAATACTTTTAGCTCTCATTTGTCAACTTAGGTTTGGTTGTTATGAATTGGTTTTAAGTATATACTAAATTGGTTATTGACGAAATAAATTCTGGTTTTCATGGAACAGGTTGTTAGTAGTAAAAAATTTGGTTTAATAAGGCTAGTGATGATAAACATTATAGCAGTAGATAGCCTTAGAAATATATCAATCACAGCCCAAGCTGGTTGGATTGTAGTAAGTTTTTATATATTAGCAGGAATATTTTTCTTAGTACCTTGTGCATTATTAACAGCAGAGATGTCAACAGGTTCGGCTCAAGAAACAGGTGGTATTTATATTTGGGTGAAAAAAGCCTTTGGTAAACGTTTAGGGTTTTTAGTTATATGGTTACAGTGGGTATATAACTTGGTTTGGTTTCCCTCGATTTGTGGTTTTTTTGCTGGAGTGATAGCCTATGTAATGGCACCAGTTTTAGGGCAAAATGCAGCAGATTTAGTATCAAACCCTTGGTATATGATTTCAATGAGTTTGGTAATGTTTTGGAGTGCAACAGCTATAAACCTATTTGGAATAAAAACCTCTAGTACGGTTAGTACATTAGGAGCTATTATTGGGACTTTATTACCTATGCTTATTATTATAGCTATGGCTTTTTTATGGGCGCTTTCTAATACACAAAGTATAGTATTTCCACACGTATCAGATTTTATTCCATCTGGTAATAATATCAGTAGTTGGGCTTTGTTTATTACAGTTATGTTTAGCTTGTTTGGTCTAGAAATGAGTGCTATTCATGCGGCTAATGTAAAAAATGCTAAAAAGAATTTTCCTAGAGCTTTGTTAATATCAGGTTCAGTAATTTTAGGTTCACTAATACTGTCTAATATAGCTGTAATATTAGTAAGTAGTCAGTTACAGATTGGTGATGTTGATATCGTTACAGGTTTGATGGTTTCTTTTAATTATTTTTTTAACCAAATAAATATGCCTTGGATGACGTATTTTATTGCAATTACGCTAATATTTGGGGCTTTTACTACAACCTCAGCATGGATTATGGGGTTATCTAGAGCCTTTATGGTTGTTAGTAATGATAATATTTTGCCTCATGCATTCGGTAGAACTAATAAAAATGATGCTCCAGATACTCTGCTAATAGTACAAGCTTTGATTTTTACCGTATTTTGTTTTTCTTATATATTTATGCCATCTGTAAATGAGGCTTATTGGTATCTTAGTGATTTAACAGCGCAGTTAGCAGTTATAGCATATATACTTATGTTTATAACAGCTATTAAGCTAAAAATTAGTCAACCATTGCAACAAGGGCAGTACGAAATATATAAAGGATTATTTGGTACAGTTACAATGGCAATTTTAGGTTGTGTGGGTTGTTTTATAGCTATTGTAGTAGGCTTTATTCCTATAGATAATATGGATATGAATATAATGCATTTTGATGCTTTATTACTTTTTGGTATAGTTGTTACATTAATTGTTCCTTTCGTGATTACTATTAAAAAATAAACAAAGTTTAGTATCAAGCTACAAAGTTATACAGAGTCCCTTTAGCTATTTAAAATTAAGTACATATATTTTTAAAAACTGATAAAATAATTAATAAGAGCAGTAGAGCACTTTTAGTAATGATTTTTACAACACTCAAGTCTTGGTATCAAAAGAAGTATTTAAATAATGAGCCTTTTATTTTTATTGGTTTAATGCTGTTTTTTTACTTAGTTTTAACTTTTTTAGGAAACTATATAGCACCAATACTAGCTGCCTTAGTTATAGCCTATTTATTAGATACTTTTGTTAATATCCTTCACAAAGCAACTCGGATAAATAGGCAATTTTTAGTTTATTTTGTATTTATTATCTTCTTAATAGTTTTATTATCGGTAATATTTGTATTATTACCTATTATGATTAATCAGTTGATTGATTTTATAAAACAAGGTTCGCATACATTATCTAGCTTAAAAAATAGCTTAGAAGAGTTATCTTTAAAATACCCAAGCTTACTTACTGAAGATAGGATAAATAATATAGTAAGCTGGTTTGATACAATTGATTGGCAAAAACTCAGCTCTAATTTTGGTTCATTTATACTCCAACGTACAGCAGCAACTCTACCAGTACTATTTTCAGCGTTAATTTATTTATTCTTGGTACCTTTGATGATTTTTTATTTCTTAAAAGATAAAGAAAAAATAATTAATTGGTTTAAAGGGTTTTTACCACAAGAAAATGGTGCGTTATATTACGTCTGGAATGATTTAAAGCCAAAATTGGCTGATTATGTTCGAGGTAAAGTTATTGAGTTTATTATAGTATCTATTACTACATATATAGGATTTGCTTATTTTGACCTTAACTATGCAGTACTATTAGCTTTTGGTGTGGGTATTTCTGTTATCATTCCATACGTTGGAATGGTTTTGGTTACTATTCCGGTGGTAATGGTTGCAATGTTTCAGTATGGTTTTAGCATGACGTTTGTATGGATGTTAACCGTATATTTTACAATACAAGCTTTAGATGGTAATTTGCTAGTGCCGTTGTTATTCTCAGAGGTTTTAAACATGCACCCTGTGGGAGTGGTTTCTGCTATATTAATATTTGGTGGAATGTGGGGATTATGGGGTATTTTCTTTGCGATACCTTTAGGCTTATTATTTATGTCTGGTGTTAATATGTTTAGAAATCATGTTAAAGGTAAACGAGAAGCATCTAATTTAAATTTATGTTAGTTAGGCAAAAACAAATTAATAAGCAAGTCTATGACTATTTAATATCTAATAAATACGATTCATTTATAGCTAAACTCATTGCTACAAGAGTACAAAATATAGATAGCTTAGATTTAATAATAAACGGAACAATTAAAGATTTATCTTCACCATTTTTGTTTAAAGATATCCAAAAAGCTGTAGACAGGCTTTACCTTGCCTTGCAAGAAGGAGAAGTTATTGGCTTAGAAACAGACCATGATTGTGATGGGCAAACATCTCAAGCGATACTTTATGAAGCTTTAACTAAAATTTTTAATCATCCTAAAGAAAAAACCAGATCATATATTGGTCATAGAATGAAAGAAGGCTATGGTTTATCAGAATCTGTAATGAATAGGATTCTGACAGATAGTGTTCGACCAAGTTTGATTATAACAGCAGATAATGGCTCTACAGATGAAGCTAGAATTTCTATTCTTAAGCAAAATGACATTGATACTATAGTCACAGATCATCATGGTATCCCACCAGAAGGGCCACCTAAAAGTGCTGTAGCAGTATTAAACCCTACCCAAGATGGTTGCCAGTATCCAGATAAATCTATAGCTGGATGTATGGTGGCATGGCTTTTTATGGCTGCATTACGCCGTAAATTTATTCAGAATAACAAAGCTATTTCTGGTGAATATAGTTTAAGTGACTTACTAGATTTAGTAGCTATTGGTACAGTAGCAGACTGTGTTAGTATGGCTAATAGTCATAATAATCGTATAGTAACTAAATTAGGTATTAGTCAGCTTAAAAAGGGTACTAGAAACTGCTGGGAGTTTTTTGATAGAGATAAAATTTCAAGTGAGTATATAGGCTTTAGTATAGCTCCTATATTAAATAGTGATGGAAGGCTAGCTGATGCTCTAGGCTCAGTAAATTTTCTATTAGAAAATGACGCAGAGAGAATAACGGATCTTTTCCAGAATCTTAAAGAGCAAAATAACCAACGCAAGGAAATCCAAAAGCAGCTTTCAGATGAAGCCATACAGCAAGCACAAGAGCTTAATTGCACTAAAAATTCTTTATGTATTTTTCTCAAAAATGGTCATACAGGTATACATGGTATATCAGCAAGTAAACTTAAAGAAAAGTTTGGTAAGCCTATCATTATATTTTCACAAACTCAGATAGATCCTAACCTAATATCAGGATCAGCTAGAAGCGTAGATGATATAGATATTAAACAAATATTAGATATGATAGCAAACACGAACCCCACCTTGATGTTAAAGTATGGAGGCCATAAAGGTGCTGCAGGTTTAACTATCAGAAAACAAGACTTTGACAGCTTTTATGAGGTTTTTGAGGAATATATAAATAAAGTAGTTAAAGAGTTTGGCCTAAGTTTAAAGCCTTATGTGGAATATGATTTTGAGCTTGAGGAGAACTATTTTAGTTTGGAAACTTTAGATAAAATAGACTTTTTAGAACCTTTTGGCAGAGAGTTCGAGAAACCAATTTTTTACAACAAGTTTATAGTTGAAAATTTCCGGCTAGTTGGTAAGGATCAAAATCATGTACAAATGGTTTTACGTTATAATGATATTCTTCAGTCACTTAAAGCAATCTGGTTTAATGCTTTAGATAGTGAAACCGTCGATAAAATTAGTGTTGGAGATACTATTACAGCCTGTTATCAACTACAGAAAGAAGAATTTCTTGGTCAAGTATCTTTGTCATTAAATATTAAAACTGTGCAGTTATGAAAAACCATAAATTTATAGAAGAACATTTACATAAGTATGTAGGTGATATAGAGATAGAGCACTTTGAGAGTATAAATTCTACGAATGACTTTATACTAAATAAAAATTTTACTCATAAATACCACCTATGCTATGCGGATGCACAGATAAAAGGAAAAGGTCAAAGAGGCGGTGATTGGGTTTCTAAAAATAAAGATAATATCTACGCAACCCTAGGATTTTCGTGTGATTTTAGCATAAATCAAAATACTTTAAGTAGTATTAAAGTAGCTATAGGAGTGCTGAAAGCTATTAGAAATTATATACCAATAGAATTAAGAGAAAGCCTAAAGATAAAACTACCTAATGACATTTATTATAAGGATCAAAAATTAGCAGGAATATTGATCGAGACAAAAAACATCAAAAAGTCTAGCTTTGATATAGTCATAGGAATAGGGATAAATGTTAATATGTTTGAATTAGATGAAAGGATTGATCGTTTATGGACATCATTAGCTGTCATTAATGGACAAACTATAGATAGCACTAGCTTGCTAGTGTCTATGATTATTGAAGTTATAAAGTCTTTTAGTAAGAGCATAGATGAAACTTTAAAAACTTTTGCAAAGTATGACTATGTATTGAATAAGCAAATAACTTTTAACTATGGCGGTCAAATCTATAAAGCGACAGCAAAAGGTATATCAAATGATCTTAAGCTTACTTTAGAGTTAGAGAATATGAATAAGCTTGAAATAGATATAGCAAGTATAAGTAAAATTAGAGTAGTAGAAAATGAGTATAACTAACATTAGAAAGAGAGCAGAATATTTAGAAAAAACCCGAGAATATTTTAAAGACATAAACGTTTTAGAGGTAGACACTCCATTAGCTTATAACTATGGTGTCACAGACCCATTTATAGATGTATTTTCAATTGATACTGTATTAGGTAAAAGATATCTACAAAGCTCTCCTGAATACGCGATGAAAAGACTTCTGGCTGCTGGTAGTGGCAGTATATATCAAATATGTAAAGCATTTCGTGATGAACCGGCTTGTGGTAGTTTACATAACTTTGAATTTACAATGATAGAGTGGTATAGGGTAGGGGTAGATTACCTTCAGCTTATGAAGGAAATGGAATCCTTGTTTTTAAAACTTAAGCCTAGTCTTAAATTTCGTTATTTAAGTTACCAACAAGCATTCGAGAAGTATTATGGTTTTAACCCACATTCAGTAAATCTAGAACAATTACTAGACTATGTAGATAAGTATGTTGGTAAAATTCAAGGTTTAGATAATCCAAGTGTAGCAGACTGTTTAGATATATTATTTAGTTACAAGATTGAAAAAAACCTTAATGAAGCAGGTACAGTATATTTTATCTTTAATTATACTGTTGAACAGTCAGCTTTGGCTAAAAAAGTTATAGATGATAATGATCAGCTAGTAGCTGCAAGGTTTGAGGTTTTTTATAATGGTATAGAGCTTGCTAATGGTTACTATGAGCTTATTGATAAACAAGAGCAGTTAAAGCGTTTTCAAGCAGATTTAGAAACTCGTAATCAACAGGGTAAGGCAATTCTAGATATAGATAAAAACCTACTTGATTGTCTTAATAAAATTCCTCAATGCTCTGGAGTTGCACTAGGTTTTGATAGGCTACTTATGAGTTTTGAAAATATCAAAAATATAAAAGATTTATCTATCTTTTAGAAAAATATTGAGAGACCATATCATTTATAGAATCACTATTAATAGAAATTTGATGGCTTTGGTTTTCTTGATTATTATTAGTTTCAGTTGGTACTGAACTTTCTTCTGTAGTGTCTGTGATATTAGGATTATCTATAATTACGTTGCTCATATTTGCATCAGCAGGTGGGTGGGCTGATATTTGTTTACTACTAGTAGCAGTAGCTGTTGCTGAATTATCTTCAGAACTACTTTCTTTAGAAGTAGTATCGGCGTCATAATTTATAGGCGTGTAAATTATAGAAGTTTTAGAGTCTTTAGTATTAAAAGTTATAGCATCATAAACGCTTGCTTTAATAAGTTTAACAACTAAAACTATTAACGTTACAGTTATTATTATTATTGCGAGCCTATTAATGTAGTCAAAAAGTTTTAATTTCCCATACTTAGACTTTTTATAGTATAAAATGTCAATTTTATTTAGTATAGATATGATTTTTTTCTCAGGAATCTCCAAGTATTCACAGTATCTTCGAACTTGATTTTTTAGTAAAGTACTAGAATTTTGTAATAGGGTGCCATTATCAGAACTTTCTATAGTCTGAATAGCCTCTATCGAGAGATTTGTAGCATCTGCAATGGTTTTTTGTTCTAAGTTTTTAGATTCTCTAGTACTTTTTAGAAAATTTTGGAAATTATGCATAGTTGTGCAATCTTATTTTGTTTGGATAAAAGTATATAAGAAAAAGAGAGAAATTAAAATGAAGATATAGATGATACTATTTAGAATTTTTCTTGTTTTCCAACATTTTTTCTAAGAAATGAATATTTGTTCCACCTTTAACAAAAGCTTCATTGCTTAGTATCTCTTGATGTAAAGGGATATTGGTTTTAATACCATTAATAACCATTTCTTCAAGAGCTGCACGCATTTTTTGTAGAGCAGTTTCTCTATTATGCGCACGTACAATAACTTTTGCTATCATAGAGTCATAATTTGGTGGTACAGCATATCCTGAGTAAATATGAGAATCTACGCGTACCCTTGGACCACCTGGTGGGTGATAAACATTTATCATTCCTGGTGAAGGGATCATTCTTTCAGGGTCTTCTGCATTAATTCTACACTCTATAGCATGCCCAACAATAGTGATATCTTCTTGTTTCCAGCTTAAACCTTGACCATTAGCAACTTTTATTTGCTCTTTGATAAGGTCCGTAGATGTGATAGATTCTGTAACCGGATGTTCAACTTGGATTCTAGTATTCATTTCGATGAAATAGAATTCTTCGTTTTCATATAAGAACTCAAACGTTCCAGCACCACGATATTTAAGTATTTTACAAGCTTTTACACATTGCTCACCAATTTGTTTTCTTTGTTTGTCGGTAAGTCCAATTGCAGGAGCTTCTTCAATAACTTTCTGGTGTCTTCTTTGTGTTGAGCAGTCTCTTTCAAATAAGTGTATAGCGTTACCTTGACCATCTCCGAAAACTTGTATCTCGATATGACGAGGGTTTTCTAAGAATTTTTCCATATAAACCATATCGTTATTAAAAGCGATTCTTGCTTCACTCTTAGTTAAAGAAATAGCACTTATTAAATCTTCTTTTTTTCTAACGATACTCATGCCACGACCGCCACCACCACCAGCAGCTTTAATAATCACTGGGTAGCCAATTTTTTCAGCAATTTCTAAGTTTTTCTTGTCATCGCTACCTAGAGGTCCACCTGACCCAGGTACACAAGGTACATTAGCTTTTTTCATGTATTTGATAGCTTCAACCTTATCACCCATAATCTCTATACTTTCTGGACGAGGACCTATAAAAATGAAACCACTTTCTTCAACAGCTTTAGCAAATTTAGCGTTCTCTGATAAAAACCCGTAACCAGGGTGTATGGCGTCAGCATTAGTAATTTCAGCGGCTGTGATTATACTTTGAATATTCAAATAACTAAGATTAGGTGCTGGCGGTCCAATACATACGGCTTCATCAGCTAGCTTAACATGCATAAGGTTAGCATCAGCAGTAGAGTAAACAGCTACAGTTTTAATTCCTAATTCTCTACAAGCTCTTAGAATCCTAAGCGCTATCTCACCTCTATTGGCGATTAGTACTTTTTTAATCATTTCATATTACCTCTTAAGAGTTTAGACCGACTTTCTCTATTTTCTATTAATAAAATGCTTCAATCAAATTACTCAATTATAAATAGGGGTTGATCGTATTGAACTGGATCGCCATCTTTAGCAAGGATTTTAATTATTTTTCCAGATTTTTCAGCTTCAATTTTATTCATTATTTTCATCGCTTCGATAATACATAAAACATCACCTTTTTTAACTTCTTGACCTTCTTTAACATATGCAGCTGCATCTGGAGAAGGTGAGCTATAGAAAGTCCCGACCATAGGAGATTTAATTTCTTCACCATTTAATACTTCTTCACTAGCAGATATAGTAGCTGCTGTGTGAGTAGAAGACACTGAAGTTAAGCTAGCTGCTGAGGTTGATGATGCAACAGGAGTTATACTACTTGCAACAGGTGCAGAAACTACACTTGTGGTAGCTGTATTATTCTTTGTCATAAAAATACTAGATCCGCCATCTTTGATTTTTATTTCTTTAATGTCGCTAGAATTAAGAATTTCAGCTACTTTATCTATTGCTTTTAATAAATCCATCTTTTTCTCCTTTAGTATTTATATAATTTATAGCTTCTATTACAGCTAAGGTGTAGCCATTCGTACCAAGACCAAATATGCCTCCATAAGCAATGTCAGAGAGAAGTGACTTAGACCTAAACTTTTCCCTATTATATATATTAGACAAATGTATTTCAATAAAAGGCTTACCTGTAGCTAAAAAGGCATCCCTTATTGCTACACTAGTATGTGTATACGCAGCGGGGTTTATGATAATAAATTTAACAGACGTTTGTTGTATTTTATCGACAATATTACCTTCATGATTGCTTTGAAAAAATTCTAAAGTTAATTTATGTTCTTTAGCTATATTAGAAAGCTCAAAATTTATATCTTCAAGTGTTTTATTGCCATATACATGAGGTTCTCTAGTCCCCAGTAGATTAAGGTTTGGACCATTAATTACTAGTATATCCATTTAAATATTCCTATAACTTTTAATTGCATTAATGCTAATGATTTTTTTATTTTTGGTACAGTAGCAAGTTAGTTTACCACCAAATACACATCCTGTATCTAGGGCTATTATATTTTTGTTACCAGTCACACCTTTAAGTGCAGCCCAGTGACCAAAAATTAAAATTTTGTCTGTGCTAAACTTTTTATGTTTAAATTTAAACCATGGTTCAAACCCATTTGGAATATTTTCGATAGTTGAGCTAAATTTTAGGTCTAGTTCGCCATTTTTCTTTATAGCTCTCATCCTAGTAAAGTAGTTAAGTATACACAGCCATCTTTCTATTCCTTCTAGCTCTTTATTCCACTTTGCAATTTCTTCGTTAAAGAGATTAGCTAGTAGTAATTTTCTTGTAGTTTCATTTTTTAAGATAAATTCAACTTCATTAGCTCTCTTTAGAGCTTTTTTAGGTGACCATATATGTGGAATACCCGCATGTGTTATATAATAATTATCAAGCTTTATTAGAAATTTTTGATTACAAAGCCATTCTTGGATTTCTTTAAGATTAGAAGCGTTTAAAATTTCATCAAAAGTATGCTTGTTATTTGAGGATAAAAAATTATAGCTGATAGCTAAAAATAGTATTTCATGATTTCCTAGGATAAGCTGAGCTCTCTCTTTAAGTGACATAATAAAATTTATTGTTTCAAGTGATTTTGGACCTTTATTTATAATGTCACCAGCAAAAATAAGCTTATCGGTATTTTTATTAAACTTTATTTTTTCTAACAGCAATTGTAGCTCGTCATAGCAGCCTTGTACGTCTCCGATTACATAAGTAGCCATTATTACTCCTAGCTTAAGAAGTTTGCCAAATTAACAAAATCATTAACACTTAGGTTTTCTGCTCTAAGACTTGTATCAATAGGCAAACAGTTAGAGTTAATGTTTCGTTGTTTTAAAATTTCCTTAAGATTATTATGCAGAGTTTTTCGACGTTGTGCAAAGCTTAGCTTTACAAGTTTTTCAAAAAAACCTTGATTTTTTAAGTATGGTTTATCGACTTTGGGCTTTAATCTAATTATTGCTGAATCAACTTTTGGTTTGGGGTAGAAAACTTCTGGTGGAATTTTAAGGATACAACTACAGGTGAAATGATATTGTAAAATAACAGAAAGTCTTCCGTAAACTTTAGTGTTTGGCAGGGATATTATTCTATCAACCATTTCTTTCTGGAGCATAAAGTGAGCATCAACAACTTTGTCACCCAAGGTTATTACTTTAAATAATATTGGAGTAGAAATGTTATAAGGTAAATTGCCAATGAGCTTTATTTTGTTATTTGACGTAGTTAGTTTATCAGTATCAAATTTAAGAAAGTCTTCATTAAAAACTGTAGGTTCGCCATAAGCTTTACAGTTATCCAGTAGTGACTCTATGATTGTACCATCAAATTCAACTACATTAACATTATTCGACTTAGTAAGTAAATGACGGGTTAATGCTCCTAAACCTGGTCCTATTTCTAATACAGTATCATTTTTATTTATGTTAGCTAGTTGAACTATCTTTTGGATAATATTTTCATCTTGTAAGAAATTTTGTCCCAAAAATTTTTTTGCTTTAATTTTATATTGCATGTGACTAACCTATTTAATACAACTCTGGAGTTTGAAGATCACTTTCTAGGATTTCTATGTAAGCGTCATCTTTCATAGAAGTTAGCCAGGTTTTATATATTTGCTGAGCTTTTTCTGAAAAAATAGCTTCTAAAGCTTTTTGTTCTTTTAACTCTTCTGCAGCATTATATTTTTTTGTTTTTGTATATTTTATAATCATCCAAGTTTTTGAATCAGCTTGAAAAACATCGGAAAACTCATCTTCTTTGAGAGTCTGTAGTTTTGCGAAAGCAGCAGGTGGTAGAGAAGGGGGGCTATCTAAAGTTGACACCCAACCGAATTTACCATCTGCATGATCATAATCTTGGTTGAATTTTTCTGCTACTTTAGTGAAATCCTCACCGCTTGATAGAGCAACAAATGCTCTATCAAGAGAACTTTTTGCACCATTCTCAGTCATGCTTCCAACTGCTTTTATAACTATACCGTAGACGTAGTATTTAGTGATTTCTTTACCTAATAAAGGAGCTTGAACATCTATTTTATCGATATAAACCATTTGTATAGTGTTATTTACTATAAAAGGCTTAGATACTTGATTTTGCTTAAGCTTTTTCACCCTTGTCTTATAAATACTCGGTATAGCATCAAATTTAAGAGGATGACTAACTATTCCTCCTATGCTTGCATTGGGAGCTTCTGAGAATTGTTCTACAACATCAGAAAAGCTAATATCACCATTATTAACGGCCATCGCTAGTTTTTTTAGCAAATCAAGTTTATCTTTTTTCGCTTTTTTTGATTCTGGTAAAGCTATGATTAGATTTTTAAGACTATAAGTTTTAATTGGAGACATTTGTCTATCAAATTCTTTTTGATGTTTCTTTATGTATTTTTGAATCTCTTCTGGAGAGACATATACTTGTTGAGCAATAGCTTGTTGTTGTAGTTGGCTAACCATTAGCTGCTCACGTATTTTGTCTTTATATTTACTAAACGACATACCAGATGCTTCTAGATTTAACTTTAGCGAATCTATGGACATATTATTCTTAGTGGCTACTTCTTGTATGGCAGAATTTAACTGCTGCTCTGATATTGTAATGTTATTTTGTTCAGCTAGTTGAATTAATACGCTTTGAGATATTAAATCTTGGAGCGCACGTCTTTTTATAGCTAGGTCATCTGGGTTGAATTGAGTTATCTGTGGATTGCTAGCTTGGAGTTTTTGAACCTCTTGGTTAAGTTCAAGTGAGGTTATGGGTTTATTGTTTACTATAGCAATAGTTTTGTTGACGAGGTTTTTTTTGTTAGAGTCCTGGGAAGAAGTTGTACTTGTTTCATTATTGTTACCAAAACTTGAGTTAAAAGAATTTTGGAACAAATTAGATGCTATATCTGCATAACCATTATAAAAAAAAATAGATAAAAAGCTTATGGAAATAAGAAGTTTTTTTATCATGATTTTGCGCCTCCCCATTCACCTGGTTCATAGCCATTTATTTGACTTAAACGAGAAGCAATATTGCTGCTACTACCAACGCTTCCTAGGCCTTTTAGCTCAAACTCAAGCATATAGGAGTTAACTAAATTTCCTAATTTTTGAGGATCATTTGGATCAGAGTTTGTATATGCACTTTTTTGCCATAGTGCTCTAACAGCCCAAGATTTATCGTTGTATTGCAGACCAACAAATGCATCTGCTAACTGGTTTTGCTGGAAATTGTAGTTCCACAACCCTGCTATTGCCCAGCTATCATTTAGGTTGATTATGGTTGAAAGGGTTACAGTTTCTTGCGGTGTTGGTTTTACACCGTTGTTAATTTGGTCTTGAGTTAGAGAGTTCCAGTTGTTAGCAATGTTGTTGTATGAAACATTAAAGATATTCTCACCCTCATCTTTGTAAGAAAGTTGATACACTTGGTAATCAACATTTTGCTGTTGAATGCGGTAATTAATCTGAGCAGATAAGTAAATATTTTTCATTATCTGGTACTCAAATGACGACATAATAGGAGAAAATGTTTCTTTTGCAAATACATCTGTCATTTCTGGGTTATTACATGTTGAATTACCTTGACAAAGCGTAACCATTCTATCAGCAAAGTACATCATCTGACCAATCTTAGCTGATGCTAGAGTAGAGCCGTCTTCTTGGTTAATCGTTGTTGACTCTAGAGCGTATGTAAGCTGATTGGCGTTGTTTATTCTGTCGTGCCCTGTAAACCTATTTACCTGGAACATCTGCATATATTGCTCGTTTTGTAAACTGGTGTCAAATAAAGGTATATCAGTTTGGTTTTGATAAGGAATATAGGTATAAAATAGTCTAGGTTGTAAAGTTTGTGTGTAAGCACCTTCTTTTGTTGTGTATTCGCGATCAAAGTATAATCCAGAATCAATGTTAAAAATAGGTAGGATACTTGTAACGTTATTTTTACTAAATTTTATAGTATCTGTTGGTTTATTATTTAGCTGGTAATAACGTATAGGCACTTCTAAAGAAGGAGTTAAATATCCCCAAGTTTCTGAAAAATTACCAGTGATTTTAGGTGATTCATATCCTCTAAAAGCGTTTACGTTTGTTCCTATATTTGTTAGGCTTTGGCTAGGGTTTATTGGGTATGCTGATTTATAGAAATAAGTATTTAATGTTTCAATACTTAGGCTTACAGAGTCAGGAGTATAACCATCAGCTGTGGCATTGAACTTTATTTCTGGTAGTTTAGCATAAGGTATGTTTGCAAGGTTCATCTCTGGATTAACTACACCATAGTATAATGCGGTTAATCCTGCGGTTATATTCTCATTGCTATAGTTTAGGTCAAATTCTCTATCTAAAAGGGTTTTTGTAACTAGGTTAATATTACCTACAGAGAAATCATCATAGTAATCTTTATCACTGACGTAGTCATACTTTAGTCTTGTAGTGATACCATTACCAAAATCACCACTATTTGAGAAAGTAAAAGCTCCTCTCATCGTATGAGTTTGGAAATCGTAAGGTACTATTGAGCCTTCAAATTGCCCCTGAAAAATATCAGTCATGTATCTGAAGGTACCATTTTCCATCAGACCACGTTTTAACCAAAAAACTGTCTCAAGCAATAAATCATAATTTGGTGCTAAGTTGAAATAATATGGTATTGCAACCCCGTATCCAGAAAGTTGACTATTAACGAAGTTTGGAGTTAAGAAACCAGATTTTCTTTTGTTACTTATAGGATATGAAAAATAAGGGATGTACATAACCGGTATATCTTTAATTTTAAAGAAGCCATCTTTAACATAAGCCATTTCTTTACCAGTATCAATATTAATATTTTTTCCGGTTATCTTCCAAGCGTTATCAGTAGGATCACCAGAAGTCAGATAAGCATCTTCCATTATTAAGTTATCTTGGTCTTCTTTTTCAAAAGTTTTTGCATAACCTCTTAAGTGTCCACTAAAGTGTTCTTTATTATACATAAGCGTATTTGGCACTTCTCTAGCCATTCTAAAGTATGTTTCACCAGCACTATAAGTGCCATCATTGGTGTTAGCAGCAAGCTCTTTTGTGCGGATAACTATACCAGTAGATGGTTGTCTAGCAATCACATCACCAGTCATTACGATTGATTGGATAGAGTTTTTATCAGTGTTAAAACTAACTATAGCATCATCACTATACATTTCTTGGTCACACTGTAATACTTCTACGTTTCCAGAAGCTATAAGTGTCCCATCTGTATCATACTCAGCATCTTCATAACTAAGTTCTGTTTTTTTAGATTCACATAAAGACTTGGTAAAAGCACTGTCATTATTATAGTAGCCACCAACAAAAGTTTTCGCTTGTGGGACCCACCCTAAGTCATCTGACAGGGCTTTTTGTTTTTCTTCTGGTTTTAATTTTTCATCAAAGACGTTCGCTGGCTGTTTAACTCGGTCACATTTCCATTCATTGTCTACAATTTTACAGCTCCAGTCCTCTTTTATAGGGTTTTCGTTCATAATTCTCGCAGCATGGCCAGACGCTGTAATAAATACAGTGCCAAAGCTAACCCACAGATATTTATGAATACCCTTTAACATATTGATTTTAGGAGCCTTTTTGTTGAGTTTTAAAAAATAACCATGATATTATATCTGTATTTGCTACATATTTCTATGTTAAATTTGGAAGGTATAGGAATAGTTTTATCTTGGATTTATAAAAAATGAATATAGAAGTTTATCTATCAAAAATATTCGCAAAAGCTTTTCAAAAGTTAAATTATGGGGAAAGTTTTGCCAAAGTTGTTGTCTCAACTCGTGAGGGAATAGGACATTTTCAATGCAATGGAGCTATGCCTTTAGCTAAATTTGCAAAAAAGCCACCATTTGTAATTGCTCAAGAGATTATTGAATGTATAGAACAAAAGGATATTTTTAGCAAAATTGAAATAGCAAAGCCAGGCTTTATAAATATCACGCTTTGTCCAAACTTTTTGTCTAAGGTTGTAAATGATTTTTTTAAAACAAATAGCTTTGGGGTAGAGAGTAATCCTAATCCCAAAAAAATAGTTCTAGACTTTGGTGGACCAAACGTTGCAAAACCTATGCACGTTGGGCATATAAGGTCAGCTTTATTAGGAGATGCTTTACAAAGGCTTTACCGTTTTTGTGGTGATGAAGTTATTTCTGATGTGCATTTGGGAGATTGGGGTACTCAAATGGGTATGCTTATAGAAGAAATAAAGTTACGCTCTCCGGAGCTAACTTATTTTGATAAAGAATATACTAAAGAGTATCCTAAAAAATCACCTGTAACAGTCGCTGAGTTAGCACAAATATATCCACAAGCCTCAAAAAGATGTAAGTCTGACATGAGTGAAATGGAAAAAGCAAGGCAAGCTACTTTTGAACTACAGCAAGGTAGAAGAGGTTATGTTGCCTTATGGAAACATTTTGTAAGGATTTCTATAGAGGCTGTTAAGAAGGATTTTCAAGAGCTTGATATAAATTTTGATCTCTGGTTGGGTGAGAGTGATGCTAATAAGTATGTGGGTGAAATGGTAGAGTACCTAAAATCTAAAGATTTTATGTATGAAGACGAAGGTGCTTGGGTGATAGACACAGGCAAACAAGATACGCCACCACTTATTATTGTAAAAAGTGATGGTGGTATTATGTATGGTACTACAGATTTGGCAACATTATGGCAGCGTAATAAAGATTTTGACCCTGATAAGGTAGTTTATGTTGTAGATAAAAGACAGTCTCTGCACTTTAAACAAGTATTTAGCGTAGCTCAAAAGACCAATATAGTTAACACTAAGTGTCAGCTAGAGCATATTGCTTTTGGTACGGTAAATGGAAAAGATGGCAAACCTTTTAAAACCAGAGAAGGTGGCGTAATGCATTTATCCGACTTAATATCACAAGCCAAAATATGTGCTAGGCAAAGGATGCCGGAAGAAAATGATGAAGAGGTTATAAATCAAGTAGCTATGGCAACAATTAAGTTTGGTGATTTAGTGAATAATTATTCAAACGATTATATATTTGATTTAGAAAAGTTCGCACAATACGAAGGTAAAACTGGACCTTATCTTTTATACACAGCTGTTAGAGCAAAATCCATAATTAGAAAAGTATTCGGTGATGAGTATAATTTACAAGATTTGGTTAAAGACTATAATGTTTCTGCTGCTACTAATGAATATGAGGAGAAGCTTCAGCTTCAACTTATACAGTTTCCAATGGCTATAACTAGAGCTTATGATACTTCCCAACCTCACATTATTTGTGAGTTTGCATATTCTTTGGCAAATATTTTTAATAAATTTTATGCTAATTGTCCTATTACTAATATCACGGATCAGGAAATACAAGATGCACGACTAGCACTTTGTGTAGCTATGGTTAAAGCGATGAGTATAGCATTAGGTGTGCTAGGTATATCGATACCAGAAAGGATGTAGTTTATGGAACTGTTGAAAACTAAAATTATACAACACTAATTGTGTTAAAAATATTCTCAAAATGCTCATTTACTACATGTAAACTGCGCTTTTTCAAATATTTTTGCCTTATTATTATTTGCCTAATTTCAGCTTTCAACAGTCCCTTTATTTATTTTTTATCTCAGCTAAGATCCGATGATAATTTGTATAACGTAGCCTATTTATATTACCATTTTTTAGATGCTTAACTATTTCACATCCTTTTGAGTTTTCTTCATGAGAGCAATTTCTAAATTGACACATACCTTTGTATTTTTTGAAATCCAAAAAGCCATCAAAAAGTTCTTCCTGGGAGATATTCCATAGACCAAACTCTCGAATACCGGGAGAATCGATAATAGCGGTGGTTTCATTTATTTCATATAGCGTGGAACAGGTGGTAGTGTGGCGCCCTTTTTTTGTTGAGTCAGATACTTGACTTGTAATTGTAACTTGTTCACCCAGAATAGTATTTAAAGTTTCAGATTTACCAACTCCTGATTGACCTAAAAATATAGAAGTTTTACCATTCAGGGTATGTAGTAGATTTTTCATGCCAATATTATCTTTTGCTGATATATATAAGATTTTATAGCCAATTAAGCTATAAATTTCAGTTAACTGTTGTATAAGTTGTTTGTCTAATTCGCTTTGGTTATCAATCTTATTTATAACTATAACGGGTGTAATCTCACTACTATGTATAGCTGCTAGGTATCTATCTATATAGTGTTCAACAGGGGCTGGAGAGTGAGAAATAATTATAATAGCTTGATCTATATTTGCAGCTATATTTTTATTTTTACGTTGATAGGAGTTAGGGCGAGATATAAGATTTCTTCTTTCTAGAAGATCAATTATTATGTAAGTTGTATCTAAATAATCAACGATTACATTATCTCCAACCGTTAATTCTCCTTTCAAGTGGCTTCTTAATAGACAGGAAACCTTTTGATTATCTTCTAATTTAACAATAAGATTGCCACCAAAGTTGGTTATAATTTTTCCTTGCTGTTTCAAAAAATATTATTCAAAGTATTAATCTAAGGTTTTTTAATTATAAACTTCTTTTACTAAATTTGCTTCGCAAAAATAAGTTATTTGAATAAAAACGCTATCTTTGTTACTATCAGTAAAGGGGAACTATTTGTTCACGAAGTTTTGTTAAGGAGAAAAAATGAAAAAATTTAAACTACTATCTTTAGTCGTATTAGCTGGTTTTTCTGTTAGTTCAGCATATGCAGAAGGTGCTAAAAATGCACCAGAAGACAAACTATCACCAGTAGGCTACTGGGTTCAGTTTGATGAGGATAAGGATGCTGGGATTGGTAAAGTTCAAGGTGTTGTACATTCTTATTTTGCTAAAAATAATAAATATGGAAATAAAGATACACTTGAGATGGAAATAGTTGTACCAATTATGGATGTTATTAACAACAAGATTGTACCCGCCCAGGTTCATTGCGATATTTGTGGTAAGGGAGATGTTAATGGCTTTAAATATAATTACACTAGTTCAAACGATAATTTGATGCAGGGTCTTGTTTTTGCTGGAAACTTGCAGCCTCAGGAAAATACAAATAGTTCTGACAAAAGTCTTGAATTTGATAAAGGTGGGGTGCTAAATCCAAATGACGGTAAAACTTATAATTCTAAAGCTCAAGTGCAGGATGGTGGAGAAACTCTATTTGCCAGAGCATATAAAGGAAGTGGTTGGTACGCTGTTGGTAAAAACGCTCACTGGAAGAGAATTACAGAGGCTCAGTATGAGCAAGTCAAACAAAAATGTGGCTTAAATGAAGAAACAGGTACTTATCCATATACAGATAAAGATGGTAAAGTGACAAATCAAAAATTATTTGAAGAGTGCTATAATTACGATTTTGGGGTAAAGAAACCAGTATAAGTTTTGGCAATACTTAAATTTATTTCTGTGTAAGATAGAGATTTCTTTACTAAATCTCTATAATCTAATTCTAGTAATTTCAAGCAGTTTTTGTCTAAATGAGTAGTTATCGTCAAATAAAAATATTGCCACAAAATTTGGCTAATCAAATAGCAGCGGGTGAAGTAATAGAAAGACCTTCATCTGTAGTTAAAGAGTTAGTCGAGAATGCTATAGATGCTGGAGCATCAAATATTGTTATTGAAATCCAAGATGGTGGCAAATCATTTATACGGATACGAGATAATGGTAATGGTATAACAAAGCAAGATATGGCTTTAGCTTTGGTGGCTCATGCAACCAGCAAAGTTTATACTTTAGAGGAACTTGAGGCGGTTGCAAGTATGGGTTTTCGTGGTGAAGCTTTAGCAAGTATAGCATCAGTCTCAAAATTAAAAATAATTTCTAAGCACATACAAGCACAGGACGCTTGGCAGATTAATAACCACACTAATGAAGTTGTACCAGCAGCTCACATCACAGGAACAACTATAGAAGTTAGTGAACTATTTTATAATACCCCAGCACGCCGTAAATTTTTAAAAAAAGATAACACTGAATTTTTACACGTTTTCGATTTACTAAAAAAATATATGCTGTGTTATTTTGGTGTATCCTTCAAATTTATCCACAATGGCAAAGAAATAAAAAATCTAATAGCTGCTGAAGATATTCAACTTAAATATAACCGTGTACTTGATTTGTACAGTCAAGAGTTTATTGAAAATGCTATTTATATTGATGAGAATGCAGGGGATGCACACTTATGGGGTTGGGTAGCAAGCCCACGTTATAATCGAACTAAAGCTGATATGCAGAGTTTCTATCTTAATGGGCGTATTATCAAAGATAAGATTGTAAGCCATGCGGTGAAAACCGCATATAAGGATGTAATGTATGGTAATAGGTATCCAGCATTTTTACTTTATCTGGATATGGATTATAGAGAGGTTGATGTTAATGTTCATCCTGCTAAGAGTGAAGTTCGGTTTAGGAATCAGCGATTTATTTATGACTTTCTCTTTGGCAAAATTAACAAAGCTATAACTACTAGTGCGGATGTACAAACTAATAATGATGATTTAAATTATAATTTGCAACAAAAGAAAACATCAGTAAATAATCCTCTCAATATTGGTAACATGAGTTTGGATATTTCTATAACTGATACGCAACCAACATCTAAAGTATTTGAATATGCTGTAACTGAAAATAATAATAACAACAATAGTAAAAATGAACTTCATATTAACCAACCTAAGAAAGAAGGTGGGTTGGGTCAAGCGATTTGTCAGATCCATGGTATATATATACTCTCTCAAGTTGATGGTGGAGTTGTGCTTGTAGACATGCATGCAGCACATGAAAGAATACTTTATGAGGAGATGAAAAAAACTTGGCATGCAGATGCTGATAAATTTAAACAGAATTTACTAATGCCTCTAACTTGCCAGCTATCTAGTAATATAGTTGCCACTATTGATGAAAATCTACTAGTTTTTGAAAAGCTAGGTTTTGAGATCTCAATAGTAGCAGATGATGCTGTATTAGTCAGAGCTGTTCCTATATATGTTAAAAATAAAGATATTCATGATTTAATATCTAATGTTGCAACAGAGCTTACATCTTCGGGAAAGACAAAAAGCGTTGAGTTTTATCTAAATCATATCCTTGCAACAGTGTCATGTCATGCTGCTGTCAGAGCAAATGATAAAATTAGTGTACCAGAGATGAATCATCTGCTTAGACAGATGGAAACAGTCGAAAACTCTGGTCAGTGTAACCATGGTAGACCAACTTGGGTAAAGTTATCTTTTAGTCAACTTGATAGTTTCTTTTTGAGAGGTAGGTAACAAAAAACTATTTTGTTGAAAATATTAGTTTTATAGTGTGTAAGTAGAGCACTCTTCACAAGTAAGGGTTGCTATTGATAATTTTCATTAATACATCCTCTAAACGTTTTTCATTTTTTGATAGGTTAGAGCTATATAGTTTACACTGTTAGAAAATGTGGCCTGGAGATAACTTTTCAACACACTTAAACTACAGATTTATATCTTATTGATCTCACTAAATTATTGAGCCTTTCCACTTAACTGTGTAAATTCACTTACATGAATCTCTGAATTCTATGCTCAAACTCGATAGCGAAATAAGGCATAGCCTCATTCCAATATTTAACAGGCATAGACCATTTTTTAGTCAAATAATCTATAGCCAAGTACAAAGATTTGAAAACAGAGTCATCTTTAGGAAATAGCTTTTTATTCTTAATGACTTTCCTAAACTGGCTATTAAGCGATTCAATCGCATTAGTAGTGTAAATAACTTTACGAATTTTTGGAGGATATTGCAAGAATACAGTTAAATTATCCCAATTATTTATCCATGACTTTGAAATTAAAGGATATTTAGTATCATATTTATTTGCAAAGTTATCAAGCTCAGATTGAGCTATTGCAATGGTATCAGCATCATATATTTTCTTTAACTCTCTAGCTACCTCTTTCTTGTCTTTATATGGCACATACTTAAGACTATTACGAATTTGATGAACGATACAAAGCTGATGCTTTGTCTCAGGGTATATAGCTTGTATAGCATCAGACATGCCTTTTAAATTATCAGTACATGCTATAAATATATCCTGTAAGCCTCTATTCTTTAATTCAGTAAAAACACTAAGCCAATATTTAGCACCTTCATTTTGACTGATCCAAAGACCTAATACATCCTTATGACCAGTTAACGATATGCCAAGAGCCACATACACAGCTTTATTAATAATATGCTTGTCTTCTCTAACTTTAACGACTATACAGTCAAAAAACACTATTGGATAAACTGACTCTAAAGGTCTATTTTGCCATGCTTTAACATCATCAATAATAGCTTCTGTAACATCACTTATAAAGCTTGTACTTATCTTTGTATCATATAACTCAAATAACTGTTGTTGGATATCTGTAGTACTCATACCTTTAGCATACAAAGATATAATTTTTTGGTCTAAGCCGTTTATCTTGGTGACTCTTTTGGGAACTATTTGAGGTTCAAAGTCACTATCTCTATCTCGTGGAACTGATATTTCCAAATTACCTGTGTCTGTAGCTAATGTCTTGTTACTATAGCCATTCCTAGCATTTGATGAATTAGTCCTTTGGTGTTTTGAATAACCAAGATGACTATTCATTTCTGCATCTAGTGCTTTTTCTAATAATCGTTTTGTTAGTTGCTTTAGCAAACCATCTTTCTCAAACATTTGATTAATATCAACACCTGAATCTATTATTTGATCTGCAATAGCTGTGTAAATATCTTCTGACTTCTTATTCTTAGACATTGTTTCTATCCTTAATATTTCGCTAGAAATAATCTAGCAGGTTAATTAAGAATTTACACATTTATTTGGAAAGTCCCAAGAATAAATAAACAAAATTTGAGAAAATACAGTAGTTATTTTAAAAGTGATGCGTATCCTGAACAATACTTTGAAGATTTATATAGCTTAGGCAGTATACCAGCATATGATTTAGTACATTATAGTACAAAACCTTTACTTGATGTAACTAAAACCGTTACAAAAGGTCTTTATGATATTGTTACATTTAAGGCCCCATATAATTACCTTTGTAGAAACCAAGAGTTTATAACAATAGATCAAAATTATAAAATGTTATACCTCCATTTGTTTTGGAATAAATTTACTCGTATTTATATATACACTCCATCAACACTTATATACACAGGTTATGAAAAAATGAATAACTTTTTTAAAATAGCTGATTGCGTGAAAGATCATTTTTCAAGAAGAAGAAGGCAAAAACTGTTTCAGCAATTAAATAACTCTGGTATACAAGAAATTGCAAATACTAACTTTAAAATATTAAAAATTCCAAATGCCAATATTATATTACACCGCGATAAATGGTTAAATCCAGACGTATACCAAACTTATGATAGTGTGCATTCTGGTAGTACTCAAATTAAAAACTATTTTCTGAGAATTTCTAATCTAAATGGAAGAAAAATCGAGATCATAATAAATGACATCGCTAAATACGATATAAAATTTTATGACAACCTAGATAACCTACTATATCAAATAGAAAAAGTTGAGCATTTTAAAATGTTATCACATAATTCTAATTCTAGAATCGCAATAGAATATAAAAAGCACAATGATAATGAATATAGATTCGTGGATATACACCACTTATCAACTGCAACAAAATGGTTAACAATGAATAAAGCGTACACTCATCAAAAGTTTATCCAAAAGTTTGACTATTTGATAAACAGATCTATGTCTCTGATTTAAAATATTTCACTTTAAACGTCTAAATTAACAACGTTCAAAGCATTTGACTCAATAAACTCTCTACGTGGTTCTACCTCATCTCCCATCAACGTAGTGAATAAAGCATCAGCCTCTACAGCATCAGCTATAGATACTTGCAGCAAAACTCTATTTTCAGGATCCATAGTAGTTTCCCAAAGCTGTTCTGGGTTCATCTCACCAAGACCTTTATAGCGTTGGACATCATGACCTTTTCTTGCCTCTTTTAATAGCCAATCTATAGCAGCCTCAAAGTCATCAACATACTCTTTACGTCCACCTCTTTCAACATACGCTCCTTTAAATGGTATATCTGATAGAACCTCACCATAGCTAATTAAATATTCGTAATCTTTAGTCATAAAAAAATTATTTTTGACAATATAATCTGTATCGTAACCATTTATATAATGGTTAACACCGTATGAAATCCTTTCTTGACCTTCTGCATCAATATATTTGGATTCTATTAGTTTAAATCTTTCATAAGACAATGCTTTTTGATTACATTTATCAACGATAGCATTCCACCATATTGAAATATCTTCATCGCTACATTTATGGCTATATGACATTACTCTAAGTAATTTTTCTGGATAAATCTTAGCGTATTTTTTTATTACCTTTTCAGACTTTTGGTATAACTCATAATAATTAGCCAATACTTGCCCAGAAATAGCATTACCACCATCAAGATATATAACAGCATTTTCAAGACCTATGTTACCAAGGTATTCTGCTAATGCATCCTCATCTTTGAGATAAGTTTCTTGTTTGCCACGTTTTACTTTGTATAAAGGAGGTTGGGCAATGTATAAATAACCCCTTCTAATCAGCTCTGGCATTTGTCTATAAAAGAATGTCAAAAGTAATGTTCTAATGTGAGATCCATCAACATCAGCATCGGTCATAAGGATAATTTTATGGTATCTCGTTTTATCTGGATTATAATCATCTACACCAATACCACACCCTAAGGCCTTAATTAGAGTACCTACTTCTTGCGAGCCAAGCATTTTATCAAATCGTGCTTTCTCTACATTTAATATTTTACCTTTAAGAGGTAATATAGCTTGGGATTTACGATCACGAGCTTGCTTAGCAGATCCGCCCGCAGAGTCTCCCTCTACTAGGTATAACTCAGACAAAGCAGGGTCTTTTTCTTGACAATCTGCTAGCTTTCCTGGCAAACCAGCTATATCTAAAGCACCTTTACGGCGTGTCATATCACGAGCTTTTCTGGCAGCTTCACGAGCTTTTGCTGAATCTAAAATTTTCTCACAAATTATTTTAGCCTCTTTAGGATTTTCTAATAAAAATTCCTGAAGCTTTTCATTTACTAATGATTCAACAGCTGACTTAACGTCCGAAGAGACTAATTTTTCTTTTGTCTGAGATGAAAATTTTGGATCAGGAACCTTAACTGATAATACAGCTGCTAAACCTTCTCTTGCATCATCACCCGTTAGGTTTACTTTAAGCTTTTTATTCAAGCCCTCTGTTTCGATATAGTTATTCATAGTTCTAGTAACAGCTGCTTTTAAGCCAGATAAGTGAGTACCTCCATCACGCTGGGGAATATTATTGGTAAAGCAAAATATAGATTCTGTGTATGAATCATTCCACTGCAAAGCTAATTCAACTTGGATATCATCTTTTATACCATTTACAGCAATCACATTTTCATGTATAGGTTTCTTGCTTTTATTTAAATATTGAACAAAAGCTATGATTCCACCATCATATTTGAAAATTTCTGATCTATCGTTGATTTTGTCAATCAATTCAATTTTAACTCCAGAATTAAGAAAAGATAATTCTCTAATCCTTTTCATTAATATCTCATAATCAAAATCCACAAATGAAAAGGTCTCTTTGCTTGGCTTAAAAGTTATTGTAGTACCTGTTTTTGTAGTTAGACCAACCTCTTTTAATGGAAATTGTGGCACACCATGAACGTATTCTTGAAAGTGCTCTATACCATTTCTATAAATAGTTAATTTTAAATTTTCTGATAGCGCATTAACCACAGAAACACCAACACCATGTAACCCACCAGATACTTTATAAGAGTTATCATCAAACTTACCGCCAGCATGTAACACTGTTAAAATAACTTCAGCTGCTGAACGCCCTTCTTCTTTATGTATATCTGTAGGTATACCTCTACCGTTATCAGATACTGATACAGAACCATCAGCATTTATGATTACCTTAATGTCATCACAATGTCCAGCTAATGCTTCATCAATAGCATTATCAACAACTTCAAAAACCATATGGTGTAAACCACTACCATCATCTGTATCACCTATATACATTCCAGGTCTTTTTCTTACAGCATCTAAACCCTTAAGTACCTTAATACTCGATGAATCATAAGTTTTGTTTTCTGACATTAATAAGCTCCAAAAAATTTCTCGGTATTCTAAACATAACTAGTTAAGATTATAACACAAATAAATATTTATATTAATTGATTATAATTGTTGTTATTTTTATATCTAACCCAAACGGGTTTTCATTTAAAAAAAAGGTGCTAATATAGATAAGTAAGTTTGGATACTTTACCTAAAAAGTGATTATTTTGAGCAACAAAAGCAGAAATATCATAATTATAGTGGTTATTTTTTTTACCATATCGGTAAGCTTTTTATTAGGAAGGTTAACTAGTCCCATAGCAACAAAATCAATTCGTGAAAATGAATTAAAGATCCTAGAAAAAGGTAAAGTTTCTCAAACTCCTGAGAATAGCATAAACTGTCGTCCAGGTATAAATACTAAGGTGGATAATTATGTAATTGGTTATGGTAGCCTTATGAACAAAGACTCAAGAGGATTAACAATACCAAATTCTGAATATGCTCCTCCTGTACTAGTAAATGGTTTTGAGAGAATTTGGGCTTCTCGTGGTGAAAAATCTAGAGCAACGTTTTTATTAGCCATACCAAATAAAGGTTATACCATGAATGCCATTTACTACAAAGCTTCTGCTAATGATATATTAGCTACAGATTTGCGTGAAGCTTCATACTGTAGAGTTAAAATCCCGCGTAAAGATATTTTACCACTAGGTGTTAAAAGTTTACCTAAGGGTAACTTTTGGATGTATGTTAAAGACTTTAAAGACGCTGAATTTCCCAACAAAGATTTCCCTATACTACAAACTTATGCTGACGTATTTATGACAGGATGTTTGCAAACACAAGCTGCTTATCGTCTTAGTGAATTTGGACAACTATGTTTTGACACTACTTACAATTGGGATCTAGCAAACTGGCTGTATGATAGACCGAACCCTCAATACGCACGATATTCTGCAGATACAGAAAAATACCGTTCAAAAATAGACCAAATCATCAAACGAATCGATTATAATGATGATTTAATAAAAAAACGTCAAGCACTTTAAAATTTCATGAAAGTTTCTAATAGAAAAATTTGCATAGCGCCAATGCTCGATTGGACAGATAGGCATTATAGATACATGATGCGTCTTATCACAAAAAAAACTATGCTCTACACTGAAATGATAACTTTAAATGCTATTTTACATGGCGACAAAAGTTTTCTGCTAAAATATAATGAAATAGAACACCCAGTAACCCTCCAACTTGGAGGAAGTGTGCCCAAAGACTTTATTAAGTGCGGCAAATTAGCTCAAGATTTAGGTTATGATGAAATAAATATAAATGTTGGCTGCCCTAGCGAGAGAGTTAAAAAAGGTAACTTTGGGCTATCATTAATGGCTGAACCAGAGCTAGTAGCAAACTGTGTTAAAGCTATGAAAGATAAATTAGATATCCCAATATCTGTTAAATGCCGTACTGGATACGATCATAATGATAGCTACCAAGAATTACATAATTTTGTAGCTAAGCAAGCAGATGCTGGAGTTGATTATATATGTATCCATGCCCGTAAAGGCTGGTTAAGTGGATTATCACCAAAAGAAAACCGAACTATTCCTGAACTTAATTACGATACTGTATACCGTATAAAAAAAGATTTTCCAAATCTTGAAATAGGTATTAATGGTGGGATACAAACTACTGTAGAAATTAAAGAACATCTAAAGAATGTTGATAGTGTTATGATTGGTCGCGAAGCCTATCACAACCCAATGGTTTTCACAGATTTTGATAAGCTTTTTCATAACCATAATGATGATTATAATCAAATAACTCCTTTAGACGTTGCCTACCAAATAGCCAGCTACATAGAAGAACAAATGAGAAAAGATCCTCTTATTAAACTTAATAACATCACTAAACATACTCTAAACTTATTCAATGGTTTACCAAATGCTAAAGTGTTTAGACGTTATCTAAGTGAAAATGCTACAAAAAAAGACTCCAATGTTGATACTTTTTTAAAAGCTTTAGAAATTTTTGGGAAACAATAGTAGTTTTTTCTAACTTAAACTGACACCAAATTGTGAAGCTAGCTGCTTAACATCGTCAGGTTTTAAATCATTGATAGACTTACCATTAATAGTTGTCTTCTTTAGCAGATCTTTTGTTTTTTTATCTAAGCCAGCCTGTTTAGCTAAGTTTTCAGCTGTTTTCTTAGCCGCCTCTGTGCTTAACAAACTAGTTAAAGATGACGTGTCTGCAGTGAAACTAACTTTGTCCAAATCACCAGAAATAGTAGCATCTAAAGTCAAATCTGAAATTTTTTGCTTTGTTTTTTGAAAACTCACAGCAACGTCTGTGAAATTTAGCTTTAAAGGAATATCAAAACTAATATTTCTAACATCCTTAAACTGCCATTTACCACTACCTGTGATATCTAAGCTATCTGCATCAATTCCAACTCCTTGAATACTCAAACCCTTAGCAAGCTCACCAGTTAAGTTTTTCAGATCAAAACTTACTGTATTATCAACTCCTACTTGATTTGATATAACTACTCTCGCGGCCATCTTATCATTACTTGATGATTTTACATTAATCTCTGTTGGTTTAGCTAATAGAATTGGATTTGTTGAAAGGTTCGAAATCTTGACATCATAAACCATATCCTCATTTTCATAACCTTTAATATTCATATTTTGAATAGTAAAGTCTGGAGCCTTATCGTGTAGATGCTTAGCTTGAATGTTAGCATAACCATATACTTTAGCCTGCTGGCTGATTTCAGCAGCTGTTGTTTTAGAGCTGTCACCCTGTGATTGTGTAGGAGACCTAAAGTACGCAAGAAACTCTACAACCTGTTTGATTCCTTTTGCAACATCTTTTGTCACCTTTGCTTTTTTTGTAATTTCTTGAATATCAATTTGTTGCATACTAGTGCTAACTTTTTTTATGCTTTTTGCAACCTCTTGAGAGCTTTTTTCAGAAGCAGAGGCATTTATATTCTGAGATTTAATATATAACGAACCTTTTTTATCTCTAGTTTTATCAAGACTAACATCTGTAACCTCGACATTCTTAAGAGAGATCTGCTTTGTTAGTAATTTAGATATATCCAAACTTGCGTTTATAGACCCTGCATAAAACCTATCTTTATTTAGATTAGCTGGGTCAGCAGCTCCCAAACCATTAACCTGAAGATTTGCACTAGCAATATTTAAACTTATAGAATCATAATCAACTGTAGCCCCATTTGCTTTAGTTAATTGCTGTTTTATTATGTTTGAAACTAAAGCCGTCTCTAAAACTTGTGGAGCAAAAGCTATACCAGCAATAAACAGTATTACCAACACAGCTCCCCAAACCCTTATAGGTTGTCTAAATTTTCTAGCTTGGATTTTTTGCCAATCAACTTTAGCAATGTTTTTACCAAAAATTACTTTAGAGGCTATTTTGACACTTAATTTACTAGTAACCTTTTGGTACATTTGGCTTTGAGATTGCATACTTACCATTTTAGCAACCATTTTTTTATAAGCTTTAGCAATAAGCAATCCAAATGCAATACCTAATATTAAAGAGACAAAAAAAGCGCCAGTTACCAAATAATAATCAAAACCCAAATATGCCAAAACAGGTGTATTAACTACAGTTTTAAATAGTGGTTGAGTAAAACCATCCAATAGCCATCTACCTATAGTAAAGCTTATACCCTCTAAGAGATATGACAATAATTTTGCAAAAAATGCAATAATAACAAACAGCCCTATATTTACACGCAATATCAATACTAAAACTATTATTAGTAAAAATAAAAATGGTGCATAACTAAAGCCTGGTATAAATCCAAATACAAAACCAAATATAGATACTAACAGAAGTTGTGCTGGCGTTGATGGACTGAATATAACTTTTACAAACATATCATATAGTTTATTCATACAACTCTCCTTAATTTACGAATAGTTTTCTAATAATTTTCTACTTATAACATCAAACACACTATACTGAATATGATAGGAAAATTCCACCAATTTAAGCTAATATTTTGAAATCTAGAACTAGTTTATGGGGCTGTTGCAAGCCGGAATTAGATGGGTGGTAACAAGGCAAAAATATTCGAAAAAGCGCAGTTTACACATAGTAAATGAGCATTTGGAGAATATTTTTAACACAGTTAGAAACATATAATTTTAGTTTGCAGCAGTCACTTTATAAAGAATTTACAAACAATTTATCTTTTCTCTTACATGCAGCGAGCACAGGACCAAACAACGACTATAAAAACTAATAAACATAATGATAATCTATAAACATTTCTAACGTATTTTTATTAGAAAAATGTACTTAAATACGTTATCATTTACAAGGTATTGACTTAAATTTCGTAAATAGATCAAATAAGGAAAAATCAATGAACTTACATGAATATCAAGCTAAAGAGCTTTTAGAAAGTTATGGTCTAAAGGTTCAAAAAGGTATTGTAGCGACTAATCCAAATGAAGCAGCTCAAGCTTTTGATCAAATCGGTGGTAAATTTGCTGTAATAAAGGCTCAAGTACATGCTGGTGGTCGTGGTAAAGCTGGTGGTGTTAAAGTTGTCAAGTCATCTCAAGAAGCTCGTGAAGTTGCTGAAAAACTTATCGGAACAAATTTAGTTACATTCCAAACAGATGCTGATGGTCAGCCAGTAAATTCTGTAGGTGTGTTTGAGGACGTTTATCCTGTATCTCGTGAGCTATACTTAGGCGCTGTAGTTGATAGATCTAGTCGTAAAGTTACATTTATGGCGTCTTCTGAAGGTGGTGTAGATATTGAAGAAGTAGCACATAACTCCCCTGAAAAAATCCTTAAAGTAGAAGTTGATCCTTTGGTTGGTCTACAACCTTTCCAAGCTCGTGAAGTTGCTTTTAAACTTGGTCTAGAAGGTAAGCAAATTAATGATTTTACAAAAACTATGTTAGGTGCGTATAAAGCTTTTATCGAATGTGATTTTGCTTTATTTGAAATAAATCCTCTTGCTGTTAGAGAAAATGGCGATATAGTTTGTGTTGATGGCAAAATCAACCTAGATTCAAATGCTCTGTATAGACACCCTAAGCTACTAGCTCTTAGAGATAAATCTCAAGAAAATGCCAAAGAATTAAAAGCTTCTGAGCATGAGTTAAATTACGTTGCTCTAGAAGGTAATATCGGTTGTATGGTAAATGGTGCTGGACTTGCTATGGCTACTATGGATATCATTCAATTGTACGGTGGCAAACCTGCCAACTTCCTAGATGTTGGTGGTGGCGCTACTAAAGAAAGAGTAATTGAGGCTTTCAAACTAATTTTAGATGACGAAAATGTAAAAGCTGTCTTAATTAACATATTTGGTGGTATTGTTCGTTGCGATATGATTGCAGAAGCTATTATCGAAGCTGTTAAAGAAGTAAACGTGACGGTACCTGTAGTAGTACGTCTAGAAGGTAATAATGCTGAACTTGGTTCTAAGATTTTATCTGAATCTGGATTAAAGCTTATTCCTGCTGATGGTTTAGCTGATGCTGCTGATAAGGTTGTAAAATCACTAGGTTAATTAATTAAAACAGTTAAAAGGATATTAAACAATGAGCGTATTAGTTAATAAAAATACAAAAGTTTTAGTACAAGGATTTACTGGTAAAAACGGTACTTTCCACTCAGAACAAGCTATTGCATATGGTACAAATATCGTTGGTGGTGTAACTCCTGGAAAAGGAGGTCAAACTCACTTAGGTAAACCAGTATTTAACACTATGAAAGAAGCTGTAGAAGCTACTGGTGCTGACGCATCTGTAATTTATGTACCAGCTCCGTTTGTAAAAGATTCTGCTATAGAGGCCATCGATTCTGGTGTTAAATTAGTGGTAATTATTACAGAAGGTGTACCAACTCTAGATATGTTAGTAGTTAAAGAGTATTTAGAAGGTAAAGATGTTAGAGTTATTGGTCCAAACTGTCCTGGTATAATTACTCCAGGTGAATGTAAAATTGGTATCATGCCTGGACATATTCATATGCCTGGTAAAGTTGGTATCATCTCTCGTTCTGGCACTCTAACTTACGAAGCAGTAGCTCAAACTACTAAACTTGGTTTTGGGCAATCTACTTGTATCGGTATTGGTGGTGACCCGATACCTGGTATGAACCAAATAGAAGCTCTAAAGCTGTTAGAAAATGACCCTCAAACAGAAGCTATCGTTTTAATCGGTGAAATTGGTGGTACAGCTGAAGAAGAAGCTGCAGAATACATCAAACATAATGTAACTAAACCTGTTATCGGTTATATCGCAGGTGTAACTGCACCTCCAGGAAAACGTATGGGCCATGCTGGTGCTATTATCTCTGGTGGTAAAGGTACAGCAGAAGAGAAATTTGCTGCATTTGAAGCTGCTGGTATCGCTTACACAAGATCTCCTGCTGAGATTGGTAAAAAACTTAAAGAAGTTACTGGTTGGTAAATATAAGTATAGACTTCAACAAGCCTAACTACCTGATCTTTTTATAACTCACAAAATATTGATTCTAAGATTTAATAAAAACGATATTATTTACAGAATCATTACTTACTGCTACTTAATAAGAAATTGTGGATATAAATTTTAAACCACTAATCAGCTATACAGCCAATCCCAGTACTATTATAAGCATTATTCATTGCCGCGTAAGTAACACCACTACTCCAGCTGCTGTCACTATACATTACAGTCCCGCTACTTCCAGTTACTCCAGAAATACGAACTACACGATCTGGTGCAAGATCAACCATTTCTTGAGTAACATGGTAACCTGTTTCACAAGTAAACCTTAGCTTACCACCTTCTGCAGCTACCGTTGCAACGTTCTTTTTATCACCACTGTAACCCACAAACTCTACTGCTATTTCCTCTGCTGTTTTTGTGGTCCCATTTGGAACTTCATATAAAACAGATATAGCGTTACCTGTTATTACATCCTCTGTAGATGTTGCTATCACCTTACCATCTAAAGATACTTCCAAGGTTACTGTGTAAGTTGTATTTGCTACTGGAAAAAAATAATTTATCTCTTGGCCTGTACCGATTTCTGTACCATTTACTTTCCAAGTAAAGGTTGCATTATCTGGTATTCCAGTATCTGTTATGTCAGCCGTAAAATGGTAATTTAATCCAGAGATTACTTCAGAGGCTATCTTAGGAGCTCCATACTCAACTGTAAAAGTCTTTGTAAGGCTTATCTCTTGAGTAGTACCATCGGGATTAACTATGCTCCCAGAAACACTTATTTCTTTTGATTCCACAGAATCAAATACATATCCTGTAGGGTTTGCTGTATCTAAACACACATCATTTTCACATGCTGTTAACCCTGCATCTAACATTTGCTGAGCTGAGGCATAATCTCCTCCTGATATATTCCATGTGACATCAAACTGTGTACCTTCAGCAGCTCCTAAAGGCTCTGATTTTAATACTTGGTCAACATATTTACCTAGCACATTTGTATATCTAAGTAAATCAACATCATCCACTACCACGCTACATACTACGCTACTACAGTCGGTAACTATCTGATACTCTTTTACTTTTTCTGATGAGCCACAACTACTTAATAATGAAGTCGATGCTAGTAGAGCTACCACCTTTATTAATTTTTTATTCATAATCACCCCATGCAATAATAATTTAAAATAACATATTTGTATTTTTTTATTAATATGTGCAATAAAATATTTTAGTTAAATTTTTTTTAATTTCAACAAATTTTAGTTAAATTTTAAACCTATGATGTAATATGGAAATTTATTTAGCTATTAATAAAATAGAAATGATTAGTATTAATAAACTTAGCCCCAGCAACTTATAACTACCGTAAGCTCATATTGATATGAAATTTGAAAAGAAACCCTTGTAAAAGCGGCTACGGAATGCTTGGGTTGTGTAATTTAAGTGTTATGCGACAATGATGATAACCATATCTATTCACTGCTATTAACGGTAGTACGTTTTTCACACTCGTACAACATAACTATATTTTTATGATCAGCTTTAATAGTTACCTCAACTGGGGCCTGATAATAAAGTTCTCTACGTTATTAGTAATTTAACTTACAAATGCCAGATGAAATATGATATCTTCGTTTTTGAGTAAATTGGATATAATAATCGCATAAGATTTATGTTAGTAAAATTAAATGATGAAGGATTTTAGTATAACTATGATTACTTTAGAAATATGTATTGATAACTACCAGTCAATTATACATGCTCAAAGGGCTAAAGCTGATAGGCTAGAGCTTTGCTCTGCTCTTGGAGTTGAAGGACTTACGCCCTCACCTAGCTTAGTAAAATTTGCTAAAGATAATTTCACAGGCTCATTGCAAGCCATGATTCGTCATCGAGCTGGTGATTTTTATTATGATGAAACTGATCAACAGATTATGCTTGATGATTTGCAAATGATGCTTGAACTAGATGTAAATGGGATTGTGATTGGAGCCTTAACAAAAGAAAATAAAGTCGATAAAGAGTTCTTAGAGCCATTTATTAAACTTACAAAACAAGCCAATAAAGAGCTAACTTTTCATAGAGCTATAGATTTAACAGCTGAAATACACACTAGTACAAAAGAAATCGTTGATCTTGGTTTTGATAGAATTCTCACATCAGGAGCAGCTACAAATGTAATAGAAGGATTAAAAACCATAAAATCCCTACAACAAGAGTTTGGCTGCCAAATACAAATAATGCCTGGAGGTGGTATTAACTCAAATAATATAAAAGAAATTTTAGATACCACAAAAGTAACAAATATCCATTGCTCTGCTTCTAAAAAGATATTAAGAACTGATGACTTTAGTGTTTTTCCTCAGTCAGCTTTAGAGATTAAAATTAGTCAAAAAAATGAGATCAAACAAATCAAATCTATGCTATAGCTTTTATATTTTAATTTAATACAATTAAAATATAATTATATATACAACTTATTTAAAATTTTTTTGTTTAAACAAATATTGGTTGAAATTTTTGACTACTGTCGTATAATAATTTAATTATATATTTTTTATTTATTAAAATATATTTAACTATATTTAGTTAATTTATTTATAAAAATAACCTCCTACAGCATAAGGATTAAACAAAATGAATGAATATAAAACACTAAGCTATAGCGAACTCTTGGCTCATAAAGATGAAGAATGTTGTATTTGTCAAGATCTCATATACCATAACAAAAGTAAAAAAGATGCTAGAGCATGTGAAACTACATGTTGTAAACGTTTATTACATATAGTATGCATAGAAAGCTGGTTATTTGCTAATTCTACTTGCCCATATTGCAGAGCAGTTTGCACCTCACCATTAACTGAAATGAGGTATGATTATAAAGCCAGACTCCCAGAAGCTCCTTTCCAGAACTTAAGTGACTGTCAAGCTTGGTTTAAAGAAATAATTAATGCGATTATACCAACCTACTTTCAAACCGCATTTTGGGGTAAGTATACTGAGTATACTGAGCTTAAAGTAGGTGTGGATGGACCACTGAGTGTGAAAAATATTAAAAAAGCAATTCAAATCGCTACAGATGAATACCTAGAGTGGCGTAAGAACAGAGGGGTTATAAATTTCTTTAGGCACAATGGTAATAAAGGGATAGTAAGAGCAAATACATTTAACAATGAAATTCAAAACTGGAAATATGACAAGTACAGCTCTTCAGATCCTAACAATTTATTTAATCTAATTTGTAAAAAAATAGAAAGATTTCCTCGTAAAGCTCATTCGTATACTTCATTTATATTAAATACTCTTTGCAACATAGAACCAATAGCCGATCACATCACACTTCATTGCCATACATATAAAGACTATAACGATTATGGGTGGTTTCAAGGATATGGTATTTGTGACTTTACTTCCGAAACACAAATTGCTCGTGATGCACGTAATGAATTACTTAGCGGAAAATTACTGGATATATTTAATCAACTACCTACCAGCAAAAAATGTAAAGAAATTAAAAAACAATATCATAACCTACTATATGCCAAAATATTTGGAAACGTAGATTGCATTAAAAAGTTTTGGAGAATATGCTTTGGTAAAGATCTTTCCAGCGGCTCATCACAGTATTTACACTTGGAAAATATATTTACCAATAACCGCAGCTTAAACATATCTGGCAAAATACTAAACCCAAGCTCTACTCAATTGTCACTAAGTGACAATACCGATTTTATTATTATTGTTGCAAATAACTTCGACGATTACTCCAGTTTGTATGGAGCAATAAATAATTGTGGTAATCTTCCTATAGTATGTGTTATACCTTTATAACGTTATTGACCAAAATACGTCTTCCACATTCTTAGCAATACTGCTATGTCTTTAAGATCTGCGTTACTAGCCACATCGAGAGGGCTAAGTTTATTTATAAATTCAGTACCATATAACTTTATGCTATAATTTTTTGAATAAAGAATTTTACTTATATTTATAGAAAACATGACAAACCATCATAAATTAATCATCTTAGGATCTGGCCCTGCTGGCTATACTGCAGCAATATATGCAGCTCGAGCAAACTTAAACCCGGTAATAATCACAGGTATGCAGCCAGGTGGTCAACTTACAACCACTACAGATGTTGATAACTGGCCAGGTGAGCCTGATGGCATTATGGGTCCTGATCTAATGGAGAAATTACAAAAGCAAGCTCAAAGATTTGATACTCAAATTGCATTTGACACAATAAATTCAGTAGATTTACAAAATAAGCCGTTTAAATTAGTTGGTGAACTAGGAGAATATACTTGTGATGCTTTGATTATCGCTACTGGAGCTACAGCTAAATACCTTGGTTTAGAGTCAGAAGAAAAATTCATGGGTAAAGGTGTTTCAGCTTGTGCTACTTGTGATGGTTTTTTCTATAAAAATAAAGATGTAGCCGTAATTGGTGGTGGTAACACTGCTGTGGAAGAAGCTCTTTTTTTATCAAACATCGCTAAATCTGTAACTTTAATACACCGTAGAGACACACTTAGATCTGAAAAAATTCTTATCGATAAGCTAATGGAAAAAGCTAAAGATGGTAATGTGAATATCATCTGGGACACTACATTAGAAGAAGTACTTGGCGATGATACGGGGGTTAACGCTCTACGTGTTAAAAATGTCAAAACTAATGAAGAATCTCAAATTGATGTAACTGGCGTATTCATTGCCATTGGTCACACTCCAAATACTGGTATTTTTAAAGATCAACTAGAGATGGAAAATGGTTATATTAAAGTCAAATCAGGTTTAGCTGGTGATGCTACTCAAACAAACATCAAAGGTGTATTTGCAGCTGGTGATGTAGCTGACCATATTTATAAACAGGCTGTAACTTCAGCTGGCACAGGATGCATGGCTGCTTTAGATGCTGAAAAATATCTAGATAGTTTAATAAAGGTATAAATCTTAAGGTAGTGAAAAATTTTTAGTTAAACCTGAAAATTGTATTTTCTGATGACCATCATATTCAATCACTATATAAACATTTTCAAAATTTAGGTTATGTTATTAAGGTTGCATAAACTAAAACTTACAACGCAGCAATAAAATTAAGCAAGGAATCCCGCATGTCAATAAATAATAGCGATATGGTTGTCCATATTATTCATGGCGCTCATGTACACACTAAGAGCTTAGCTAATTTATCTCCTGACGATTACATCCAATCACAAATCGATACAATAAAGGGTTATGCCAATACTCTGGTGCAGCATAAAATAGGACAAAGGCATTTAGTCATCTGTCCTGAATATTTTTTAACTTATAAAGACAAGGAGCATCCTGGCTCCACAAAGGAAGAGTACAAGAAATACCTTACAGGACTTTCAAACATTCCGGCATATGTAATTTTAGTGCCTGGTACATGTATGCGTAAAAAACCTGTTAACAGTATTTACGATGATCTTCTAGACCTTCACACTAGTTTGGTTCAAAAAAATGATACTGAGGATAACACTATTTCACAGCAAATAAAGAATACCGTCGAACAGGAGCTTGATTATCACAAGCCACGTTTAGCAAATAAATATCCACAACTAAACTCTCTTGCCAACTACCGTTATCAAGTGTACAAAAAAGCTTTTGAGAAGACTAATTTCCAAAATATTTATGCTGTTAGTAAAGTAAGTAGTTTAAACGCTATAAATTTCATCAGAAATGAGTATAGCAAATTTGACGTTAATAATATTAAGCAAATGAATTTCGTATTTAATACTTTGAATGTTATCTATAATAAAAAGAATGTATATAAGTATAATAAGCGAAGTTTCTGGAACGAAAAAAAATCGCAAACTGATTCAATCTATATGCCTTTAAATTTAAACTATGGCCATACATTAACGCTTGATAATCAGATAAATTTTTCTTTTGAAATATGTTTTGATCACAGATTAAAAATTCGATACAATGATATAAAAAATAATCAGGCAAAACCTTCAGATTATCATATCGTCCTATCTGACTCTGTCAATAGTGATTTTAATACTTACCTAGCACCGTATCTTATCCATAGTAGCACAGATATACTTAATTCAGGACTTTTTGTTTGGGATAATAGCTCTTACGTTAAACACTATCCTTGCTCACATACTTCAATTTTAAATAGTAAAACTAATACTAGATATCAAGTACACATTCATTACTCTTATTCTTATACAGACAAGCAAAATCTAAATGATAATGTTAATTTGTTGTTTTCAGCCCTAAATGACAATGATGTCGATGCCGTAACCAATTGCATTAAGCAGATCTTATCTGTAAATCTTAGTCATGGGGAAAAAGAAAAGGTTTTAGCGGCAAAAGATAGTGATGGCACACCTGGGTTATTCATAGCTTTGCAAGATGGCTTCGCTGAAGCAGTTAAAGCGTATATTGAGGGCATTAGAAATACACCTATGATTAATAAAGATATACTTTTAGCAGCAAAAGATAGTGATGGCACGTCTGGGTTATACATGGCTTTGCAAGATGGTCATGCTGAAACAGTTAAAGCATACATTGAAGGTATTAAAAATATACCTACGATCAATAAAAATGTACTTTTAGCGGCGAAAGATAGTGATAATGTACCAGGGTTATACATGGCTTTACAAAATAATCATGCTGAAGCAGTTAAAGCATACATTGAAGGTATTAAAAATATATCTCTGATTAATAAAGATATTCTTTTGGCTGCAAAAGATATCGATGGTAAACCTGGATTATTCATGCCTATGCAAGAAGGTTATGCTGAAACAGTTAAAGCATATGTTGAAGGTATTAAAGATATACCCATGATCAATAAAGACATACTTTTAGCCGTAAAAGATATTGATGGCACACCTGGATTATTAATGGCTTTGCAAGAAGGTCATACTGAAACTGTTAAAGCGTATATTGAGGGTATTAAAGATATACCTATGATCAATAAAGAAATACTGTTGGCTGCAAAAGATAGTAATGGTACACCAGGACTAAAACTAGCTTTACAATGCAATCGTGCTGAAACTATTAAAGCGTATATTGAGGGTATTAAAGATATACCTGAGATCAACAAAGAAAAGCTTTTGATAGCAAGAGATAGTAATGGTAAACCAGGATTAAGCGCGGCTTTGCAAGAAGGCCATGATGAAGCAACTAAAGCGTATATTGAGAGTATTGAAAATATACCTGGAATCAATAAAGACATTCTTTTGATTGCAAAACGCAAAAAAATGGTGCGATTGAATTAAAAAAATGATTCTTACACGCAAAAGACTCAACCTGTACTAGTTTTGCTTTTAGCTGTAAAATTTTTAGATATTTGATGTCTTTTCTCTATGAGATTATGACAAACTAATAATTTGGGACTTTCCAAATAAATGTGTAAATTCTTAATTAACCTGCTAGATTATTTCTAGCGAAATATTAAGGATAGAAACAATGTCTAAGAATAAGAAGTCAGAAGATATTTACACAGCTATTGCAGATCAAATAATAGATTCAGGTGTTGATATTAATCAAATGTTTGAGAAAGATGGTTTGCTAAAGCAACTAACAAAACGATTATTAGAAAAAGCACTAGATGCAGAAATGAATAGTCATCTTGGTTATTCAAAACACCAAAGGACTAATTCATCAAATGCTAGGAATGGCTATAGTAACAAGACATTAGCTACAGACACAGGTAATTTGGAAATATCAGTTCCACGAGATAGAGATAGTGACTTTGAACCTCAAATAGTTCCCAAAAGAGTCACCAAGATAAACGGCTTAGACCAAAAAATTATATCTTTGTATGCTAAAGGTATGAGTACTACAGATATCCAACAACAGTTATTTGAGTTATATGATACAAAGATAAGTACAAGCTTTATAAGTGATGTTACAGAAGCTATTATTGATGATGTTAAAGCATGGCAAAATAGACCTTTAGAGTCAGTTTATCCAATAGTGTTTTTTGACTGTATAGTCGTTAAAGTTAGAGAAGACAAGCATATTATTAATAAAGCTGTGTATGTGGCTCTTGGCATATCGTTAACTGGTCATAAGGATGTATTAGGTCTTTGGATCAGTCAAAATGAAGGTGCTAAATATTGGCTTAGTGTTTTTACTGAATTAAAGAATAGAGGCTTACAGGATATATTTATAGCATGTACTGATAATTTAAAAGGCATGTCTGATGCTATACAAGCTATATACCCTGAGACAAAGCATCAGCTTTGTATCGTTCATCAAATTCGTAATAGTCTTAAGTATGTGCCATATAAAGACAAGAAAGAGGTAGCTAGAGAGTTAAAGAAAATATATGATGCTGATACCATTGCAATAGCTCAATCTGAGCTTGATAACTTTGCAAATAAATATGATACTAAATATCCTTTAATTTCAAAGTCATGGATAAATAATTGGGATAATTTAACTGTATTCTTGCAATATCCTCCAAAAATTCGTAAAGTTATTTACACTACTAATGCGATTGAATCGCTTAATAGCCAGTTTAGGAAAGTCATTAAGAATAAAAAGCTATTTCCTAAAGATGACTCTGTTTTCAAATCTTTGTACTTGGCTATAGATTATTTGACTAAAAAATGGTCTATGCCTGTTAAATATTGGAATGAGGCTATGCCTTATTTCGCTATCGAGTTTGAGCATAGAATTCAGAGATTCATGTAAGTGAATTTACACAGTTAAGTGGAAAGGCTCTTATTTTTTTCTGTAGCTCATTTACACCCTCATAACCACTGTATTTATTATCTTGAAATAAGCCACTTGGAAATATTTTTCGAGTTTTTTCTTTGTATTCTTTAACATTCTTTTCGTAGTTAGCATAGTCACTTTTAAATTGTTCTGTTATGCTAAGGAGTGTATATGGAATGTAAAAATTTTTTCTTTTTACAGGTTCAAGGCAAATTTGAAACCCCACATCATATGAAGCTATTGAATCTATTTCACTATACTTAAGTTTACTAAGGGCACTTATTCTGCTTATGTTAACTTCCTTAGACTCGTCACTTATATCACAGTATTTAAGCAATACGAAAGTAAAGTTTTGCCGATTTTGAAATTTTTTATCCCTTAATTCAGAAGTGATTAGGTTTAATGAAGAATTATTATACTTTTCTGTTCTTATTTGGTTCATCGATTTAAAAAAATCTTCTTTTAATGGTAGAAAATCTATATCAAAATATAAACCTCCAAAGTTAGCAAGAAAATGAACGTTATAAGTATCTTTTACAAAAGCATAGAAATATGGTTTATTGTATAATTTATAAACTTTTAATAGAAATCTAAAATTTTCCGTTTCAACGTCAGTCTCGCCTAAATTGTATAAGTAACTTTCAAAGTTAACTACTATTGCAGGGATACATTTAAACCTATCTTCTACTTCTTTTTTTAAGACCCATTTTTCCTTATCTGTGAACTTTTCTTTGAAACCCTTATGGCTCTCGTAGCTGTATTTATAATTTAAGCCATAGAAAGCTTCTGTTTTTTTAGGTAACAATGAATAAAAATTTTTATACGAAGTCTGGCGTCCACTTTTGTAGTGATTAATATCATTACCAATAAATAAACCAGAATCCCCTGTCGTAGGTAAAGAAATGTTTGTTAAACAACTAGTGATATCAGCTATTTTATTTTGGGATTTTAGAATTTTGTAAACAGCTTCATTACACCATAGAATAGGTATAAACAGACTTTTAGAAGTGTATAAATGTTTAGCCCAAATATTAAGGTTTTTATATACAAAATGCGGGACATCTTTCCCTTCTGGGCCAGCCCAATAAAAATGAATAAAATTACTTTCCATACTTATGCCTTTGGTTAATAGCCATTTCAAACCGGTAGTTTATTGCTTAACCTATAATAAGATTTTTATTTTTTTAAATTATACATAAAATTTAGTTATTTTTATATTTATTGTGTTAAATATTTTGGAGAGTTTCCTATGGATTTGACAAAACTGACATAGCTTTTCTACGGTCTACTATTTGATTGCTCTTACTGATACTTTTATTTGGCCTAGATAAAATTGTGTTTATGGAACCTAAATAAAAAAGTCTATTTCTTGAAAGGGTTTTTCTTATCCATCCCAGTAAAACTGAAGTGGTTAGCGGTTATATTACTTATCATAGTATTACTAAAAGTGTGTTGTTCATCTAGCATTGATCTAAAATCCTCCACAGTAATTGCATATAATTTCTTAATTTCATATGCTTGCGCTAACTCTTTGATAGTACGTATTATAAACCCATCTTTTGAACGATTATCTATTATATATCCATTTGTTATAGTTAATGCCACATGATCTACATCATTGATTATTAAAAAACTACCAGGGATTAGATCCTTTACACAATTTAGATCAATTTCTGTAAGATAATTCTCATCTGATATAAGAAACTCACCTACGGAGTTACCCATTATAGAGTGTAAATATCTTTCATTACCCCATGGAAGCATTTTTGTCATAAGAAACTTCGAATAAATATGCGAATGTTGAGAAACATCACCTAGCTTTAAATCAATATAGAATTCTGCTAGATATACCGCATCCCAGCAATTAGCTTGTAAACTTATTGTAGCAGATAATCCATGAAACTTTTCTTCAAGAGACATATACTTAGCTATATCAAATTGTGTTCCTTTTCTCCAAGTAATTAAATCTCCTATTAATGCAGCCATTAAAAGTATACGATATGATCCTTCAACGTTTTTTATATACTCCAAATTTTCCTTATTATTTAAGACCTTAAGACGATATTGCTTACGACACAACAATAGCTTTTGCAAGTATCCTAGTTTCCTTGGCATAGAAGGAGTCTTTATATATTCATGTATATAAGCAAGCGCTTCAATGTAACTCATAATAAATTATTTTTTATTAAATAACTTAAATATTATTATATAATATATGAAACTTTTTGAAAATAAAAATTTAATTAAAATGAGTTAGATTTATGTTTACTATAGATTGGAATATATATTTCAATTTATAATTTTCATGGAAGGTTATTTAGTACTATTTCTGACATTTCTTACAAAAAAAAGTATTTCTTTGTCCTATGACTAAGCTTTGTATTTCTGTTTTACAAGTATAACAAGGCTGTTTAACTCTGCCGTAAACATTCAGTTGTTGGGTAAAGTACCCGGGTTTACCTTCTGTGTTCTTATAATCCTTAAGGGTTGTTCCACCTTCTTTTATAGCTTTTTCAAGGATTTTTTTAATAGAAATTACTAGTCTGTTAGCTTCTTTTTTTGTGATAGTATTTGATTTTCTGGTTGGAAGTATACGACTATCAAAAAGAGCTTCTGAAGCGTAAATATTACCCACACCTACTACAATACTATTGTCCATAATAGTTTGTTTTATTTTTCGTGAGGTTTTTGCTAGCTTTGAAAGTAGGTAATCACAGTTAAAGTCAGCTGTTAAAGGCTCTACACCATGAGATGCTAAAACTTGATGTTCTAATGGAAATAGAGTCTCATTGATTAACCAATAGCCAAACTTACGTGGGTCATTATATATTAGACTTAGTTGATTATTTAAATCTAAAATAATATGATCATGCTTAATTACAGTATAAGTTGAAGAGTTTTTAATCTTAATTACTCCGGACATACCTAAATGGATTATTAATTGCAGATTCTTTTCTAAAAAAACTATTAAATGCTTGCCTCTTCTTTGTACGTCTTTTATTTGTTTGTTTTTTAATTTACCTAACGCTACTTTATCAAGAGGATACCTTAACTTTTCAGTGTTTATCTGTATATTTTTAATAGTATGGTCAACTACGCTATCTAATAAACCTTTTTTTACAGTTTCTACCTCAGGTAACTCTGGCATAAAATCCACATTAGTTATAAAAATTAGGATTACTATATGATAACATATTAGCGATGGTTAGTTTGCGAGTAATATGGGAGAAATATGCAATTAAGTCAGCTGAAATCCTCTATACATAAAAGGTTAAATCAAAAATATATTTATAGTTGTAACCAGGATATAGACTTTAAAAAGCTCAAAGAAACTTCAATTGTTATTGCTAACGATACCTCGATAGTTTCAGTGTTGGCACTTAAAACCTATTTACCAGATATGCATATAACAGTGCTAGATGGTTTTGATAATAGAGCAAAAGGACTTGAGAGACTACTCAGTAGAAATAATATATCTTATATTAATCATATTAGTTTTTGGGACCATAATAGTTTACTTTTTGTAAATAATAATTTTATATCCCAGATTGACCAAGATAAAAATAGATTTATATTATTTATTTGTGGTCCAGAAATGCCTTATTATTCACAACGTAAAAATTTAGATAGGCAGGTTTTCTTTGATATTACAGAGTTAAAAAGTTTAAAAACACTAATAGAAGAGTTTGATGATTTATCAGTAAGAACTTGGGAAAAGTATCTATGTTTGCTTAAATCACCAGCTGAGATATGGTTTAGACAAATGTTAAACGCTAAAAATAATAAGGTTGTAAGTGATACTACGGGAGTTTGCTTAAACGGTTATAAATTCGTAACTGCTTCTATACTTATGGCCAAAAAATTCAAAACATATCTTCCTAAAGAAGAAAATGTAGGCATTTGTCTGCCAACTAGTGCGGGTGGTTATTTAGCAATTTTATCTTTACTTATAAGCGCAAAAACAATAGTTAACCTTAACTATACTGCTTCAGAAGAGTCTCTAAGGCATGCTATAACAAGTGCTGGAATCAAAACGATAATAACCTCTAGAGCATTTGTTGAAAAGCTCAAACATAAAGGTTTTTTTGTTGAAGACGTTTTCTCTATGTGTAAAATTTTGTATCTAGAAGATATAAAAGGGCAAATATCAAAGTTTGAATCTATAAAAACATTTTTGGAAGTCAAATTGTTTTCTCCAAGTTTACTTGTTAAAAAGTACATTAAACCTACTAAGCTTGATGATCTGGCATTTATTATTTTTAGTAGCGGAAGCGAAGGCGTACCTAAAGGAATAGCTATTAAACACAAAAATTTACTAGCAAATGTTTACCAAAGTACTTTAGTTATTGAATGTAGGGAAACCGACTCGGTTGCTGGAGTGCTACCTATATTCCATGCTTTTGGTTTAACTATTTCCTTGGTTTCTTTTTTCCAAGGTGGATTCATTTCTTGTCATCCTGACCCTACAGACGCTAAGGGAGTTGCAAATTTGATTAAAGAAAATAAAGCCACAGTGTTATGTGCAACGCCGACTTTTTTGAGAATTTATACTAAAAATAAGTCAGTTAAAAAAGAAGACTTTGCTACACTAAGGCTTATAATTACAGGAGCAGAGAAGCTTTCTAAAGAAGTTCGCTCGATGTTTGAGTCTAAATTCGGTAAAGTTATTAATGAAGGGTACGGTACTACAGAATTATCACCAGTTGCTGCAGTTAATAGACCAACAAAAGCTCCAAATAAAATTGGCACAGTTGGCTTAACGGTTCCTGGAGGACAGTTTAAAATAATTCATCCAGAATCACATGAGGAGCTACCGTTAGGTACAGAAGGTATGATTATTTATCGAGGTGTTAATAAGATGGATTATTACCTTAATGATCCTATCAAAACTAAAGAAGTCATGATAGATAAGTATGGACACACTTGGTATATAACTGGTGATAAAGGTAAGATTGATGGTGAGGGCTATCTAACGGTTGTTGATAGGTATTCACGATTTGCTAAAGTGGCAGGTGAAATGATTAGTTTAGGACTGTTAGAGCAACAGATTTATGATGCTTTGCGTGGAAAAGGTTATGATTCTCATGAAATGGACTTTGAGGTCTTAGCTGTAGCTACAAATGACTCTAAACGTGGTGAGATTATTAATTTACTTTATACCTTAGAAGAAATCGAACCTAATCAGCTTAAAGATATAGTAAGGCAGTCAAAGATAGAGAATCTGTATAAACCATCAAATTATTTTAAAGTAATAGCTATACCAAAGCTTGGTTCAGGAAAAACTGATTTTTCTAGGGCAAAAAAACTCGCTAATGAACTACTTAAGGTTTAGAATGCATTTTTCAGTATTATTGCAGGAATCTATAGAAGCTTTAAATATTAATCCTCAAGGAATCTATATCGATGCTACTTTTGGTAGAGGTGGGCACTCTAAAGCTATTTTAGATAAGTTAACTACAGGAAGTTTAATAGCTTTTGACAAAGATATAGAAGCTATAGAGTATGCTAAAAATAATTTTTATAAATACAATAACTTTAAGGTGGTTCATTCTAGTTTTACAAATATATATGCTTATTGCTATAAACAAGATCTTCTTGGTAAGATAGATGGAATTATTATGGATTTGGGGGTTTCTTCCCCTCAGTTAGATAATGCTAAGCGAGGGTTTAGTTTTATGCATGATGGTCCTTTAGATATGCGTATGGACACCACTCAGGGACAAACAGCAAGAGAAGCATTAGAAACTTTAACAGTAGAAGAGCTAGCATATATTTTTAAAGTCTATGGTGAAGAGAGATTTGCCAAAAGAATAGCAATGAAAATTAAAGAGTATATAAGCGTAAATGGCTCTATTAACACTACTACTGAGCTAGCTGAATTGATAAGAAAAACAATTGGTCAAAGAGAAAAGAAAAATCCAGCTACTAGATGCTTTCAAGCGTTGCGTATATACGTTAATAATGAGCTTAAAGATTTAGAAATTTTATTAGATAATATACTAGACATTTTGAGAGTAGGTGGTAGATTAGCAGCTATATCTTTTCACTCATTGGAAGATAGAATAGTAAAACAAAAGTTTACTAACTTGATAAATCCTAAAGTAGAAATTAACAGAATTAGCCGTATGCTTCCACAAGATGAGGGTCTAAAAAAATTACAGTGGGTAGTTAAAAAAGCAAAGGCAACTGAAAATGAATTAGACAAAAATATACGCTCAAGAAGTGCTATTTTGAGGGTGGCAGAAAAGTTATGATGCTAACAAACCGGCAAATCAGAATAAGACTTTTTGAATCTCTTAGAAATAGTTTTTTTAGGAAAACAGTTGCTATATCATTCGTGCTTTTATTTCTTTTACTTGTTACAGCTTTTAGTTTGATAGTTTTACGCTTTGAATATAAGATACAACTTAATGAACAAAAAGAATTGATCGTAGAAAAAACAAAATTGGATGAACAATGGAGCCAAATAGTTTTAGAGTATAGTTCTCTAGCTACACCCACGGTTGTTGAGAATTTTGCACAAAAAGAACATATGTCTTTGCCAACAAAAAACGATATCAAATTTTTAAATGAGGGTGTTGATGAGTAGTTACCGTCATAAACTAAGGCATTTAGTCATTTTAATTCTTTTGATATTTAGCTTTTTATTTTTGTTTTTTAAGCTTGTGTATATGGAGACAGCGCAGCACCAGAAATTAAAGCAAGAAGGTGATAATCGTAGCGATAGAGGTATAGATATCAAGGCTTACCGAGGTATTATTTTAGATAGAAATGGTAATCCTCTAGCAATAAGCACCCCAGTTGATACTATTTGGGTGGACCCTTACTATATAAAATCGTCGGATCCAAAGTTGCAAAAAATAATGAATATTTTGGATTTATCACAAAAAGAGCAAGATAAGGTAAGAAACCAAGTTAAAGTTAGGGAAGGCAGGAGTGGGTTTGTATATATAAAAAGGAAAGTTCAGCCATATCTTTCTCAGCAAATTAAAGATTTAGACATAACAGGTATCCATGTGATACGTGAATTTAAACGTTATTATCCATTAGCAGAAGTAGCGGCACATATTATAGGTTTTACAAACGTTGACGGTAAGGGTCAAGAAGGCTTAGAGCTTCAATTTAATAAATTTCTTACAGGTGAAAATGGTTATTTTGAATATAAGAAAGATTTAAAAGGTGGGGTTGCATCTAAGGTTGAGGATAAGTTTATAGAATCAAGAAACGGTAATAATTTGCAGTTAAGTATAGATTCAAGATTGCAATATGTAGCTTATAAATACCTAAAAGAGGGAGTGATACAGACAAACTCTGATGCCGGTTCAGTTATTATAGAAGATGTTCGTACAGGCGAGATATTAGCAATGGCTAACTATCCATCTTATAATCCTAACACAATGGCAGATGCCTATCCTGATAGTCGTAGAAATAGGGCTGTTACAGATGTTTATGAGCTTGGTTCTGTTATGAAAGCATTTGCTGCAGCAACAGCTCTTACTTATGGTGTTGATGTTACGTCTGAGGAGCCTGTAGTAGATACCCATCCAGGATATTATCGTATAGGTAAAAACACAGTAAGGGACTCTAGGGATTATGGTGATATTGACTTAAGACATATTTTAATGAAATCTAGCAACGTTGGTATTTCTAAGCTTATCCTGGGATTAGAAGAACCTACTATATTAGAACCTTCTTTGAGAAATTTTGGATTTGGAAGTAAGACAGGCATAGAGCTTCCTGGCGAAAGAGATGGTTTTGTGCCAATTAAAGAGAAGTGGGGAGATTTTCAATTAGCAACCTTATCTTTTGGTTATGGTATGAACGCTACAGATTTACAACTTGTAGCAGCAACAACAGCAATAGCAAATAATGGAGAGTATATAAAGCCTACTATACTTAAAAGAAGGTCTGAGGATGTTGTAGATACTAGTTCTATAGTTTCAGATAAGGTTGCGCAAGAAATGATAAGTATGATGCAATCTGTAGTAGAAGATCTTGGTGGTACTGGTTCAAAAGCAGAGATTCCCCTTTATCATGTTGCAGGTAAAACTGGTACAGCACGTAAGCTTTCTGGAGGAACTTATGGAGCAAATTATCTGGCAAGTTTTATTGGTATGGCACCGGCAAGTGATCCTCAGATAGCTATTGCAGTTACCATAGATAATCCAAAAGGTGATAGCTATGGTGGTGGAGCAGTAGCAGCTCCAATATTTGCTAAGATAGCATTAAGTAGCTTACAAATCTTAGGTATCAAGCCTGACAAGATTGCTAAGTAGTTCTTTGTTTTTATTATCCAATAGTATATAATTATCCATTGGTAAACTGTTCCTTTGTGCGGTTTGCTAGATGTTAATTTAGAAACAAACGGAGAAAATAATCATGTTAACAACTCAAGATAAGCAAAATATAGTAAAAGAACATCAAAGAACAGAAGGTGATACAGGTTCACCAGAGGTTCAAGTAGCACTTTTAACAGCTAGAATTAATGATCTTCAAGGTCATTTTGCAAAACATAAAAAAGATAACCACTCAAGAAGAGGTCTTTTAAGATTAGTTAGTCAACGTCGTAAATTGTTAGACTATCTTCATGATAAAGATGTAGAAAGATACCGTAGCTTAATTGACAAACTAAACCTACGTAGATAATAATCGGTAATTCATCTAAAATTTCTTCATCACATATTAAAAAATATCAAAAAAATAAGGTTGAACTGTGAAAATATATAGAGAAGTCTTTGAATTAGGAAATAAAAAAATCACCTTAGAAACAGGTGGCATGGCTCGTCAAGCAGATGGTTCTGTAGTAGTTAGTTGCGGCAAGAATATTGTACTAGTAACTACAACAGTCAAAAAAACTGTAGCAGCTGGAGCTGATTTTTTTCCTCTTTCTGTACACTACTTAGAAAAGTCGTATGCAGCTGGAAAAATTCCTGGAGGATTTACAAGAAGAGAAGCTAGACCTCCTGAGGAGCAGATTCTTATTTCAAGACTTATTGATAGATCTATTAGACCATTATTTCCAGATGGTTTTTTTAATGAGATTCAGATAGTAGCTACGGTTATTTCTTATGATGGCAGTTTTTCACCAGATATATTGGCTTTAATTGGAGCGTCTGCTTCTTTAGCTATATCTGGAGCACCTTATGATGATGTTATAGCTGGTGTTAGAGTGGGTTACATTAATGGTAAATATATTCTAAACCCTAATAAAGAAGATTTAAAAGAATCAGCTCTTGATTTAGTAGTTTCTGGTACAGATGATGCTATTTTAATGGTGGAGTCTGAAGCAAGAAGTTTACCAGAAAGTGTAATGTTAGGAGCAGTCCTATATGGACATAAGCATCTTAGAACTATAATTTCATCTATTAACAAGCTAGTAAAAGTAGCCTCTAAACCACGTATAGAATATACAGTTCATCAGATTAATAAGGTTCTTAAGGAACAGATTAAATCTAATTTTTTTGGTGAAATTAAGAATGTTTATATAGTAGCTTCTAAGCAAGATAGAAATATTAAATTAGCAGAGATTAGAAAGAATGTGTTAGAACATGTCTTTTCTAATGATGTTGATAACAATGAATATACTGAAAAAGAAATTATAGAAGCATTTCATTCTATAGAAAAAGATCTAGTAAGATCAAATATCCTTGATGGTAAACCAAGAATTGATGGTAGATGTACAGAAACAATTCGTCCAATAAACGTAAAAATTGGCGTTTTACCAGGTGCTCATGGCTCAGCTTTATTTACTCGTGGTGAAACACAAGCTCTTGTAGTTACAACTTTAGGCAGTGATAGAGACGCGCAATTGGTTGAAAGCTTAGACGGCGTTGAAAAAGCTAGATACATGCTTCATTATAATTTTCCACCGTATAGTGTTGGTGAATGTGGAATGGTTGGAATGGCACCAAAACGCCGCGAAATTGGTCATGCTAATCTTGCTAAACGTGCTACTAATGCCGTATTTCCTAATGAAGATGTTTACCCGTACGTTGTAAGGGTTGTCTCTGAAATATTAGAGTCAAATGGTTCAAGCTCTATGGCGACTGTGTGTGGTTCATCGCTTTCGATGATGGATGCAGGTGTTCCTATAGCTGAGCCTGTAGCTGGTATTGCGATGGGACTTATTAAGGATGGTTCAAGATACGCGGTTTTATCTGATATTCTGGGAGATGAGGACCATTTGGGTGATATGGACTTTAAAGTTGCTGGTACTAGATATGGTGTCACAGCTTTACAGATGGATATCAAAATCAAAGGTATTTCTAGAGAGATTTTAGAGCAAGCTTTAGAGCAAGCAAGAGTCGGTAGATTACATATTTTAGGTATAATGAATGAAGTTATTAAAGAACATAAAGAAGATGTTTCATCTGCAGCTCCTCAAATTCATATACTTAACGTTAATCCTAGTAAAATAAAAGATATCGTTGGTCGCGGTGGCTCTACTATAAAAGCAATAATAGAAAGAACAGGTGCTCAAATTGATACAAACGATACTGGTGAAGTTAAGGTTTTTGCAAAAAATAAAAGTTCTCTTGATATGGCAGTTAGAGAAATAGAGGCTATTGTGGCAGAGGTCGAAGAAGGACAGGTTTATAAAGGTAAAGTTGTTAAAATCTTAGAGTCAGGAGTGTTTGTTAATCTAATCGGCGATAAAGATGGTTATCTATCTTTTCAGGATATCGAACAAACCGGTGTAAAATCAAACTCTATAGTTGAAGGTCAAGGTCTTGAAGTTATAGCCCAAAACATAGATAGAAATGGTAGAGTTAAACTTTCTCTAGTAGCAAGGTAATTTTATGAGTACAGAAGTTCAAAGCGTTGATCCTATTAATTTTACAGATGCAGCTTCTCTAAAAGTTAAAGAACTTATAGAAGAAGAGGGGGATGATTCTCTTAGCTTAAGAGTTTATATAACAGGTGGAGGGTGCTCTGGTTTTCAGTATGCTTTTGCATTTGATAATGAGATAAAGCAAGACGATATTGTTATTACTAAAAATGGAGTTAGACTTTTAGTTGATTCAATGAGTTTCCAATATCTAGTTGGGGCAGATGTTGACTACAAGGATGACGTTGAGGGAGCATACTTTGTTATTAGAAATCCAAATGCGAAAACTACGTGTGGTTGTGGCTCATCTTTTTCTGTATAATACATACTCATAATGTTTTATTAAATCTTAGTTTGGAATTTTTATGAAAATTGCTAATTTTGAAGTTGGAAATGGCAAACCATTTTTTTTAATGTCTGGTCCATGTGTAATAGAGTCCGAGCAGATGGCTATGGACACAGCTGGGTACTTAACAGAAGTAACAAAAGAGTTAGGTATTAATTTTGTCTATAAGTCATCCTTTGATAAAGCTAATCGCTCATCTATCGACAGCTTTAGAGGCTTGGGGGTTGATAAGGGTCTAGAAATTCTATCTAAAGTAAAAAAAGTTTATAATGTCCCAGTTGTGACAGACGTACACGAGGATACTCCTTTTGCGGAGGTTGCAGAAGTTGTTGATGTTTTGCAAACTCCAGCTTTTTTATGTCGTCAGACAAATTTTATATTAGACGTATGTAAGCAAAATAAGCCAGTAAATATTAAAAAAGGGCAGTTTTTAGCACCTTGGGATATGCAACATGTAGTAGCTAAAGCAAAATCGACAGGCAATGAAAACATAATGGTTTGTGAAAGAGGTGTTAGTTTTGGTTATAATAATTTAGTTTCAGATATGCGTTCTCTTGAGATAATGAAGTCTACAGGTTGTCCAGTGGTTTTTGACGCTACACATTCTGTTCAACTTCCAGGTGGTCAAGGTAGTTCTTCTGGCGGTCAAAGAGAGTTTGTGCCAGTACTTTCAAAAGCTGCTATTGCAGTTGGTATTGATGGTTTATTTATGGAAACACATCCTAATCCTGATCAAGCAAAGAGTGATGGTCCAAACTCTTTTCCAATGTATAAAATAAAAGAGTTTTTAAAGTTATTGAAAGAACTTGATTTTTTAGTAAAATCTCAACCTAAGATACAGCTATAAAAGGAAGTAAGATATAGTGTCAAATAAAGTTTTTATAATGGGTATCGTAGGAGGTTCTGGTTCTGGGAAAACCCTTTTTTCGAATGCTGTAGTTGAGATGTTAGAAACTCACCATCTTGATAAAGTAGCAGTTATCTCTGAAGATAGATACTATAAAGATTGGGGCACAATCCTTGGTCAAGAAAAAGCAGCTAAAGTTAACTACGATCATCCAGATGCTTTTGATCATGCACTTTTAAAGAAAGATCTTGTAAAATTAATAAAAGGTGAAGATATTTACGTTCCATATTATGATTATAATACTCATTCACGAGTTAGCTGTATGTCTGAGAGGGTAACAAGTGGAGTTAACGTTATAATATTAGAAGGCATTATGCTATTTAACGATCCAGAGATACTTAATATGATGGATTTTAAAGTATATATGGATACACCATCAGATCTATGCTTTATAAGACGATTATTACGAGACCAAAATGAAAGAGGTAGAACAGTTGATTGTATTGTTAATCAGTATTTAGATACTGTTAGACCTATGCATATAAAGTTTATTGAGCCTTCTAAACGAAAAGCTGATATAATTATCCCCGATGGGGCACAAAATAAAACTGTAATAGATATTGTTTACAACAAGGTAAAACAATTATTAAAATAAAACGTCCTAAAATAAAGGAGTATAAAATATGGCTAGAGTAACAGTAGAAGATTGTTTAGATAAAGTAGAAACAAGGTTTGATTTAGTAGTATTAGCTTCTATGCGTGCAAATAATATCTTAAAGAGTGGCTACACTGAATCAGGAAATGAAAAAAAAGAGAAGGCAACAGTATTAGCATTAAGAGAAATTGCAGAATCAAAACTTACAGCAGAAGAAATACTAAAAAGTGAGATCGTTGGATAATTAAATAAGCCAAAAAATATTGACTTATTATAAAGTATATATATAATATGTTTTTGTCGGGTGCTTAGCTCAGCTGGGAGAGCATCGCCCTTACAAGGCGAGGGTCGGGGGTTCGAACCCCTCAGCACCCACCACGACAAATTCAAAAATTTTACTGTAGCTATATTGTTATAAAACACTGCAAAAAAATACTTAGTTATTTTAAACTTAATTCACGGTTTCACGAAAGTAACAGTAATAATGAGACATATCAAATCAATTCAGTAAATTAGTTTTTATAGTAGTTTATCTATATTAAACCCAAGATATTTTATTAATAATTAAAAGCCCAACTTTGATTGTATTTGTTAAATTTATTACATAAAATTGCTCTAATTAATTTTTTAAATTAAAATCTAAATGGGAAGATCTAGAAAAAATAAGCTTAAAGAAGGTATCTTTGAAGCTGAAATTATATCCTTAAGCCATGATGGTAGAGGTATAGCAAAGGTTGATGGTAAAACCACTTTTATACCTTTTACGCTCCCTACTGAAATAGTCAAATTTGAATACACGTTTTCAAAAACTAAGTTTGATGAAGGTCGAGTGATTGAATTTGTTAAAAAATCACCTGATAGAATCGCTCCTAAATGTGAGTATTTTGAAACTTGTGGAGGCTGTAATCTACAGCATATGTCACCTATAGCTCAAATCGAGCATAAACAAAATACCTTATTTAACCAGCTAAAATATATTGGACAAGGGGTAGTTCCTGAAAGTATTTTACCGCCTTTACAAACGGAAAATACGGAAGGGTATCGAAATAAAGCTAGATTAGGTGTTCGTTACGTAAACAAAAAGAATAAAATCCTAGTTGGTTTTAGGGAACGTAATGGCAGATTTTTGGCAGAAATTGATAAATGTGTAGTTCTAAACCCTGTAGTGGGTGAGAAGATAGCATATATAGCAAGCTTTGTTGAAAGTTTATCCATTTATCAGCAAATAGCTCAACTAGAAGTGGCTATAGATGATTATAGGACAGCTATTATCTTTAGGCATTTAGAACCATTCGCTAATGAAGATATTGAAAAATTAAAAAAATTCGGTAACGAAAATAACTATTGGATTTATCTTCAGTCAAAAGGGCCTGACACTGTATTTAGGTTATATCCAGAAAAATCTCAAACACCAACTCAACTTAGTTATCAACCAGCTGATGGTATAAAAATAAACTTTGAACCGAACGATTTTACTCAAGTAAATAGCGACATAAACAGAAAAATGATCCGAAGAGCTATAACTCTTTTGGACGTATCAAAAGACGATTCAATTATTGATTTATTTTGTGGTTTAGGCAATTTTACTTTTCCGCTATCACAATATGCTAAATCTGTTATAGGTGTAGAAGGTGAACAGGCTATGGTTGAGCGAGCAATACAGACAGCAGATACTAACGGTATTCTTAATGTGAAGTTTTATACTGCTAACTTATTTGAGAGTTTCGAGGGTAAAGAGTGGTTCAGTAATTTTGAATATAATAAAATGCTTTTGGATCCACCAAGAGCTGGAGCTTTGGAAGTTTGCCAAAATATTGAAAAATTTGGTGTTCAAAAAATAGTATATGTATCATGTGATACAGCAACTTTAGCTAGAGATGCTGGGATTTTAGTTAACCAAAAAGGATACAAGCTAATACATGCTGGAGTAATGGATATGTTTCCTCATACTATGCATGTTGAATCTATAGCAGTTTTTGAAAAAACTTTTTAAGCTAAAATTATATGGTGCTATAGAACTAATGGTAAATGATTTTGTTTAATTGTACAATTTTATAGCTATTGTTTTATAATTAAAAGGTAACTAAAATGCTAAGCATAATTTTAAGGAAATTTTATACTCAGACATATACATACTTGGCTAGTTTTAAAGATTTTAAAAAAGAAGATATCTTCGACGGCTGGAGTAAAAAAGAGATAACTTGGTTATTTGTTTGTATATTATTAACAGGTATAACAAGTATTTTAACCCAAGCAGAGGCTATTATCTTTATATATTCACTGTTAAGTATAATTAACCTTATATTGGTTGCAAAAGGTAAACTCTTAAACTATTTTATAGGTATAGTTAGCTGCTTTTTATATGCTATTATTTCTTTACAGAATCAGGTATATGGACAATTTTTGCTATTTATATTGTTTTTTACTCCAATGCAATTTTATGGTTGGTACATCTGGTCAGACCCTGAGAATATGCATACTAGCTCAACAGTAAAAGCTAGGCGATTGACTTTAAAACAGTTTTTATCGATTTTAATTATAGTCGCGATATGTGCGTCTTTATATGGCTATTTCATTTTATACAAACTTTTTGAGCAAAATATAGGTTTATTAGCTGATTCTGTGGTGGGAGTAGTTTCTGTAATAGCATTCTTACTGATGGTGAGATCTTACGCTGAACAGTGGGTGCTGTGGCTTATTATAGATATTTTAACAATTGTGATTTGGTTAGATGGTTTAGTAGGTAAAGAAATTACGTTAGCTTTGACTCCTGTTGTTATTACTAGGTCTTTAACTTTAATTAATGCATTTTATGGTTATATTAGTTGGTTGAAAATGAATAAAATGCAAACTAAGGAAATAAAATGGTAATAAATATGTTCTAGAAATTCTTTACTTAAATTAGAAGTTATTTATTATAGCCTGCTAAAAACAAATTTTATCTGCGTAATTAACTTAACTTGTAAATCACCATTCTATATAATTTACAATTAGAAGCAAAAAATATTTAATTTAAATGACTGTTAGGCAAACACTTTTTCTAATTTTGACACCAATTATAGCAATGTGCGTACTATCTTTTGGTAACGGCTTTTTTACTACTTTTTCTTCGATCGAGCTTAATACTCTTGGAAGATCTAATTTTATAATAGGGATTATATCGGCTGCATATTTTTTTGGTATGACTACAGGTTCTTATTTTTCTCAGTTTACAATTACAAGAGTAGGTTATATTAGAGCTTTTGTATTGTTTGCTTCATTAATGGCTATAAGTACATTAATACTTGGTATTTTTAAGGGCATTTTTGTTTGGGTATTTTTTAGGTTCACTTGTGGATATGCTTTAGCAGCTTTATTTCTAATTATAGAAAGTTGGTGTATTTTATCGTCTGATAAAAAAAATAGAGGGTTAGTGTTTTCAATATACCTACTTGTATATTACGGTACACAAGCTTTTTCTCAGCTAATGATAAACTTTAATTTTAGTGAAAATTTGCTAGCATATTGTTTTATATCATCTCTATGTAGTATAGCTATTGTACTTATGGCGTTTACAGGAACAGTAGCACCTGTGCCTAATTCAGAGCAGGTTTGTTCCCCTATGAAAATTATAAAAAAAGTACCACTTGCAATGGCAGCTAGTGTTATAGGGGGTGCATTGTTAGGCTCAATATACACTTTGCTCCCTATATTTTTAGTTAGAGTTGATATTACGCATAATATGCTTTCAATTTTAATGATGACGACTATTTTAGGAGGGATGTTACTACAAGTTCCTATAGGTAAGCTATCTGATTTGATCGATCGTAGAAAAGTTATATTATTAGTAGCATTGGGGCTTATAATAACTTCTGTTTGTATTTGTCTATTTTACAAAACTCATTTATTATTTTTTATAGCAGTCTTTTTATTTGGTGGGTGTGCTTTTGTGGTGTATCCTTTATCAATATCTCATGCTAGTGATTTTTTAGATGAGCATGAAATTTTAGGAGCTATAGGCGTAATAACCATTGCATATGGAGTTGGTTCTGTTATTGGACCTATAATAATTTCTAATATTATGGATTTTGTAGGCCCGTTTGGTTTTTTTATCATAACAGCTTTATTCAGTACATTATTATGTTTATATACATTTTATAGATTATCAGCAAGAAAATCAGCTACAGGAACGGTGCAATTCACACCGATATCCCCTGAAAGTGTAGGGTTTAGTGAAGCTCAAGAAGTTGTTTCAGATAAGCTTATAGAGTAGCGACGTACTAAGTATATTGATTGCAAAGCTATTACACCTAGCTTATAATGACACAATAGATTTTTCAAGATTTCAAAAGACTTAATTTACCTAAAGGAGAATAGTTATGTCATCGTTAATTAAGCAAGTTGTTGCTAGACAGATATTAGATTCACGTGGAAATCCTACTGTTGAAGTAGATGTTGTTTTAGAAAGTGGTGCTTTTGGTAGAGCTGCAGTACCTTCTGGAGCATCTACTGGGATTAAAGAAGCATTAGAACTTAGGGATGGTAATAAAGACATTTATTTAGGAAAAAGTGTTTATAAAGCAGTTGAAAATGTTAACACTAAAATTGCCCAAGTTATAAAAGGACTAGATGCTTTAGACCAAAGATTAGTTGATAAAACTATGATAGATTTAGATGGTACAGAAAATAAAAAAAACCTAGGTGCAAATGCTATCTTAGGTGTATCTTTGGCTACAGCTAGAGCAGCAGCTTCACATTTGAGAAAACCTTTCTATCGTTATTTAATGGATGTACAAGAATATCTCATGCCTGTACCAATGATGAACGTTATCAATGGTGGTGCTCATGCGGATAACAATGTTGATATGCAAGAGTTCATGATAGTACCAGCAGGCTTTGAAAGTTTTTCAGAAGCACTAAGATGTGGTACAGAGGTTTTTCATACCTTAAAGAAAGTTTTAATAGAAGATGGTTATAGCATCGCTGGGGTAGGTGATGAAGGCGGCTATGCTCCAGATCTTCCATCAAATGAAGCTGCTATAGAAGCGATACTAAAAGCAGTCAAAAAGGCAGGTTATGAGCCAGGTAAGCATGTATTTATTGCTTTAGATCCAGCTAGTAGTGAGTTTTACAAAGATGGTAAGTATGAACTTAAGTCAGAAAATAAATCTCTAACAAGCCAAGAAATGGTTGATTACTACGCTGCATGGGTTGAAAAATACCCTATAATTTCTATCGAAGATGGTCTTGCTGAAGAAGATTGGGATGGCTGGAAATTATTAACAGAAAAACTTGGCTCAAAAGTACAATTAGTAGGTGATGATCTATTTGTAACAAATCCTAGTATCTTATCTAAAGGTATTGAAAAAGGTGTAGCCAATTCTATTTTAATTAAATTAAACCAAATCGGGTCTTTAACAGAAACTTTTGAGGCTATGGCTATGGCTGGCCAAGCAGGGTACACTTGTGTGATTTCACATCGTTCGGGTGAGACTTCTGATACGATTATAGCGGATTTAGCAGTAGCTACTTGTTCTGGACAAATAAAAACAGGCTCTCTTTCTAGATCTGATCGTATAGCTAAATATAATCAATTACTTAGAATAGAAGAAGAGTTAGGTGAAAATGCAATCTACCCGGGTATAAAAGCATTTGTGTTTAACTCTGATGAAGAAGAACCTCAAGAAATAGTAGTACAAGAAACTGAAAATGAAAAAGTTGTTATTCAAGTTCAATAACAGTAGTAGTTTTTTGCAAAATGGGTAAATCTAATACTTTTTTCTATATTTTTATAACAATAGTGTTACTTTTGATTACTATCTTACAATATGATTTGTGGTTTAGTAATACAGGATTACTTAGTTATGAGCATTTAAAAAAAGCAGTAAAAACTCAAACAAAGGAAGTCCAAGAGCAATATCAGACCAATGCCCAATTATATTCTGAGGTTGTTTCTTTACGTAAAAACAGTGAAGTACTAGAGAGTCTCGCCCGCCAAAATATGGGTTTTATAAAGAAAGGAGAGGTCTTTTATAGTGTCAAATGATTCTAGTAAATATGTAATAATTCCAGCTGCGGGTATTGGAACTAGAATGGCACTTGATATTCCTAAACAGTATTTTAAGCTTTCAAATAATAAAACTATCCTAGATACAGCTCTAGAGAAATTTATAGAACCCGATTTTTTTGATAAGGTCATAGTAGCTCTTAATAAAGATGATAACTTCTGGAAAGATTCTATATATTTTAGTCATCCTAAAGTAGTTACTTGTTTAGGGGGGGAGACACGTTTTGATAGCGTCTATAACGCTTTAAAACAGATACAAATAAGATCTCAGACTACCTGGATATTTGTTCATGACGCAGCAAGACCAAATGTTACATTCCAAGATACTAAAAATTTGTATGAAGCTGTTAAATTGTCTAAATGTAAAAGTGGGATCTTAGGTATTAGAGCCTTTGAAACGGTTAAGCAGGTGACTTCTAATAGCCCAATTACTATAGATAAAACACTTAATCGTGATAACATATGGTTAGCTCAAACTCCACAATTATGTGAGCTTAGTTTGTTGTATAATGCTTTTGAATATTGCCGGCTTAATGATTTAGCAAAGCTAGTTACAGATGAAGCATCAGCATTAGAATTATATGGAAGCAGTCCTTTAATTATTCAAGGATCTAGAAGTAATATTAAAGTAACAACTCAAGAAGACTTAGAGCTAATAGATTGGCTTTGCCGAGCTTATACCAATTCCAACACATATTAGTACTTTCTAACTTTGTATTTCATACCTAATTTAATCCTTTGATATTTGCCAATAGCCACTGCTATTGCCTGCACATCAAAAACTTAAATTAGTCATAAACTCCTTTGTGATAAATGCACCAATTTATGTTGGAATTGATATTAGCTAAGTAGTAATCCTATTATGTATCCAAAAATTATTACACATCCTATTATCACTAATAATGAATCTAATACAACCTTGCGATACTCTTTGCATTTAACATTTTTATAGATGATTAATACAGGTAGTATATATAATAAAAAAGCTACTGTTGGGGCGACCAGGATCCCTATTATGCGGAGTATACTAAAATTACATATCGTACAAACCCATAAAACTAAAAAAATAATAGTTATACAAAGGGTATTAATTAAAGAGTCTTTTACTTGTATATTACAAACACCTTTAAATAAATATCTGAACAAAAACTTTAAAGCTTCTTTTGAACCTATATAGCAGCCAATAAAAGAACTTATAATAGCTGTAAATACTATCATTGGTGCTAATATCTTTAAAAAAGTATTAGGGTGTTGCTTTTGTATTAGAGTTACTATAGAAAGATTATTAACGTTAGCCATATGAAGGTCAGCTACTGTAGTGCTTAATAAACATGAAGTTACAAAAAGTAGTACAAAAATAAATAGGATTAATGAATTAACCTTAAGTATTTTATATACTTTAGCTTTTTCATCCTCATGTTTAAGTTTGATATTCTCTCTGTAGAATATTACTAAGCTAGAAATAACAGGTGAATGATTCATTGACAATACAAGGATAGGTAAGACCATAAGTAATCCTTTTATGTAACTAATAAAACTAAAACTACTTTCGGTTATAAATTTGCCATTCCAGTAAGGAATTATATATACAGACAGAGTAATAACTAATATTATAAGAAATAAAACAGTAAACTGCATAAATCTAAGTATTATATTTATTCCTAAAGATACTATTATTAAAAGGGTTGATAAAATAAAAAAACTAAACCAAATACTTTGAGAGAGGTTAGAGTCCGTAATATTGTAATATAATAAGAAGTTACCTAATTCGCTGTTTAGACCTATAGAGTACATGGGCATATTTAAGAAAATAGCAAAAAAGTACAGTACCACACATATTAAACCGAGTAGCTTTCCTAGATTATGTGTAAAAACCTCTGCGATACCGCCATCATTAGCTCCAATAACAGTGTTAGCCATGTTTTTATGAGAATAGTAAGTTAAAGGAAGTGCCAAGATGAGTACTGTGGTTAATGCCCAAAAACCACTATCACCAGCTTGAATAGGTAAGTAAAGGAGCCCCGCTCCAACAGCTGTCCCAAAAAGTGTGAAAATCCATTGAGTGTCTATTTTTATGGTATTTGTATGATTTGTTTTTTTCACCTTTTGCTCCAATCCAGTATTACTTTGCCACACTTGCCACTTTTCATAATTTCGAAAGCTTCTTGGTAGTCATCTATATTAAATCTATGTGTAATCACAGAATTCATATCTAGTCCAGCTTGGACCATACTAGACATTAGATACCAAGTTTCAAACATTTCTCTACCATATATGCCTTTTAATATAAGACCTTTGAACAATATTGCACCCCAGTCAATAGTGATATCTCCAGATGAAATACCTAATAAAGACACCTTACCACCATGATTCATTACATTTAACATCATTGAGATTGCTGAATTTATACCTGACATTTCTAAACCTACATCAAAGCCTTCTGTCATACCAATTTCAGACATTATATCTTTCATTTTTTTGGTCAATTCATCTTGTGATTTAAAATTTCCCACGTTAAAAGCAAAAGTAGCACCAAAATCTTTTGCTTTCTTAAGTCGATATTCATTAATGTCAGTTACAACGATTCTTCTAGCACCACAAAACCTCGCAATTTTAACAGCCATAAGGCCAATTGGACCAGCTCCTGTAATAAGGACATCTTCTCCAGTTAGGTTAAACGATAAAGCAGTATGCACTGCGTTACCAAGAGGATCAAAAATACTAGCAATATCATCACAGATGGTATCAGGAACTTTAAAAACATTAGCAGCAGTCATCACTAAGTATTCAGCAAAAGCTCCCTGTACATTTACTCCAATACCTACCGTGGACCTACACAAATGACGTTTTCCTGCTTTACAATTACGACAAAGTCCACATACTAAATGTCCTTCACCAGAGACTCTATCGCCTATATTTAATCCTTTTACTCCATCACCCTTGGCTGCTACTTCACCAACAAACTCATGCCCTATAATCATAGGCACAGGGATTGTTTGTTGAGACCACTTGTCCCAGTTATATATATGTAGATCCGTACCGCAGATAGCAGTTTTTCTTATTTTAATTAAAACGTCATTATAACCATATTCTGGTATAGGAGCGTCATTTATCATCCAAATTCCAGGCTCTTTCTTTAACTTTGCTAAAGCTTTCATATTTAAAAAAATCCTTTATGTAGTTTTGTTTATTAAAGTTGTTGCTTAAATCTTAGTACTATAGCTAACTACGCTAAAAAGTAGTACGTCATTCAGTTGGGATTGACCACGTAATCTACTGGAATAGCTTGATTTTAAGCTATTCCAGTTAGTACTGCTTTTTATACCTAGCAGGCTATAAATGCTCATAGATATATTAGAGTTAGTTTTTATTTTCATTTTCATCAAAAATGCTGAAAATAGTAAGCTTATTTAGCTCTAGCTTATTTTTTGTTGATATGAGTTTAAATTAACAAGCTTTTATTTCCTAAGTTCTGTCAAGCATTATATGATGTTCAGCTCTTTAGCTGCTTTTGTAAAGCTATCCACAGCTTTATCTATTTGTTCAAAAGTATGGGCAGCTGACATTTGAGTTCTAATTCGGGCTTTGCCTTTTGGAACTACAGGGTATGAAAAAGCTATAACATAAATACCATATTCTAGAAGTTTATCAGCAAGAATTGCTGCTGTTTTTTCATCATATATCATTACTGGGATAATAGGATGTTCCCCAGGAACCAGATCAAAACCAGCTGCTGACATTTTTGTTCTAAATCGTTGCTGGTTTAATTGGAGTTGTTCCCTTAGGTGGTTAGAATTTTTAGTTATTTCAAGAGCTTTTAGAGATGTTTTTGTAATAATAGGTGCTAAAGCATTTGAGAATAAATATGGCCGAGATAGATTTTTTAATAAATCTACTACTTCTTTTTTTGCACATATATATCCACCAGATGCTCCACCTAAGCCTTTTCCGAGAGTTCCTGTTAAAATATCCACACGACCCATAACATTACAATGCTCTATTGAGCCTTTACCATTTTTTCCTACAAAACCAGCAGCATGAGAATCATCAACCATAACTATAGCATTATATTTATCAGCTAGATCACAAATTGATTTTAAATCTGCGATTATACCATCCATAGAAAAAACACCATCTGTAGCAATCATCTTAAATCTAGCTCCAGCTTTATCAGCTTCGATAAGCTTATCTTCTAGTTCTTTCATATCATTGTTATCGTATCTAAATCTCATAGCTTTGCAAAGTCTAACACCATCTATAATACTGGCGTGGTTTAAAGAATCACTAATAATAGCATCTTCTTTTGTGAGTAGAGTTTCAAATAACCCAGCATTAGCATCAAAGCAAGAAGGGTATAAAATAGTATCTTCAAATCCAAAAAAATCACTCAACTCTTTTTCTAATTGTTTATGCACACTATTTGTTCCACAAATAAACCTTACAGAAGCCATACCATATCCACATTCTTCAATATGCTCTTTTGCATAAGCAACTAGTTCTGGATTATTCGCAAAACCAAGGTAATTATTTGCACAGAAATTAATTAAAGTCTTACCATTTTCTAGAGTTATTAACGGTTCTTGGGGGGTTGTTATAATTCGCTCACTTTTGTAGGTTCCTGCATTTTTTATTTCTTTAATTTTATCTCTAATACTGCAATAAAAGCTTTTATCCATAATAGTTGACCTCATTTCTACTAATCACAAAAAATAATATAATATGTAAATATAGCGGAAACTAGTACATTTTGGAAATATTTTGATTAAAAGTACTTAAGAATATCAGGAACATAAAAAGAAGAAAGAAAAGTTCTCTCTTTTAGAATTTAATTACTCAGCAAAAGCATCTTGCGAGTAATTTGCTAAACTATTGACGTTATCACCAGTAATAACATTTTGGTAGTAAGTAGAAGCTGTACCCATCGCTGGTTGGTTTATAGCCCAGAACATAGATCCACCAAAACCTTTTTCGGCAACGTAGTCAATCATTTGTTTATCAAGCTCCAGTCCTTCCCATTCTCCAGATGCAGCTTGCCCACCTGGTTCAAAGCCAAGAACTACTAAGCTTGGATTTACGTATTTAGAGAAGCTATTTAACATATCCTCATAAACGGCTTTAGTCCAAGTTTTGCCATTAGGCATATCATTAGGACTTACATCGTAAGCCATTATATTTACCCAATTGACAACCTCATCTAATGAAGATCCATTGTCTTTTAACCATTTTTCAATAGCTATACCTTCTCCATCAGAATTAAAGTTGTTTGCAAAACCGTGATTTTTACTACTTTCAAAGAAAGCGTTAAATCTGGTAGTATAACCTATTTGCTTATCACTCATGCCTTCAGCATCTAGTTTTTCTCTTAAGGTTTTAAGAGTTTTAGCTAAAGTTGCTAATTGTTGCTCTTTATTAGGGTTGGGTGAACCATCAGCCAATTGGCTTAAATGTTCCCAGTCAAAATCTACGCCATCACCACTAAGTTTTAATAGTTCGATAACCTGATTAACAAAAGCGTCTATTTGATCATCACTAATTGTTTGTTGTAAATCAGACCAGCCACCAATTGCCCATATGAACTTACCATTATTAGCATGGGTTAGGTTTATGAGAGAGTCTATACGCACCCTCTGCCAATTATAGTTATTATCCCACGGGTTTTGATAGTTACCCATAACACTTAGAACATCAGCGCCAGCCATACTTTCATTTATATGACCACTATTCCATTTTTTATTAGCAGGATTTTCTGGATTTGGCGAGCTATCTAATGTTAAGAAAGAGTATAGTACATGAGTATATGGAGCCACATCTTCAGCACTACCTTTATAGTCACCACTTATTAAACCTGGCTTCCAGTTTTCCCAATAACCTATAACTTTTTTACCAGCTTCAATAGGAGCGACTTGTTCAAAAGTTAAATTAACATTTTGCTCGTTTTGATCAGCCACAAAAGAACTAGGATTTATACTATCTTTGTATCCAGAGATTTTATCAGCAGATACAGTCCAAGTATTACCATCTTTTGGTAGTTGCTCAGTATAAACACCACTAGCGTTAACCTTTAGTTGTTGAGAATCACCATTACTACTTGTGAATTTTAAAGTAGTCTCTTTACCTTTTGGTAGATCAGTAACAGTAATATTTACAGCTTCTGTTGGGATTTCTTCTGATGTAAATTGTAATTGTGCTTCTGACTTATTAAAGCTATAGACTACTACTTCAGTAGGTTCTGATACGTACGCTCTGCCATCATAAGTAAAGTCTTTAGCCGTAATTGTATATTTAACACCTTCAGTAGATGCAGGTAAGTCATCAATAACTGTTGGAGAAGTGAAATTTACGGTACCTTCTGAAGCGACATTTCCAGCTTCATCCTTAACTACATAATCTACAGCTTTTGAAACGCTTCTGTCTGCAGAGGCTATTAAGTTTATAGATCCTACTTGTGCTTGTTCATAACTTATTGCGATGTTTTTAGTTTCACCTTTAGCTATAGAGAAGTTATTAGGAGTTGCAGTACCACGGCTGGAACCGATAGAGCTAACAGAAACTTTTAATTCTCCTGCAGGGACTTTAAGGTCAACAGAAGAGTTCCAATTAACATTTTTTCTCAGCTACTTTAGTGTTATTTTTATCAAATACAGTTACAGTAGGTAAAGAAGAGTCAGTAACAAAGGCAGGCTTTGCTGGTATAGTAATAGTAAGAGTAGCTTTTTCTTTAGCAGGATCTTCACCTACTAGTTTCCAAGGTCCCCATTCTCCAGAAGTTTCAGGGTTGTTACCTTGCGTCCACCATTTAGCCTCGTATATAGAGTTGTTATATGTTACTTGGTCACCTGCAGTATAAACAGCAGAAGGATCCCAGGCTTTTATACCTGGAGTAGGTTCAGGAGCAGGTTTTGCGGTATAAGTTAACGCAATAGTTGTAGTTGTAGCAGAAACTGTTACTGTAGAAGGAGAAATAGTACCTTCATCACCTTTAAGTTTAACAGTATAAGTTTCTGAGCCATCTTTTGGATATTCTAAAGTAACTTTACCATTTGAAACAGTAAAAGTACCTTTTGGACTTACAAAATCGATATCAGCCGTAGTAGGAAGTTGACCTTGAATAGAAACATTTGCTGTAACCTTTTCAGCTGGAGTTGGACTTGGACCAGGACCTGTCTCATCCCAAGCATCAGCACCATATATACCAGAAGGTCTATACGCAGCTGATTTACACCAACCTTCATATGGCCAAGGTTTACATTTATAAGTTTTGCCTTGATCAGTTACAATAGTACCTGCAGAGTAGCTACTTAGGTCAGAAGTAGACCAAGCTTCAGTAGCAAAAGCTGAAGACCCCATTAGGCTTAAGGTTACTATTGAGATTAATTTTCTTTTTATATTCATATTTTTCTCCTTAGTTTTAACATAAACAATTATGTTTACTGACTATGATTATAACTATAAGTCAATAGATTTGGTAGGTGTGTAATTAATAGTCACTAGTTAAAATTAATTAGTAATAATTAATAGTATATAAAGTGCTAAAGATGTTTAAACCACTTATTTACTTAAAATAATGAGCATTTGGAAAAATGTTATATGTTTCTAATTCTGTTAAAACTATAATTTTAGAATGTTTTTACCTTGTTATTCTTATCTAATAACAACTTGCAATAACTTCACAATACATAATAAGCAATTACCTATAGAATTCTAAACGCTAAAAAATCAAAAAACTTTAAAAATTTTAGAAAAATCTCTTGCGTTGAGAGATGTAGGTGTGTATTATATGTCTTCACTGGCTGACGGGTGATGTTAGCGGTAGAGAGGGTTTAGGCCTGAAAGATATTTAAGAGATATATTATATACAAACACTTTGTTGATGAATTTGAGTTTAGTAATTGAGTCAAGAAATAGATTAAACTGAAGAGTTTGATCCTGGCTCAGATTGAACGCTGGTGGTATGCTTAACACATGCAAGTCGAACGGTAGCAGGTCTTCGGATGCTGACGAGTGGCGGACGGGTGAGTAACGCGTAGGAATTTACCCATTTGAGGGGATACCAGTTGGAAACGACTGTTAATACCGCATAATATCTGAGGATTAAAGGTGGCAACTTGTTGCTGTCGCGAATGGATGAGCCTGCGTTGGATTAGCTAGTTGGTAGGGTAAGGGCCTACCAAGGCGACGATCCATAGCTGATTTGAGAGGATGATCAGCCACATTGGGACTGAGACACGGCCCAAACTCCTACGGGAGGCAGCAGTGGGGAATATTGGACAATGGAGGAAACTCTGATCCAGCAATACCATGTGTGTGAAGAAGGCCTTAGGGTTGTAAAGCACTTTAGTTAGGGAGGAAGGTCTGTTAGTTAATAGCTAATGGAATTGACGTTACCTGAAGAATAAGCACCGGCTAACTCCGTGCCAGCAGCCGCGGTAATACGGGGTGCAAGCGTTAATCGGAATTACTGGGCGTAAAGGGTCTGTAGGTGGTTTGATAAGTCAGATGTGAAAGCCCAGGGCTCAACCTTGGAACTGCATTTGATACTGTCAAACTAGAGTATGGTAGAGGAATGGGGAATTTCTGGTGTAGCGGTGAAATGCGTAGAGATCAGAAGGAACACCGATGGCGAAGGCAACATTCTGGACTAATACTGACACTGAGGGACGAAAGCGTGGGGATCAAACAGGATTAGATACCCTGGTAGTCCACGCTGTAAACGATGAGTACTAGCTGTTAGGTTCGGTGTAAAGGGCCTAGTGGCGTAGCTAACGCGATAAGTACTCCGCCTGGGGACTACGGCCGCAAGGCTAAAACTCAAAGGAATTGACGGGGACCCGCACAAGCGGTGGAGCATGTGGTTTAATTCGATGCAACGCGAAGAACCTTACCTGGTCTTGACATCCACAGAACTTTTCAGAGATGAATTGGTGCCTTCGGGAACTGTGTGACAGGTGCTGCACGGCTGTCGTCAGCTCGTGTTGTGAAATGTTGGGTTAAGTCCCGCAACGAGCGCAACCCCTATTGATAGTTACCATCATTAAGTTGGGTACTCTATTGAGACTGCCGCTGACAAGGCGGAGGAAGGTGGGGACGACGTCAAGTCATCATGGCCCTTACGACCAGGGCTACACACGTGCTACAATGGGTATTACAGAGGGCTGCCAAACCGCGAGGTGGAGCGAAACTCAGAAAGGTACTCTTAGTCCGGATTGTTCTCTGCAACTCGAGAGCATGAAGTCGGAATCGCTAGTAATCGCGAATCAGAATGTCGCGGTGAATACGTTCCCGGGTCTTGTACACACCGCCCGTCACACCATGGGAGTGGGTTGCTCCAGAAGTAGATAGCTTAACGAATGGGCGTTTACCACGGAGTGATTCATGACTAGGGTGAAGTCGTAACAAGGTAGCCGTAGGGGAACCTGCGGCTGGATCACCTCCTTAAAGGAAATACGAAAAGAATAATAAGAATAGAGCTTAATTGCTAATTCAGATAAATTGATAGAGTGTTTGTAGATAATAGATTTTAGTGTAAATAAGATACGGGTCTGTAGCTCAGTTGGTTAGAGCGCACCCCTGATAAGGGTGAGGTCGGTAGTTCAAGTCTACTCAGACCCACCATTTTTTTGGGGCCATAGCTCAGCTGGGAGAGCACCTGCTTTGCACGCAGGGGGTCAGCGGTTCGATCCCGCTTGGCTCCACCACTGTTTTATTTGCATGAAGATAGAGATATTTAACAATTTAGTATAGAGATAGACTTAAGAAAATAAGTGCAAGCGGTGGATGCCTTGGCATTCAGAGGCGAAGAAGGACGTGTTAGTCTGCGATAAGTCTGGGGTAGCTGACAAATAAGCATTGATCCCAGAATTTCCGAATGGGGGAACCCAACTAGAGTAGTCTAGTTACTTTATCTGATATAAGATAGAGAGCGAACGAGGGGAACTGAAACATCTAAGTACCCTTAGGAAGAGAAATCAATTGAGATTCCCATAGTAGTGGCGAGCGAAGTGGGAAGAGCCTGGTATGATATAGTCTTAATTATAGTAGAACAAGTTGGGAAGCTTGACGATAGAGGGTGATAGTCCCGTATACGAAATGATTAAGATGGAACTAAGCATACGAACAAGTAGGGCGAGGCACGAGAAACCTTGTTTGAACATGGGGGACCATCCTCCAAGGCTAAATACTCCTGAATGACCGATAGTGAACTAGTACCGTGAGGGAAAGGTGAAAAGAACCCTTATAAAGGGAGTGAAATAGAATCTGAAACCGCTTGCATACAAGCAGTAGGAGCATGATTTAGTCATGTGACTGCGTACCTTTGTATAATGGGTCAGCGAGTTACTTTTAGTGGCGAGGATAACTGAATAAGGGATCCGTAGCGAAAGCGAGTTTTAATAGAGCGCCTAGTCGCTAGGAGTAGACCCGAAACCGGCGCGATCTATCCATGGCCAGGTTGAAGGTTAGGTAATACTAACTGGAGGACCGAACCCGGTACTGTTGCAAAAGTATGGGATGAGCTGTGGATCGGAGTGAAAGGCTAATCAAGCACGGAGATAGCTGGTTCTCCCCGAAAACTATTTAGGTAGTGCCTCGTGAATTGACTGATTGGGGTAAAGCACTGTTTCGACTAGGGGCTTTTACGAGCTTACCGACTCGATGCAAACTCAGAATACGATCAAGTTTTATCACGGGAGACACACGGCGGGTGCTAAGGTCCGTCGTGGAAAGGGAAACAGCCCAGACCGCCAACTAAGGTCCCTAAGTCATAGCTAAGTGGGAAACGAAGTGGGAAGGCCCAGACAGCCAGGAGGTTGGCTTAGAAGCAGCCATCCTTTAAAGAAAGCGTAATAGCTCACTGGTCGAGTCGGCCTGCACGTAAGATTTAACGGGGCTAAGCTATGCACCGAAGTTGCGGAATATATTTAATATATTGGTAGGGGAGCGTTCTGTAAGCCGATGAAGGTGAATTGAGAAGTTTGCTGGAGGTATCAGAAGTGCGAATGCTGACATGAGTAACGTAAAATAAGTGAGATTCTTATTGGCCGAAAACCCAAGGATTCCTACGCAATGTTAATCAACGTAGGGTAAGCCGGCCCCTAAGGCGTAGCTGAAGAGTGAAGTCGATGGGAAACAGGTTAATATTCCTGTGCTGCTTATATGAACGAAGGAGGGACGGAGAAGGCTAGGTAGGCTTGGCGCATGGTTGTCCAAGTGAAAGTAGGTAGGTAGAGGTGCTAGGCAAATCCGGCATCTTGATGATCTGAGATACGAGACGAAGCCGAATTTATTTGGCGAAGCTACTAATGCCCTGCTTCCAGGAAAAGCTTCTAAGTATATTGTATAAGTAACCGTACTGTAAACCGACACTGGTGGGTAGGTAGAGAATACTAAGGCTATGAGAGAACTCTGGTGAAGGAACTAGGCAAAATGACACCGTAACTTTGGAAGAAGGTGTGCCCTTAATGGTGAAGTACTTGCTACGTAAGCTGTTGAGGGTTGCAAATACCAGGTGGCTGCGACTGTTTATCAAAAACACAGCACTCTGCGAACTCGAGAGAGGAAGTATAGGGTGTGACGCCTGCCCGGTGCTGGAAGGTTAATTGAAGGGGTTAGCTTAGGCGAAGCTCTGGATCGAAGCCCCAGTAAACGGCGGCCGTAACTATAACGGTCCTAAGGTAGCGAAATTCCTTGTCGGGTAAGTTCCGACCTGCACGAATGGCGTAACGATGGCCACACTGTCTCCACCAGAGACTCAGTGAAATTGAAATCGCTGTGAAGATGCAGCGTACCCGCGGTTAGACGGAAAGACCCCGTGAACCTTTACTATAGCTTTGCACTGGACTTTGATCATTTATGTGTAGGATAGGTGGGGACTAAGAAGCATGGTCGCTAGATCATGTGGAGTCGACCTTGAAATACCACCCTTGAATTATTGAAGTTCTAACTCAGCCGGAAGGCGAGGACAGTGTATGGTGGGTAGTTTGACTGGGGCGGTCTCCTCCTAAAGAGTAACGGAGGAGTACGAAGGTGCACTCGGTATGGTCGGAAATCATACCAAGAGTATAAAGGCAAAAGTGCGCTTGACTGCGAGAGTGACGGCTCGAGCAGGTACGAAAGTAGGTCTTAGTGATCCGGTGGTTCTGTATGGAAAGGCCATCGCTCAACGGATAAAAGGTACTCCGGGGATAACAGGCTGATTCCTCCCAAGAGTTCATATCGACGGAGGAGTTTGGCACCTCGATGTCGGCTCATCACATCCTGGGGCTGAAGCAGGTCCCAAGGGTATGGCTGTTCGCCATTTAAAGTGGTACGCGAGCTGGGTTCAGAACGTCGTGAGACAGTTCGGTCCCTATCTGCCGTGGGCGTTAGAGATTTGAGAAGAGTTGCTCCTAGTACGAGAGGACCGGAGTGAACGAACCACTGGTGTTCCGGTTGTTTCGCCAGAAGCATTGCCGGGTAGCTACGTTCGGACGGGATAACCGCTGAAAGCATCTAAGCGGGAAGCCTCCTTCAAGATTAGATCTCTCTAGCTATAAGCTAGTAAGGAACGTTGGAGACTACGACGTTGATAGGCTGGGTGTGTAAGTGCAGTAATGTATGTAGCTTACCAGTACTAATGATCCGAGAGACTTAAGTCTATTTCTATGCTGAATTGTTAAATATCTTTATATACCAAAACTCAGGTTTTGGCGATGATAGCTTGTAGGAACCACCTGATCCCTTTCCGAACTCAGAAGTGAAACTACAACACGCCGATGATAGTCTGGCAGTTGCCCAGGTGAAAGTAGGTAGTCGCCATCTTTTTATTTACTCATAAGCGTTAGTTAAAAATAATTAGTTTTGGCTTTCGTCAAAAATCTTATTATCCATTCTGAGAGTTTTATTTAACTTCCCAATTAGTTGATTTAGTTTAGCTATTTATTCAATAGGACACTTATAGCTAAAACCACATGTTTTAGTTACATCTTATGGGAATTGATCATCCATAGACAATTTTATCTGGTAGGTGGTACTAAAGAATCTAGAGATTTTTAGAGCAGACAAAATCTCTGTAACTCATATTGGTATATGGGATGGTTATTAATTGAAAAAATGTTGTACTATTAAATGCTATAAAATGTAGAACGTTTAGTATTATGTGTTTGAGACAAAAACATATTTTTATATAGGGGCTAATAATTTTTTAACCAAACAATAATAAAATCCATCACCATTTTCTTCAAATGGTAATATTTGGTAACCAAAATCTGTTTTATACTCTTCTAAAAGCTGTATTTTTTCAATTTTAGCGTCATGGTTATTTTTTAGAAATCTTTCTATTTGATCTTGGTTTTCTTGCTTTAGTATTGAGCAAGTTATGTATAAAAGATAACCGTCTTCTTCTAAATTATTATCCCATAAGTTTTGTAAAATCTGTTGCTGTAATATCTGGATATTTTCAATATCTTTAGGTTTGCGTAAAAGCTTAATATCAGGATTTCGTTTTAAAGTTCCTAAAGCTGAGCAGGGTGCATCAAAAACTATCTTGTTAAATTTCCCATCAAATGGTTTAGTCAAGTCATGTTTGACTACGTTTACACTATTACTTTGAGCAATTCTGTTTATACTACTTTTTAATAATTCTAATCTTTTATCAACAATATCTATAGCGGTAATTTTAGCTTCAGAATTTAATTCTAAAATATGGCTAGTTTTACCACCAGGAGCAGCACATGCATCTAATATCGTATCATTATTTTGAGGGTTAATTATCCAACCAGCGTATTGTGCAGATATATCTTGTACTGTGAAATAACCATCATTAAAAAGACGATTTTTTTGTATATCAAGAGCAGTTTCTAGTTCTATACAGTTTTCTACATTAGTAGTAGAAAATGCGATATCGTTTTCTTTTAGGTAATTAATAACTAATTGAGAGTCTTTATTTCTATTAAGACGTATAAACATATTAGCTTTAGATTTGACACCTTTAGCTACTTTGAGATAGTGTTTTGGATATTGCTCTTTGAGTATGTTGATTATCCAGTTAGGCAGATCTATAAGCTTGTATTCTAAATATTGAATTTTAATTTGCTCTATATTTCTTAGAATATTTCTTAATACCCCATTGACAAGTTTTTTTGCCCAAATAATTTTTAAATCTTTACAAGCATTTACAGTTTCATTAATAATAGCGTAGTGAGGCTGGTTAGTTTCTAAAAGTTGTAAAGTTCCAAGCATTATGAGAGTTTTAATGTTGGGTTTAGTATTTTTACTTATAAAGTTTTGAGCGATTCTTTCTATAGAATAATAATTTCTAAAAAACTCGTAACAAAGTAACTTTATAAAAGATTTATCTTGATTTGTTATTTGTAATTTAGATAGTTTATTATCGATAGTTAAAAGAGAATATTTGTTAGCTAAAATGTCTGTAATAGATTTAGCAGCAATAGCTCTAGTATTCATTATTTAACGTGTTTTGCTAGAAGTTTTATAAGCTTTGGTTGTATTTTTTTGTTCCCAGCAACTATTACTTGTAAATTGTGAATATCACTAACACCTTTAATGTCTGTAATAATAGCACCAGCTTCTTTTGCAATAACATATCCAGCTGCGATATCCCATAATTCAACATAACTACAAGTCCAAAGTCCATCAATATATCCAGCTGCTAAATATGCCATATCCATAGCGATACTACCAGAATACCTGTAGCCTGCAATTTGCTGTTGAAGCTTTATTAATTCTGCTACGTAACTATCATTAAAAGTTTTACGTGAATATTTTAGTGATGCTGATATCAAAGTATCATCTAACTCTTGACTTTGTGACACTCTGATTTTTTTACCATTTAGTTGAGCACCTTGACCTTTATATGCACTAAACATTAAATCCAAAAATGGATTATAGATTACACCAAGTACTAATTCATCATCTTTTTTAAGAGCTATAGAAATACAGCAGTGGGGTAAACCATGCACAAAATTGTTAGTGCCATCAATAGGGTCAATTATCCAAGAAAATTTACTTTCTTTGTTGCCGAATTCGCCAGCTTCTTCTGTAATAAAATAATCATCAAAGCCTAGCTTTTTTATGTTATCCACAAGAAAGTTCTCTACAGCTATATCAATATTTGACATGATAGTATTATTAGCTTTCTTAGAAGTTTTTATAGAGCTTAGGTCATTTTGAGCTTGTAGAATTATTTTTCCAGCTTTTCTGGCAGTGGTAGTGATCGCATTTACGATTGGCTTCATAATTAGAATTTAAAGTTTTAAATTTTTTAATATGATACATTATTTATTGCTAAAATAGCATAGGTAGATTTAAATAAACTTGTATTACACGTTATGCACAGCTGTTGAACGTTGACTAACTTAGAATCTAGGATTCTAGTATCCAGCATTAAATTATAGCAGTTATTAGGTAAGTTATAGCAAGTCCACCAAAAAACAACCACGCAAATAATATTAAAGCTAATAATAAAGGTTTAATTCCAGCTTTGATAAACTTAGATACATGAGTTTCTAAGCCAAGAGCAGTCATAGCCATAGCTAAAAGAAATTGGTCTATTTGAACTATTGAGTGTACAGCAAAGTGTGGTAGGAGATCTAAAGAATTGAATCCTGCCACCACAATAAATCCAATAGCAAACCAAGGAATGATTTTCATAATAGAATCAGTAGAAGGTTGAGTGTGTGTTTTATGTGCAACATCAATTACAGTTCTAGACAACCATATGCCTATAATTATTAGCATAGGAGCTAACATCATTACACGGATCATTTTTACAGTTACAGCTATTTCTTCAGCATGATGACCAACAGCACTACCAGCAGCTACTACTTGCGCGACCTCATGAATAGATCCACCAGCAAAGATGCCGTACTGTGTTTGGTCTAAATTTCCTAAAAGGCCAGCTTTCATTAAGACAGGGTATAAGAACATACTAATTGTACCAAACAATACAACAGTACCTACTGCCATAGCAGCTTTATAGGATTCAGATTTTAGCGTTCCTTCAGCAGCTAATACAGCAGCAGCTCCGCAAATAGCACTACCAGCAGCTACTAATATAGAACTATCTCTATCTAGACCAAAAACTTTCGTGCCTATAGCTATTCCTAACACTAAAGTTGAAACTAACATGATTATAGATACTAGAAGACCAGCTAACCCTACAGATGCTATAAGTTGGAAAGTTAAATTAAAGCCATAAAAGATAATAGCTAATCTAAGTATTTTTTTAGCACTGAACACTATACCATCTTTCCACTGGCTTATGATTTTACTGGCAGGTGTGTGAGTTAGTAACATACCTAGTAAAATACCAATAATTAAAGGACTAATTCCTAGTTTGGCAACAACTGGGACTTTTGCAATAAAATATGCAATACTAGCTACTGATGCAACAAATATGACACCATAAATTGCATTTAGAGAGAGATGTTTTGTCATTTTTAATACCTTGTTTATTATTATCTACTTATTTATAACTATACGCTATTAATGATTTTTTTAAAAATAAAAAGTTTTTATAAACGTTATCAAAAAAACTAATATGTATATTTGTTATAAAGAGTAAGAAACCATTGAAAAGGATTTAGTGGGCAATCGACTTTATGTTTTCTTTTGAATAAATAGCAGCAAAAACAATCAATATAAAAGATATTAAATAAAAGATAAGCACAGCATGCATTACAGTTGTTAAGCCAAAAAATTTGTTTATAAAAGCTCCAGTTGTTGTTGATAAAGCTGTACCTGTTGTACCAAATAGAAGAATAGTAGTTATTAGTGTTGGTGGAGGATTCTGCATTTGGAAAGTTCCATAAGCTAGTAATCCAGCATAGATATAGCAGTTAAACAAACCAAATATAATAGCAGCTTTTAAGACTATGTTTATATCAGGGATATAGACAATACATGATAATGCGATTAATCCTACAAATGTAAATAATGGAAGAATAAGCCTTAAAGGAACTACTCTAGTTATCAATGGACTTATGAATAAACCTATACTTTGAGCTGTCCAAAAGTATGATAATGGTTTATTTGCATCTATGACACCCCATCCAAGTACTTCTTGGAAATATGTTTGAGCATAACTAGTCATAGTTATTTGAGCTAGCAAAAATAAAAAAGCGGAGAAAGCTATGCAATACAAACTAAAGTTCCATGAAGAAAAATTCAGATTAAGGTTTGAGCTTTTAACGTCGGTAGTGTGTCTATTAAGTATTGAAAAGTCAGAAAATACTGATAATAACAGAATTGCTATAGCTGTTATTTGTAAAATTGAGTATATAGTATACCATTGGAAATTTTCCGTAATTAAATATGCAGCAAAAATTGGTACTAATGCACCACCAAAACTAAAGAAAAAGTCAGTAAAAATAACATTCATAGCTCTTATTTTATGATCATTGTAGATATGTACAATCATATAGCTACTTATAGCCATAAATAGCCCTCCGGTAATACCCACACAAGTTAGTAATATCTTTAGTGTAAACATAGAAGGGAAAATGCTTGTAAGTAGTGAAGACATAATACCAATTGCTACAGCGACTAATAATAAAAGTTTTATTGAAAATCTATTCATTAGAAAACCAATTATAAGTATAGCAAACCACATTGATACATTAATAAAGGTAAAAGCAAAACCTATATTGCTATCATCAAAGTATTCTGATAATGGACGCATTACAGCTCCAGTAACTAAAACAACATTGGCTGTATAAAAGTAGCAAAGATAGCAAATTATGGTTAACAAAAGCTTATTTTTAAAAGAAGTTGTACCATTTGTTATATTTTCCATTAATGATTCCGCAGTATAGATGATATGAAGGTTTTATTCTTGCACATTGTTATGTTTTTAGCAAGAGACTTACTTACCACTTTTAACATAAACTAATTATATACTTTTTTAGTTTAGATAAAATATTGTAGTAAGATGATTGCTGTATAGAAGAGCTTTTATGGTTTTTTTTATACTGATTATTTTCTAGATATAAATTATTACAATTTTTATCCTGTTCTGGCCTAATGTAGACTCCACTTTCTAGTAAAATAATTTCATTTTCAATAATAGTCATTATCTGGAGTATACTGCTGCTATTTTCTAATAACTTAAGCACAAAAATAGCTCTGTCATTATAATGATGGTTACTAAATATATTATGAAAAGAATTATATATATATTTATCTTTGAGTATCTGTATACAATAAAGTTTTATATCTACTAGAGAGAGATTTTGTTGCTCTAAATTAATTTGGGGTGTTAATGGTATTTGTTTTAATGGTTTCTTATCTATTTCATTATAATATTTAACTAATAAATCTTTGAGCATCTCTGAGAATTCACTAAAGTTTTCACATTTATGCATTTTATTTATACAATCAAAAGTTTTATTTACATCTAGGTTGAGGATATGTTCCAATAACAATAAAGTTTCTTTTATTGCATTTTCTGAATCGCCTATAATAGGGCTGTTTTTGTACATACTGTTTTTATTAATATTTTTATTAATTAGTGTGGAGTATATTTCGCTAACAGTCATTAACGTATAATCTAGTAAAGCTTCCATATTATTATTTATATGTTCATAGTTATCTTCCGAAATTTTACTCTCTAGTAATAACTTTTTAGCGTAAAATAAATTTTCACTATCTACATAAATGTAAGATTTATTTAAAAGTGGGTGTGTAATATCAATTTTGTTATTTGTTTTTTCAGCTAAGTATGGTTGTCCATACTTATTACATCCTATTTTATTATCTTTGTTAGTATATGCAGGTAAATACTCCATTATTCTATCGCCTTTTGGATTTCTTCCGAAAGGCATTTTCACATATGATATTCTAGTCATATTATAAATATATTGTTGTAGCTTGTGAGCAAATTCTTGAGCAAAAGGTTTTATGTGACTACTATTATATTCTTCATTATAAAGACCAGCTACGCACACATCTAACTCTACAAAATTTATAATCTCATTTTTCAACAAATTAACTTGGCCTCGATGATTGAAAAAGCTAGCACAAAGATATGCTAACTCGTGTGCTGATAATGCACCTGCTTTTTGATAAGTTTCTCCATGCCCAGTAAAAAATAGTTTCATTTTAAAAGAAGGACTATTTTTTAGCTGTAGTGAATCTCTTAGAGCAGGTATAACAACGGTATTTAGCTCTTCAATACATTGGCTATAACTGTCTGTACGTGACACTATAAATTTAGCGTTTTTATAACTATCTTTAGTCTTCTTTTTTCCATAGACAGTCATCTCTTCATATACTTGTTTAGCAGAGTCTTTTGAAATTAGTAATCTATTTTTAATAGAACTATATTCTTCAACAGTAGTTTCTACAAAACCATTATCGATGTTATTTTGGTAAGTTGGACCACCTACTCTCATGTCTATGGCATTATTTATAGGATTTATACCATCTTTGGATGTTGAATAGCTAGCTAACATCCATATAAAATCATACATAATCAACCTTTACTTATAGTTTTTATTATTTAACATGTGTATATTTTTGACGTATCATTTGTAGTGAGGACCTGAATTTCTGGAGTTTTGCTTTGTAGCGAGACAATAATAATTATTGAGTTTCTGTAAATTTATATCTCTTTCTTTTATACCGCCTTCTTGCATCCATAAGGTTCTATTAACTTCGTATATATCCATGTTACGTTCAATGTATTTATCAGAGATCTCTCTTTTTTCCTCATGAAAGTGATATTTTACTAATGAGGAAGTCCCACTTAGCACATATATAGCATTTTGTAGGCCTATTTCTAATTCTTGAAATATCTGACTTTTAGTACTATTTCCACCCATGCTAGGGTAGTAAAACATACAAGGTTCGCCCAAATACTTGTTAGTTTCAATTTTTACAAACGCACCAAGAGTACGTGTGTTCAAGTCATTTTCTAAGTGACATATTTCAAGGTTTTGTATAGCTTTAGCAAGTGCTTTAAATAACTTATTCTTTCTTGTACAAGTATCATGGTAGAAATCAATTCCATCAATATCTCGATTATATATATTCATAATAGCTTCACACAGGGTAAAAGAATCTGTATTGGTTAAAATATTTCTTGTTTTATGTGATGAACCAGATATTCTTTGTCCTGGATGAGAGTACCGCTGAGCTGATGTCAACGTAACATTAGAAGCGTCATATTTTATTTTATTTAAAATAGTTGCGTTGATACCTAATTCTTGTTTAAGCTCATTAGAATTTTCTATATATTCTTGCATTATAGCATTAGATGTTTCGTAATCTACCAGATCATAGCTGCATTGGCAACCCTGTTTTATAGATGAAGTATTAGCTTTTCCACCCGTTTTAGTTTTTATAATAGTGTGTAGTTCTTTATATTTTTCTGCATTCCATTTTTGAGTGGCTTGCATTTTTATTATAGCCTCAATTTGCGCAGAATAATAACCTGGTTCTTCTTTTTCATATTGGTCAGGTTTTTTAAGCCCATGTATATGGTTTTGCTTTTCTAATGGTACTTTTACCATATGACGACCGTCTGTAAGTAAAATTTTCCATAGACTTTCTTCACTTTGATCTGGAAATGGCATACTAAATTTTTGTAATATCTCAAAATTAACATTATCTTATACTTACATTATCTAGTTTCATATACGGTTATTTTAATAAAAGCTATCAATTTGGCACTGGTATATTAGTAAGGTTGCTGTTGCAAATGACCAAATTTATATCAAAAAATAAATTTAAATAGCATCACCCATTTGAAATATTGGCATGTACATACTTACTACTAAGAAACCAACTACACCACCTAAAACTACCATAATGATAGGTTCTAGCATTGAGCTTAGACTCTCAACAATTGTATCTACTTCTTCTTGATAGACTCTATTTAGATTGCCAAGCATAGTTTCTAATGCTCCAGATTCTTCACCTACAGATATCATTTGCTCTACTAAAAAAGGAAAGCAACCAGTCTCAACTATAGCATCTTTAAAAGAAGCTCCTTCATTAATACTTTTTTTAATATCAAGAGCCGCTTGGTCATATTTAGCATTACCCGTTGCTAGAGAAACCATATCTAAAGCTCTAGTTAAGCTCATACCAGATTGAACAGTAATTTCAAGGGTGCTAGAAAACCGTGCTAAAGCAGATTTGAAAACCACTTCTCCAATAATTGGTATTTTAAGCATGAAGTGGTCTTGAAATATTTGGATCCGTGGGTATTTAAGTTTTAATGACTTATAAACACCAATAACTATAAAGATTCCTAGTATTATTTTCCACCAAGCATCTTGCATAAAATTCGATGCATTAACAGTCATTTGTGTAATTGCTGGTAAAGGTTTTCCAGAGTTTATAAACATTGCTGAAAATGCTGGTACAGCAAAGGTTAATAAAATACCAGTTACCCCAGCAGCAATCACACATACAATTATAGGGTAGGATAGAGCTTTCTTAACTTTCTTTTTGATAGATTGTAAATTTTCCCGCTGATCAGCAATTTTATTTAGCATTAGATCAAGATTTCCAGATTCTTCACCAGCTGTTATCAAGCCTATATATAACTTATCAAAAAGTTTTGGAAATTGACTAAGAGCCTTAGAAAATGATTCTCCAGATTCAATAGACTGCTTAAGTTGGATTGTCATAATCTTTAAGCGAGGATGCTTTCTGATTCCCATTATAAATACCTCAAACGATTTTATAATAGGGATACCAGCTTTTGTCATAGTAGCAAGTTGACGAGTCATTTCAGTAATATCTTGGTATGAAATTTTTTTTGGAAATATATCTTTAGGTTGCTTTTTGAGCTTAATTTCAGAATAGCCTTTTTGTCTAAGTAAGATTTCGGCTTTTTCTTTTGTATCAGCATCAATAGAACCCTTTATTTGCTTACCATTTTTTAACTTTACCTTGTAACTCCAAGATATTATAGTTATTGTGTTTTTATCTTTTTTTCCAAATAACATAACTTTTTTCCTTAACTTACACGGTATGCTTCTTCCATTGACGTTAAACCTTCAGCAACCCTGACAAGAGCTGATTGTCTAACAGTAGCTACACCTTCTTTTTGTGCTTGTTGAGCAATTTCCATAGTGTTTCTATCCTCTAAAATCATTTTTGATATTGCTCTAGAAACAGGCATTACTTCATATAATCCTAGACGCCCTTTATAGCCTTTAAAACATCTTGGGCAACCTTTGGGATTAGGTTTGTATATAACAGCTTTCTTTATTTCACTAAGTGTAGTGTTAAATGTTTCTGATAATATATAATCATTTAACCCACTATCTTCAACAAGCATAGCAAATTCGGTTTCGGTATCCTTAATTTTACACTTTAGACATAGCTGACGTGTTAAACGTTGGGCTATAATCAACGTAACAGAAGTTGCGATGTTATAGCGAGGTAACCCCATATCTACAAGCCTATTGAGGGTCTCAGGAGCACTATTTGTGTGTAAGGTTGACATTACTAAGTGTCCAGTTTGAGAAGCCTTAATCGCAATAGATCCGGTCTCAATGTCTCGTATCTCACCAACCATGATAATGTCTGGATCTTGACGTAAAAAGGCTTTAAGAGCTGCTGCAAATGTAAGTCCTTGTTTATTATTTACACTCACCTGATTAATGCCTCTTACTATTAATTCCACGGGGTCTTCAGCTGTAGATATATTTTTCTCAATTTTATTTAGAATATTTATTCCAGTATATAAAGTCACAGTTTTACCAGAACCTGTAGGACCTGTTACAAGAACCATTCCTTGTGGTTGATGTATAGTATCTAGATAAAGCTTTTTTTGTTTCTCTGAAAAACCCAATGCTTCTATAGGAATTTGAGTGTTACTAGAATCCAAAATACGCAGCACTACTTTTTCACCAAAACTTACTGGGCAAGTACTTACACGAAAATCAATCGCTTTTTCGCGTGAGAGGGATATTTTAAATTTACCATCTTGAGGTATCCTTTTTTCTGCAATGTCTAGACTTGCCATGATTTTAAGTCTAGAGATAACTTTGGGTCCTAAGTTTTTTGTCGTGTTAAATGTCTCTACTAAAAGGCCATCAATCCTATACCTAATTCGGAAATTTTTTTCATAAGGTTCAAAGTGTATATCGGAAGCTCCTTTTTGTATAGCATCAACTATAGTATTGTTTATAAATCTGATAATAGGAGCTTCATCATCTTCTGTGTCTAAAAAAGCATCTCCTTCACGCTCTCCTTCATCGACAAAGTCAATGTCAAGCTCGACATTTTCCATTTTTTCACTGAGTGAGGAATCATCAGCTTTTTGACCTTCATCTTTCAAGTATTGATTAAATTCTAGTATTTTTTCTTTTAAGTGGTTTAGTTCACCAACTATTGCGATAAAAGCTTGATTATATTTGTTACGTAAGGTCTTTAATATTTGTTGACTGTCTAGTGGGTTTGCAATTGCAACATACACAACGTGTTTTCTTATGAAAAGAGGTAAGCAATTATTTTTTTCACAAAATTCTAAATCAAAAAATTCTTGTGGTAGAAATTTAACATTAATAGCAGTTAAGTCTATATATTGTAAACGTAACAAAGTTGCAGATTCAAACATAAAATCTCTGCTGTTAACTATTTCGTGCTCTATTAAATAGCTTAAAAAACCTGTTTTGCCTAAGTCTTTTTCAAGGCTGACTTCTTCTAGCTTTTCTTTAGTTATAAGTTTACGATGTAAAAGTAAAGAGGCTAGTTTTTTGCAAATTTGAGGATTATTAATCATTTAATTAAATTTAGCTACAAATTATCAGAAATTATAACACGATTGCTTATATTATAAAAAAACAAAAAACAATTTATGTTTTATATATTTTAGCGGTTTGAAAAAATGTTTTACTAAAATTCAGTGGTTCATGTATAATCGCCACTGGCAGATGTTAAACAATATTTATATGAAAATAGATAAATTTATTTCCCACCGTGGGGCAAACACGGATTTTGTTGAAAATACAATACAAGCATTTGAACACGCTAAAAACTATGGTTTTAAATGGTTTGAGATTGATGTTCAAATGAGCAAAGATGGCGAACTGTTTTTGTTTCATGATAAAACTTGCCAAAGGCTGGCTAGTTTAAATTCTGAAGTTACTGAGATGACAATTGATAAGCTTAAAGATTTAGAAATTGTACACCCTATTTTGGATATTAAGGGTTCGATACCAACTTTTAAAGAATATCTTGATTGGGCTACCAAAAATGATGTTTATACAAATGTAGAAATAAAGATAAATAAAAATTGTTTAGAATATGAAAAAACTATTGTCACAAAAGTTTTAGATGTTTTGAATGGTTATCCAGAGATTCAGAGTAAAATTTTTATATCAAGTTTCTCTAATTCTGTAATGAAGTTTTTGGAACAGGATAAAAAATATCAAAAAGGTAAGTTGTATTATACAACTAACTGGGATGAAGATTTCAATTATATAAACACTATTTTATACACACACTTTCAAGTAAATAAGTATTTAGCATTAATTATAAACTATGATTGCTTGAGTCAGCAGAGGTTAGAATACCTTAGGAAAAAATTTGGCAATGTGTTTGTCTACTCAGCTTGCTCTGATTATGAGGTTGAAACTTTATTATCATGGGGAGCAGATGCTATATTTGTAGATAAAAAAGAGCAACTTCATTTAAAGTCTATAAATATTGCTTAAGTAGTATTTCTACCTCTTTAATTACGTTCTCGCTGTGAGAGCACTCCGAAGGGTAAAAATATTTTAATTCGATATAAGGATCAGCAATCCTATATTTGAAGCTAACAAATGGATATTTTTGTTTTATTATTTCTAGTTTTTCAGCTAAAAAACTTTCGCCTATCCTATAAATATCCCATTTTTTTCTTATGACTTTTTTATAGTGAGTTTGTTTTTCAAAGTCTAAATTTTCAAGCATAGGGATACATTCTTTAGGGGGGCCAGGAAAAGCATAAATATATCTATTTTTTTCAAACTCTAGCTTAAAACCATTTGCACTACCATTATTATTAATTATAGTTTTAGAGTCTTCAGGGAACAAAGCTTGCTTTTTTGCTCCTAAAGTAACTTTACCATATTTTCTAATCATTCTTTGCTCTATCTTTATCCAAGAATCTTGGTCTAGCACTAGCTCTTTGTTAGAAAAAGTAGCTATTGCTTCTGCTGTTAAGTCATCTTCAGTAGGTCCTAGACCACCAATAGTTATTATGCTATGATGTGAATTTTTTAAAAAAAATATACTAGATACAATATCTTTTACATTATCGTTACAGATTATATGAAAACCAATATTAAATCCATTTGCAGTTAGATGCTTGGCAAAAATGGTTGTATTAGTATTAACTATATCACCATCAGTTATTTCATCACCAATAGCTATAATTCCAAAATCGTACTTCATTTTCCACTCACAGGACTGGGTAACCAGACAGAATTTTAATTATTTTTATTTTATTTTATGATATAAATGTAGCCAAAGATATAAAAATATATGTTTTTAGAGCATATATATGTAACTCTAAGGAATAATTAAGATGAATATACTATCTACAAACGTTTATGTTGGACCTAACATTTACGCAAATTTTCCTGTTATAAGGCATGAAATTGAGTTGGGGATTCTAGAAAATTGGCCTTCTGCTAAAATAGGTAAAGAGTTTATTAATAGTTTAGTTAACAGTTTGCCTGGGCTTGCCAAGCACGGTTGTTCTTACCGTACTGAAGGAGGGTTTATCCGTAGACTTAGAGAGGATGAAGGTACTTGGATGGGACATGTGTGGGAACATGTGATCCTAGAGCTCCAGAGTATGGCGGGAAGTGAAGTAACTTTTGGACGCACAAGATCTACTGGTAAAAAAGGTCACTATAGTATGGTATATGAGTATAAGCAAAAAGACGTTGGCTTATGTGCTATGGAGTTAGCAAAGGATCTTTTGCTTTCTTTATTGCCAGAAAATCTTAAACAAGAAGTTGGGTTTAAGAAAGAAGAATTTGATTTTGAAGAGGAAAAAGTTAAATTTATAAAATTCGCTCAAAGTAAAGAGTTTGGTCCAAGTACAGGATCACTTGTTGAAGCTGCTAAGAAAAGAGATATACCGTATATTCGATTAAACGAGCATTCTCTAGTTCAGTTTGGTTATGGTAAACACCAGCAAAGAATTCAAGCAACTATTACAAGCCAGACTACACACATTGCAGTGGAAATGTCATGTAATAAAGAGCAAACCAACAAAGTTTTGTCAGGCTTAGGTTTGCCAGTACCAAAGCAAAGAATGGTACGCACAGAAGAGGGAGCAATTAGTGCAGCAAAGCATTTAGGGTTTCCTTTAGTTGTTAAACCTTTAGATGGGAACCATGGTAGAGGGATTTCGATTAATTTAACTACATTTGAGCAGATTAAGGAAGCTTTTGTGGAGGCGAGTAGAATCTCAAGGTATGTGTTAATAGAGCAATATGCTACAGGTTTTGACCATAGAATGCTTGTTGTTAATGGAAAACTAGTTGCTGTAGCAAAAAGAGTACCTGGACATGTAATTGGTGATGGTAAACACACGATAGAAGAGCTTGTTGATATAGTTAACCAAGACCCACGTAGAGGTGTAGGTCATGAGAAAGTTTTAACTCGTTTAGAATTAGACTATCAAGCAAATACTTTGATGAAAGCAGCAGGATATACTAAAAATACTGTTTTAAACGATGGGGAAATGTTTTACTTACGCTCTACAGCTAATCTTTCTACAGGTGGGACAGCTATTGATGTTACAGATATAGTACATCCTGATAATAGGAATATGGCTGAAAGAGCTATCAAAGCAGTTGGTTTAGATGTGGGTGGAGTTGACTTTTTGATAGATGATATAACCCAATCTTACCATGAAATAGGTGGTGCAATCTGTGAAGTAAACGCAGCTCCAGGCTTTAGAATGCATGTGGCACCTAGTGAAGGAAAACCTAGAGATGTTGCTGGTGCTGTGATTGATATGCTATTTCCAAAAGAGTTGGGTAATGCACGTATTCCTATAGCAGCTATTACTGGTACTAACGGTAAAACTACAACTTCTCGTATGGTTGCACATATGTGGAAAAATGCCGGTAAGGTTGTTGGTCTTACTACGACTGATGGGGTGTATATAAATGGTAAGCTTACGGTTGCTGGAGATACTACAGGTCCAGTATCTGCCCAAATGGTACTAAAGGATCCCTCTGTGGAAATAGCTATTCTAGAAACTGCAAGAGGAGGGATCCTAAGAAGTGGTTTGGGATATGATTATTGTAATATTGGAGCATGCCTAAACGTTGCTTCCGATCACTTGGGCCTTAAAGGTGTAAATACTCTAGAAGATCTTGCTAAAGTGAAAAGTGTAGTTGTTGAAGCAGCAAAAGATGTCGCGGTATTAAATGCTGACGATCCACATGTTTTAAAAATGTCTGCTAAAGTAACTGCAAAAAACATTTTTTATGTAACAATCAATCCTGAGCATGCTTTGGTTAAACAACATATTAGAGCTGGTGGTAAAGCATGTATTATTGAAAAAGGAGTTAATGGTGATATGATTACGATCTTTGATAATCATATTCATATACCTGTATTATGGACGCATCTAATTCCAGCTACTATCGAAGGGAAGGCTATTCATAATGTTCAAAACTCTATGTTTGCTATAGCTATAGCTTATAGCATGGGTATGAGCTTAGATGATATTAGAGATGGTTTAAGAACTTTTGTTACAACGTTTTATCAAAATCCTGGGCGCATGAATTGGTTTGAAGAACATCCTTTTAAAGTTTTAATGGATTATGCTCATAATCCAGCGGCTATAAAACTAGTTAGTCATATGGTTGCAAATATGGATTTTACTGGTAAAAAAATATGTGTTTTAGCATCACCAGGTGATAGACGAGATGAAGATATTTATGAAATAGCTAAAGTTGCAGCACCTTTCTATGATTATTTTATCTGTAAGCGTGATGATAATCTACGAGGTAGAAACCCAGCTGAAGTGCCAAATATGTTAAAACAAGCACTAATAGAAGCTGGTGTTTCAGTTAATAATATCGAGACAATAGAAAATGAACAAGAAGCTGTAGATAGAGCCCTTTTTATTGCTAAAGAAGGGGATTTGGTGGCAATATTTGCAGATAAATTAAAAAGGACATGGAAGCAAATTATATACTTCAATAAAAAAGATGAATTTGCTGAAGAAACTAAATCTAAAAAGCAAGAGTCTTTTTCTGCTTCTATGATAGCTCAAGATCCTAGTTTATCTAAGGAGTTATCAGATGTAATAAAAGCAGGTATCATAACAGATGAAAGTGGCGTGCGAGTTGTTTATCATAATGAAGATAGTGATTAAAATTGTTTTTTGTTTAGGGAGAGTATACTACAATGATTCCAGAAGGCTATTCACGTAGATTAGTTGGGCCTAACTTGTTTTTTAAAGAAACAGGAACAGTTTTAGATGTGCCATTAACTGAAGATAAAGAAAAATTAACAAAGCTTTTTTATGAAGAAGCAAATAGAATCTTGCCAGCTTTAGGGTGGGAAGAAATTAAAATAGTACATAAATTTTTTAACAATGGTATTAGGCTAGCTATAACAGCACCTGTTGATATTACAATGCCAGCATGTGACGTTATAGACTTTATTTGGCTATCTGTGAGAGAATATATCGAAAAAGGAAGCTTTAAGACTTTAGAAGCTGCCAAAGAAATTCTTTTACCATTAATAAATGAGGATAAAAACTTAACTTATCGTAAATTGTACGAACTAGCTAAGTCTAAGGGATTTAATGCTTTTAGAGATAAAAATAAAGCATTTGTAGGTTCTGGTTCTGGTTGTTATGAGTTTGATCTAGAACATGATGATGTCTCTTTGATTCCTTGGCAAAATGTTTATGATATCCCAGCAGTTATAGTTACAGGTACTAATGGTAAGACTACCACCGTACGCCTTACAGATTATATTTGTAGGTTCGCTGGTAAGGTTACAGGCTATACATCTACAGATTGGGTTAAAGTTAACGATGAGTTAATAGATGAAGGTGATTACTCTGGTCCTACAGGGCACCAGTTTGTACTTACTAACAAAAAAGTTGAAGTTGCTTTGTTAGAGTCTGCTAGAGGAGGTTTGTTAAAAAGAGGTTTGATAGAAACATTTGTTGATGCTGCAGCTGTTACTAATGTTTCTGCTGATCACCTTGGTGAAGATGGTATAGAAACAGTAGCTGAATTAGCTGAAGCAAAATCTATAGTCTTTAGAGCTATGGGAAAAAATTCCCATGCAATTATTAACCTTGACAATTCCTACATGAAAGAAAGGTTTGACTTGATAAAGTGTAATAAAATAGTTGTTACTCAAAATCCTGAAGCTCATGATATGAGTTACTATTTATCTAAATCAGATTATGCTTGTATCGTAGAAGATGGCAAATTTAAATGGTTAGATAAAAATACAAAAACTGAGATTCTAAAAGTAGTAGATGCGCCTTTAACAGTAAGGGGTTTTGCAAAGCATAATATTGAAAATGCTATGGTATCAATAGCATTAGCATTTAAACTTAAGGTTAGTTTAGAAACTATTGCAGCCGCATTAAAAAGCTATAAGAACGACCAAAATGTTAATAGAGGTAGAGCAAACATTTTTGAATGGGATAATAAAGTGGTTGTGCTTGATTATGCTCATAACGAAGCTGGTGTGGAAGCGTTACTTTCAATGATGCAGCAAGCATATAATAAAGGTGGTAAAAGGTATCTTATGATGGGAACCACTGGTGATAGAAAGAATCTAATATCCTCCATAAATGATGTTATATTAAAGTATGATGTGGATTTTATAGTAATTAAAGAAACTGATAAATACTTAAGAGGAGCAAAGCCCTTTGAATTACCATTGGCAATACGTGAAGATCTGCAAAAAAAAGGTTTTAATGTTGCAAATACTTATATATCACATGGTGAACTTGAGGGGGTTAAATATATTTTAGATAAGCTTGATGACAATGATATCGGAATATTTTGTTGCCAAGCAGAGCTTGAAAGTGTAGCTAATTATTTAGGGAATTATTGTACAAAGGATTAAGTTCAGGCTGTAATAATTGTAGGATTCATGGTTATTAAAAACTAATACTCTGTGTTAAAATAACTATATATAAAAAGAAAGTTTTAAAATGTAATATTTTATTAAGTTTAGAGCTTAAACGATATATAAAATATGGAACTACAAGAAATAAAAAATTTTATAGTCGGCTGTATAGATAATTATCTTAACAGGTTTTATAAAAATCATAAAAATAGAGCTAATGAATTAAAAATATTTGTGGAAAATTGTAGTTCATACCATGAAATGTGTCTAAGGATTATTAATGAGCATAGTTTATTTAATTTAGGATACTCGTTAGTTAATGTGAATCTAAATCCAACCTTTGAGCATTGGATAAAAAATAAAAATACAGATGGAGCATATTACCAAACCGTTATTGAACCAGCTTTTAACACTATATTCTCTATTAATTACAATAGTTTACCTTTAAAAAATTCTAGTTCAAATTTTGGAAAAACGTTAATCTTTAGGGAGAATTGTGATTTCTATGACGATTTAGTGCCATTTTTAGAACAACAAAAAATACACTATAAAGTATTAAAAAAAGGAAATGAATGGCTACGAGATACTTTTTTTGTTGGCAAAGAAAAAATATATATTAGAACTAAACAAGAGATTAACGTTAAAAAACAGCAAAATAATCTTCCATGTAATGTAAATAGTAAAAAAAATTATACGCAAAATCAATTTAGAAACTTACAAGATGCATACCTTATTACAAATAAATTCTTATCTATGAATCATAATTTTTATGATAATCATGATTTTATGGCTCAACATAGTAGTAAAAGAGATTTACAGAATCTTATTAAACAAGATTTAAAAAAAGACACTATTAGACCATTAGAAGGAGGTAACCTTTTTGAGGCAATAAATTGTGAAGATGTTAAGTATTATTTTATAGGTGTCAACGTCTTACTTAATGAATCAGACTTTAGAAATATAAAATATGGGACTATGTCTGATCCAAGTAACTTATCTAATAGAGATATACTATCAAAATGTCATGTTGAGCTAGAAAGGTATAAGAAAATTTTTAAAACTGATAATGTTATATGTCTTCCTCAGTGGGCATATCACTTAGATTTGCAAATATCATATATGGGTGATTCTACATTCTTAATTCATAGCTTCAATGAGGTATTAAATAACATAGATGAAATTTCTTCAGATATAAATAAGAAGGATCAAGTTGCTAAATTTGCTAGAGATGCCTTGCAGCGAGAATTGGTAATAAAATATATAGACGCTATACTAAGATCTTGTAAATTCAAGACTATAAAATACGCTGGAATATTGCATAAAACTTACCAAGGTGTTGGTGAAAATGGTGAAATAGTAGAACTTAACCCCAAATATGCCCTAGGACAAGAAGCTATTTCAACGTTCATTAATGGTATAGATTTATGTACTCATGGTAATAAAAAGTTTTATCTCACGATAGATAGTCCATGTAATAATCATAAAGCATACTTTACTAAATTGTTGAAGAAACAAAATATAGAGGTTGTTTACTTAAAAGTAAACGGTAAATCTGCTGAAGATACAGTAAAACACATTAGTTATAGGGGAGGAGCATTACGTTGCCAGACAAACTTTATTCCATTTGACTATTTGAACCAGCTTTGAAGGAAATATTGATTAAACCTATATAAATAATTTTACCAGTATGCCTATAACCTATCCTCAAAATAGATAATGAATTAAACATACTACATGCGTAGCAATTCCTTCTTTCCTACCTATGAATCCAAGTTTTTCAGTAGTTGTTGCTTTTATATTTAGCTGATTAGTTTCAATACTAAGTATTTGAGCTAAGCATATTTTCATTTTTTCAATATAAGGAAGCATTTTAGGAGTTTGAGCAATTATTGTACAATCTATATTGCCAATTTGATAATTTTTGGCATCAAGCATTTTTTTAATTTCTGATAAAAAAAATTTACTATCGGTATTTTTATATTTATTATCAGTATCAGGGAAATGTCTACCAATATCACCAAGACCTAAAGCACCTAATATAGCATCACAAAGAGCGTGAATTAAAACATCGCCATCTGAATGAGCTTCAAGACCGAGGTGATATGGGATTTCCACACCACCAATTATTATGTTTTGCTTTTGATCAGTAAACTTATGTACATCGTAGCCATGACCTATTCTAAACATTTTACTAATTATCCTTCTTGTGTAATCGGATAATTATTATTTACCCAATCTTGAATACCACCATTAACTGACACAACAGTAGTATACCCCATCTTTTGTAGGTTAAAAGCAGCTAGTGCCGAACGATAACCGCTACCACAATATAAATAGATTTTTTGGTCTTTATTAGGGATTAAATTTTCGATCTTGACTTCTATTTGACCTTTACTAAGGTGTGTAGCACCGGGAATATGAAATTGGGAAAATTCTGAATCTTCTCTAACGTCAATGACAACTCCGTCAAGCGATTTATCTTTATACATATTGTATAAGGCAGTAGCAGATATTTCTTCTATATTTGACTTTGCGTTATTTATAAGTTTGATATACTCAATAGGCTTAAAGTTTTCCGGTGTTGTAATAGGATAGTTTTTAGCATTCCAAGCTCTCCAACCACCATCAACAGATATTACATTTTTATAACCCATACTTTGCAAAAGTTCTGCAACTAGTGCGGATCTAAAGCCACCACCACAATAAAAATACATTTTTAGGTTTTTATTTGGTATTAGTTGTTCGATTCTACATTCTATTAAACCTTTACTAATATGTATAGAATTTGGAATGTATCCATTAGCAAATTCAGATTCTTCTCTAGTATCAATTAGCAAACCATCAAGGGAGTCGGATATGTACATTTGGTAGATATCATCTACTGTACATTCTTTAATTTTTGATTTTGCCTCGTTTACTAGCTTTATAAAACCTTCTGAGTGTTGCATACTTACCCTTTAATATATTTTCATAGTTAAATATTTTATACATTTAAGAGTAAAAAAAGAATAAGTATTTAATTTGAAAAATTATAAGCATTACCAAGCAGCTATAGCAGCATCATTAGGATAAAGTTCTTGAACTAATTGTAATATTTGATCATTATTTAAAGATTTGACATATTCTTCTAAATTTGGATTGTCTTTTTGACTGTCTTGAACAGCAATTATATTTGCAAAAGGTGAGTCTTTAGGTTCTACAAAAAGAGCATCTTTTAGAGTCAATCCTGCTTTGGGAATATAGTCATTGTTTACAACCCCTATATCTACATCACCTAAATTATTAGGAATTTGGTCAGCTTGTAGAGGTATTATTTTTAGTTTTTTAGGATTACTAGTTATATTACTAGGAGTAGCCTGCCAAGTAATACCATCTTCGAGCGTTATCAAACCAGCATCTTGAAGAATCATAAGCGCTCTTCCTTGGTTAGTAGGGTCATTTGGAATAGCAACTGTAGCACCATTAGGTAATTGATCAAAGTTTTTATATTTCTTAGAAAATACTCCCATAGGGTACAAAAATGTCTTACCAATATAAGTAATTTTGTAACCAAATTTTTTGATTTGATTTTCCAAGAAAGGTATATGTTGAAATACATTTGCTTGAATCTCACCATCATTTAGTGCTCTATTTGGAATGTTGTAATCTCCAAATGTGACTAATTTAACATTAAGGTTATATTTTTCTTTAGCAATCTTTTTACTTAGCTCCATAATCTTATCTTGAGGGGGACTAGTGATATAACCAACCGTGATTTCATTTGACTGGTTAGAAACTACAAAATTTTGATATAGTTGTAATCCACTGACTACTACTAAAATAATAGTTACTAACCATAAAGCTGTTAGTTTTCTAGCAGAAACTAAATAGTTACCAAAAGATTGAGTTAGCTGCACTAGAATAACTAGCATCACTACACCACCAAGTAGCAAAGTATAATCCCCATAGTTATAGCCTTTGAAGTAAGTCAAATCACCTAAACCGCCACCACCAACTATACCAGCCATAGCTGAAAAACCAATTAGTGATATACATGTTAAAGTAGCTGCATCTATAAGAAGTGCTTTTGACTCAGGAAGTAAGACTTTGGAAATTATTTGTATTCTAGTAGCTCCCATAGCCTTTGCTGCTTCTATAAGACCATGGTCAACTTCACGTAGAGCCGATTCCGTTAAGCGAGCATAAAATGGTAAGGCAGCAATTGCTAGTGGAACTATAGAAGCAGTAGTACCGATAGTTGTGCCTACTATAAGCCTAGTTAGAGGATAAAGTAAAATTAATAAAATAATATACGGAATACTTCTAGTAATATTTATAACGACGCTAAAAATTTTATTAAAACTTTTTACCAGAATGTTTTTACTTTCTTGGGTGGTATACAGTAATATACCTAAGATTATCCCACCTATTACTGCTACAAGTGTAGCAATAAATACCATAAAGATAGTTTCCCATGTCGATTGAGCTATTAAGCTAAGTTCTTGGAAATTAAATATTGTCTGCTGGTGCATAACCTAATACCTTTAAATTAACATCTTGATTTGTTAGGAAGCGCAAAGCATTTTCCCAGTCTTGTCTTTCGCCAGTAATATGGCAAATTGCTATACCAACAATTTGGTCTTGGATAGTCTCAATGTTCGCTTGGATGATGCTTGCGCTAGCATTAAACTGACGTGATATTTCAGCAATTATAGGCATTTTGCCTTTTTCCCCATAAAAAGTTAGTTGAACGAGAGGGTAAGTATTTTCGTAACTATAAGGGTTATCATAAAGTCTCTTTGCAATAAATTCTGGTATTTTTGTATGAATACTAGTTTCAACGAATGATTTTGTTACTTCAGTTTGAGGATTTAAAAATATGTCTAAAGTTTTACCTATTTCAGCAATTTGACCTTTATCAATAATTGCAACTCTATCACAAACTTTCCTTACCACATCCATTTCATGAGTTATAAGTACTATTGTTAGATCTAGTTCTTTATTTAGTCTTTTAAGTAGAGCTAAAATTTGTTTAGTAGATGTTGGATCTAATGCAGATGTAGCTTCATCTGAAAGCAAAACTAATGGATTAAGAGCTAATGCTCTGGCAATAGCCACTTTTTGCTTTTGACCACCACTTAATTCTTTGGGATATGCTAAAGCTTTGTTAGGTAACTCAACTAAGTCTAGTAACTCATGTACTCTTTTTTTTATTTCAGATTTTGGTATACCTTGTATTTCTAATGGCAAAGCTATGTTTTCAAATACATTTCTCGAAGAAAGTAGATTAAAATGTTGAAAAATCATAGCAACTTTCTTGCGAAATTCACGTAACTGTTTAGGAGTCTTTTTTGTAATATTTTCCTCAGCAATAAATATTGAACCATCAGAAGGCTGTTCTAAAAGATTTAAACATCTAAGTAAAGAACTTTTGCCAGCACCACTATGACCTATTATGCCAAATATTTCACCTTCTTGGATTTCAAGGTTTATGTTATCAAGGACCAGATTGTTAATATTGTTGGTTATATATTCTTTTTTAAGATTTTTTATCTCTATCATTTTTTAACCTTTGTCTTGTCGCCTATTTTGCTTTCTTGCCCATTTATTAATCTTTGGATATTTCCTTTATGTTTTATAATTATAATTATCGCTATTATTAAAAAAGGAGCTGCGACCTTTAGATTTGCTAAAAATGTTACAGAAACACTAGCTATCATAGTTGCTACTAAAGCTGATAAAGAAGAGTAGCGTGTGATTATAGCTACACATAACCAAGACACTATAAATATAATACCTAATACCCAGTAAAAACCAAACAACGCACCTATTAATGTAGCAACACCTTTACCTCCTTTAAAGCCAAAAAATATTGGGAAAACATGTCCTAATATCGCATATAAAGCAGTACAAGCGATAATAAATTCATTATTAGTTAGCATTTTTGCAACTAGTATGGGTATTAAACCTTTGAGTATATCAAAAATAAGTGTTATAGTTGCTGGTAGCTTACCGCCTACACGTAAAACATTTGTTGTGCCTGGATTTCCTGAACCAACACTTCTTGGTGAGGGTAGGCGAAATACATAACATACAATAATAGCACTATTAATAGAGCCTAATAAATAAGCAAATATTAGCAAACCAAAATTTAATAAATTCATATACCACCGTTAAAAGTTTTAAAATCTTCAATATATTATAAAAGATAATATTATCTAGGCAATAGCTAAAACAACTATTTTTATTGCTTTGTTGATATTATTTTTATAGGATTAGTAGCTAAAAAATTATATTTATAAAAGTATATATCTATCTTAAGGATTAAGTTTTATGACAGTAATGAAATTCGAGATCTCTAAAAAACAAGGTAAAGCAAGAAGAGGAAAAATAACTTTCCCTCGTGGAGAAATCCAAACACCTGCTTTTATGCCTGTAGGTACTTATGGTGCAGTGAAATCATTATCACCAGTAGAGCTTAAGGAAATGGGTGCTGATATTATCTTAGGTAATACTTTTCATCTTTGGCTACGTCCAGGTACTGATATCATTAAAAAACATGGGGACTTACATGATTTTATAGGATGGGATAAGCCTATTTTGACAGATTCTGGCGGGTTTCAGGTCTTTAGTTTAGGCAAATTACGTAAACTTACAGAAGATGGGGTAACATTTAGTTCGCCTGTTAACGGCTCAAAAGTTTTTTTATCTCCTGAAATATCAATGCAAGTTCAAAAGGATTTAGGCTCTGATATTGTTATGTGTTTTGATGAATGTACACCATATCCAGCAACTGAAAAAGAAGCTAAAGAGTCTATGGAACTTTCTATGAGGTGGGCAAAAAGATCCAAAGATGCTCATGGAGATAACTCATCAGCATTATTCGGTATTATTCAGGGTGGCATGTATGAGCATTTGCGAGATGAGTCTTTAGAAAAACTTACAGAAATTGACTTTGACGGATACGCTATAGGTGGTTTATCTGTTGGTGAACCTAAAGAGGACATGATAAGAATATTAGACCATATTGCTTGTAAAATGCCAGAGGATAAGCCTAGATATCTAATGGGAGTTGGAACTCCAAAAGATTTGGTCGAAGCAGTATATAGAGGTGTGGATATGTTTGATTGTGTAATGCCTTCACGTAATGCAAGAAATGGACATATCTTCACATCAGAAGGAATTATTAGGATTAGAAACTCTAAATATAAAGAAGACACATCTGCATTGGATCCAAATTGTGATTGCTATACATGTAAGAATTTTAGCAAGAGCTATTTGCACCATCTTGATAAAACTAAGGAGATTTTAGGCTCAAGATTAAATACTATCCATAATCTAACTTTTTACCAAAGTTTAATGAAAAAGATTCGTAAAGCTATAGAAGAGGACAGTTTTGAAGAGTTTAGAAACGGGTTTTTAGAAAATTATAAATAATTAGTCATTAATTATGTGTTTGATGGGTTTAGTTTTATTAATATTTGCCTTCTTTAGAGTCTCTATAAAGATGTTGCTTTAGTATTTTTTAAATTTTATATTATAATAATATAAAATTTTTTATATTATTATATTTTAGTTAAAGATGGTATTTAATGAATTTATTTTAACTTTTTTTATATTTTAATTAAGATATCTTGGTTTGATACGGGTAGCTCTAAGTTAACAATTCACAATTTATTAATATGTCATTAGAAACATATAATTTTAGTTTGCAACAGCCCCGCATTGTAAGGTAGACGATGGAAGGTTATTGACTTTATTACTATGGGGTACAAAAATTTTTTAAAGCTTTAAAAAAATGACAAATATAATATTTCAAACCCAGAAAAATAGAAATTATGAATTTGACAAATATGTTAATGACTATGAAAAGCAAGATATTTGTTACGAAGTTCCTTTTATTTACCAGAATAAAATAAACTTGTGCTCTATTTCTTCTTTTTATATGATGCTTTTGTTTTTTAAACGATATGATGAGCTAGACAAAAGTGAATTAGCAAAGTGTATAGAGCATTCTCCATATAATGCAAATATTTATCAATTTTATACTAACAAAGGTATACCATATATTCATAACGATAATAATTTTTTAGTAGAAATTAAAAAGAAGTTTGGTTTTAATATACAACATTGGGACATTAGAGATTATGGTGAAAGTAAAAATGGTATATATGAGCTTCTTGATAAGGAGGGACCATTTGCTGTTGTACACGAATGGAAACATGTAGTTTTGGTAAAGGGGATTATAGGAAATAATGTAATTTTTCATGATCCATGGAGCGGAAGGAATTTACAGTGTAGATACGATGATAGGTCATGGGATTGGACTAATGCATGGTTACATGACCCAGGACCTTTATTTAACAGAAACGACATCATTGTTAAGAAAAATTTTAAAACTTATTTAACAGAAGCCATAAACGCTTATATGACTGCGTATAAACAACAAGGAAATAGAGGGTTATTCCATAGACACTCTAAATCAGGCCTAGATAGAATAAATAAATTCTTAGAAAATATAAAAACGATTACAACAAATGATAGCCTTATGCTTGAAATAAGAAGATTTATGTTAAAAGAATACCCGTATAATCTATATAGTGGGCAAATTAATCTTAATAGGCATTCAGGAGCAACATATCTTCTACTTGCTATACGCTTATATCTTAAGCAAGCTGTAGAAAATGATTTAGGTGTACATTTATTTAGAATAAACGAGCATTTAAAAACCATAAATCCTAATATACTTATAATAGACTGGAGCTCTAAAATCAGGGAAAATATAAAGAACTTTATATGTAAAAATTGCAAGATGAGCTTTTAGGAAAATTCACAGAATCTGTAGAGCAATAGAGGATGGTGCGTTTAAAGAGTTCGGAAAAGCTTTTTTTAAAGCTTGTGAATGATAGGTTATAAATTTGATGGGAGCGGTATTATAATATAAGTTGGTTATGTGCAAAATTATTTTTATTTTTTTAATCTCTTACATCTTTTTTTAAAAATTTCATTAATAAGTAAGTAAAGCTTTGTTTATAATTTATATTTCATAAACTTTATTAAGATGAGCAAGGTTAATCGTAATTTTAAGTTACAGTGATTCGCTACTACCTTTATTTTGGCTGGCGATATGTTTATCACAATTTTTTAATAAGTGATTAACACATTGATAATACTCCTTTACTAAGGTAAAATTCAAACGATTAAAATAAAAATTTTTGGAGAAAAATAATGAAAAAGATTATATTGTCTTTAGCGGCTATTGCGTTGTTTACTACAAATTCTTTTGCTGCAGATGCAGCGCAGTCTGCAGGTAGCCCGTATAGTGGTCTTTTAATGTTGGTAGTGTTTTTTGCTATATTTTGGTTTTTACTTATTAGACCACAGCAAAAGAAAAACAAAGAACTTCGTAAAATGTTATCTGAATTAGCTAAGGGTGATGAGGTTGTAACTAATGGTGGGATTATTGGTAAAATAGCTAAGTTAGATGACACTTTAGTTGACTTGGAAATTGCTGAAAATATAGTTGTAAAAGTACAAAGAAATGCTGTATCAAATATTTTACCAAAAGGGGCTACTAAGGCTTAATAAGCTTTGAATCTTATTTTTTTAACCTTTTTCTTTTTTATAAAAGGACCTTTCAATGAGCAATAATAAAAGTTTTCCTATAAATCAGTTTCCATTATGGAAAAACCTTTTGATAGCTTTTATATTAGTGATAGCTTTATTTTATGCTTTACCAAATATTTTTGGTAAAAGTCCAGCTTTGCAAATATCACAAAAAAATGGTGATATAACTAGCCAAATTCTTACTCAGATCGAGGACATTTTAGGTAAAAAAAATATAATTTACCAAAAAGCAACCATAGCGGAGGATAAAAGTAATATTGCAGTAATTTTTGGGGATGTTGCTGAGCAGCTTAAAGCTAAACAAATTTTAAAAGAGCAATTAGGAAACCAGTATATTATAGCTATGAATATGCTTACTAACTCTCCTAATTGGTTGTCAGTGTTAGGTGCTAATCCAATGAACTTAGGTTTGGATCTACGTGGCGGTATGTATCTTATGTTAGAAGCTAATACCCAATCAGCTTTAGACGCTCAGCTTGGTAATACTTTAAGTATAATCTTAAATGCGGCCAAAGAAAAAGGTATAAATATAAATAATTCGACAAAAGCAGAAGATAAGACTGTTACTAATGTACCTACAGAGTACACTAATAATGGTTTTATTTCACTAACGTTGAATAACCCTTTAGACATGCAAAAATTTATAACATACCTAGACACAGATTTTAGAAAAAACCAAGATCCTGACGTTCTTTACACAGCTAAGGGTAACACAATATTTATTACTTATACGAGTCCAAAGATATTGCAGTTAGAGCAAAGTGCTATATCTCAAGTAGTAACAGTCATGCGTAATCGTATTAATGCTCTTGGTGTGGCTGAAGCGTCAGTAGCTCAAGCTGGACAAAATCGTGTGGTTATAGAAATACCAGGTTTACAAGATGCTACCCAAGCTAAGCAGATATTAGGTGGTACATCTACAGCAAATTTTTATTTAGTGAATCCTGTTACTAATCGTTTAGCTACAGAAGAGCAGGGTTATAAAGTTTATTCTTTAGATAGTGGCAGAGGTTATCAAAGTTACTATAGTTTAAAAGGAACTCCAGTTGCAGGTGGGGCTGATATTATTAGTGCTAATCCATCTATTGATCAACAGACTGGTACGCCAATCGTTATGGTTGAGCTAAGTAGGGGGGCGGCTAGTAATTTTAGAGAAATTACTGGTAAAAATGTTGGCAACCCTATGGGTGTAATGCTTATAAATACAACTTATGAAAAGACGTTAGATAAAAATGGTAAAGAGCAAAACACTGTAAATAAAACTGAAAAGTTGATTAACGTTGCAACTATTCAGTCGGCTTTAGGTTCACATTTTCAAATTACTGGATTAAATCAAAAGGAAGCAAATAATTTAGCTCTTATGATTAAATCAGGAGCGTTACAAGTACCTGTTCATATTGTACAAGAGCAGCAAATAGGTCCAAGCCTTGGTAAAGATAATATTGAGAAAGGGACTCTTTCAATAGTGATAGCTCTTTTAGCAGTTATAATTTTTATTGTGATTTATTATAGAGTTTTTGGTGTTATTGCCAATATAGCTTTAATCATGAACTTACTGCTAATAGTAGCGGTTATGTCAATTATACCTGGTGCAACTTTAACTTTACCTGGTATAGCTGGTATAGTGCTTAATTTGGGTATGTCTATAGATGGTAATGTACTAATCTTTGAGAGAATTAGAGAAGAAATTCGTGCTGGTACACCACGCCAAAGCGCTATTCATATAGGTTATCAAAAAGCATTTACAACAATAGTTGACTCAAATATAACAACATTGATTGTGGCGATAATTTTATTTTTTATCGGCAGTGGAGCAGTAAAAGGATTTGCCATTACTCTAATGATAGGTATAGTAACCTCTATGTTTACAGCTGTTACAGTGTCCAGAGCAATGACAAATTTTGTCTATGGTAAGAGAAAAAAACTAGATAAAATCTCTATTGGAATATAATTTTTAGGTTGGGTTTATAATGGAATTTTTTAAGCAAAAGACTCAGATAGATTTTCTAGGAATAAAGAAATATACAACTATCTTATCGGTGTTAATGATTGTTATATCATTGATTTTTATTTTCGCCAAAGGTCTAAATTTAGGGTTAGATTTTACAGGTGGTTATCAAGTACAAATCCATACACAAAAAAATGAAAATTCACAGACTTTAGCTGATAAGTTGATTAAGGTAGGTTTTGATAACACAACTATTACAACTTTTGGTGAAAATGGTGACTATTTAATCAAATTTGCTCCTAATGTAATTAACTTAAAAGCTAATGATTTAGATGATGCTCAACAACAATTGCAGCAAAAAATAGAAACTGTCCTTAACGCAAAGGTTCAAAGTGTTAACTATATAGGCCCACAAGTTGGTAAAGAACTAGCAAGCAATGGTATTTTGGCTATTATTATAGCTCTAGTGTGCATACTAATATATATTAGTGCTAGATTTGAGTTGAAATTTGGTATAAGTGCATGTTTAGCATTACTGCATGATCCTATAGTTATATTAGGTATATTTGCTGCATTTCAATTAGAATTTGACCTTACAGTTTTAGCAGCTGTGTTAGCTGTAATAGGTTATTCGTTAAATGATACTGTAGTAATTTATGATAGAGTCAGAGAAAATTTTAGAAAAATGCGTAATGCAAGTGTAGTAGAAGTAGTTAATAGAAGTATCAATGATACTTTATCAAGAACTATCCTTACATCAGGGTTAACTATGTTAGTCGTTGTAGTATTGTATTTGTTTGGTGGTAGTTCGGTACATAATTTTTCTTTAGCACTAATCTTGGGCATAGTTGTTGGTACTTATTCTTCTATATATGTTGCAGGCGTTTTAGCAGTAGCTTTAGGATTAAGTAGGGAGTCACTATTACCTAAACAAGTTGAAAACAATGATACGTCAGTATTTTAATGAAGATGTAGTTAGTTTGCAGTTTTAATAGTGTATAATATCACTAAGAGTTTGTAATAAGGAAGTAATATGAAAAAAACTTTTTTAGCGGTAATACTGTCAATTTCTACATTAGGTTTAGTATTAGCTATGTCAAATGACTCTACTAAAGAGATTGCTCCAAAATCTCAGAAGCATTATAGTGATAAGCTTGTGAGTATTTATGCAGAGGATGTAAACGATTCTAAAGTTGTTGATACTATAACATTTAAAAATCTAGATGAATACAATATTTTTTATTGTAAAGATAATAATTGGTGTGAAGTTGTTAATCAAAAAGATGGTAACGTTGGTTGGATTAATTTAGAAGAGCTAAAAAAAGCTCAGGATAGATATGCACAACAAATGTATAAAAAGAATTTAATGCAAAAATTACAACAAGACAACCAAGCACAAAGTCAACAAATAGCAGAGTTACAAGGAATTGTAGTTAGAATGCAAAAAGATTTCTCTGTGGCTTTACAAAATCAACAAATACAAATTAATCAATTAAAGCAGGCTATCTACCGCTAAAAAATAGGAGCCACATGGCTAAAAAAAATTGTTTTCCTATCGCAACTAAGTCTAAAACTTTACCTGTAGTATCCGATAATGATCTAAATTCATATCTTAATTTTGTTAATAGTTTACCTATATTATCGGTTGAAGAGGAGCAAGAGTTGGCAAGACTTTATAAGTATAAAAAGGATTTAGATGCAGCACAACACCTAGTAATGGCACATCTTAGATTTGTGACCAAAATTGCTAAAGGTTTTGCTGGATACGGCTTATCTATTGCTGATCTTATCCAAGAGGGTAACATTGGTCTTATGAAAGCAGTTAGTAAGTTTGATCCAGAACAGGGGGTTAGATTAGTTTCTTTTGCTGTTCATTGGATTAAGGCAGAAATGCATGACTATGTACTTAAGAATTGGAAAATTGTAAAAGTGGCGACTACAAAAGCGCAAAGAAAGCTATTTTTTAATTTAAGGAGTAGCAAGGGTAAGATTGGTTGGTTAAGCTCCGAAGATATAAAGCAAATAGCTGATGAGCTTGGAGTTAAAGAAGAAACTGTTATTGAAATGGAAAAAAGAATGTGTCAAGGGGATGCTAGCCTTGATCTACCATATAAAGATGATGAAGGAGAAGATACAAATCAACAAAGCTTATATCTTGAAGATAAAAACTCAGATGTTGAGCATCAGATAGTCCAGCAAGATTATTATGATAATCTTATGGAAGCTGTAAAAGAGGCTCTAAGTAATTTTGATGCTCGTACAAAAGATATTGTTATGTCTAGATATTTGTTGGAAGAGAAAACTACCCTTCAAGATTTAGCAGATAAATATAAAATTTCTGCTGAGCGGGTTCGTCAAATAGAAGAAGAGGCTTTAGTTAAACTTAAAAAAGCTATTAAAAACCGTAGTTAATAAACCTTTCTTTATCTTAAAATCTTTATCTTGAAATTACTTATGCTAATATAATAGCTATTATATTATAAATTTTTACTAGAGTAATCTGAATGAAAGATTGTATACCTAGACTAAGGTTGCAGGTAAAAAAACAAGTAACTTTAGATGGCTCAAAAAGCTTATCTAATAGAGCTTTAATAATTGCTGCTGTAGCTAAAGGGCAAACTAGTTTTGAAAATTTACCTAATAGTGCAGACGTTTTAGCTTGTGTGGCAGCGTTAAAAGAACTTGGCTGCGATCTCAAACATAACCGAGAAACAAAATCTTTAATTATAAATGGTTGTGACGGAGTATTTAAAAATAAAAAAGCTAAGATTTTTTGTAATGAATCTGGCACTTTAACTAGGTTTATAATTCCTATGTGTGCCACCCAAGACGGCGGTGAGTTTTATGTGTATGCGAAACAAAGAATGATGGAAAGACCTTTAGCTGATCAATTAAAACCACTAGAAAATCTTGGAATTCAAGTTACATACCATAATACTGAGTATGCGATGCCAATAACTATTCATTCAAATCTTTTAAATGGTGGCGGTATACAGGTTGATGGTAAAAAAAGTTCACAGTTTGCTTCTGGATTACTTATGGCAGCACCATTAATGCAAAAGGGATTATCTTTAGAGTCAATTACAGATCACAAGCAACCGTATTTAGAAATGACATCTAAGGTTATGTTAGAATTTGGAGTAAATGTTGAAGTTGATAATAACATTTATAAAGCTAAAAATTCTAATTATGTTTCACCTGGAAGATACGTAGTTGAGCCAGATGTTTCTACAGCTTCATATTTTTGGGCATTTGCTGCTATTACTGGTTCTGCTATTAAAGTTTTGAATGTAACTAAACATTCAAAACAAGGAGATATAAAATTTTTAGAAGTATTACAGAAGATAGGTTGCGCTATTAATTATTATGATGATGGTATCGAAGTAATTGGAAATAACCAGTTAAAAGGGATACATGTTAATATGCGTAACTTTTCTGACACTTTTATGACTTTAGCTGCTATAGCTTGTTTTGCCGAAGGTGACACCTATATAGAAGGTCTTAGTCATACACGTGGGCAGGAGTCAGACAGGGTTGCAGCTATAGCAGAGGGTTTAACTAGATTAGGAGTTTATGTTGAAACTACAAAAGATAGTATATTAATTTCACCAGCAAGAAGTAGTTTAAAATCAGCAGAAGTTGATAGTTATAATGACCATAGAATAGCGATGTCATTAGCATTATTAGGTTTAAGGATTGATAAGGTTATTATTACTAATGCTGAGGCTGTTAATAAAACTTGTCCAGATTATTTTGATAGAATGAGAAGTTTGGTAAGTTAGCTTATGACAGCAAAAGACCGGATTATTATTAAATACCTTCAGCAACGATGGTATAAAAAAACTTTGGTAATTACAAATTTAGAATGTAATTATTCGGGTAATATTAGATCTTTGAAAACAGTAGTTTGCTCAGGGTATTTAGAAACTGGTGAAAATGGGTGTATTTTTGATATACACGCTTGGCCATTTGAGCCTAGATTTTTCGATTTGATCATAATTGATAGTGCTTTTGTAGATAGTAGACAGAAGCAAAAAGCCTTATTAAAGCAGTTATATTTCTGTCTTTCAGATGATGGAGAAATTATCGTTGCAGGAACTACAAACATTAGAGCTTATAGGCTTGTTTCAAAATTTCTCTCAAGCGGTTTTCTTAGTAAAAAAATAGAGTTATTAACAAATTCTGACAGCGCTTTTATTAACTTATTTAAGAGAATTTTTAGCAAAAAATTTGTAGCTTTTTTTAAAAAAGATAATTTCTTTAAAATAGATCCTTTAGAGATTTCAGAGTTACTTGAAAAGCCAGCTAAATGTAAAGCATATAGTGGTGCAAATGCTAAAAGTATATATAAGGGTTATTATGAAAAAAAATAGTTTAGTGGCATATACTGATGGAGCATGTAAAGGAAATCCTGGTATAGGCGGTTGGGGAGCTATCTTAAGTTACGGCGATATCACTAAAGAAATATACGGAGCAGAATTTAATACAACAAATAATAGAATGGAGCTTTTAGCTGCAATTGAAACATTAAAAACTCTAAAAAGAAAATGTCAAATTAGTATCTTTACAGATTCAAAGTATTTACAAAATGGAATTAATCAATGGTTGACTAACTGGAAAGCAAATGGCTGGAAAACTAGTGGTAGAAAAGAAGTCAAAAATAAAGATTTATGGCAAGAATTAGACCAGCTAACAAGGACACATGAAGTTAGTTGGCATTGGGTTAAAGGGCATAGCGGCAACCAAGGTAATGAAAAAGCAGATCAATTGGCAAATAAAGCAATACTGGAGCTTATAGAAAAGTCACATGAAAAGTCTTAGTCATAAAAGGATTTTAGTTTTATATACTGGTGGTACTATAGGCATGGTTAGTACAGCTAATGGTTATGATGTAGAAGACGGTTACTTAACAAAAACAATTAACAGCATAATTGACTTTTATAATCATAAAATGCCAAAGTTTGTTATAAAGGAATACAGACCACTTATTGATTCTTCTAATATTAAGCCTACAAATTGGCTGACTTTAGCCTTAGATATTGTTAAAAACTATGGTAATTATGATGGATTTGTAATTTTACATGGTACAGATACTTTAGCTTATACAGCTTCTATTTTGTCTTTTATGCTAGGAGAAATCCAAAAACCAGTCATTATAACAGGTTCCCAAATTCCTATTTCACAAATTCGCTCAGATGCTGTATCAAATATTCTAAATAGTTTTATATTTGCTTGTAGTGATATGATTAAAGAGGTCTGTGTGTATTTTAATAAACGCTTATTAAGAGGTAATAGAACTACAAAAATAAGTGCTACAGGATTTGACGCATTCTTATCACCAAACTATCCTGTACTAGCTCATGCAGGTGTAGATATTAGGGTGGATGATAGATTACTATGGCAACGCACTATAGATGCTAAACCAACAATACTAGAGAATTTGGAAATACCTAATATTGCTATCTTGAGTGTTTTTCCAGGTATGAGTACAAAATTTTTAGAAAATATTTTAGAGCCTCCTATTCAAGGGCTAATCCTTAAAACTTATGGGGCTGGGAATATGACAGATGAACCTAAAATTCATGATGTTCTTGCTAGTGCAAACGATAGAGGAGTTGTAGTAGTTAATTGCACACAATGTATGTATGGAAGTGTTAAGATGGGAGCTTATAAAGCCGCTAGTGGTTTAGTCAAGGCAGGAGTTGTATCAGGGTATGACATGACAGATGAAGCAGCATTTGGTAAATTGTTTTATTTGTTGGGTCAAAAAGGTTTATCACAAAATCAGGTAAAAGAATCGTTTGAAAAATCTTTGCAAGGTGAAGTTACTATTGAAATTTAGTTAGCGGTAAGCTAATGTAGCTAAAAATAAATGGAAAATAAAAAAGTTTCTTAGCTTAAACGTTTTTGTTTTCTAATAGTTTACTGAATAACTACTAACCACTAATATGCTGTGAATAAAACTAAAGTGCTCCGAATAAAATACTAAAATCTTCCTTTGTTTGAAAAGGGTAGATTGCGTAAGCAAGACAGTAGTAGTTTGGCAAAGTAAAAAATTAACAACATAATTTGATGATGAATAAAATAAGTTTTTTAAAAAAAATATAGGAGAATAGTATGAGTAATATAAATGAGTTAATTAAGGGTAATAGAGAATGGGCAGAGGAGGTTAAAAAAACTAATCCAAAATTTTTTGAAACATTATCAAAAGGACAATCTCCAGAGTATCTTTGGATAGGTTGCTCAGATAGTCGAGTGCCAGCTAACCAAGTTTGTGGATTGGTGCCAGGAGAGGTTTTCGTGCATCGTAACGTTGCAAACGTTGTTTCTTTGACAGACCTTAATTGCTTATCAGTTTTACAGTTTGCTATTGAAGTTTTGAAAGTAAAAAAGATTATTGTTTGTGGACATTACGCATGTGGTGGTGTGGAAACAGTTGTAAGAGATAAAAGTTATGGTCTTATTGATAACTGGTTAACGTCTATTCATGAAGTCAAGGAACAAAATAAAAAATTTATAGAAGAAATTTTAGGTTGCTTTAGGCAAGATGAAGAAAATTATATGAAGAAAAAAGTAGATGTTATGTGTGAGTTAAACGCTTTACATCAAGCTTTAAATTTATGTAAAACTACAGTTGTAAAAGCAGCTTGGCAGAAGGGTCTGAAATTTACTATACATGCAGCTATATACGGTGTTGCTGATGGTAAACTATATGAAATAGGTGGAGGTGTAGGCTCTAGAGAAGAGATGGATATCGTTTACGATCAAGCTATAGCATCGATTAAGTCTAGATACTGTCAATAAAATTACTAGTTTAATTCTATCTGCCAATTAATCTGTATAATACATATGCAATTAAACCAGTTGTGATATTTATAGCAAATAAAATAGCTATAAACTGGTTATGACTATCATCAGTTAATAATGTAAATGAGCTTAAAATGCTGTAAATACTAAAAAAAATCAAGCAAGCAGCTTTGAATGGTGGCTTTTTAATTATTGCAATTATTGAAAAGAAACACATACTTAATTGAAAAATACCAATTTGAAAAATTGCAGGAGTGAAAATCCATCCTTGAAATTTGCTTACACTATCCCCATATAACAAACACATGTAGCTGTTAATAAAAGTTATAATGCTGAAGTTGCAGGCTATAAAGTAGTTTGCGTATATTCTACTATGATGTTCACTGTAAATAATAATGCTGTGACAGAAAGCGAGGATAAAAGGTGTTATTAGTAGACATATACTTATAATAATAGTTACCATATAATGATCTTGAAAAGTTGTAAAATAAGTATGTCGAATTTTACAGTAAATATTTTGCCTTGTCATATATTTACAAAATAAAGATATAGACAATCTAGGTGATGATAGTTAAAATTTGCTACTAGGATATTTTGTTAAATAAAAATAGGAAAAAGTTAAAATGGATGTAACTGTTGAAAAGAAAGAAGGAATTAATTGTTCACTACTAATAGAAGTACCGGCTGATGAAATTGATAATATGGTGACTAAGAAAATAGCACAAACTGCTAAGTCAATAAAATTAGATGGTTTTAGACCCGGTAAAGTTCCAGCAAACTTAGTAAAAAAGAAATACGGTGAGCAAATCCGTTTTGAAGTTATCTCTGAGTTGATACCTAAAAAATATACAAAAGCTATACAGGATGAAAAGCTTGAAGTTGCTGGCATAGAAGTTGATTTAAAAGAAAATGAGGAAGGTAAAAATCTTAAGTTTGTAGCTAACCTTGAGTTGTTTCCAGAAATTGAAGTAAATGGTTGTGACAATATAGCGGTTGAAAAACCAATAGTTGAACTAGGTGATAAAGAAGTCAAACAAATGATAGAAAACCTTAGAAAGCAATTTGCTACTTATTCTGAAGTTGATAGAGCTGTAAAATCAGATGATAAAGTTACTATAGATTTTGTTGGCAAAAAAGATGGAGAGGTTTTTGATGGTGGTTCAGCTAATGATACGGATGTGATTATTGGTTCTGGACAGATGATACCAGGCTTTGAAGATGGTATTATTGGTATGCTAAAAGATGAGCAAAAAACTATTACAGTTACTTTTCCGAAAGATTACCAAAATCAGGAGCTTGCAGGTAAAGATGCTCAGTTTGATATAACAGTGAAAAAAATCCAACAACCAGAATTACCAGAAGTAAATGAAGAATTTGTTAAGAAATTTGGAGTAAAAGGTGGGGTGGGTAGTTTTGAGTCAGAAATCAAAGAAAATATGCAACGCGAATTGAAGTTTATAATCCAAAGGAAAATTAAAGAACAAGTTTTTAAAGGGTTAAGAGATATAGTTGAGTTTGACGTGCCAAAAGCTTTAGTTAAGAGAGAGATTGATGCTGCTAAGAAAAACCTACTAAATAGCATGGGTGGAGCAAAAAGTAATTTTGATGTTAACCAGTTGCCAGATAATTTATTTGAGGCAAATGCTAAGCAAAAAGTAAAAACAAGTTTGATACTTGATAGCATAATTAAAATTCAGAATTTTGAGGCTGATGATAGGGAAGTTGACAGCTTATTGGATGAAATGGTTCAAGCATATGAGGAACCAGAAAAAACTAAAGAGCAAATCAAAAAAAACCCGAGAGAAATTAATAATTTAAAAGCACTAGTGATAGAAAATAAGCTAACTGATTGGGTTTTAGACCAAGCTAAAGTTACTGATAAAAAAGAAGATTTCTTTGCGATTATTAAAGAAAATATGCAAGCACAACAAGCTGGGTTTTAAATTAAAATTCAGAGAGAAGAGGTTTTTTTATAGATGATAACTAATAATTTAGTACCTACCGTTATAGAAAAAAGTGCAGGTGGTGAGCGTGCTTTTGATATTTATTCAAGACTTTTAAAAGAGCGAATAGTTTTTTTAAATGGTGAAGTGAATGATCAATCAGCAAATCTTGTCATTGCCCAACTATTATTTTTAGAGTCAGAGGATCCAGACAAAGATATTTATTTTTATATCAACTCTCCTGGTGGAATGGTAACAGCTGGTATGGGTGTGTATGATACGATGCAATTTATAAAGCCAGATGTTAACACTATTTGTATAGGACTTGCTGCTAGTATGGGGTCTCTTTTATTAGCAGGTGGAGCAAAAGGCAAAAGATATAGTTTGCCTAGTTCACAAATAATGATTCACCAACCATTGGGTGGTTTTAGAGGGCAAGCATCTGATATAGAGATTCATGCTAAAAATATTCTACGGATTAAAGAAAGGTTAAATGATATTTTGGCTTACCATACAGGTCAAGATCTTGAAACTATAGTAAAAGATACAGATAGAGATAAATTCATGATGGCAGAAGAAGCAAAAGAATATGGTTTAATAGATAATGTTATTCAGTCACGTGAAGCAATGAAAAAAGTAAATAATTAAAGGAATCTAATTAATAAAGATGTCTAAAATCCTATATTGTTCTTTCTGCGGGAAGTCACAGCAAGAAGTAAAAAATATTATAGTTGGTAGAGAAGGTAACATTTGCAATGAGTGTATTGATAAATGTGTAATTAAAATTCATGGTGGTAATAAGATATTAGATGCTGAAGACATAAGTTTTGAGAAATTACCTAAACCACTAGAAATTAAAAAATATTTGGATGATTATGTCATTGGTCAAGATAATGCTAAAAAAGTTTTATCTGTGGCGGTGTATAATCATTATAAAAGAATTACTTCTAAAATACTAAATGAAGATGATACCGAGCTTAAAAAAAGTAATGTCCTTTTGATAGGGCCAACTGGTTCTGGTAAAACATTATTTGCGCAAACTTTAGCTAAATTACTTAACGTTCCATTTGCTATCGCAGATGCAACAACTCTTACAGAGGCCGGTTATGTGGGTGACGACGTTGAAAATATAATTGTTAGATTATTGCAGAACGCTGAGTTTGATGTGGCTAAAGCACAAAAGGGTATTATCTACATAGATGAAATTGACAAGATTGCGCGTAAATCAGAAAGTGCATCTATAACCAGAGATGTATCAGGAGAAGGTGTACAACAAGCATTACTTAAGCTTATAGAGGGTACAGTAGCTTCAGTTCCACCTAAAGGAGGTAGAAAGCATCCTAATCAAGAGATGATAGAAGTTGACACCACTAATATTTTATTTATTTGTGGAGGAGCTTTTGCTGGTATTGAAAAAACTGTTAAACATAGAATGGATAAGGTAAGTATTGGGTTTAACGCGGATATAGTTGAGCAAAAAAACAGTCTTAACGTAGAAAAATTAATGCAAAAAGTAGAAAGTGAGGATTTAACTAAATTTGGTTTGATTCCAGAACTTATTGGGCGTTTACCTATCGTTACCGTGTTAAATGAGCTAAAAGAAGAGGATTTAGTAAGAATTCTTAAAGAGCCAAAAAATGCTTTGATAAAACAATATATTAAATTATTCAAAATTGATGGTATAGAGGTTGAATTTACAGACCAGGCTCTTATTGAGATAGCTAAAAAAGCTATAGTTAAAAAAACTGGTGCTAGAGGTCTAAGAACAATTCTTGAAGGGATATTACTAGAGCTAATGTTTTATATTCCATCAACTCAAGATATGAGTAAAGTTATAATAAGTGACAAAACTATCTTGGAACAAGAAGAGCCTATTTTAGTTACAAAAACACAAGAATATAAACAGTTAAAAGATATAATTTAATTTACAGGGGTTATATAAACTTATGTCAGAAATTTTAAGCGTTGTTCCTGTTATCCCACTACGAGATGTGGTTATTTATCCTGGTATGACGATCCCTTTGAATGTAGGGCGTACAAAATCAATAAACGCAGTAAAAGAAGCATCCAACAATTATAATAATTCTATATTGTTGGCTACTCAGAAAAATAGCTCTAGTTCAGGTGATGTTGCTGAAAATATTTATGATATAGCTACTTTAGCAAAAATCATACAGATAATGAAGCTTCCAGATGGAAGCTTAAAAATTATAGTCGAAGGAGTAGCTAAAACACGAGTAGATAAATATGTAGATGAAAAGGATTGCATTTATGCTCATATAGAAGATGCTGCTTCAAAGCCTATTCAAACACAAGACTCTATTCAGTTAAATAAAGAGTTAAAAGCTATAATTTTATCTATATCAGAGTCACTGAAAGAGTTTGTTGAATATAGCGGCACTATTACTAAAGAAGCATTGTCTACTTTAATAAATACTCAGCATCCGGAGAAATTTATATATGAAATAGCAGCTATTCTTAATTCTAGTATTGCTAAAAAACAAAAAATTTTAGAAGTAGAGGATTTAAAGGCTAAAGCATTAATTCTACTTACGTGCTTAGAAGAAGAGCTTGAAATACTTGAGTTAGAAGCAAAAATTAAAGATAGAGTAAAAGCTCAAGTTGATAAAAATCAAAGAGAGTATTATTTAAACGAACAAGTAAAAGCTATTTACAAAGAGTTAGGTGAGGCTGATGAAGAATCTGAAACTTCAGCTCTTAAGAAGAAAATAGAATCTGCAAAGATGTCTAAAGAGGCGAAAGAAAAGTGTTTAAAAGAGCTCAAAAAGCTAAAATCTATGCCACCGTCATCTTCGGAATCTGCCGTATCTAGAAACTATATTGAGACTATACTTTCTTTGCCATGGGGTAAGCGCACTAAAGTTAAAAAAGATATTAATTTGGCGGAAAAGGTTTTAGAAAAAGACCATTATGGCATCAAAAAAGTTAAGGAGCGTATATTAGAGCATTTAGCTGTCCAGATAAAGAGAGATTCTAATACTAAAGCTCCTATTTTATGTTTAGTTGGGCCTCCAGGTGTAGGTAAGACTTCTATAGGGCAATCTATAGCCAGAGCAACAGGGAGAGAATATGTACGTATGGCATTAGGTGGAGTCCGTGATGAATCAGAAATAAGAGGTCATCGTCGTACTTATATAGGATCTATGCCAGGACAAATAATCCAGAAGATAATTAAAGCAAAAGCTGAAAACCCGTTATTTTTATTAGATGAAATAGATAAAATTTCGTCTGATTTTAGAGGTGACCCGTCTGCAGCGCTGCTTGAAGTTCTTGATCCTGAACAAAATAATACTTTTAATGATCATTATTTAGAAATAGATTATGATTTGTCAAAAGTTATGTTTGTAGCAACAGCTAACTCTTTGGATATTGATCCAGCTTTACGCGATAGATTAGAGATTATTAATTTGGCGGGTTATACTGAGATAGAAAAGCAAGCTATTGCTAAGCAATATTTAATACCAAAAGCTTTGAAAAATAATGGTCTAAGTAATAAAGAATTAACTTTCACAACAACGGCAATTCTAGATATTATTAGATATTATACCAGAGAGGCCGGAGTGAGAAACTTGCAACAAAAAATTAACAGCGTTTGTCGTAAAGTAGTTAAAAATACACTTAAAAATCCAGAAATTACTAAAGCTTCGATTACTCAAAAAAATTTACAAGAGTACTTAGGGGTTTATCAGTACGATTATGGTGTTAAAAGTTTAAAATCTAAAGTCGGGCAAGTTACAGGTTTAGCTTGGACATCTGTTGGTGGTGAACTTTTAACTATAGAAGCTTTAGCTATGCCTGGTAAAGGGAAAGTTAAATATACAGGTAGCTTAGGCGATGTGATGAAAGAGTCTATTGATGCGGCATTTAGTGTTGTTCGTTCTATGTCAAAAGACTATAAGCTTGAGGATGATTTTTATGAGAAAAAGGATATTCATATCCATGTCCCAGAGGGGGCTACTCCTAAAGATGGTCCAAGCGCGGGTATTGCGATGACTACTGCTTTAGTTTCTGTATACACAAATAAGCCAGTTCGTAATGATATTGCAATGACTGGTGAGATAACTTTAAGGGGAGATGTTTTAGCTATAGGCGGCTTAAAAGAGAAACTTTTAGCTGCATTAAGAGGTGGGATTAAGGAAGTTTTAATCCCAAAACAAAATGTTAAAAATCTAGCTGAAATTGATAAAGAAATAATAGAAAAACTAAAAATAACCCCTGTTAACAACATAAAAGAAGTTTTATTAAGGGTTTTTTAGTATTTTAGTGTTGAAATGGCGTTTTTTTAGTGTTATAACCTTAATTGACAGTATGTCATTAAAAACAGAAGGAGTCTTAAAAATGAATAAAGGTGAATTAGTAAGTGCTATTGCAAAAGAAGCAGATGTTACTAAAGAAGTTGCTAGTAAAACTTTAGATGCTACAATCGCAGCAGTAACTAAAGCTTTAAAAGCAGGTGATAGTGTAACTTTAGTTGGTTTTGGTACTTTTCAAGTTAAAGAAAGAAGTCCAAGAGAAGGTAGAAACCCTAAAACAGGTGAAACTATCAAAATTGCTGCCTCAAAAGTTCCTAGCTTTAAAGCTGGTAAAGGTCTTAAAGACGCAGTTAAATAATAAAAAATCAAATTTTATTAGCGATTTTTTATATAAGCATACTTAACAGTATGCTTTTTTTATCTATAATATGATATATAGTCAACCCTTTATAATCCTGTTATAATAACTGTAATTAAAAACATTAATCTAATGTTCGTTATACTCGTGTATGAATACAATAAGGATACCTTAGTTTATGGATTTTATACCTTTTGGATTCCTACTTATATGGGAATGATAGTGGTTTTAAATTGGGTTAGCTATATTTAGGTTATTAATTTTAAGAACTTTTATTAAATAAGGTTGGAAAAATGTTACAGTCTTTTAATGATAGGCTAAAAGGTCCGTTTACTTGGATAATTATTATCTCAATAAGTTTTATTTTTGTAATAACTGGTATGAGTTTCTTTTTTACAAATGTAGGAGCTAGTAGATCATATGTTGCAAAGGTTGGGGATAATGAAATTAGTACAAGACAGTTTGAACAATATGCACAAAGTGCTAAAACAAGAATTCAAAAGCAACAGTTGCTTGACCAGCTAGTTAGCCAGTATTTGGTTTTAGCTGATTCTCAGCAGCATAACGTTCAGGTTTCAAAACTAATGTTGCAGGCAACTATATTTAATAACCCTATGTTTTTTGAAAAGGGTAAATTTTCTAGTGATAAGTTAAAACAGTTAGCTAATTACTTGGGCGGTTTAGGCAAGCTAGAACAGATACTTTCGCAAAACATCAAGGCTAGTATTATTCCTCAAACTATAACGGATACATCCTTTACCACTGAATATGAGTTAAAATCTTTATCTAATGTTTACTCAGTTAATAAAACAATTGAGTATATAAAAATTTCTCCACAAGCTTTAAAAGCTCAAGTTAAACCAAGTACTCAATCATTAAATGCTTATTATGAAATTCATAAAAATGAATATATAAATCCGGCAAAGATCAACATTAGTTTCTTTGTTATTTCAAAGGATGATTTTAAATCTAAAGCTAGTATTAGTGATTCACAAGTAAAAGAATATTATGAAAACAATAAAGATTTATTTGAAAAATTTGATGATAATACGAAAGCTACTATTAAAAAGATTATTCAAAATAGAGAAGCTTTACAACAGTATAATTCTTTTATTCAAGACGTTGATGATATTAAATTTAACCAACTTGAAAAAAAGATAGGTAAGCCAAAAGTTGCAAACATTATAGATAATAACGATACTGATATAGAAGGCGTTAAGAATAGTTCATTTTTTGTTAATGTAGAGAAATATTCAAGTATTTCATTGTCAGAAGACAAAACTTTGATCTATCAAGTAAATAAGCAACAAAAAGCAATATCACAGTCATTTGATAAGGTTAAAGATAAGGTTACCCAAGCTTATATTTTAGAAAAATCACAAACTCTAGCTTTAGAGAAAGCAGATAAGCTATTATCTGATTTGAATAAACAACAAAAAGTACAGCAAAGTTTTGAAAAAGCTGTAGTTTCTAGTGAGTCTAAAGACTTTTCAAAAGATTTTAGTGATTTTGTATTATTAAATAGTAATACCGATTACCATGAATATGAAGCTTTAGATGGAAGCATCTACGTTTATAAGGTGATAAAAGTCCAACCAGAAAACTCTAAAAAAGCTACTATTCCTAATCAAGTTGAAGCAAGTTATAAGCAAGAAGAGCTTAATTTCTATCTACAAAGAATTAAACAAGACATTCCAGTAAAAATAAATTATAAAAATATCTAAATGAACAAGCTAGTTTATGGTATAGCTGGTCCTACAGCTTCAGGGAAGACTGCTCTTTCAATATCTATTGCTAAGCAGATTAATGCTGAGATTATTAGTGTTGATTCATCTTTAGTTTATAAACAGATGGACATAGGCACAGCTAAGCCAACTAAACAAGAGCAAGATGGTATAAAGCATCATTTAATTGATATCATAGAGCCCACTGAAAACTTTTCGGTAGCAGATTTTATTTCTAGTGTTAATATTCTCAAAAAAGAAATACACTCTAGAGGGAAGCAAGTTTTATTAGTTGGTGGCACGATGCTTTACTTTAAAGGTTTAATAGAGGGACTATCAAATTTACCTGAAAGCCAACCTGAAATAAGATCTATTTTGGAACTAGAAAAAAAGGAAAAAGGCTTAGAGTACCTTTATAAGCAACTTTATAAGATGGATCCAGATGCAGCCCAAAAGCTTAATGCAAATGATCAACAGCGAATATTTAGGGCTTTAGAAGTTATTATGATAAGTGGTGAAAAATATTCACAACTAGTTAAAACATCTAAAGTAGGTCAGTTAGATGAAGAAATTAGATTGTGTGCTATAGTTCCAAAAAACAGAACTCTTTTACATAGAAATATCGAGTTGAGATTTAGACAGATGTTAGAAGATGGCTTTCTAGATGAAGTTAAAAATCTTAGAAAAAATCCAAATCTAACTAAAGATACTACAGCTATAAGAAGCGTAGGGTATCGTCAAGCATGGGAATACTTTGATGGTGATATAGATTATGACAGGTTTGTTGAAAAAGGTATTGTAGCAACAAGACAACTAGCAAAACGTCAACTTACTTGGATACGAAATTGGCAGGGAAATATTAACCTTATAGCAATGGAAGATATAAATAAAGAATCTAAAGTTATAAAGCTTTTTGGTTTGGATTAAATGGGTTTAGTATAATAGTTGGTAAAACTGATGTGATGGATTGACACCCTTTAGAAAGCTTATTAAATATTTCACAAATAAAATTTGCTGATAAATATAAATGTTGTTAAAATGTGTAGCTAAGTTTAATTGTTAAACTTGATAAAATAATAATTATAATTAAATAACTAAAAGGAAGTGAAACAATGTCAAGAATATCCTCTTTACAAGACCCATTTTTAAATGCGTTGAGAAAAGAAAAAATCAGTGTATCTGTATACTTAGTTAATGGAATTAAACTTCAGGGGCAAATCGAAGCTTTTGATCAATTTTGTATAGTACTTAGAAACACAGTAAACCAAATGGTTTATAAGCATGCTATTTCAACAATAGTACCAGCTAAAAGTGTAAGAATGGTTTATAGTTCATTTAATCCATATCATCAAAATTCTAATGATGATCAAGACGAAAATGTAGATGATATTCATACTGATGAACTTGAAGTTCAAGAAAGTAACGAACATATTGAACAATAATACTTTTTTCTTTTTCTTTAATAATTCCATTGTGAGGTATATTATTTAATGGAATTTTTCCAATCTTACGAAGCAGGCAGTAAATGTTTGCTTGTAAATATAAATTTTAAATATCACCGCGAATTAAATGCTGATCCGGCTGAGCTAGAAGGTTTAGTGTTGGCAGCAGATAAAGTTGTCTTAGAAAGTTTAGACTTTAATCACTCTGAACCTGATATCAAATATTTTTGTGGTATGGGTAAAATGGAAATGATAAAAAATAAGCGCGATGAAATAAAAGCAGATCTAGTCGTTTTTAATCATCCATTAAGCCCATCTCAAGAGAGGAATATAGAAAAATATCTTGAATGTAAGGTAATGGATAGAACACGTCTTATACTAGAAATATTCTCCTTACGTGCCAAAACCTATGAAGGCAAGTTACAAGTTGAGTTAGCTCAGTTAAATTATCAGTCAACGAGATTAGTTAAAGGTTGGACTCACTTAGAAAGACAAAAAGGTGGTATTGGTGTGCGAGGGGGACCAGGTGAAACTCAGCTTGAGATAGATAGACGTTTGATTAGACAAAGAATTAAGCAGATAACTCAAAAGTTAGAAAGAGTAAAACATCATAGAGATTTAAGCAGGTCTTCTAGGCGTAAAAATAATATTCCAACACTTTCTTTTGTCGGCTATACAAATGCTGGTAAATCAACGTTATTTAATAAAATCACAAATGCTCAGGTTCTAGTAAAAGATCAATTATTTGCAACTTTAGATCCAACTTTACGTAAAGTAATTGTACCTAAGTTAGGTGAAGTAATTTTCTCAGATACGGTAGGATTTATCAAAAACTTACCTCATGATTTGGTGGAAGCTTTTCATGCAACTTTAGAAGAGGCTATAGAGTCAGATTTATTGATTCATGTTATAGACTATGCTGATGAGGATTATAAAAGTTATATAGACCAGGTAAACAAAGTATTAAATGAAATTGGTATAGGTGATAAAGAGAGAATTTGTGTCTATAATAAGATAGACAAGCTTGAAAATATAAAACCTAGTTTTGTAGCATTCGATAACTCAGAGGATAGTATCGTGGCTAGAGTTTATCTTTCAGCAGTAACAGGTGAAGGATTAGAGGAGTTTTATACGGCTTTAGCAACTTTTTTTAATAAGTCATGGTTTAAAGGAACCTTAGAGTTACCACCAAAACATTCCAAGATTAGATCTATGATGTATGATCTTGGTGTTATAGAAAAAGAACAAATATCTGAAGATGGTAATTATTTATTAGATATAAATATATCAGAATCTGATTTTGAACGCTTCAATAGAGAGTTTGAGTTAGACCTTCAGCAGTTTTTAATATAAGGTTTCATAGTATAGGAATATAAAATGATTAAAAAAATAAAGCAAAGATGGTTTTGGAGTAAAAATTCAGAACAGGGACCACCAGACTTAGAAGAGATGATTAAAAGATTCTTCTCCAAGAAGAAAAAGAATAATGGTGATGACAACGAGAGTATTTATTCAAAGAACGCTAGTAAAAATCAGAAGTTTCAAACACCTCCAATAGGTAAAATAGCAGCTATAGTAATAGGTTTGCTTATAGCTATTTGGGCGGGTTTTGGTTTTTATGTTGTGCAACCAGCTGAACAGGCTGCGGTACTTAGGTTGGGGAAGTTTTCTAAAATAGTTGAGTCAGGATTGCATTGGTATCCTATAGGCATAGATAAAGTTTATAAAGAAAATGTTCAAGAGCTAAAAACTATTTCATTACAAAGAGATATGTTAACTTCTGAAGAGAATATCGTACATATTTCTTTTACAGTACAATATCGTATTTCAAATTTAGAAGATTATTTATTTGCTAATACGGATCCGCTCCAGCTTTTACAACAATCATTAGAGAGTGCTGTTAGACAAGTAGTAGGCCAAAGTAACTTATCTGATATTCTAACAACAAAAAGAGCTGCTATAGCCATTCAAGTTAAAGACGAAATGGAAGCTTTATTAAGGCAATACAAATCAGGTATATACGTAAGTGATGTCATCATGCAACCAGCACAAGCGCCAGATGCTGTAAAAGACGCTTTTGATGATGTGATAAAAGCTAGAGAAGATCAAGCTAGGTTGCAAAATGAGGCTGAATCTTATGCAAATAGAATTATACCAGTAGCAGAAGGTAAAGCTCAAAGGATTGTAGACCAGGCAAACGCTTATAAGCAACAAGTCGTATTAGAGGCACAAGGAGAGGTAGCTCAGTTTGAGCAACTGTTACCAATCTATAAAACTAATCCTGATATTGTAACTAACCAAATGTACTTTGATACAATTTCAAATGTGTTACAAAATAATAAGATTTTCTTGATAGATGGAGATGGTGCTAAAAATATCTTTTATGGTTTAGATCAAGCTCAAAAAAATATACTAGCATCTTCAAATACACAAGGGAGTAATTAAAACATGAAAAATTTATCAAAAATACTCTTAGTACTTGTGGTAGTTGGCTTATTCTTAATTTTAAGTAGTAAATTTATAGTAAAACAAGGTACAGAATCTGTACTTTTAAGATTAGGTGAGCTTGTTAAAAAAGATGATAAAGTAATAGAGTATAAACCAGGAATCCATATCAAAATACCATTTTTAGATACAGTTAAAAACTATGATATGAGAAATAGGGTTTTAACAACAGATTCATCACGTGTGGTTACCAAAGAGAAAAAAGATGTTTTAATAAATGCTTATGTGGTTTGGAGAATAAATGATATTTCTAAATTCTTTACTAGTACAAGTGGACAGGTTTTTAGAGCAGAAACTTTATTAAAACAATTCTTAGAATCATCATTAAGAGCAGAAGTTGGTAAGAATGATATCCAAAGCTTAGTAAATAATGATCGTGATAAGTTGATGATAGCTTTGACAAAAGATGTTGCTGTCCAAGCTAAAGAAATTGGAATATCTATTGTTGATGTAAGAGTAAATCAAATTGATTTGCCAGAAACCATAACAGAGTCAATATATCAGCGTATGAAATCGTCCAGACATAAAGATGCTTCTCGTATAAGAGCAGAAGGTGAAAGAGCAGCTGAAAAAACTAAAGCATCGGCAGACGCTACAGTAACTGTAACTATGGCTGAAGCAGAAAAGCAATCTAAAATTATAAGAGCCGAAGCAGATGCAAAAGCGGCTAAGATATTTGCAGATGCTTATTCTAGCTCAATACCATTGTATGAGTTTTTAAAGAGTATGAACTCGTATAAAGAAAGTTTTAGTGGTAAGAATGAAGTAGTATTTATGCTTAAACCAGATAGCAAATTTTTTCAAGGTTTTAAATTAAAACCAGATAGTAAACTTGCTGAAGATATGAAAAAGGCTAAATAGTAGGAGTCATTAAAAAATGAGTTTAGTAAAAATACTATTTGTATGTAAAGGCAATATTTGTAGGTCACCAACTGCTCATGGGATATTTAGAGATATTGTTAAGCAAAATGGTTTACATGAAACTATTTTAATTTCTTCTGCTGGTACTTGCTCACGTAAATGGGGTCATGAAGGAGACTACGCTGATATCAGATCAGTAGAAATGGCAAAAAAATACGATTGTGATTTATCAGATTTAATTTCAGAGCAGTTAGAAGAGTTTCATTTTAATGATTATGATTATGTATTAGTTATGGATCAAGAAAATATTGATACAATAAAACAGATGTTTCCTAGAGCAGATTTTTCAAAAGTTTCTAAAATTTTAGATTATGCACCCACAATCTCTTTAACAGATGTACCTGATCCATATTATGAAAATAATTTTGAAAAAGTTTTTCTAATGTTAGACACAGCCTGCCATGAATTTTTTGAAAAAATAAAAAAAGAGCATAATTTATGAATTATCATCATGCAAAATATATAATGGGTGCTGCTAAGGTTACTCAACTTCCAGAAGATACTGGAATTGAAGTTGCTTTTGCAGGTCGTTCTAATGCTGGTAAATCAAGCGCTTTAAATACTTTGACAGAGCAGAAAGGTCTAGCAAGAGTAAGTAAAACACCAGGTAGAACTCAACTTATAAATTTATTTGATCTGGGTGATAATAAACGTTTAGTAGACTTACCTGGATACGGCTACGCTAAAGTTTCTGAATCTATAAAGAAAGTATGGCAAAGAGAGATGGAGCACTATTTAACCTCACGTCAATGTTTGAATGGGGTAGTGCTTTTAGTAGATTCTCGTCATGAGTTAAAAGAGTTTGATTGCTTGATGATAGAGTTGGCAATTTCATGTGATTTAAATTTACATATTCTGCTTACTAAAGTTGATAAACTCAATAATAAGCAAAAAGCAGAAGCTAATAGAATGCTCGAAAGTTTCCTCAAAAACTTTAAATCAACAGAAAAAGTTTCTTATCAGCTATTTTCTTCTTTAAGTAAATTAGGCCTTGATAAATTTAAACAAAAGTTAGATTCTTGGTACCTATAAATATTACAAATCATTTGGTTTTATAAATGTTAATAGATAAAATAAAGGCGCATTTATAATAGCAACTATATACTTAATTAGTAGTGTAGAAGCTGCTATTTCTAAAGCGTATTGCATAGGAATGATACCGGCAAATGCAAAGCCATAAGTGATTAAAGCAGTATCGATAATTTGTGAAATTAAAGTAGAACCTGTATTTCTAAACCAAAGCCATTTTAAATCGTTACTATAGCTTTTAAGTTTGGCGTATATTAAAACATCAAAAAGCTGTGAAATTAGATATACCAAATTACCTATTATAACAGCCTTAAGAGCACCACCGCTTAAAGAGAAAAAAATATCAAGAGCATCACTGGAGCTTTGATAAAACTCATCATTACTAACCGTTTGGTAAAATGTTGAGACAAGCATCAGTAGAATAAAGGAGATTCCAAAGAAAATAGATACTAATACAACTTTGCGTGCCTCATTTCTTCCATATTTTTCATTTAGCAGATCATTAGCCACAAAAATACCACCAAACATTACATTACCCAAAGTCGCTATAATGTGTAATCCAAATATATCGTATTGGACTCCTTTATTTACTTGGATATTAGCAGCTATAAGACTAATGACTATAAAGATAGTAACCCCTTTTTTTCCAAATAACCTAAAAGCTAAAAAAAGGATAAAAAAATCAATAAAAGTATAAAATATAAGTAATTCAAAATTAGTCATGTTAACCCTTAGTTTTGATAACCCTGGATGATTGCGAACAGGGGCATAAAATTTGTTATAATATAGCAAACTAAACTTATAAAGGCAATTTTAGAGGATGAAATTATGAGATTTGCTCATGTGATGATAAGAGTTAAAGATTTAGATAAATCGATAAATTTTTATACTAATATACTAGCCATGCAAGTTATTAAAAAAACTGACAATCCAGATTATAAATATACTTTAGTATTTTTAGGTTATGGAGATATTAATGATCATACAGTTCTGGAATTAACATATAACTGGGGTGATCATGAGTATGATCATGGTAATGCTTTTGGACATTTATGTATGGAAGTGGATGATGTTTATAAAGCTTGTCAAGATGTTATATCTAAAGGAGGTATTGTCACGCGTCAAGCAGGTCCTGTAAAAGGAGGTACATCAATTATAGCATTTATCAAGGATCCTGACGGATATCAGATAGAGTTGATAGAGAAAAAAGAGAGATAAAATCTATATATGAACGTTTTAGTGTTAAGAGGCTATTATAGTAAAGGTGATAGTGTTGAGAGCTTTGAAATAAATGGTTTAAAAGTTAAAGTTACAACAGTAGCGTTAGGGAGACCTATATTTGTCAGACGAAAACTTAAGAAAATAATCAATAAATACCAAGTAAATGCTCAGAATTATGACCTTATTTATGCAATCTCAATGTCAGCTGGAATTTCTTCATTATTAGATAAGACACTATATGACAGATTACATTTAGTTACACCTTTTTTTATTAATTACAAAACTATGTTTATTTTAAGGAAAGTTAAGATTAGGAAATTTTTAGGAGCATATTTGCTGCTACTATTAAATGGTAGCCTAGGTAAACTTGACAAGGCAATAAGAATAACTCTTGCAGAAAATGATGATATAGTAGATAACAAGTTTTTTGAAAATGCTTTTAATAAACCTAACATCATAAAAGGATTAGGACATACCTTAAGTAATGAGATTATCAACGAGATTATAAAAAAAGATATTGAAACTATATATCCAGAACTCACCTTACCTACTGGTCACGCTTCATGACATATTTATTAAGGCAATTGGGTATTAGTCTCTTGAGATATTAGAGTGATGAATAATCCAATATATTAATAACCCCCAAACTCCAGATATTAAGCCAACCAAAATCCATATATTTTTAGGTAGTAATATTGTTGTAAGCCTTTTATCTAGGACTTTAGGTATATCTTTCGCTATAGCCAAGCCACAAAAAATATGTATGAGTACGGAGAAAACTGTAATTATAGGTAGGGAGTTATTTATTAGGGTTATAGAAATAGTATTAATATCCATATCAGATTCCTAAAATACGATTTTTGCATGCTCTTTAGAACTGTAGGTATTATTATAGTGCTCTTGTATAATTTCAACTACTTCTTCAGCACTATCAACTAAGGTTAATAATCCAACTTCTTGTTCTGTTATTACCCCTTTATTCACCATAGTAGTTTTAACCCAGTCTAAAAGCCCACTCCAAAATTCTTTACCAACTAATATAATCGGCATATAGGCTTTTTTCTTAGTTTGTACTAGCGTTGTTGTATCAAATAATTCATCTAATGTCCCAAATCCACCTGGCATAACAATATATGCCATTGAGTGTTTAATAAACATTGCCTTACGAGTGAAAAAGTATCTATAAAATAAAGATATATCTTGATGACTATTGGGAACTTGCTCAAAGGGTAAAGTTATATTTAACCCTATACTAGAAGAACACCCTTGTTGAGCCCCTTTGTTGCCAGCTTCCATTATACCTGAGCCACCTCCTGTAATAATAGAAAATCCACTATCAGAAAGTATTTTCGCTAGTTTCTCAGCTTGTATATAGTGATGATCATCTTCTTTTAGTCTAGCTGATCCAAATATACTTATAGCAGGAGTAATATTATCTAAGCGTTCATAACCTTCGACGAGCTCAGAGGTTATTTTCATTATGTTCCAACTTGCTTTAGCACGATCAAAACTTACTTCTCCATGAGCGTTAGCTATAATTTTTTTATTTTTACATTTCATATGTTTATTGCCTATACTGAAATTAATCTAGTGTTTTAATGTTTGATTATTTATAATTATAACTCATTAGTTTAAGGTATTCATACTATATGTAGTGTTAGAGTATGTCTATTAGGTTTTAGTTAAAATCCACAAAGGAGAATGTAAACATGGGTTTTTTAAAGGGTAAAAAAATATTAATTACAGGGCTTTTAAGCAATAAATCAATTGCCTATGGTATTGCAAAAGCTATGCATAGAGAAGGTGCTGAATTAGCTTTTACATATGTGGGCCAATTCAAAGAAAGAGTAGAAAAGTTATGCGTGGAGTTTAATCCTGCAGCCGTTCTTCCTTGTGATGTAACTTCAGATGAAGAAATCAAAAATTTATTTGTAGATCTGAATAAAGTATGGGACGGTCTTGATGGTATCATACACTCTATTGCATTTGCTCCTCGTGATCAGTTAGAGGGTAACTTTATTGATTGTGTTACGCGTGAAGGTTTTGCTATTGCTCATGATATTAGTGCATATTCTTTTGCTGCTTTAGCTAAAGAAGGTCGTCAGATGATGAAAGGTAGAAATGCTTCTATGGTTGCTCTTACTTACATCGGAGCTGAAAAAGCTATGCCAAGTTATAATACAATGGGCATTGCTAAAGCATCTTTAGAAGCTACAGTTAGATATACTGCTTTAGCTCTTGGTGAAGATGGGATAAATGTAAATGCTGTTTCAGCTGGTCCAATTAAGACTTTAGCAGCTTCTGGTATCAGTAACTTTAAGAAAATGCTAGATTATAATGCTATGGTCTCTCCACTAAAGAAAAACGTTGATGTTATGGAAGTTGGTAATACGGTTGCTTTCTTATGTTCAGATATGGCTTCTGGTATTACTGGTGAAGTTATTCACGTAGATGCTGGCTATCACTGTGTAAGTATGGGTAATGTTCTTTAGATATTTGTTAATTTAAGTTTATTTTCTAAGCGTCCAATTAGTGATGTGTAAATAAGGATATTGTAATAAGCTACTTTAAACCTAACTTCACTAAATCATGCATATTTACTACCCCTAATATATTTTTATCATTATCAACTACAGCAAGATTTGTTATTGCAAATTCTTCCATTTTTTCAAGTGCTGTAACAGCCATATCATCTTTTAAAATAGTTTTTGGATTTTTACTCATAACTTGATCGATAGATATTTGAGAGTTAAAATTTCCTGTTTCAAATATTCTTCTTAAATCACCATCAGTAAAAATGCCCAAAAGTTTATTATTTTCAACTATCAATGTATTACCTATGCCTTTATCACTAATTTCTAAAATCGCTTTGCGAATAGTATCGGTAGGCTTAACTATAGGTATTTCATCGCCTTTGCGCATAATATTTTCTACTTTGAGTATTAGTTTTTTACCAAGCGAACCGCTAGGATGGGAGAAAGCAAAATCCCTAGCAGAGAAGTTTTTTGCTTTTAGTAAAGCTATGGCTAAAGCATCACCTAATACTAAACTTGCAGTTGTACTCGATGTTGGAGCTAAATTTAGCGGACAAGCCTCTTTATCAACATGTAAATTTAGTACTACATCACTATTTTTAGCCATTATAGAATTTTCATTACTAGTGATAGTTATTATGGGAATGTTTAAATGCTTTAACATAGGCATTAATCCCATTATTTCGGCTGAATTGCCGGAATTTGATATGGCTATTAAGATATCATTAGATGTTATCATTCCAAAGTCTCCATGACCTGCTTCACCAGGGTGAACAAAAAATGCTGGAGTGCCTGTACTAGCTAAAGTCGCAGCTATTTTTTTTCCAATATGACCTGATTTACCCATCCCAGTGATGATAACTCGACCATGATTGTTAGCTAATATAATCTCACAAGCACGCTCAAATTCGCCATCAATCGCGTTTTTTAGTTTTTCTAGAGCTTTAATTTCAAGTTCAAAAGTTTTTTGTGCATTTTCTATATAGTTTCTACTCATTTCTTACAATCTCTTAGAATAAAAAATTTAACAAGCCTTTGTATTATAGTTTTAGAACCCGAATAGCTCAAATATTTTATACGATTATGTTAGAATTGAATTTTATTTTGTTATATATGAGAAGTTAGGTATGCAGGATTTTCAGATTAACCCGTCTATTTTGTCTGCTGATTTAGCTAGATTAGGTGATGATGTTAAAAACGTTTTGCTGGCTGGAGCTAATAATATTCATTTTGATGTGATGGATAACCATTATGTACCAAATCTTACTTTTGGCCCAATGATTCTAAAAGCTCTTAGAGATTATGGTATAACTGCAGGAATGGATGTGCATCTGATGGTTAAGCCAGTTGATAGTTTGATTGAAAGCTTTGCTAAAGCTGGGGCTAGTAGTATAGTTTTTCATCCGGAAGCTAGTGAACACGTTGATAGAAGTTTACAGTTGATTAAATCTTTTGGAATACAAGCAGGTCTTGCTTTGAATCCTGCAACAGGATTGGAGTGTTTGAAATATGTTGAGGCACATATTGATAGAGTATTGTTAATGTCAGTAAATCCTGGATTTGGTGGACAGAAATTTATTCCAGCTATATTGAAAAAAGCAAAAGAAGTTTCCCAGTGGATAAACACTACTGGTAAAGATATCCTTTTAGAAATTGATGGCGGGGTAAATGCTGATAATATCGCTGAAATAGCTAGTTGTGGTGTAAACGCTTTTGTCGCGGGTTCCGCTATTTTTAATTCTGAGAGTTATGAGAAGACAATAACTAATATGAAACATGAGCTTGAGAAAGTTAATAATTTATAAGATAGTTTTTTTTTATAAAAGTCCAAAATATAATAAGTTTTGATGTTTAATTATGAATTATAAAATAAATTTAAACGTAAGTTTGGACTTTATAAGTTAACATAAATGTCTTTATTGGAAACCAAAAAAATAATGAAAACATATATATTTGATTTAGACAACACCCTTTATTCTTATAAAAATGGTCTATTTGATAGCCAACTTGAAAGAATGCGCGAGTACATAAAAATTAAGTTGAAAATTTCAGATGACGAAAAAGCTGATGCTATTAGAGATGAATTATATTATGAATGTGGCTCAACCATGCTGGGGCTTATGAGATACCATAATATTGATTATAAAGAATATCTAAATTTTATCGATGATATTGATATTGGTCATTTTAAACCTAATTTAAAGCTTAATAGTCACCTAAATACTCTCAAAAATACTAGTAATGTCTATGTTTTTACTAATGCTTCTAACTTTCATGCAAATAGAGTTATGAAGCAGTTTGGGCTAGATAACCTGTTTCATGGAGTATTGACATTGGAAGATACAGAATTAGTTGCTAAACCTAAAGAAAAATACTTTGAGGTAGGTAAAAATAAGTTTGGCATTGACTTTAGTAAAGCTATCTTCTTTGAAGATTCCTCTCATAATCTAGTAACAGCTAAATATTTAGGTATGGAAACGGTTCTTATACATGCAGATGACAAAAAATCTGCCGTTAATTTTTACGAAAATCAAGAAATTGATTATTATGTCAAAGATGTAGAATCTTTCTTAGAGGGTGACTATATTGCTACCAGAAATTAATAGAGATTTTAGAGTCTAATTCAGTATCAATCTTTGATTTTATTTTTTCCAGGTCTGTTATATGTTGTAATCCAGATTTAGCATCAGGATGTTGAATTACATGACAAGCGTTTATTAAGGCATATTTTATAGCTTCTTCTATGGCTAAGCCTTTGTATATGTTAGCACAAAAAGTTGAGCTAAAAGCATCCCCAGCTCCTAGGGTATTAACTACGTTACTGACATTAAATGACTCACTGTGGTAAAATTTATCTTTAGTAGCTGCATAAACACCGTTAGCTCCATCAGTAACAACAATTATTCTAGGGCCAAGATCTAGACAGATTTTAAAAAAATCTTTTAACCTAAATGTGGCATTTAGGAAATCGCTATTTTCTTCATCCAGATTGGGCTGCTCTAGTCTATCTGTAGACTTGGTAATGCCTTGATCATCAATAGATAATAAAGAAAGCATCAGCTTTTGAGCTTCTTGGTAGTTTAGTACTAATATATCTATTCCAAACATAGAGTCCTTAATAAAACTCTCTCCGATACTGAGTTGGCTTGATCCTGGATTGATAGCTACTTTAGTATTATTTTGAGAAGCTAATTTTACTATTTCTGGGAGCCTAGCAGCAGAAGATTTACTTAAAGAGGTTATGTATATAAAGTCACTTTGAATTATTGCTTGAGTAGGTAAATCGTCTTTTAGGATATCTTTATTAGCTCCTCTATAGGCAAATATTGTCCGATCACCACTTAAAGTTGGTATTACGTAAGATGTTGCAGTCCCATACTTATTGGAGTAACGAATATTTGAGATATCTATATCAAAATCTTTTAGTTCTTGAATGATTTTCTCACCAGCAATATCTTTACCAATTTTTCCAAAGAAACTAACATCAAGGTTTTGTTTTTTGAAAGAAACAGCTGCGTTTGTAGCACCACCTCCTGTAAAAGAATTATGTTCTTTAACTTCAATTTTAGCACCTTCTTCTAACAGCATGAAAGATTGGGTATTATCTTTTTTTTGCATGTTCATGGTAAACATTTCCTCGTACTGTATTATAGTATCTAGGGTTGCTCCACCTATGGTTAAAACTTTTATAGTTTTGCTCATTTTTAAATTTAAAAATCATTTTTTAGTACTTTAGGAATAGCATATCATCAAATTTTGACAGCGTAAATGACCTGGGCGGTTATAAAAATAAAACTCTTTACGAGAAACAGATCATTTTTATAGAAAAGTCTGTAATTACTTAGTATTATTTTATAAAAATGTATTATTTCTAACAAAAGTTAAAATAAATAGGAGAAATTTAGATGCCTTCTAAGCCGGTTGCAAAAAATCAACGTGGATTTATTATGCCAATAGGGGGAGGAGAAGATAAGTTTGCATGCCCTACAGTTTTAGAAAAATTCGTAGATTTATCTGGAGGTAAAGATGCTAAAATCGCTGTAATACCTACAGCGTCTAAACTTCCCGATACCGGAGATATTTACGTTGATATTTTTACTAAAATGGGAGTAAAGGAAATTCATAACCTAAAGATAGAAACCCGTTTAGAAGCTACTAATAAAGAGCATCAGGATAAATTATCTGCATGTACAGGTATATTTATGACAGGTGGGAATCAATTACTATTGTCAACTACTTTGGGAGGCACTCCAATAGCCCAACTTATTCGAAAATTAAACGCAGAAGGCGTTAATGTAGCTGGCACTTCAGCTGGGGCTGCTTTTATCTCTGGCTTTATGATAGCAGGAGGTCAAGCTGGTCTTATGCCTAGGTGTAATATGGTAAATTTAGCACCAGGTTTAGGTCTAACAAATAAACTTTTAGTAGATCAGCACTTTTCTCAAAGAGATAGGTTAGGTAGGTTATTAGCAGCGCTTTCTTATAATCCATATATGGTTGGTGTGGGTATTGATGAAGATACAGCAGCACTTTTAGACTCTTCTAATGTGATAGAAGTTATAGGTTCTGGTATGGTGACGATTATAGATTTTTCACATCTTAAGCATTCATCGTTACATAACGCTCGCAATAATGCGCCTATAAGTTTAGTTGATATACGTATGCATATGTTATTAGAAGGTCAAAAGTTCGATTTAAATACTTCTCTAGTAGATTTTTAATTTAAGATTCTTTTTATTGTAAGCTGGGAGTAGTTTATTATGCAAAAAATTATCATTCATGGTGGCTGTGGAGCAAGAGAGGATAAAAATACTTCTTTTATTGAGTATCATAGTCATCTTTTACTTATAATTGAGAAAGCTTATGAATATTTGCAGCAAATTGATGACGCTAATAAAGCGGCAATATTTGCTGCAAAGCTTTTAGAGGATGATGAGATCTTTAATGCAGGAACTGGCTCAAGGGTCCAGCAGGATGGCCAAATTAGAATGTCTGCTTCGATAATGGATAGTAAGCAACAAAAATTTGCTGGGGTCATTAATATCCAAAATATAAAAAACCCAATAGAAGTTGCAAATAGACTGATGCAGCAGCACCATAGTGTTTTGGCAGCAGATCAAGCTACTGATTTTGCTCATAATATTATGGAATTACCTAAATATGACCCTATGACACATAAAAGATATAAAGAATATCTTGGGTCAAAAAAAGGATATACTGGTACTATAGGTGTAGTAGCTTTAGATTCTACAGGAAAAATTTGTGCCATAACATCTACAGGTGGGGCAGGATTTGAGTATCCGGGGCGTGTAGGAGATAGTCCAACAGTTGCTGGTAATTTTGCCACAAAAGAAATGGGTATTTCTTGTACAGGTATAGGTGAGCATATTGTTAATCAAGCTGTAGCAGCTAAAGTATGTACTCGTGTAAAAGATGGTATGAGCTTAAAAGAAGCTGTAGATAGATCTATTGCCGAAAGCAATAGTCTAGGTGATTATGTGGGATTAATAGCTATTGATAAAAAAGGTAATATCTGTTCAGGATCTACAGATATAGCTCAAACATTATACGCATATGCTGAAGAAGGACAATTTAAAACGTTTTATCAGTAAAATATTATAAAAAACTTATTGACTTAAAAGCATTTATATAGTTATAATATACGTCATTGGCCAGATAGCTCAGTCGGTAGAGCAGAGGACTGAAAATCCTCGTGTCGGCAGTTCGATTCTGCCTCTGGCCACCATTATTAAGTTATTGTCGGAGCATAGCGCAGTTTGGTAGCGCATCTGGTTTGGGACCAGAGGGTCGGGGGTTCAAATCCCTCTGCTCCGACCATTGTTTGATGCGTCCGTAGCTCATCTGGATAGAGCATCGGCCTTCTAAGCCGAGGGTAGCAGGTTCGAATCCTGCCGGACGTGCCATTACGAATATTGCAATTTGTAATGGTGGTTGTAGCTCAGTTGGTAGAGCCCCGGATTGTGATTCCGGTTGTCGTGGGTTCAAGTCCCATCAATCACCCCAGTTATTGCGGACGTGGCGAAATTGGTAGACGCACTGGATTTAGGTTCCAGCGGGTAACCGTGGGAGTTCGAGTCTCCCCGTCCGCACCACTGAATAATAAAATATAGTCTAAACTAGTCTAAAATCCACTATAAAATAAAGCTTTCAGTATGATTATTAGTTAAATATATTCTAATTTAGTCTATTTACATCTAATGCAAAGTGGTATACAAATTAGTTCTAAAAACTCTTGTATACCATATCAAGCTAAACAATGCAAAAATAAAGAATATATATTTAACCCGAAATATTTTCGGATTAGCTATATATGGTTTTGAAGGTTTTTTTAGTGGTGATTAATTGTTTTTTATCTTATCTAAGACTTTATTAAAAACTTTCTCAATAGATAAATTAGAAGTGTCAATAATTATAGCATCAGTAGCTGGCTTTAGAGGAGCAATTTTGCGATTTCTATCTTGAAAGTCTCTTTTTTCAATATCTGTTAAGATAGTTTCAAAATTAGGGTGTTGATTTTTTTCTTCTAACTCGGTAAATCTTCTTGTAGCTCTGACTTGCGAGCTGGCATCTAGGAAAAACTTATATTTTGCATTAGGAAAGACTATTGTTCCCATATCTCTGCCATCAGCTACTAATCCTTGTTCAGTAGCAAAATCACGCTGTTTATTTAATAAAACCTTTCTTACACTTGTGTATGCAGCTATCTTTGAAGCAAGCATGCCTATTTGCTCTGTACGAATTTCTTTAGAAACATCATCACCAGCTAGAATAATTTTTATCGAGTTAGAACCATTGTCTATTTCAAACCTAATATCTAAATTGTCAAGAGTCTTACAAACGTTTGTTTCACTAGTTAAATCTGTATTGTTATTAAAACAATGCAACGCTGCTAGTCTATAAATTGCACCACTATCTAAAAGTTTATAGTTTAAATGTTTTGCTAAAGCTTTAGCTAAAGTACCTTTGCCAACCCCACTAGGACCATCGATAGTGATAATTTTAGAGTTGTTCATTTTCAAACTCCTGCATGAATTTAGTCAATGCTTTTACATCTTCTAAAGATACTGCATTATATAAACTAGCTCTACAACCACCTACAAGACGATGACCTTCTAAACCATAGAATCCTTTATTACCTGCATCTAGAAGGAATTTTTTAGTTAATTCCTGTGTTGGTAACTGGAATATTACGTTCATGTTTGATCTATATATTGGTTTTATGTCATTTTTATAGATCTTAGAGTTATCAATTGTTGAATATAAAATTTTTGCTTTGGTATGATTGAATTTCTCTACTTCATTCAAATCTTGAAATTTATCTATCAAATACTCTAACATTAGCTCAAAAGTAACCCATGAAATTACAGAAGGAGTGTTATAAAGGGAGTTAGATTTTCTAGTAGTATCATAGTCAAATACTATAGGTATATTTTCTTTCTTTTTAATTAAAGAATTTTGTACAATAACTATCGTAAGGCCAGGAATACCAGCGTTTTTTTGTGCTCCAGCGTAAATCAATCCATAGTCTCTAATATTAATAGGTTTTGATAAAAAACTTGAAGACATGTCACATACTAGCTTAGTGTTACAAGATTTGGCTAATTGGTTTATTTGAAAGCCATCTACAGTTTCGTTGTCTGTATAATAAACATAATCATACATATTAGAAACGAAAGTTTCAGCTATGCTATTACCATATGTGACAGATTCCACATTTATAAATTTTTTAGCTTCTTTGGCTGCTTTTTCTGACCATTGACCACTACATATATAAAGGGCTTTATTGTACTTATCTGACAAATTCATAGGTATAGCAGTAAATTGAGCTGTTGCTCCTGCTTGCATAAGTAACATAGAGTAATCATCCGGTATATTTAATAAATACTTAAGTTTAGTTTGTATAGAATCATGAACCTCTTCAAAAGCTTTATCACGGTGAGAAATAGATAATAATGAAACACCAGTATTTTTATAGTTAGTCATCATTTTTTGTAATTTTTCAATGATACAAGTTGGTATTACAGCAGGACCTGCACAAAAATTTATTTTCATGGTAATAATAATCTTTAATTCCAAATTTAACTATATTTTATCAGACGTAATTGGTTTGATATAAGTAAAATATTAGTAAAGTTGAAAAGAAGAGCAGTTTTTATATTGTTGCTTAAGAAGTTGGGAATTATCAAAGTATATTTTTTCAAATTTACTAAATAAATCTTCAAAAATAATAACATTATTACCAGAATTGTATGAATTTATATAAGAAACTCTAATGTAGTACTGATTATTAGTCCTGTATACTCTAAAAGATAAATCAGCACCGTATCCTGGATTTGTTGTTAGTATCGTTTTTATCTTATCAGCTTTGCTAAGTAGGTAAGCAATATTGAACTTAATACCAGTATCATGTCCAACAAATAGAATATATTTAGGATATTTTTTGTTGTTTGGATTTGAGATGATTTGTTTTATATCAAAAATTATTTGACTAATTACAACAGCGCCATTAGAGTTAATTGAATTTTGTAAATAATCTTCTGTAAAACCAGCAAAACCATCTGATTGTGATGGAGTAGCAGAGTGATAGCTATTAAAATTAAATATATCTACTAAGGTATCTATATCTGAGTTTGTAAGGGCTTTATATGTCTTGAATATTGAGCAACCTGATTTTGAGCAATAATCTTTTAGCGGGATTAATTGTGCTGCAAATTTAGCGATTGGCTGTATGCATTTATAAGCCTGCTGTGGTGTAGAAACTGTAGTATCGCAGTAGTCATTTTTAGATATATAATTATTTTTAGCTAAAACTTCAGATAGATATCCTATTTTGCGCCATTCATCAAGCCATCCGGGTGCAGAATCAATATTTTTGATGTTTTTGTGCATACTTAACATTGGATCTTTAGCTTTAGGTATAATCTCGATAACATCTGAGTTTTTTATACGAGGGAACATTCCTAATAAAGCTGCTTGAGCACTAACGATATCTCTATTAGCACCACCAGCAACAATACAAATATCTTCGTGGTGATATTCACTGCCTAAAAGTTTATGATATTCTTTGCTAAAGTATTCGCCATTACACCTTTCCATCTCAAAGCCATATTGAGTTAACTGACCAGCTGGTATGTTATCTATATTCCATAGAGGAGGGTATTCTAGGTTTTGGTCATATTGTGTTGATGTGCGAGCGCCATGTCTGATAATATCCGCAGCAAATACCATATTTGCATTAGTTAATTGTAGTTGTTTGGGATAATATGAATCTTTTGCAAAGAGTGGTGCTATAGTTGTAAAGTATAGCACGCAGATAGCGATTTTTTTCATGACTAATCTTGTTGTAATGTTTACTATTTAAGCCAATCTTTAGGTTTAATATACTCGTAAATTTTAGCCTCTTCAGAGTCTTCTTCTGGATGCCAATTGTATTTCCAGGATGCCATTGGAGGCAGAGATGATAGTATAGATTCTGTTCTACCACCACTTTGTAAACCAAAAATAGTTCCTCTATCCAAAACTAGGTTAAATTCTACGTATCTACCACGGCGATAGAGTTGAAAATCTTTGTGTTGTTGAGAATACGATATATTTTTCCTTTTTTCCACAATAGGGATATATGCTTTTATATAAGCATTTGCACATTCAGTAACAAAATCATAACATTTTTCAAAAGATTCTTCATTTAAGTCATCAAAGAATAAACCACCCACACCGCGGCACTCATCACGGTGCTTTAGGTAAAAGTATTCGTCACACCATTTTTTAAATTCGGGATAATAGTTTTTATTGTGTTTGTCGCAAACATCTTTAGCAGTTTGATGCCAGTAGATAGCATCTTCTTCAAATGGATAATATGGTGTAAGGTCAAATCCACCACCAAACCACCAAATTGGATTATCTGTATCAGCTCCAGCAACAAATAGTCTAAAGTTAGCGTGAGAGGTTGGCACAAAAGGATTGCGTGGATGGATTACTAAAGATACTCCTGTAGCAATAAAAGACTTACCTGCTAAATCTTTACGTTTCTCTGTGGCAGATGGTGGCAGGGCTTCACCATGTACTTTTGAAAAAGCAACAACTCCTTTTTCAAGAATCTCACCACCTTCGATAATCATAGAGTCGCCATAACCTTTAAGTTTTTGTTCAGGAGTATCTGGTTTTTGCCATTTATCGCTAATGAATCTTTGATTATTAGTCTCACAGCTTTCTAAAGCACTAGTAATGTTGTTTTGAAGTTGTATTAGAAAGTTTTCAAATTTCTTGATTTTATCTTGCATAAGGACACCTCTTGTGATGAAACTTTTATTTGCTGCCAAATAAAAGTAAAGCTAAATTTGATGTGTTTAATTTTACCATTAGGAAATGAAATTGCTTACAAAAATAGCCTTTTATTTTAGCTAGGTTTTTTATGATTAAAACAAGTTGATATCAGCACATATAATTAGTACAATATGGTTTGCTCTTTGCTACATAAATTAATTTATGTAGCTTATCAGTGTAGGAAAAATTAATGATAAACCGTAAGGAGTTTATAAAAATGAAACATTATGAAATCGTGTTAATGATACACCCTGATCAATCTGATCAGTTACAAACTATGCTTGATAAATACCGTAGTATCATCGAAGAAAAAGGCGGTAAAATTCATAGGTTTGAAGACTGGGGACGTCGTCAATTAGCTTACCCTATAGAGAAACTTCATAAAGCACATTACATACTATTTAATATAGAGTGTGGGACTGAATCTCTAGATAAGCTTCAAGAAAATTTAAGATACAACGATGCTATATTACGCCGCCTAGTTATATCAAAAAAAGAAGCTGTTACAGAGTCATCAGTTATGATGCAAACTAGTGAAAAAGAAGTAATTTAAATAAGTTTATAGAGGTATTTAAAAATGAGTCGTCGTAAAGTTTGCCGTTTCAAAGTAGATGGCGTTAAAGAAATTGATTATAAAGATGTAAATAAGCTAAAAGCTTATATAACAGAAACTGGGAAAATAGTCCCAAGTCGTGTGACTGGTACATCAGCTAAGTATCAAAGACAATTATCTACAGCTATAAAGAGAGCTAGATTTTTAGCTTTGCTACCATACTGTGATCGTCATTTTAACTAGTACTGGGGATTGATACAATGCAAGTTATTTTAAAAGAAAAAGTGGAAAACCTAGGTGTATTAGGTGATATCGTAAATGTAAAGCCAGGTTATGCAAGAAACTTTCTTATCCCTTTTGGGAAAGCTGTACAAGCAACTAAAGCTAATATAGAAACGTTTGAGGCTCAAAAGGCTGAACTTGAGAAAGCAGAAAAAGCTAGATATGAAGCAGCCGTAGCTACTGCTGAAGCTATAAAGGATAAAAAATTCACTATAGCAGCTAAAGCAGGTGACGGTGGTAAATTATTTGGTTCAGTTGGTACTGCTGAAGTTGCAAAAGCGGTGTCTCAAGCAACTGGTAAAGAGATTGAAAAAAGCCAAGTTCGCATGCCTGAAGGCGTTATTAGAAGTATTGGAGAGTTCGATCTTACAATTCATGTGTATACAGATGTTGATGCTGATATAAAAGTAAATGTTGTAGCTTCTGAAAGTTAGTTTATAATAATACAACTAACACATTTTTTAAATCTGAATATATAAATATAAACCATGTGTTAGGCATGGTTTTTTTGTATTTATGAAAAAGGTTTTTTATTATAATCTATGACTAACCAATTTAAGCCTGCAGAAACAACTTATTCTTTAGAAGCTGAAAGAGCTATACTAGGAAATATTTTATTATATAACCGAAATATTGAACTAGTAGAAGATTTACTTTTAATAGAAGATTTTTTTGATAGAAGACATAAAATTATCTATAGTCAGTTAAACACTCTTAATCAATCAAACATACCTTTTGATGTGTTGATAGTAAGTGAATACTTAGCAACAGCAGGATTACTTGATGAAGCAGGCGGTGAAGGCTATATTATTGATTTAGCAACAAATACACCTTCTATTTCTAATATCAAAACTTATGCTAATATCGTTAAAGATAAAGCTAAATTGAGAAGTTTACAAAATAGTGTTAATGATATTATTCAAAAAATATATTCTGCAGAGTCAAAAAATCCTGACGAAGTGATTGATTACGCTGAAAGTAGAATTTTAGATGTTGCAAAAGAAAGAGACATCTTAACAAAAGGCCCTGAATCTATAAAAGATGTGATTCCAAAGCTTGTTGATAGAATGAGTGCAATAGTTGATTCTGGCACGGGTTTAACAGGAGCTTCTACAGGGTTTATAGATTTAGATAAAATGACTTCAGGGTTGCAACGAGCTAATTTAGGAATTATAGCTGCTCGACCATCTATGGGTAAAACAGTTTTAGGCATAAATATAGCTCAAAATATTGCTAAAGCTGCCCAAAAGCCAGTTTTAGTATTTAGTTTAGAAATGCCAGCGGAAGATATAGTCACAAGAATGTTAGCTAGCCAAGCTCGTGTTGAGATGAATTTGCTTAAAGAATGTAATAGGTTAAATGATGCTCATTGGGTTAAGATTACTACAGCTATGAAAAATCTAAGTGAAATGCCTTTGTATATAGACGACACTTCAACATTGACTCCAGCAGAAATGCGTTCACGAGCTCGTAGATTGTATAATGAGCATGGTGGTCTGTCTATGATTTTAATAGATTACTTACAGTTAATGAAAATTCCAGGTTATGAAACAAATAGGACTTTAGAAGTATCTGAGATTTCTCGTTCTTTGAAAGCTTTAGCTAAAGAATTAGATATTCCTGTAGTAGCATTATCACAATTAAATAGGGGGGTGGACGATCGTAAAGATAAACGCCCAATGATGTCTGATTTAAGAGAGTCTGGAGCTATTGAACAAGACGCTGATTTAATAATGTTTATTTACCGCGATGAAGTTTATAATAAAGATAAAGAAGATAATAAAAATATTGGTGAAATAATAATAGGTAAACAGCGTAATGGTCCTATAGGGACTGTACATGTGCGTTTTGATGGGCAATATGCTAGCTTTACAAATTTAACTAATGAGAACGACTATATTGTGCCTGGTGATATGGGATATAACGGCTAAATTCATATTATAGAAATTATTTAAAGAGAACTTTTATGCAACAAGATACTAAAGTTAATTTGCTGGGTTTAAATCAAAAGGCTATTGAGGATTTTTTTATATCAATAGGAGAAAAAAAATTTCATGCTAGACAAGTTTTTAAATGGATGCATAAAAAAGGAGTCATAGATTTTGATGCTATGACAGATTTAGGTAAAGGCTTACGAAATAAGCTAAAAAACTTATCATATGTGACAGTACCTAAAGTAGTTTTTAGTAAAGCTTCTAAGGATGGTACACATAAGTGGTTGATAGATGTTGGCGGTAGTGCAATCGAAACTGTATTTATACCAGAAGAAGGTAGAGGGACTCTTTGTGTATCTTCTCAGGTTGGTTGTACTTTAAATTGTAGTTTTTGTTCTACTGGTAAGCAAGGCTTTAACAGAAATTTGACAGTAGCGGAAATAATAGCTCAACTTTGGATAGCCGCTAGAACTTTATCTAAAAACAATGGTGAACATGATTTTACAGTTACAAACATTGTAATGATGGGCATGGGTGAGCCATTGATGAATTTTGAAAATGTCGTACCAGCTATGGATATTATGATGGACGACTTAGCTTATGGTTTATCGAAACGAAAAGTTACTCTTAGTACCTCAGGGGTTGTTCCTAGGATATATGATTTACTAGAGCAATCAGGGGTGTCATTGGCAGTTTCTTTACATGCTTCAAATAATAATTTACGTAATGAAATTGTACCTATAAATAAAAAATATGATATTGATGAATTATTGCAAGCTTGTAAATTATATGCAGAAAAGGGTCCTCATAAGCAAATAACTTTTGAATATACCTTAATGAATGAAATCAATGATAATTTAGATGATGCCCAAGAGCTAGTGGAACTATTAAAATCTCGAGAAGTTCCTGCTAAAATAAATTTAATTCCATTTAATCCATATCCAGGAACTATTTATAAAAAGCCTAGTAATAATAGAATTCATAAGTTTAAAGAATTTTTACAGCAAAATGGTTTTGTAACTACAATCCGTAAAACACGAGGTGATGATATAGATGCTGCATGTGGCCAACTTGCTGGTGATGTTATAGATAAAACTAGAAGAAAAGAGCGATATTTAAAAAAACTAGGAGATAATAACAGTGCAAGCTAATTTAAAGAAAGCTGTATTGGTAAGTCTACTAGGCATTTTGGGAGCATGTTCTACACAGTTGCAACCTAATAACTCTAGTTCTCAGCAAAATACTGTTCAGGATAACTTCAAAAAAGAGCCTCAGATAGTAGAAGGTAACGTTGCAAAATATACTATATCTACTAAAACGACAGAGCAAAAAGCTGATTATAAAAAAGCTATTAGTTTAAACGCTGAATTAGTTATCATCTACTCACACGACGGGTATTTAGATAGAGCTAAAGATAAGTTGGTTAAAGCTCAACAGTTAGCAAAGCAGCATGGTTATAGATTAGCGATAGTAGATTACGCAGCAGGTTACTATTATCAAACAATAGGTTCTAAGTCTATAGCTGAAAAATATTATAAAGATGCTATCAGTAATGAACCTAAAAATTTTGAAGCAATGAATTTCTATGCCCAATTTTTATGTCAAATGAAGGATAATTTTTCACAAGCAGAAAAGTTATTTGAGAAATCATTATACATGTCGGACAATAATGATATGGCACAGACGTTTTTCCTTTATTCTGAATGCTTGTATAAACAGGATAAGAAAAAAGATGCTCTAAGTTTTATGAAAAAAGCTGACAAATTTAAATCAAACTATTTAGGTGCTAAATTACGTTTGGCAGAGATGTACTTTGAGCAGGGACAATATAAAGAATGTTACAAAGTAATATACGAAATGAGAAGTAATGAAGAATTTTTTAATAATAAACGTGTATTAGAGCTGAGGTTAAAGTTAGCAGAATATGCAAATAATAAAAATGAAGCTGCTACAGTGAGGTTAATATTTTCATCGAAAGATTTCAATGATGATGATATGGATCAATTTTTCTCAGCTTCTGATGGTGGTATAGAATAATGACTAAAACTAATAATTTTAATGATAATAATCAAGAAAGACTTCAAAAAATACTTGCTAAACATGGTATAGGTTCTAGAAGGAAAATAGAGGAATTTATAGAGCAAGGCAGGGTTAGAGTAAATGGTAAAGTTGCTAAACTAGGTGATAAAGCATCAAGTACAGACAAAATAAGTTTTGATGGTAAAGCGTTGCATTTATATGGTCAACCAATGACAAGACCTAGAGTGATAATTTACCATAAACGTGAAGGGGAAGTTTGTACAACTAAAGATGAAAAAGATAGAAAGACAGTTTTTGATTCATTGCCTAAGTTAGCTGGATCTCGTTGGATAATGATAGGAAGATTGGATATAAATACTACAGGTCTACTGTTATTTACGACAGATGGAGATTTGGCAAACCGTTTAATGCATCCTTCTTATGAAATAGAGCGAGAATACGCCGTAAGAGTATTTGGACAGCAATTATCAGATGATGTATTAAGTAAGCTTAAAGAAGGTATACAACTAGAAGATGGCTTAGCTAAATTTAATAGTGTTAGATTTTCTGGGGGAGAGGGGGCTAACTTATGGTATTACGTGACTTTATCTGAAGGGCGAAACAGAGAGGTCAGACGTATGTTTGAAGCTGTCGGTGTTACAGTAAGTAGATTAACACGAGTTAGATTTGGTGATGTAGTATTGCCGAAATATGTGTCTCGTGGAAAAACATTAGAACTTTCACCTACAGAAGTAAACAACCTACGTAAATCCGTCAAACTTGAACCGTATAGCTATCCAAAAAAACTAGTTGAAAGATTAGAGAGATAATATGGATTTTGAAAAGGAGCTAAAAGAAGTCTTTGATATAGATATATGGAATTTAAAGGATAAATACAGCTCTAATAGTCAAAAGTCGAAACAAGAATTATCTACTGTAGCTACTATAGTAACAAAAAAAAGCTTTTTTGTAGATGCCAAACTAGATAACAAGCCTATATATTCTAATAATCTCGATAGTGACAGGGTGATAAATATCTATATTTCAGAAGAATTGAGTATTAACTTTTTAAAAAATGTGATTGAAAGTCTATTTTTTAAAACAAAGGTTAATATGTATAAGGTATCTAAAAGTTTAGGTCAACAAGCAGCAATTAATATTTATCAAAAAGACTTTATTTCAGATGAGTTTGAACTATTAAGTGTAGAGAGCAAAAAATATATTCTACAGAAACTATATCAGTATGCAGATTTTAGTCCTAGATGAAAGCTATTGTAATCAAGTTATTAACTTAATTCGTAAAACTGATAATTATATAAACTGGTCAGATAAACAAATATTTGAAAGTTTTAATAATAATGGTCTAGTTTTTGGGGTTTTGCAAGGTGATTATCTAAGGGCTGTAGCTATATTTAACTATATCCTTGATGTAGCAGAACTTTTGTATATTTGTGTAGATAAAAATAATCAATCAGCAGGTTTAGGGTACGAACTCCTAGGAACTGGTATTCAAGAGCTAAAGCTAAAAGGGATAAAAGAACTTTTCTTAGAAGTTGACGTAAAGAATTTTAAAGCTATAAAGCTATATGAAAAAATAGGTTTTAAGTGTATTTCTAGGCGTAAAAATTATTATGTTTATAAAGATGGAAATATTAGTGACGCTTTGATATATCAACTATGATATCTGGGATCCTTATATATGACAACTAGCTGTGACGCATCTAGTTTAGGTTTGTATAGCTTAATAATTATAAAAGTAGTATTATAACTGGAATAGCTTAAAATTAAACTATTATGTCGATTACGCGGTCAATCCTAATTGAGTGATGTACTATTTTTTTAGCGTGGTTAGCTATATAGTATGTGTATAGTTACACTATCTTGTGACAACAATAGTTATTGCTTTAAAATAGAATAAAAACTAAAATCTATACGTTTAGATTTAAAAAAATAAACTATAAGGAAATATGATGGCTACTCTAAACAAAAAGATTCAGAACGTTTCAGCTTCTCCAACAACTGCTATGGCAGCATTAGCAAAGCAAATTAAAGACCAGGGTCATGACGTTGTTTCTTTAGCTATAGGCGAGCCCGGATTTAGCACCCCAGATACTATTAAAGAAGCTGGAATAGAGGCTATAAATGCGAATATTACTAAGTATACTAATGTTGATGGATTAAAAGAGTTAAGAGAAGCAGTAGTTAAGCGCTATAAAAGACAATACGGTATCGATTTTAGTGCTGAGCAGGTGTGTATAACATCGGGTGCTAAACATAGTTTGCATAACATTTTCAACTGTATTTTAGAAGAGGGAGATGAGGCAATATTTTTTGCTCCATATTGGGTTTCTTATCCAGATATGATTGCATTAACAGGTGCAAAGCCAGTAGTTGTAAAAACTAAGTTTGAGGATAATTTTGAAATAGATGTTGATGAATTAGAAAAATATATAACAAGCAAAACTAAGGCAGTTATTATTAATTCACCAAATAATCCTACAGGGTTAATTTATACAAAAAAATGTATACAGGATCTAGCTAACTTGTTAAGAAAATACCCGAATATTTGGATTGTTGGTGATGATATCTATGATCAACTATATTTTACTCAAAGAATAACTTTAATTACAGAGGTTGCACCAGAGTTGGCAGATAGATATGTGATTGCTAGTGGTGTTTCTAAAAACTTTGCTATGACAGGTTGGCGTATTGGCTTCACTATAGCTCCAAAATTGCTAAATGATGCTATGAAAAAGTTCCAATCGCAATCAACTACATGTGCTTGTTCTATATCTCAATATGCAGCTATAGCAGCAATGAACATGCCGGTAGAAGATTTACAATATTTTGTTGAATCATATAAGCAAAAGGAGCAATTTATAACTAAATGTTTAAAAGAGATGCCTTATATTGATGTAAAAAATGCAGATGGTACTTTTTATTTATTTCCTGATATTCGGGATTTAATTAGACATACTAAGTTTAGTAGTGATATTGAGCTATGTAATGCTTTATTGGCAGAGGAGTATGTTGCGATGATGCCAGGTGTAGCTTTTGGTTTGGAAGGTTTTGCTAGAATCAGTTGTGCTAACGAAATGCCAGAACTAGAGAAAGCTATGGATAGGCTTAAGAAATTTATTATTAGACACGCATGTACCTAGTAGCTATTCGATAGTGTTTGATAACAAACTTACTAATATTTTTTATAAAGTAACAGTTTTTGTAGCTAAAAAGGGTCTTTAAGATGGCGGAGAAAGAGGGATTCGAACCCCCGGACCTGTTACAGTCAACGGTTTTCAAGACCGCCGCTTTCGACCACTCAGCCATTTCTCCGAATTGATGTGATCTATTATACAAAATTTTTTAAGCTTTGCAATACTATTTGTTAAAAATAGACTAACCCGACAAAAATGTTATGAAACTTTAGGTTATTACTCAATATTTGCAACCAAGTTTAAAATAGAAACGCAAATTAACTGATATTGGATTATTATACGCCTGTATAGTAATCATATCTGTCTACTTTAGGTTCAGTTTGTAAAAATTGACTTTTTTTAACGCTTTGATAATGTTCGTCAGCTTTTTTTGAAAAATTATCCTTGAACTTTATTAGTGTTTGATATAATTCTTTGGATAGTGCTATATTTTCTAAACTTAGATAATAAGGAGATTTAGGTACTATATTAATACCTGAATAATACTTTTTTTTAGAATCCGGTATTCCAGCATATTCTATAGCATCCATTAGTTTAGAGCATAAAACATCAATAGTTTTTAACGTTATTCGCCCTTTTTGGGAGTTTATTGCTTCATTATACATATACAATAAAAAAGGTAGTTTTGAGGCATAAGCATTTATTATTTTATTTAACTCTTTTTTAAAGTTTTGTCTATAGGCCATTCTCCCCTCATATTCATTAGAATAAAAAGTAGAAAATTTTTGTACATTTTCATCATGTCTCGTATTTAATGCATTGCACATATTAATTTTGTTGTCGTATCCAACAACAGAAAAATGGAATGGGAACGATAACTTTATCATTTCTTCATATAGAAATTTAGGTGTACCAACTTTATTGGCACCACACGCTATTAGACATATTTTCAGGTAAGAGATATTTTCATAACACCCGTTTGTTAAAAATGCTAGTATATCAACAATTTCTTTTATGGTTACATAACCTGAATTTAACTTATCATTTCCTGTTCCTAAGGAGTTTATAGATTGTCCATGCCCAGAGATAAGTATTTTAACAAATTTATTAAAATGTGTTCTTAGCTCAGCTTTTACACTGGTCAGATATTTTGCAGTAAATTCCTTGGAGTTTAAAGGGTTAAAGCTTAAATTTATAATCGGGATACTGTTAGATTTATTTAGTTTATGGTAGCTTGGTATATTAAGAGGTTTTGCAATCCCACTTGAAGTATCAATATGAGATATATAAGGATTAGTTCCATATAGACCATTGTATTTATATTCAAATAAATCGACACTTCCTTCATCATCGTCAAGACCGATTCCTTTATACATTACATTCCAATCATCAAAATAACCAAAATTTAATCCAAATATAAAATCATATAACTTACTCATTTTAAATCACCTGCCGATATATATATACTCTATACTATGTTAATTTATGATAATTAAAATCTATCAAAAATCCATACCAAGTATCAAATAAAAATAGTTTACTATATAATTATTTATTATAAGGGGCCTAGTTTTAAGGTTGTTGTACACGTATTTCTTTTTTTAAAGCTAGTTATAGGCAGATATTAAATTTATTAAACTTTAGAAATAACTTAAAATAGTGATTTTATGACTATATTATAATAGACATTAGCTTTTCTAAAAGTTATTATTTGCTTTGTGTAAGCTCTTTTCTTTTAAATTAAGAAGGTTATAAAAATGTCGAATAATAGATATCAGATTACCAAAAAGGTCACCCTTATTGGTATGTTTATAAATGCATTACTAGCAATTGTTAAAGTCTTGGTTGGCGTGGTGGGTCGTTCTCCAGCGTTATTTGCAGATGGTATACATTCTTTTTCTGACCTACTAAGTGACGCGATGGTTTTATTTGCAGCAAAATATGCAAATAAAGAAGAAGATCACAACCACCCATATGGTCACGAAAGAATAGAAACCTTAGCAACTTTGATTTTGTCAGGATTACTAATTGCAATTGGTTTTATGATAGTCTATCACTCAGTAGTTAGCTTAATGACTGGCGAATATAATCAACCTAACAGTTACACAGCTTTTGCTGCTATCTTTTCAATTGTGGGTAATGAGTTTATTTATCAATACACTATGGCAGCAGCAAATAAGATTAATTCCGATCTGCTTAGAGCTAATGCATGGCATAGTCGTTCAGATATGTGGTCATCAGTAGTGGTATTGGTTGGGCTACTTGGAGCATTTGCAGGTTTTGTATGGATGGATGCTTTAGCAGCTTTTGTAGTTTGTTATATGATTGTTAAAATGGGTATAAAATGGGGTTATTCAGCCGTTGCAGAACTTATAGATGAAGGTGTAGACGAGCAAACTTATAAAGCGATTAAAGAAATAATAGCTAGTATAGAAGATGTTAGAGATTTTCATTATCTTAGAACTAGAAAAATGGCTGGAAAAATAGTTTTAGATGTACATATTTTAGTTGATAAATATTGTACAGCATCTGAAGGTCACTATATAGCTGAAGTTGTCAAAAGTAATATTTATCATAAAGTAGGTGGCATTAAAGATATCACCGTTCATGTTGACGTTTTAGACCATGAAATTGGAGTAGTTAAGTTAGAAAATTTCGAGCCTTCACGTGCTCAAATATATAGTCTAATTTTAAACTTTTTTGCTACTAATGGGCTTAGCAAAAGCTTGATTTTAGATAAGCAAATATCTATCTACTATTTTGACGAGGAGATAATAGTAGACTTATATGTTAAATGGTCAAATGATCTTAGAAAATATATTGATCAGTTAAAGAATTTAGCTTATGAAAATTATAAGATAAGAGTAAACTTATACTGTCAGTTGTAAAATGTATCTACTGTAATAAAATGTTAAGAATTTAAGGTATTGTCAAAAATATGAAAATTAGAAAAGTAGTTTTTCCCGTTGCTGGTTGGGGTACTAGGTTTTTACCAGCAACAAAGTCTTGTCCTAAAGAAATGCTAACAGTAGTTGATAAACCACTAATCCAGTATGCTGTAGAAGAGGCAATAGAAGCTGGTTGTAAAGAGTTAATATTTGTGACAAGTTCAAATAAAAAATCATTAGAAGATCATTTTGATAGAAACTTTGAACTTGAATATTCTTTGGAAAAAAAGAAAAAGTATGAGCTACTCGAAGCTGTAAAAAATATTATTCCTAGAGATGTTAGTTTTTTCTTTGTGCGCCAACCAGAAGCTTTAGGTTTGGGTCATGCGATATTGTGTGCGAAACCTTTAGTTGGGATAGAGGATTTTGCTGTAATTTTGCCTGATGACCTTATTTATAACCATAATTGTGGTACGGGCGCGCTTAAACAGATGATAAAAACTGTTGAGGGTACTGACCTTAGAGGTTGTATAGCCACTCAACAAATTTCAAGAGATAAAACACAATCTTATGGCATAATAGCTAAAAATGATGAGAATATCATAGAAGCAATTGTTGAAAAGCCAACACCTGATAAGGCTCCGTCAACAAATGCTGTAGTTGGTAGATATCTCTTGCCGAATAAGATTTTTAGATGTTTAGAAATAACTTCTGAAGGTGCTGGTGGAGAGATTCAGCTTACAGATGCTATAGCGAAACTAATTGATCAAGAAGAGAAATTATTAGCCTACGAATTTAAAGGAACTCGCTATGATTGCGGAAGTAAACTAGGTTTTTTAATAGCAAATTATGAGATTGCTTTGAAACATCCAGAGCTAGGAGAAAAGTTTAAAAACTACCTATCTAATAGATAAAAAGTAACGATGTTTAATTTATGTGTGATAATATAAGTTTTAAATATTAACTCGTAGGTTGTTATTTATGTCATACTCTAAATTCCAGGTTTCACAGAAATTCATTGAAAATTCTCATGTTAACTCAGTAGTTTACGAGCAACAATATAAAGAATCTTTAAGTAACCCAGAGGAGTTTTGGTCTAAACAAGCCAATCGTATTTATTGGCATAAGCCATTTGACAAAGCATATAGTAGTAGCTTTGACCCAGTAGATATAAAATGGTTTGAATCAGGTAAATTGAATGTTTGCTATAACTGCGTGGATAGACATTTAAAAGATAAAGCTGATAAGATCGCTTATATATGGCAAGCTGACAACCCAGATAAATCTAAGAAAATTACATATAAAGAGCTGTATCACAGTGTATGTGAAATGGCAAACGTTCTTGAGGCAAATGGTGTTAAAAAAGGTGATATTGTTACAATTTATATGCCTTTAATACCCGAGTCTATATATACTATGTTGGCTTGTGCTCGTATAGGAGCTATCCATTCGGTTGTATTTGGCGGCTTTTCATCAGAAGCATTAAAGCAGCGTATAATCAATGCAAAAAGCAGTTTTGTTATAACGGCGGATGAAGGGGTCAGATCTGGTAAAAGAATAGCCATGAAAGCAAGTGTTGACAAGGCTATCTCTGGATTGGATTTTGTAAAAAATGTTTTAGTAGTACGTAATACTAATACGGCAAATATTACCTGGAATGATAAAATAGATTTATGTTATAGGGATGAGTGTAAAAAGGTATCAAAAGAGCACGAGATACAAGCTTTTGATTCAGAAACACCACTATTTATGCTTTATACTTCAGGATCAACAGGTGCCCCTAAAGGTTTAGTACACACCTCTGGCGGTTACTTAGTTTATGCAAGTTTTACCCATAAAATAGTGTTTGACCATAAAGAAGATGATGTATATTGGTGTACAGCAGATATCGGTTGGATAACAGGGCATACTTATGTAGTATATGGACCTCTTGCAAACGGCGCTACTTCAGTTATTTTTGAAGGTGTTCCAACTTATCCAGATGCTTCAAGATTATGGCAAGAAGTAGACCAACATAAGGTTAACATACTATATACAGCTCCAACCCTAATTAGATCTTTAATTAAAGTGGGTGATGACTATTTGAAAGAAACTTCTAGAGAATCATTGAGAGTTCTTGGCTCAGTTGGAGAACCAATTAATCCAGAAGCATGGGAATGGTTTGTTGAAAAAGCAGGCAATAATCAAGCTCCTTTGGTTGATACTTGGTGGCAGACAGAAACAGGTGGTATTATGATTACTCCTCTACCAGGTACACATAAATTAAAAGCAGGTTCAGCAACAAAACCTTTTTTTGGGGTTGAGATAGCTCTTCTTGACACTGATGGTAAAGAAATACTAGGCGAAGGTAAAGGAGCTTTATGTATTAAAAGAGCAACACCTGGTATGGCAAGAACTATTTATAATGACCATGATAGATATATAAATTCATATTTTAGTAGTTTTAAAGGGTATTATTTTTCAGGTGATGCTGCTAGGCGCGATAAAGATGGTTACATTTGGATTGAGGGGCGTATGGATGATGTTATCAACGTCTCTGGTCATAGAATGGCAACGGCAGAAATTGAAGCGGCTTTAAATACGCATAAAGACGTTGCGGAAAGCGCGGTTGTAGGTATGCCCCATGAAATCAAAGGTGAGGCTATATATGTTTACTGTATTTTAAAAGATGGTATAGCAGACGATGAGCAAACTCTAACTGATATAAGAAAATCTTTAGTAATGTATGTAAGACAAGAAATAGGTCCAATAGCTACTCCTGAAGTTATACAATTTACTCCAGAATTACCAAAAACTAGATCAGGTAAGATTATGCGTAGAATCTTAAGAAAAATAGCAGCTGGGGATTATGATAACTTTGGTGATACATCTACCTTAGTAAACCCGAATATAGTAGAATATTTAATCAATAGTAAATAAACTGCTATACGTTATTATGGATACCTCCACTAAAAGTTACGTTAAAATATTGCTGGCTGTTACATTTTGGGCTAGCTTATATCATATAGCACCATTACCTTTAAAGTATGTAGATATATATATGGTGGGATTTATTCGTTATGTATTTGCCTCATTATTATTTTTACTTGTTCATTATTATTATACTAAAACACTGTTACCAAAATTAAATATAAAACAGTGGCTTTATATAATTGCTATAGGCTTCTTTGGTGTATTTTTATACAACATCGCATTCTTATGGGCTGAAAAATTAATATCAGGAAATATCATAGCTATTATATACGCATTTTCTCCTTGTTTCATAACAGTTTTATGTAGTTACATTTTTAAAATGAAGGTAAATTTGCAAGCTAAGCTAGGCATTTTAGTAGCACTCTTGGGAACTGTAGGTGTTGTATCATTTTCAGGTTATGGAACAGATGCAGAATGTGCGATTGGTCTATCAATTAATTTAGGTGAAGTACTAAGTATTTTAGCAGTTTTATGCTTTAGTGCTTATGCTATCTTAGGTAAAAGTTGTGTTAGACAAGGTATAAATATGATAACCATAAATACCTACGGTGCTATTGTTGGTATGGTTATGTTTGCTATTGTTAGTTTATTTAAGTCTGATTTTAGTAGGCTTGCAGATACGGATTTTCCTTTTTGGACAAGTATGATATATATATCAATTTTTGCTACAGTAATATCTTACGTGTGGTATTTACAATCGTTAGAAGAAATAGGTGTTTATAAGACAGCCGTATTTCAAAATGTTATGCCGTTTTTAGTTATAATTATAGGATTTATATTTTATGGTGAAACACTATCACCATTATCTTTACTCTTTGGTGCGGTAATATTTTTAGGTGTGTATATGACAAATGTTGCGATAAATAAAAAAGGTGGTTGTTAACTCCTATATATTTACACTATAATTTAGTTTATACCAAGAGGAGTATTTTGATGTTCTGTAGAGTAACTTTGTAAAGTTGCTACTAAAACTTAAATCTAGTAAGGTTTATTATCTCAATAAAAATATAGTTTAAAATTTTGATATGTTAAAATTGTCACAAATCATTTAGAGTTTAAAGTATTTATTTCAATTACTCATTATGGAAAAACAAATAAAAGCAGTTTCATTGATATCAGGTGGTCTTGACTCTATGTTAGCTACAAAGTTAATACAAGAGCAGGGTATCCACGTTGAAGGGATTAATTTTTTCACAGGGTTTTGTGTTGAAGGACATACTCACGCTATCCGTAAGCGTGATAAAGAAAAACAAAAAAGAAATAACGCTTTATGGGTCGCTGAACAGTTGGGAATAAAGCTACATATTATTGATGTGATAGAAGAATATAAAGATGTCCTTTTAAACCCCAAATATGGCTATGGTGCTAATATGAATCCATGTCTAGATTGTAAGATATTTATGGTAAGAAAAGCCAAACAGTGGGCTATTGAAAATGGTTTTGATTTTATAATAACTGGAGAAGTTATTGGTCAAAGACCAATGTCACAAAGAAAAAATACTATGCCAATAGTGCAAAAACAATCTGGTATCGATGATCTTCTACTGCGGCCACTTAGTGCTAAAAATCTTCCAGAAACTAAACCTGAAAGAGAAGGTTGGGTTAATAGATCTAAATTGCTTGGTATTACAGGAAGAGGTAGAAAAGATCAAATACGTTTAGCAAAAGAATATGCTATAGATGATTATGCCTCTCCCGCAGGAGGATGTTGTTTTCTTACAGATAAACAATACTCTGATAAGCTCGTGGATTTATGGCAAGCTAGAGATACACGAGAATATGAGTTTGATGATATTATGCTTCTAAAAGTAGGTAGGCATATTCGTTTTAAGCCAGAATTTAAGCTTATAGTTGGCCGAGAAGAGGGTGAAAATAACTATTTAAATGGTTATAAAAATCAGTTTATAAGTGTTTATTGTTCATCCCACACAGGTCCTTTGACCCTTATAGATGGTAAATTTGATAAAATTGATGAGAAGGTTACAGCAGAGATTTTAGGAAGGTTTACGCAAGGTAAAACTGAAGATTCTGTAACGATGGTGTTTAACTACCTAGATGGTACTAGTAAAGAGATTAAAGTTAAGCCTATGCAAGCTGAAAATATTAAAAAAGAATGGTATATATAAGAATGAAAGAATTAAATCTAGAAAGACTACTTTGTCCAATGCCAGTGATTAAAACTCAGAATATGCTTAAAACTATGAATCCAGGAGAGCTATTAAAAGTTACTTGTAGTGATCCTGGCACAATGCGTGATATACCAGCTTGGTGTAAGGTTAATGATTATAAGCTTATAGCAGCTAAAGAAGTAAGTGCTAAATTTGAATTTATAATAGAGGTGAAATAAATGGATCAATCTGTTTTGGACATATTAGTTTGTCCGGTTTGTAAGTCTAACTTGCACTATGATAAACAAAAGCAAATCTTAGTGTGTAAAGCAGATAAGCTAGCATACCCTATACGTGATAACATACCGGTTATGCTTGTTGAAGAAGCTACTAAGCTAAACATTGAAGAGATAAAAAAATATGGCTAAAATTCATATTATTATTCCAGCTAGGTTAAACTCTACACGTCTACCAAATAAAATGCTTGCTGATATAGCAGGTAAACCAATGATTCAAAGAGTATTTGAGCAAGTCTCTAAATCTAAATTTGAAAGCATAGTTATAGCTACAGATTCGCATAAAATAAAAGATATAGCACAAAACTTTGGTGCACATGTGATTTTGACTAAGCCTGAACATGCATCTGGCACAGACCGGATAGCTGAAGCAGTCTTACAACTTGCTTATAACGATGAGGATATAGTTATTAATGTACAAGGTGATGAACCATTAATACCTGTCGAAAATATAGAGCAAGTAGCAGAGTTGTTAGTAAATAGATCTGAAGCTGTGGTGTCAACTTTGTGTGAAAAAATAACTTCTTCAGAAGATATATATAATGCAAATAATGTAAAAGTGGTGTTTGACAAAGATAACTATGCTCTCTATTTTAGTAGAGCATCTATCCCTTTTGAAAGAGGTTTTTCAGAAAATAAACAAGTTCAACAAGCTGAGTATTTTAGGCATATTGGAATGTATGCTTATAGGGTAGAGTTTTTAAAAAAATACTCAAGTTTAAGTAAAGCACCTATTGAAAACTATGAGTCTTTAGAGCAACTACGAGTTTTATATAATGGTTATAAAATAGCAGTTGCCAAAGCTATAAAAAGTACCCCAGCAGGAGTTGATACATTAGAAGATCTGGAAAAAATTAGGGAGTATTTTAATGTTTAAACTAGATGAACGTTTAGAAAAAGACACTTTTGAAGTTTACCAAACTTTAGATTGTAAAATATTAGTAATGAATAATGTTATATTACCATGGTTTATCATTGTGCCATTTACAGATAAAACAGAATGGTATGAGTTAGATGATTCTGTTCAGTACAATATAAACACTCTTATAAATAAGCTATCCGTATTTTTAAAAGATGAATATAAGGTTGATAAGTTAAATGTAGCTACTTTAGGGAATGTTGTAAAACAAATGCATATTCATGTGATAGGAAGATTCACTACAGATCCAGCTTGGCCTAACCCGGTATGGGGCAATATTCAAGCACAACCTTACTCCAAAGAGCAAAAGGTTAGTTTAAAAGAGAGGTTAAAAAAATATTTTTCCTAAAATGCTAGATGTTAAGTAGTAAAATTTATAAAAGTTGTAAATTTTAAGTAAATAATGTATCCTGTTGGGTGTAATTTGCAATAGTAAATAATAAAAATAAGGAACTTAATTATGAAAGCTTCAGCAAGACATTTGCTAGTACAGTCAGAATCTGAATGTGAACAAATAAAAAAAGATATTAATGAAGGTAAAATAACTTTTGAAGAAGCTGCAAAAAAACATTCTCTGTGTCCATCTGGAGCTAGAGGTGGTGATCTAGGTACTTTTTCCCAAGGTCAAATGGTTCCTGAATTTGATAAAGTAGTCTTTAATGACGAGTTAAACACTGTTCATGGACCAGTGAAAACGCAATTTGGCTACCATCTACTAGAAATTACATCACGTGGATAATTTTAAATTTTCATAATTTTCAAATTATTATTTCTCAAAATATTTAATTTACGGTTACAAAATGAATTCAGAAACAAAAAAAGATTTTAGCTCTTTAGGCTTAGATCAAAATATTGTAGATACTGTTATGAATCTAGGGTATGAGAACCCAACGCCAATTCAACAGTATGCTATTCCATATATATTATCGGGTAGAGATGTGCTAGGACAAGCACAAACAGGTACAGGTAAAACAGCAGCTTTTGCGTTACCATTAATAAATAATTTAGATCTGAATGATAAAAGCAGATCTCCTCAAATTTTAGTATTAGCGCCAACTCGCGAATTAGCTATACAAGTAGCAGAACAGTTTGAAGCTTTTGCAAAAAGTGTTCCGAGCTTGTCTGTTGCTTGTATTTATGGTGGACAAGAATATGGCTCACAAATAAGAGCACTTAAAAATGGTGTCCAAGTAGTAGTCGGTACTACTGGTAGAGTTATGGATCACATCGAGAAAGGAACACTAAAGCTAGATAATCTAAGAGCGTTAGTATTAGATGAAGCAGATGAAATGCTTAGAATGGGTTTTATTGACGATGTTAGATGGGTTTTAAGCCATGTATCTGATGAGTGCCAACGACTACTTTTTTCAGCAACTATACCAAATGATATTGCTGACATTATAAAAGAATATCTAAGAAATCCATGCAAAATACAGGTTAAAGCAACAACTAAAACAGCTAACACTATTACACAAAAATTTATAGTAGTTAAAGGTTTTAAAAAGATAGATGCTTTAGATAGACTCCTAGAAATAGAAGAAACTGATGGCGTGCTAATTTTTGTTAAAACTAAGACAAGCACAATAGAAGTTGCTGATAATTTAAAAGCTCTTGGCTATAAAGTAGCTGCTATAAATGGTGATATGCAACAGTCTCAAAGAGAATATATTGTTGATCAATTTAGAAATTCTAGATCTGATGTTTTAGTAGCAACTGATGTTGTAGCTAGAGGTATAGATCTTGAGCGTATTAGTCATGTGATTAACTATGATATGCCTAATGATGAAGACACTTATGTCCACAGAATAGGCCGTACTGGTAGAGCAGGGCGTGAAGGCGTTTCTATCTCTTTAATAACGCTAAAAGAAATGCGATTCTTACGTTCGCTTGAGCGATTCACTAATTCAAAACTACAAGAAATGTTTATGCCAGGCGCTAAAGAGCTTGCTGATAGTAGAATCAATAATTTTAAAAATAGAATAATATCTGCTTTGGAGAAAAACAAATCTTTAGATAAATATAAAGAAATAATACTTGATATACGTGATCAGCTAGAATTAGACTCAGAAGATTTATTAGCAGTACTTACGCTTTTAGCACAAGATAAGAAAGGCTTTTTCCCAAGGGAGATCCAGGCTAAAGAAGAAAAGAGAGCTCCTGCTAAAAGAGATGATAGATCATCCAAATCTAGTGATAGGTTTAATGATAGAGACAGAAATAATAACTCTAGGTTTGATAAAAAGCGACCAAAGCGAGTGGATCTAGATCTAACTACCTATAGAATAGATGTGGGTCGTGAAAATGATGTACAACCAAGAAATATAGTTGGTGCTATAGCAAATGAGGGTGGCATAGATAGTAAACATATTTGTAATATATCTATAGAAAAAGACTATACTCTAGTTGATTTACCAGCTAATTTGAGTGCAAAAGTTATAAATCATCTTAAAAAAGTTTGGGTAGCAGGTAAAAAATTAAATCTTACTGAGCATAGGTAGATTAGAACCTCTTCATTAAACTGTATTTAGGCTCTTAGGGAGTAGTGAATATCTCTGAGGAGCCAAAATTAGAGCCTACTTTCTGGCGTTTTTGCATAATATTTTCTCTTTTCTTTACTTTTTTTTATAGTATTAAGTTTTTGAATTTTTTTAATAAAAAATTCAAGGTTATCAGTGGGATTTCTAAATTCGATAACAACTTCGGGAATATTATTTTGCACCATTCTAATAGGCAAATAGGTTTCATTTCTTGCACCTGTAAGTCCTGCGATATCATAAGCTTCAATTAACTTGCTTATACTTTTAGATTTTTCTATATATTGTTTAAAATCAGATTTATAGTTTTCATCATTTTTTTTAAAAGCTAAATTATTGTGTTTGCTTATATCATCAATATGTTTTTTAAAGTTAGCATGGAAGTTCTTTTCGAGGGATTCATTAACTATAAAAATGTCGTTATTTACAGTGCTCGTTCTCAACTCAATAGCTGGTTTTAAATTGGCATTTACTTTGCATATTATCTCTTCTTCCATATGGTTCCTTATAGTCACCTCTCTTACTTGCTCAATATTTAGTAACGTTCTATTTATTATAGATGCTATATATTTATCAAATGGAAAAAACAGTTTGGAGCATTTATTAATATGAGAGGAAGATTTATCTATATTATATGTTTTACAAATTATTTCCATCAAAAACTTTGATATGTTATCCCTGTGTAAGCTAATCGTTTCATATATATCTGTACATAATTTTGTCCTATAGTTGGCAGGAATATATAAGCATATGCATGCGATTATGCCTTCTAGGCCTGTTTTAATCCAGAATTTATCAAAAGAATTACTTTTAATACTCGTTAATCTATGATGTGATTTCTTATATATCGCCTGTAAATTTGAATCTCTTTCAATATGATGGAGATAATTGTATAAAAGTTTTTCTATGTAACTAGTTATTTCTATTATTTTCAGTGTTAGTAGTGCAGAGCAAATTTCAGTATTAATATTTACCCCTTTTAAATATTTATCTAATGTGGACCTTAAACTAGTGTATATGACATATAATTTTTGTAATATTAGCTTATCATCTATATAGAACCAGTTTTTTGTACTTGGAGTTTTGTCGTGTGTATTTTTTTTATAAATACTCCTGAAAAAAGAAAAATTATTATCTTCTTTCAGAAGGTTATTAATTAAATAATCAAAAGTAATACCTATATTAAGGTGTGAACCGCGAATTTTATTGTTTATTTGTCCTTGATACTTGTGCTCGATCTCATAATTAGTTTTTATTAAATTTAGTAGTCCTGTTTCATTATGTTCACTTCCTATCTTTTCAATATTAATATTATACTTTTCATTAATTTTTTTAGAAAATATATTTAGGTTTCCAGAAGCGTTGGCTATATCTAATATTTCTTTAGTGTAAAATTCGAGAAATGTAAATGCTGCTATGATTTTTTGTGTAAAATCATATTTATTAGAAGTATAAAGACATAAAATAGGTGAAACTAGTTCTAATTCTTTCTGTGCATCTGTTTCAATTTTCCACTCATTTATAAAACTAGTTGAATCTTTCATGATTTCATTGTGTCCAGTGGCACAGAGATCCCGGGCTTCTTTATTCATTGAAAGAAACTGCTGTTTATTAAAACCTGCAAATTCATATTCAAAACCAAATGTTATAAGATTTTGATTTTTAAATAATGTATTAATTTCTGATTTTAAGCTTTTATTATAATATAAAAGCGTCTGCAAATTAAAAGGGTTATTTTTAAAAGTTTTATGGTTTGAGTATAATTGCAGAGAGTTTGTGTTGAAATTATTAACTCTTATAGTATTTAGTATTTCATCAGAATATTGAATAAACTTATTTAATAAAATGTTTCCCTTATGTCTAGGAGTTATTGATTTAGTTTTTAGATTATGAATTATTGGTTCAATATAATTTTTTTTTGGTGTATGTACTATAGATTTATCTCTTATGATAAATTCTCTAGGAGTTCTATTAACTGATTTTGTTTCTATTCTATTGATAGTACTATAATTATTAATAGTATCTTTAACATCAAAGTTGTGTGCATGGTTCCTTTTATGTTTGTTTTTTGGTAATTCTAATATTGGTTTTGTTTTTATTATTAAGCTGTTATCTAAGATGCCTTTATTAATTATGGGATTCAATTTAGTTTGCTTCCGTGAACTAATAAAAGAATTTGTAAGGTAATCTTTTTTGATAAAGTTGCGTTTAATATTAATAATTTTTTTCTTAATATGACAAGAACAAGGATCATTCCCACAAATGATGCATTTCATATATTATTAGTATTCCTTCTTCATGGATCATATAAACAAGTTTTATATAACAATATTATCATATTTAAATAAAATAAAAAGATTTTAAATAATTTTATAACTAAATAAATTTTAATTGATATGAATTTTAAACAAACAAAAATTTTGATAATACACTGCAAATTTAAAAGCAAAACGAGCTCTTCAACAAATTAGAAAAGGTTTAAAGCTTAAAATCTAACACTCTACTTAATTTATAATTTTAAAAAATACACCACAAATAATTGTCAAATGAATAAAAAAATCTCAACTCAACCAGTTTAATAATCGGTAAATAAAAATAAAACTATTTATTAATAATAAATAATATAAAATATTAGTAAAATATATATTTTATATTACTGAAACCAATATGAGTAAAAACATGTACCATTTAAAATTACCAAAAGACTTTATAAATCTTTTATATATATTAAATATAGACATTTATGCGGTTCCATGGGATAAAAAATTTACCAAAAACATTTATCAACACCCCTCCCTTCAAATACCTTTTGACTACGTCCAATATGAAGTTTTTAACTTTGTTAAGGGTGAAGCAAAAGCTACAGTGGTACCTAAAAAAAAGGCTAAGCAAATTAGTGAAAAGCTATTAAATGGCTCTAAATCACTGTCAGATTTATTAAGAGTTAACGAAGATAATTCATTATCTAAAGTAGCTTTATTTGATAAAGAAAATACCTTAGTACCTAATCCTATACTACCAAATCGCACAGGTGCATTACTATTTGTGTGTAAGACAACTCACATGATCTTATCTGGGCTGGTGTATATGGGATTGGATAATATAAAAGATTTCATTCATCAAGGTTTAATGTGTCAAAAAAAACTTAAAAAAGTTCATATTTATCTTCTGTATTCTTCTCATTTATTGTATAAAAAATATAGGGAATCTCGACCACCCATAAGTCAACCAGAAAACAATGAAAAAGAGGAAAGAAAAATAGGAGGCTTTGCTAGTGGGTATGCAGGATTATTATTAGCTGTTTTACTTGAAAATTTTCATGCTAAGTTAGAAGCTACTAAAAAAGCTTTAAGAAGTTACAGGAGTATGTTTGATGATCAAAAAAAATACAGAGACTTACAGATAAACAAGCGAGGGATGTATGATATAAGCTTTGAATGCGGTGATGGACTAAAGATTTTTTATAATTTTTATATCAAATTTCTCCAAAAGCAAAGTATTGAACATCTATACAAAAGTACACTAATTAGGTTAAATGCAAATGTTAAGGCTAAAGAAGAACAAATTGATAAATATAAGAAGCATTATGAAAAGGTCAAAATAAAAGATGCTCCTAAAATAGGTAAGTTAGAAATTGAACTAAAACAGTATATTTCTGATATCAATAAATTAAATAAAGATAACCTTGAATCAATATTTTCTGACAACAGATTATTTAACATGATCTCGAAAACCATCCATAGCGTGATAATATTTCAAAGACTCTTTTTTCTATCTGAGTTAAGTGCTAATAATCTTAAAGAAGTTTATCCTAATGGAAATAAAGATATACATAAAGAAATACGCAAAGCCAAGGCTGTAGAAATAAATAATTATAAAGGAAAGCCGACTCCTTCCAAAATTCAACTACCGAAAAATAATCTTAAAAGCGAGATCATTAAGCGTAATCACAGTTATAAAGATCAAAAATTAATTGACCAGTTTATCCAAGAATTAGGTAAATTTTTTAATAAAAAAAATAAACAAAAAACAACAAAAAGCCGAAAATTACAGTATATGAGCATTAAAGATAATCATGAGATAGCACGTGATGGCAACTGTTTTTATAATGCTGTAGTTAAACAAGTTCATCGTTTAGGAAGAGCCCATGATATTGTTGGCTTTCCTGACTCTGGTGAGAATTTAAGGGCTATATTAGCTTCATATATTCTAAATGACATGGTACAGCAGTATCTAAGGCCTTTTGTTCCTGCTAGTGATTTTAATAAAGTTTACTATGATATAGCAAATCCAGGATTATGGAACAACGAAGCTGGCGATTTAGTTATGTTTTTATTAGTAAATTTATATCCCAATATTAGACTTAATATACACCGGATAATGGTAGAGTCAGGACAAACACCTATTGAGCAAATAATAGCTATAGCTCCGTCAAATAATTTAATCGATATTGATGTAGGCTATGATAATACAATACCTGGCAAAGAACACTATTTTTTAATAGCTGATGGACAAATGGCCAATAATAGAATACAAATTCCTTCAGGTATGAATAAAAACCAAGAACAACCCTACATTGAAGTAAATAATAATACTATTAGCATACCACTACAAATACAAAAGGCTACTAAACAGTTAGAAAAGTCAAAAATAACAGATAAAATTTTAGGTAAAAGACAAAATAAACCTCAGCCAGTAGATATTCTTATGGAAGAAACATTAAATGGTGATAATGAAAACCCAACAGGGAATTTAGAAATACATACTAAAGAGAAAAAACATAAGTGTAAAGTCTGTGATAAACGTTTCACCAAAACATCAAATTTGAAACAACATATGCTCATACATACAGGAGAGAGACCATTTGAGTGTAAAGACTGTGGTCAATGTTTCACCCAACAATCAAACTTGAAACAACATATGCTCATACATACAGGAGAGAGGCCATTTCAGTGTAAAGACTGTGGCAAATGTTTCACCGACTCATCAAACTTGAAAAGACACATACTTATACATACAGGAGAAAAACCATTTCAGTGTAAAGACTGTGGTCAACGTTTCAACCGTGCATCAAGCTTGAAAAACCATATGCGCATACATACGTAGAGGGTATATAAGTGTAAGGTTGAAGACTGTAGCGTAAGCTTTTCTCAATTATCGAATTTGAAAACACAACACATAAGTGATAAACAATAAGGGGTGATATTATTCTAGTAAATAAAGTCACTTTAACGGATACAGTTTATTTGGAAGCAGTGTTCTATTTACAGTTTTAAAATTGTATAATCTTGTGAATTAATATTTATTTTAGTTAATTACTATGCGTAATTATATCTTTATAGTTTCAGCTCCATCTGGGGCTGGCAAAAGTTCACTTTTAAAAGCTTTTTTGGGAACTCAAATGGGTAAAAGTAGCTTTGCAGTAGCAGTATCACATACTACGCGATCTCCTCGAGTTGGTGAGACTAATGGAAGATATCCTTTATATAGAGTACCAATTTTCTAAAATACTTTTTTATATTATAATATTTTCCTAAGTTTTTTAACATATTTAATTTTTAAATATTATTACAAATTTAATATATATTTTTTATTTAAGTTGTGATTAAATAAAAATATATTTTAATATAAAACAGATAATTTTATTTAAGATCTTGAATGGGTAATAAAGTTTATGATTATATATTACTTGGACTTGGCCCAAGTAATTTAGGGCTAGCAGCTTTACTCTATAAGACTAGTATAGATTTTTTAGTTATAGATAAAAAAGAAAGATTTTGTTGGCATGGTGAATCCCTTTTACACCATGCAAAATCGCAAACAAGTTTTCTAAAAGATCTAGTAACACCTATTGATTCAACACTCCCATTATCTTTTTTATCATACCTTCATAATCATGGACTTTTATATGTTTTTATGTGGTTTAAAAATAAGGAGTAAGTATTAATGAATAATGTTCAAAATAAACTTTTAACGGCTTTATCTGAGCTAGAAAATCATAAAGTTTTTAAATGTGAATATTTTGATTTTTTTAAATCTAATATTAATAAAAAAATATATGAATTACACCGAGCAAATTTTTTCTTTAGAACTGAGGCTACAGTAAAGGGTATAGCATATGTTGTATCTCAGGCTGCTTTACATGATGATATGGATACACTTATATTTTTTACTTATATTTTAAATGAGGAGTGTGGAGAAGGTGATAAAAATAGGTGTCATGAAGTATTAATGGAAACTTCTCATAATAAATATGGTAAATATGAGTTTGGATTACCATCATTATTTGTTAATGATGCAAAAAATAATGAATTAATAATTGATGAAACTCATAATTATAGACGTGAAATTATAAATATATTGTCAGATAGTTATCATAGTATGCTAGGTTGTGTTTATGCTCTTGAAACCCATGCTGACTTTATGTTAACTAATTTTAGAGATGCATTTAGAGCAAATAGAAAGAAAATGGATTTAATCAATACAAAAAAAACGTAGAAATATACTTTAATTGTCATATAGATAACGGTGTAGAGGAGAGGCATGCTAGTGATGCAAAGAGATGTGTGATAAATAATTGTAATTCGGATAATGATTTAGAAAAAATATTATATGGAGCACAAAGAATGTTAACTCTGCAAGTTGATATGTGGGATGGTTTATATCAAAAAGCAAAAATTTTAGTGTAGGATTGGATATGAAAATAAATCAAGAATATAAAAATGATTTTTATACTAAATTATTAAATATAAATGAGTCAGTAACACATGGGACTCATAAAAAAATTAATGAATTAAATAAAAATTTATCAAAAGAAGATAGGGTAATAGATTTAAGTATAGGAACTTTAGATGTACCTTGTGATAAAGAAATAGATAATGGAGTTATAGAGTATATAAAAAATCAGTCTAGTCTTATCCATCAATTTGCTCCAGTTAAAGGTTTTGATTTCCTGTTAAAATCTATCTCAGATAGAACAAATAGATTACATAATATTAACTATGACCCTAATACCGAAATAATGGTTACACCAGGTGGTATAAAAGGAAGTATTAGTGTAGTTTTTAAGACTTTATTGAATGAGAGCGATGAAGTCATAATACCACTACCTAACTGGCCTCATTATTCTGATATGGTTGAAATAAGTGGGGCTAAGAAGATTTTTATTGAACAAGATAATGAGAGTCTTAGAAAAGGTATAACAGTAGATATATTATTAGAGAAGATTACAGATAGTACAAAAATAATAATACTGGGTGATTGTATAAATCCAACAGGAAAAGTTTATACAACTGATGAATTAACTAATATTGCAAACTTGATATGTAATATTAATAGTGAAAGAATAAATAATGGGTTAAATAACATTTATATATTATTTGATTGTCCTTATGAAGCACATATACTTAACAATAGATCAAAACATATTGCACTTAAAAATGATGGAACAAAACATGATTTTATTATAAATGTCACAGGACCAGGTAAAACATATGGGATGCATGGAGATAGAATAGGTTATATCCTGGCTAATTCAACATTTATTAAGATGGCAAGTATTTCGCAGGTTAATATGAATTCTTTTGCTAGTACTTATGGTCAAATATCAACTTTTTTTGCAATGCAAGAAAAGTTCGATGATATTTCACGAGATAGAGCAACCAAAGCAAGGAGTAATTTATCTATAGTCGTTGACGAATTACAAGCAATGAATTTAATAGTTGATATGCCTCAAGGTGGTTATTTTATTTTTGTTAGCTTTAAAAAATATGCTTCAAAATATAAAAGTATTGGGTACATGAGAGCTAGTGAATTTTTATTAGATAAAGCGAGAGTGGCATCTATTTCTGGGGAACATTTTGCTACTGGATACTCTAACTCGAGTATATATGGTGATTATGTAAGAATTAATTGTGGTAGAAATATTGATGTTTTAAAAGAAGCCCTTACTAGAATCAAAGAAGCTCTTCAAAATTTGGAATAATCAAATGAATAAATTTGCTATTGTTGGTGCTGGTTTTTCAGGAACTTGTGCATTATGGCATTTGGTTAAAAATATTTCTAATAATAATTGCAAAGACTATGAAATACATATTATAGAAAAATCTAATGTTTGTGGTCCTGGATTTCCATATTCCAAATATAATAATATTCAAAGTTATTTATGTAATAATCCTGCTGATCAGATGTTTATAGATAACAATGATTTTGTTTCTTGGGTAGATGAAAATAAAGATTTTATATTAAATCAATACTCAGAGTTGGTTGATGGTTGTTACGCTGTTACCCAAAATAAAAGTTATATATTTGATCATAAAGCTTTTTATCCTAGAGAGTTTTTTGGCATTTACCTTACACATAGATTTAAGGAAGCTATTTACATAGCAAAAAATAATCGGGTGAATATTAAAACCTATAATCTTTGTGAAGTTTTAGATATGGATCTAAATACTTATAATAAAGTCAATATTTTATATATAGATAAAAAGAATAATTCTAAACATTTATTATACGATATCGATAGAGTGTTATTAGCTACAGGACATTGGAATAAAAATGTATCAGAAAGAATAGACAATATTATTAATATGCCTTACCCACCTGAAATAGTTGCTAATAAAATAATAAATTTACAGAGAAAAAATAGAAGCAAAGATATTGACGTATATGTTGAGGGTATGGGTCCTTCTGGAGTAGATTCTATTTTAAATATCTGTCAATATGGTAAATTTATTTATGATAATGGTACTCCTATAGATTATGTCGCAAATTGGAATACATACGAAGCTAACAAGGTTAATATTGTTGCTGTTTCAAGATCTGGAATTTTTCCAGGAGTTAGAACTGAAAAAGTTCTATATGAACCATATTTCCTTTCAGAAAAAGAATTATTTAAATCTTTTGTTGATGGCTATATACCCCTAAAATCTATAACCAATCTTATTGATTTAGAATTAAAGCATCAATCTGAGGGTCAGCTAACATTAAATGATTTCGTTAATGCTTCAAATATTACAGCAGAAGATAAGTTAAATATTGATTTAAAAGAAAATAAAAATAGTAAATTACTATACACAATCATTCTTCATGTTAGAAGATTTAAATTTTATAGATACTTGAGCTCTAGAGATAAAAAAGAGTATGATCAGCTTTGGGATAGACATTTTATTAGGGTTGCTGTTCCAATTCCTAAAATTAATGCTATAAAATTAAGAATATTGTTTAGTAAAGGGATATTAAAAGCATTAAAGTTGAATGACTTGCCCGATGAATATTTTTATAGTCAAAATATTATAATAAAAGCATCAGGTATGAGTAGTGATGTATTACATCATAGTTCTGATTTAATAAAAAACTTATTGAGAAAAAGGATTATTACACCAGCTTTAGATAATCATTACAATGTGGGGGGAATAAACGTAGATAGAGATAATAGTTTTAAGGTTTATCAATACATAAATGATAAAGAGGAATTATCTAGTAGAATATACTCTTTTGGTCCAATAATTGCACATTGGAAAAATACTGATAATTACGCAGGAGCTTTTGTGGAAGCAGCGAAAAGAATTTCACAAGAATGGATACAGAATAAAGAGTAGCTTATGAAATTTAAAGAATATAATTTAGATAATACTTTGAGGATATGTAGTTATATCGTCGACAATGAAAATTTAGATTTTCATAGACATCAATATTTGTCAGACATTACTTACTGTGTTTATGGAAGGCTATTATTAGAGTTACCAAGATTAAAGGAGTCTATGGTTATTAGCCCAGGTCAGATAATTCAAGTCCCCAAAAACGAGTGGCATAGAGTTACTAGCTATAATGGGGAAGAAGCCAAATATATTCTTATCCAAGAAGGACAATTTAATATTGAATTTAATGAGTCATTGGCATTGAAAGAGAATATGAATATGAATATGAATCATAATGTCCAACCCTCATCTAAATATGGTGATATAAATGCAAACATAAAGCATTTAAAGGATACTTTTCATAAGTATTTATTTTTCAATTGTGATGATAAAAAAGATATAGCAGAAGCCATTAATGTTTTATGTAATATTTTAAAATTAAATGTTTGAATCGATTTATTAAATATAGGCATTATTAGATGTATGAAGATAAAAAAAGTTTAGTTTTAGATTTTAAGCAAGAAATAGTATATAAAACTATAAAATCTTCTTTTTATATCAAGAAAAATAAAGTTTTATACAAAGATAATCTTAGATGGTTCCATCTGTGGGGCCCTGTGGGTAGAGGAAAATCTATGATCATTGGGAAAATTTTTAGAGAAATAGATATAGATAGTAAAACTAGATTTCATTATCAGCACTTAATGAAAGAAATTCATAAGAATATTTTTATTCTTAATAAAAATGGATATAGAGGCAATTCTGCCAAGGAAGTTATTTCTAAAATTGTAAAAACAAATAAGGTTATCTATATCGATGAATTTTTTGTTGAAGACATTGCAGATATTATGATTATTAACTTATTTCTTAGCTTTGTTTATAAATATAAGAGATTACTTTTTTTAACATCTAATTTTGATCCTTTGAATATATATTCTAAAAATATAAAGTCAGATAATAGAAATTTAATTAGTGAAAATTTGTTACAAAATAGTAAGGTAATTGGACTAGATAACAGTGTTGATTATAGAAAGGAAGATATTTCAAATAAAACATTTTTATTTGAGTCCAATATCGATCGTGGATACGATTTTTTATTTAAAAAATATGTAAATATAAATAATATAAACGAACCAGTAAGAGGTTCTATAATTATAAATGGAAGGCTAATAGATGTTGAAGGTAAAAGTGATATCACACTATGGATTACTTTTTGTAACTTATGTGAGACAAATAGAAGTTATTTGGATTATATTGAGATAGTCAGTAAATTTAAAGTAGTATTATTGCAGGATATCCCAAAATTTGATTTAAGAGGTGTAAATAACAATAGAGAGAAAGATAGTCTAAGAAGGTTTATTAGCTTTATAGATGAAGCTTATGAAAGGTCTATTATTTTATACGCTAATTTTCAATCATCTATAGATGATCTTGTTTATACCAATGATAGTAAAATAAAAAACGTTTTTATAAGGACTCAAAGTAGGTTATATGAAATGATGAAGAATATAGGAGCTTAATATGATAAGTCATATAACATTTAGTATGATAATAATGATTTTTTTAGCTGTATTCTTGGCATATATTGTATTTGGAATGACAGGTTTTGGAACATCATTAATTGCTAGTCCAATATTAATATATTTTTTACCGTTAAGTGCTATTATTCCTATACTAGCACTGTTAGATCTTACCGCATCATATAGGCTAATAAAAGGAAATATACAAAAAGCAGATAGAAAAATTCTTGTTAGATTATTACCCATGATTCTTATAGGTTCTATTATGGGAGGTGTAGCATTATTGACGATAGATGTATCTATATTAATGCTACTCTTAGCTATATTTATAGTTTTATATTCTCTATATTCTCTTTTAAAGGTTAATATAAAGTATAATCCTGACAATAGAAACCTAGTATATCTCTTTGGAGTTTTAGGAGGTGTTTTAGGTACTCTATTTGGGTCTGGAGGATTTATATATGCTATATTCTTATCTAATAGTTTGAATGATAAAGCTAAAATAAGAACAAATCAGTCTTGTTTGATAGCTTTTAGTACTCTTACTAGAGCTATACTTTTTTTATTATCGGGAGTATATTTAAATTTATCTATATTAATCATTGCATTATCACTAGTACCAGTTATGGTAATAGGAGTGCTTATAGGTAATAAATTATATTCGTTAATACCTGTTAAATTTTTTAAAATATTAATAAATGTTCTAGTTTTAGTTTCAGGAATTACATTATTAATCCATTGTTTATATATACTTTGTTAATGTATCTATATTTATGGTTTTAGAAAGCTCAAATCATTAGCTAAAAAATATACACCTTTTCATATCAGAACTAACAAAATTAAAGGTGGGAAGTTACCATAAAGGAGAATTATAAAATGAGAATAACTCTTAATGAAGTACCAACAATTGAAAAAATTATTAGTTTATATGAAGATTCTGGGATAATACGTCCTGTAGATGATTTTGACAGAATAAAAAAGATGTACAAAAATTCCAATTTAGTCGTTTGTGCATATGAGGGTGATGAGCTTGTTGGTATAGCTAGATCGTTAACAGATTTTTCATATTGTTGCTATTTATCAGACTTGGCTGTTTCTAAAAAATATCAAGGCAAAGGAATAGGAAAGAAGATAATAGATTATATTAAAAATGTTATCACTCCAAAATGTACTCTTTTATTACTATCATCGCCATCCGCTATGGGTTTTTATGAAAAAATTAATCTAGACAAATCTAACAATTGTTTTATGAAAAGAAGAGAGTTTTAAAAAATCGAAATTGGCATAATAGGGTAATGCTTTCATAAATAAAGTCACTTTAACGGATACAGTTTATTTGGAAGCAGTGTTCTATTTACAGTTTTAAAATTGTATAATCTTGTGAATTAATATTTATTTTAGTTAATTACTATGCGTAATTATATCTTTATAGTTTCAGCTCCATCTGGTGCTGGCAAAAGTTCTCTTTTAAAAGCTTTTTTAGCAACTCAAATCGGTAAAAGTAACTTTGCAGTGGCAGTATCACATACTACGCGATCTCCTCGAGTTGGTGAGACTAATGGTAAAGAGTATTATTTTGTAGATACATTGGAGTTTGAAAATATAATAAAAAAAGATGGCTTCTTAGAATATGCTAAAGTATTTAAAAACTATTATGGAACATCAAAAGCTGAACTAGACAGATTATTAAAAGAAGGTAAAAATATAATCTTAGAAATTGACTGGCAGGGAGCACAACAGACAAGAGCAATATATAAAGACAAAGCAAAAAGCTTGTTTATATTACCACCTTCTCTAGATGAGCTTAGAAATAGGTTAGAAGCTAGAAATACAGATACTAAAGAAACTATAGATTACCGTATGAAACAAGCTGAAAGCGAAATTGCTCATGCTAATGAATATGATTGCCAACTTGTGAATGATGATTTTGATAAGGCTTTAGTAGACTTATGTAAATATTTTAAAGAGAATACTAAAAGTTAAATATGAACAAAACTCAACAGCAAATCTTTAATTTCTTAAGTGACAAAGAATATGTAAGTGGGGAAGAGATAGGAAATAAGCTTGGAATTACAAGAGCAGCTGTATCTAAGAATATAAAAAAACTAAAAGACAAATATAAAATAAATATTTTTTCTAATCCCAAAATAGGCTATTTATTAGAAGAAAAATTAGATTTAATTGATGTAAATAAAATAGAAAAAGTTTTTGATAAAGTTATATATTTTTATTCGATAGATTCAACATCTAAATATGCTATAGAAAGCCAAGGTGATTTTAGCAAAAATACTATCTTTATAGCAGAGCATCAGACTAGTGGTTTTGGTAGGTTTAATAGAAGTTGGAGTTCTCCTTTTGGTAAGAATATATATTGTACTTTGCTTGAGTTTGTAGAGTTAGATGTGTCAAGATTAACAGGTTTGTCTTTAGTTATATCGATAAGCATTGCTAAAGCGTTAGCCAGATTCGGGCTAGAACCTAAATTAAAGTGGCCTAATGATATTTTTATTAACAATAAAAAAGTTAGCGGAACTATTATAAATATTTTTGCTGAAATTAATGATAAAGCAAAACTATTTATTGGTTTTGGCTTAAATGTAAATATGCAGAAAAATGAAGATATAGCAAACCAATGGACTTCTTTAAAGTTAGAATCAAAGAAACATATTGATAGAACATGGCTGCTAATTGAGCTAATTAAAGATATCCAGCAAGAGCTAGATATCTTTATTAAACAAGGATTTGCTTATTTTAAACCAGACTATGAGAAGATAAACTACTTAAAAGATAAAACCTTTTCACTAAAAATAGGAGATAAGGTTTTTTCAAATTGTAGCTACAAAGATTTATCTGATATTGGTGAAATAATTGTTGAATCTAACAATAATACTTATACTTTTTCTTCAGGAGAGATTAGTATTTTAGACAACTCAATAAAATCTAGATAATTACTGTCTTTGTCTATTCTTGCTAAACATTTCTCATTAGATAGTTGTTCTATTGTTTGTATTTGTTCATTAATATGGAGTGTTTTTTGACTATTACAATTAGCTACCCAACCTTTTAAATTAATATTATGACGCTTTAACTCATTGATTGTCAGCAATGTATGGTTTATACAACCAACTCTTATACTAGAAACTAATAAAACAGGTATTTGTAAAGATTTTATTAAATCTAGTTGTGTAAGCTTATTACAATAAGGTGTAAGCAATCCTCCGGCACCTTCTATAAGTAAAATATCATAATTATGACTATATTTGTTTGTAATAAATTGGTTAAGTTCTGTTAGATTAATATTTTTGTTTAAATTCATGGCAGCTATATGTGGTGCTATAGCCTGATCAAATGAAATTAAGTTTATTTGCTCAGCAGTGAATTTATAATTATAAGCATTTAAAATGCTTTCAACATCTTCTGCTAAATCAGAAGTTTCACTTTTTCCTGAAGCTACAGGCTTTAAACACAGTGAGTTTATACCTTGTGATTCATAAGCTTTTATTAGGTTTGTTGAAATATATGTTTTACCTACTTCTGTGTCTGTCCCTATTATAAAAAATTTTTTCATAAATTACTCCTTGTAGCATATAAATAAACCAATATGGTAAGTTAATTTACAGTCATTAGATTGCTTGTAGAGGTTTTTTATGGTACTAAAACTTACCTTATTTAATGAACCTGTATATGTATTTACTCCTGTATTTTTAAGGTGTGTAGTTAATTTTTTAAAATTCTCAAATCTAAGAGTTAGATAGAATGATTTGTTATATAAACATTCTAGTTTATTATCCTTAATTATTTTAATAGTAGTATCTTTTGAAAGCATTTTATTTACTCTTAAAATATTTGAAATTTCATGGAAATTTCCAGAAAGTAAAGTAGTAAAAGTTAGCAAAGATTTATTATTTAGCTTTCTTTTTAAATTGGATATTAAATTGTTTAGGTTATTACTCCATTGAAAAGACATATTAGAAAAAATAAGATCGTAGTTTTTAGTCAATAAATGTAAATCTTGATCAAAATTTAGTTCAAAAAGGTTTATATTTTTATCCTTATATACTTGTGAATTAGATAAATTTGGCAGGGCTAAATCAACAATATCAAGTGTATTTGGTTGAAACATATTATTTAGTTCTAAGAGTTCTGAAGTACTTCTCATACCAAGACATAAAATGTTATTCACTGGAGTATTAACAAATTCTAAACTTATATTTAGAAGTTGTTTTCTTACTAGATTTTGTACAGTTGCATTATTCGAGTATTCATTGGCATAAAAGAAATTTTGCTTAATCTTATTGTATTTATCCATTGCTAGATACCTTTAGATAAAATAGTTAGAGCTTTTTGTATTTCTTCAAATGTATTATTTGCATGTATTGAGAACCTAAGTAATGATTGGTTTTTTGGTACCGTTGGATATCTAAAGCATGATACAGCTATATTATTTTTGTCTAAATCATCTTTTAGTTTTATAGCTAAGCTAGAATCTCCTATTAAAATGCTTCTAACAGGAGAGGCGTCATCAGATACTAGTTTTAAGTTTTTTTCTTGACACAAGCTATTAAAAAAATAAATGTTATTTTTTAAATTCTCTCTTTGAATATTTGCATTTTTTAAGTTTTCTAATTGAATCATTGATGCTTCTAAAATTAAAGCAGGTAAGGCGGTAGTATAGATATAATGTCTAGCAAACTGTATTAGATAATTTGCTATTTTGTTGGTAGTGCATACGACAGCACCAACCCCACCAAAAGCTTTGCCTAAAGGAAAAACTGCTATTGGACATTCTTTATGACTTAAATTGTGATAATTAATAGAGCCAGAACCTTGATTACCAATAACTCCAAAACTATGTGCTTCATCTACAACAAGTTTATTATTATTTATAAAGCTAGATATTTTATTTAAATCCGTAATGCTGCCAGTAGTACTAAATACTCCTTCTGTGATTACAAAACTCTTATGGTCATAGATGGTTTTTAAATGTTCTGTGCTTTGGTGTTTATACCTTTTAAGTTTTGCTTCTGAAAGTTTAATTCCATCAATGATAGAGGCATGAATATTTTTGTCTGTAAAAATAGTATCTTGTTTAGTAAATAAAGTCGAATAGACGGCTAAATTGGCCATAAAACCAGAATTGAAGAATATAGCCTGAGGGTAACCTACAAAGTTAGAAAATATCCGTTCAAACTCTTTAATGCTATCGTTATACCCACAAACTATAGCTGAACCTTTACTTCCAAAACCATATTTTCTGAATCCCTGGGTAAAGGCTTTTTCAAGGTTTTGTGAGTTAGATAGATTTAAATAATCACTAGTAGTAAAGTCTATAATATCGTTACTATTTTTATAAGTTTTTAGCTCCCTTAGCAAATTAGCTTGCTGATATTCAAAATATTTTTTTTCTAAATGTTCCATAATTACCTATAATTAAGCAACAGCATTAGAGTGTAAGCCAAGTTTAGATATTAGATATTTATCAGAGTTGATAGAAGCATTATTTTCAGTAAGTAACTTATTGCCATAAAATATAGAATTTATTCCAGCTAGGAAACAAAGAGTTTGAGTTTCAAGAGACATATGCTCTCTACCTGCTGAAAGTCTTAATCTAGCTTGTGGAAATAAGATTCTGGTGGTTGCTATAAATCTAACCAAATCAAGATTATCAACTTGGGCTTGTGAATATTTATCACCTAAAGGGGTTCCTTTAACAGGGATTAATGTATTAATAGGTATACTTTTAGGAACTGCTGGTAAATTTAAAAGTTCTAATAGTAGATTTAGTCTATCATCTAAAGACTCTCCCATACCTAGAATGCCGCCACAGCAAACATTGATATTAGCATTAGCTACATTTCTAATAGTTTCTATCCTTTCTTCAAATTTACGCGTTGATATTATGTTGGGATAAAACTCTTTTGACGTATCTAAGTTGTGGTTATAGTAATCAAGACCAGCTTCTTTTAATAAATTTGCTTCATCACTACTTATGCTTCCTAATGTGACACACGTTTCTAAACCTAATCCTTTAACTTCAGATATGATTTCAGCTACTTTATCTAAGTCTTTTTTAGGTATACTTTTCCAAGCAGCACCCATACAAAATCTTTTTGAACCATTAGATTTTGCTTTTTGAGCTTCTTTTAAGATCTCATCTTTATCTAAAAGCTTATGTTTTTCTATATTGGTATTGTAATGTCCACTTTGTGGGCAATATTTACAATCTTCTGGACAAGCTCCAGTTTTGATACTCTTTAGCGAACATAATTCAATATCATTAGTAAAATGTTTTTTATGTGTTTCTAAAGCAAGGAAAATTAGTTCCGTCAGTGGTTTATTATAAATCTCTTGTATTTGTTCTAACGTCATGTTTTTTTATTGTAATTTGTAATTGTGAACAATTCTATCTTGCGTGTATAATATTTGTCAACTTTAATATCTAATAATGGTTTACAAATGACTTATAGTACAAATATATGGCATCCATGCACCCAAATGAAAGATTTTGAAAGAATCCCACCTTTAGAAGTCATAAAAACACAAGGTAGATACATTTATACTAAAGATAATAGAGAGCTCTTTGATGCTACCTCTAGTTGGTGGTGTAAATCATTAGGTCATAGGCATCCAAGTATAATTAGTAAGTTAAAAGATCAGCTAGATAAGTATGAGCATACTATATTTGCAAATACCACAAATAATGAAATAAATACTTTTAGTCAAAAAATATGTAAGCTAACTAACATGGATAAAACCCTGTATGCTAGCGATGGTTCTTGTGCAGTTGAGATAGCCTTAAAAATGACCACGCATATTAGAAAATTTAATAACCAAAGTAATAAAACTAAGTTCTTATGTTTAGAAAATTCATACCACGGTGAAACATTAGCTACAATGAGTGTTAGTGATTGTAGTTTATATTCAGAACCTTATAAAGCATTATTATTTGAAAGCTTTATTTTAAAGGGTATCCCTTATGTAACAGGAAAAAATGATCCATTATGGGAGAATGCAGAGCTTTACTGGCTAGAATCAAAAAAATATCTAGAGCAGCATAAAGATAATATAAATGCTTTAATAGTAGAACCATTATGCCAAGGCGCTGGGGGGATGTTAATATATAGCAAAGACTATCTAAACAGACTCTGTAAATGGTGCAAAGAAAATGATATTTTTATAATTTTTGATGAAATTATGACCGGAATAGGGCGTCTTGGTAAGATGTTTGCCTTTGAATATTTAGACGTTCAACCTGATTTTTTATGTTTATCAAAAGGCTTAACTTCGGGAAATTTTCCGTTTAGCGTGGTTGTAACAAAGAATGAATATTATAAAATGTTTTATAGTGATGATTTAACTAAAGCATTTTTGCACTCACATACGCATAGTGGCAATGTTTTAGGTGCTGTTTGTGCAAACGCAGTGATAGACATTTTTGAACAAGAGAAGATTTTAGAAAACGTATCAAAACTTGAGGAATCATTTTTAGAATCATTTTTAGAAATACAGAAAGAAATACCTATTTTAAAAAATATTAGAAATATAGGAGCTATAATAGCAGCTGATTTAGATGTGAATAAAAGTAGGTTTGGCTTAGATGTTTATCGTGAGGCTGTAAAAATTGGTGCATTACTTAGGCCGCTAGGAAATACTATATATTGGCTACCACCTTTAAACTCTACAAAAGAAGAAATACATCAGCTAAAGGTAATAACAAAAGATGCTATCTTAAAATCTTTGAGAACTTAATTGAGAAACGAATTGTTATAGCATAATTTAACCTTTCTAACCACAAATAAAAAAAGGATATATGGCAATTATTTCATTATCTAATAGAATAATTTTTGCTTTATGTCTACTTTCGGCAGGTATTTTCAGCTCTTGAAAAAGGACTTTTAAATTATTAGTTTTATGTCTTCCTATGTATTTACATTTATCTGAACTTTTTCTATCTCTAATAACTACCTTGGTGAAATCTTTTTTTCCATCAGAACATTGTTCCAGCCAATTTATGACGGTCTGTCTATCTGTAGGAGGTTCTGTTAAAACTTTCTGGTTTATCTTTAGTAAACCATATTCTACAACTAGCTTGTAATCGTAATTTATATCAAGTTGCCATCCAGTAGTTACTTGGTTACTATTGAGGCTCAAAATAATAGTATCAAGTTGGTTGGCTTTTAGACTTAAATGAGTATTGTTTTTAAACCATAAATGCAGTAAATTAGTTTGAACATCTTTATCAAGTTTTATTAGTAAGTCTACGTTGATATGTTTATTATCTGATATTTCTGTTAATTTTTCTGCAAGCAATTTGTTTAAAATATTATTGCTCTGGGCACAAATACTTGCACTGCGAGAAAGAGTTTTACTTATACTTGGATTAAACTCCTTTAATACTGGGATGATTTGGTTACGTATCAGGTTACGACGATATTTATTATCTTGATTACTGTTATCATATATATGAGTAATATTATTGTTTATAGCAAATTTTTCTATTTCAGCTTTAGGGTAGTTAAGTAGTGGTCTTAGAAGCGCTCCATTATTTAATTTTTTATAACGCGGCATAGCCGAAAGCCCAGCAAGCCCAGCACCTCTAATAGCTTGTAATAAAAAAGTTTCTGCTTGGTCATCTAGGTGATGTCCTAATAGTAGTAGAGGGTTAGGGTAGTTAGACATTGTCTTTTGGAAGAAAATCATCCTTTGCTTACTAGCCCATGCTTCAAAGCTTTCTGATTTAGGAGCTTTATCAAGAGTATGAGCTATAAATTCAGCTTTGTAGTGCTTGCATGTCTGTTGACAATGATTTTGCCAATTATCAGCTTGTGGATGAATACCATGGTTAATATAGATTGCTACTATAGGTATGTTAGTTGCGGCAGATATATTTAAAAGTACACTAGAGTCAACTCCACCGCTATATCCTATAATGATGTGTGAAGGATTTAGAGAAGTTATTTCTTTTACAATTTCGGCTTTGTTGATAGCTGCCATCTATATCAAATAACGTGCACGTATAGTTGCTTTTACTTTTTTAAATTCTTCGACAAGATCTTTTGCTTGATTATCCGTTGAACGAATATCCATAACAACATAGCCTATATTTTCTAATGTTCTAAGGTATTGTCCTTCAACATTTATATTTTTCTCAGCTAAAATCTTGTTTAGCTCATTTATTATACCAGGAATGTTTTGGTGTATATGCAAAATTCTATGGCTGTTAGTGTGGAGTGGTAGAGATAATTCTGGGAAATTTACAGCATTTAAAGTAGAACCATTATCAGAGTATTTGATAAGTTTGGCGCTAACTTCGTTTGCTATGTTTTCTTGAGCTTCTATAGTGCTTCCACCAATGTGTGGTGTTAAAAATACATTATCAAAATTTCTTAAAGGACTGTCAAAAACTTCATTTTTAGAAGAGGGCTCTTTAGGAAAAACGTCTATAGCAGCTCCTTTAAGCTTTTTAGTTTCTAAAGCTTTAACTAATGCATCAATATCTATAACATTACCACGTGAAGCATTTATAATTACAGAATTATTTTTCATTAAGCTAAATTCATTATACGAAATCATATTTTTAGTAGTAGATAATTGAGGCACGTGTAAAGATATGATATCAGACTGTTTCAGTAGTTTCTCTAAGTTAGAAACTTGGGTAGCATTGCCTAGAGGAAGTTTTTCTTCAATATCATAAAATATAACATTTAGACCAATACTCTCAGCAAGTATTCCAAGTTGCATACCAATATGACCATAGCCAATTATTCCTAAAGTTTTGCCTCTAATTTCATTGGCATTTTCTGCTGATTTTAACCACTCACCACGGTGAGCTTTAGCATTTTTGTCTATGACATTTCTTACTAGTAAGATAGCTTCAGCTAAAACTAATTCCGCAACACTTCGTGTATTTGAAAAAGGAGCATTAAAAACAGGTATACCTAACTGTTGAGCAGCCTTTAAATCTACTTGATTAGTTCCGATACAAAAACAGCCTATAGCTGTAAGATGCTTAGAATTTTCTAAAACTTCTTTAGTTAATTGAGTTTGTGAGCGTAAGCCAACTATTTTAAAGTCTTTTAATTTTTCTATTAACTGTTGGCCTTCTAAAGCGGTATTTAAAAGTTCAACGTTCTCATAACCAGCAGCTTTAAAAGATTCTATAGCGTTACTGTGTATCCCTTCGAGCAATAATATAGGAATTTTCTTTTTACTAAGTGAAAGTTGGTTCATTGGAGAATCGTTCCTTTATATAGATATTTTTGCTTTAATAGCAGGGTGGTAATTATAATTTACAAACTCAAAATCGTCATACTTATAATCAAAAATAGAGTTTGGTCTTCTCAAAATCTTTAGGGTTGGTAGCTCTAGAGGTGTACGATTAAGTTGTTCGTTAACTTGATCTATATGATTATTATAGATATGACAATCTCCACCAGACCATATAAACTCACCAACATCTAAATCGCATTGTTGTGCTACCATATGTGTAAGTAGTGAATAGCTAGCAATGTTAAAAGGTACGCCTAAAAATGCATCTGCACTACGCTGGGTAAGCATACAGGATAGTTTATTATCAGCTACATAAAACTGAAACATAGCATGACATGGTGGGAGGGCAGAATTACCGATTTTTACGTTCTCTTGAGGAGAAAGTTTTTCACTAGGTACCACACATGGGTTCCAAGCTGACACTAATATTCTACGTGAATTAGGATTAGTTTTTAAAAGCTCTATAACTTCAGCAATTTGGTCAACTCCTTGACCATTAAAATCACGCCATTGCTTACCATATATTGGACCTAGCTCACCATTTTCAGTTGCCCATTCATTCCATATTCTTACTTTATTTTCGTTAAGGTATTTAACGTTTGTATCACCGCTTATAAACCATAACAGTTCATGAACAACACTTGGTAGATGAATCTTTTTAGTAGTTACAAGAGGAAACCCTTTTTGTAAATCAAAACGCATCTGAAATCCAAAAATACTTTTTGTACCAGTACCAGTTCTATCTCCCTTATCTGTACCATTTTCTTTGATATATCTAAGGAAATTTAAATATTCACGCATGTTTTTTACCTTTAGTTTTAACAAACACAGCGATTAAGATTGTTGCTCCTAATAAAACCATAGGCGCAGATAATATTTGCCCCATAGTTACCCAATTAAAGAAAATGTAACCATACTGCGGGTCTGGTTGTCTGAAAAATTCGCAAATAAATCTAGCAGATCCATATAAAAACATAAATAAACCTAGTACCAAATATCTAGGACGTTTTTTTATAGTTACAATCCAAAGGATACTAAAAAGAACCACACCTTCTAACAAAAATTCAAAAAGTTGAGAAGGGTATCTTGGTAGAGGGCCTCCAGTTGGGAAAATCATGCCTATAGGAGAATCGGTAACTCTCCCCCAAAGTTCACCATTGATAAAATTACCTATTCTACCAGCACCTAGACCTATCGGTATTACTGGTGCAACAAATTCACCAAGATCAAAAAAGTTAATATTATGCTTTTTTGCATATATACCAAAAACTACTAATACACCAATAAAACCACCATGGAACGACATACCACCATCCCATAAAGAAAACATATTTAGAGGATTATGTATATAAAATAAGAGATTATAGAAAACTATATAACCAATTCTCCCACCTAAAATTACACCAAGAGCTATATAGAAGGTTAAATCTCCAACTTGCTCAGGTTTAACTGGAGACCAAGACTTTCTTTTAGCTCTATACTTAAGTAGAAACCAACCAGCAAGAATGCCAATTAGATACATCAACCCATACCAATGAATTTTAATTGGTCCTAACTGTAGGGCAACAGGGTCTATATGGGGGTATTGTAACATCATTAACCCTTATATTATTTTTTGAGATTCAAAGTCCACAGCAGCAGAATAATTTATAAATCCATCAGCTGGTTCTTGCTTTACTTTTTTATTTTCAGCTTTTTCTTTAGCAGGCTTTGCGGCTTTTGTGATTTTTTTAGAAGAATCTGCTTTTGCTTTTGTATTTTTATTAAAGCCTTTTTCTTCTAAGTTTGTATCTACTTTTTCTTCACTGGTTGCTAGAGTAGTTTTTTTAACTTCTGTTTTCTTTGTATCTTTAGGTCCTTCAGTAGTTTCAATAAAAGTTTGCTCTTTAGAACTTGTTTCAGGTTCAATACTGATTTGAGTTTCTTTTTCATTTACATTTTTAGTAACATTAGCTAATTCTGCGTCAACAGAAACAGTGTCAAATTTTAGGTATTTTTGAGTTTCAACCTTTTCTTCGGTTTTTACTTTCTTAGCGCCATCACACTTTAAACTATTATAGTTATCTAAAATATCTTTAACCATAACAGAGACAAACTCATCTGGGTTCTTTGAGATAACTTTTTTAACAAGGTCTATTTTATTGTCAATAGATTGAGTTTCATACTTTAATTGTGTTATATTAACCACTTCTTCAGCGTCGTTAATGTTTATGTTGCTAGACCTGCTATTATTTTTGTTGGGTGGGCGTTTATCAGTATCATCATTTTTCTTAGTTTTATTACTACGATCATTACGCTCATTGTTGTAACTATTTTTTTTGTGATGTTGATTATCACGCTCATGGCGGTTTTTTTTATTATTACCGTTACTATTGTTATCTCTAGTTGTATTACTTAGAGGTTTGTTGAGCTCAATTTTCTCGACAGCTTTATCTTCTTTATTTTTATTAGGTTGGTTATTTCTTTGCTGATGATTTTTATCATCTTTTTTCTTATTCAGCTCAGTTTCAGAAGTTTTTGCACTATCTTTAGTACCAAAGATGACATTTGCTAATTTAGCAAATAAGCTTTTTTTCTTAATATTATTAGTATTAGAATTAGTATTAGATTCTTTGGGCTGATAGCTTTTATCTTCTTGTTTTTGTTCTTTTTTTTCAGAAACTTTGGTTTCAACAGCTTTAGTTAAATCAACAGCTGCGACTTTTTTCTTACCAGCTTTTGGTATTTCAAGGTTATATACATCTTCTATAAGCTCTGGGCTTGTACGATTTGATTTGTAGCTTGCACCCCAAATTCTTTGCATTTGGAACTTAGGAGATTCCATATTAAAGTTAGGAATAATCATGACTTTAACATTAGATATTCTTTCGATATCAACTATATTTTCTCTTTTTTCATTTAGTATATATGCAGCTATATCTACAGGAACTTGTACGCGAATTTCATTAGTATCATCCTTCATGGCTTCAGCTCTAATTTTACGTAATATTGTAAGAGCTGTAGCTTGAGTGGTCTTAATAAAACCATGACCTTCACAACGTGGACACTTTTGCATAACACTTTCATTTATAGACGAGCTTAGACGTTGTCTTGATATTTCAATAAGTCCAAGCTTAGAAATACGAGACATTTGAATACGAGCTCTATCTTGCTGTAAAGCTTCCATAAGCTTTTCTTCAACTTGTTTTCTATTTTGATAAAAAGACATGTCAATAAAATCGACAATTACAAGTCCACCAAGATCCCTGATTCTAAGTTGCCTAGCAACTTCCTCAGCAGCTTCTAAGTTTGTTTTAAAGGCTGTAGTTTCAACATCTTCAGCTTTATTAGATCTGGAAGAATTTACATCTATAGCCACTAAAGCTTCAGTTGTATCTATTACTATAGAACCACCTGAAGGTAGACGTATTTCTCTTTTGTAAGCATTTTCTATTTGCTGATCAATACCATGTTGAGTAAATAAAGGTAGCTCTTCATTGTATAATTTAACCTTGTTGGTGTCAAAGCTTTGTCTTAGTAAGCTAAGTTGCCTTTTGACATCATCAAAGCATTCTTTACTATCTATTATGATCTCTTTTACATCTTCTTTTAAATGATCTCTAACAGTTCTAACGATAATGTCGCTTTCTTTATGAAGTAGAGCAGGTTTTTTTATCTTATGGTAAGCTTGTGTGATAGATTGCCATAATTCAACTAGTGTATCAAAATCATATTTTAACTCCTCAAAAGAACACTCCACACATGCCGTTCTAGCAATTACACTCATGTTTTTAGGGATATTTAAATCTTTGAGATATTTTTTTAACCTTTCTCTTTCTTCACCTTCAACACGACGTGAAATACCACCACCTTCAGGGTTATTTGGTAAAAGCACCATATATGAGCCAGCTAGTGTAATAAAAGTAGTCAAAGCAGCTCCTTTATCACCACGTTCTTCTTTGTCTATTTGTACTATTAGTTCTTGACCCTCAGATAAAAGATGAGCAATATTTTCACCTGTAGGAGTATCTTTTAAATAGTATTCAGATACCTCTTTGAATGGTAAAAAACCATTTTTTTCTTCACCATAATTTACAAAAATAGCATTCAAACTTGGTTCTATTCTTGAAATATAACCTTTGTAGATATTAGCTTTTTTTTGTTCTCTATCAACGTTTTCAATGTCTAGATCAATTAGTTTACCGTTATCTAAAGTAGCAATTCTAATTTCTTCGCTATTTTTACTGTTAATTAGTATTTTCTTCATTTTTTTAAATTCCTTAAGTAATATTCATAGCTGACTTTTTAACGAACCAGCTTGTTTTTTTGTTGACCTCTATGGTCTTCTTAATTTAATCACTATTTTTATGAACTAAGCAGATTCCAAACTTGTGAAATTAATCAGATTTACCATCTCTGATTTAGAGCTTAGACGTGTTAGTGATTTTGTTAAAGTACTATGTACGCAATTATTTGATATAATAACAATATTAGCTATTAATTGAAAGAAATATCGGGGTTAAATGAGCTTTATCTATCTGGATTACGCTGCTACTACACCACTAAGTGAAACGGTTAAAAATAAACTCATAAACTATATAAATAATGATAATAATTATTTTTTTAACTCAGGGTCATCTACTTATGAAGAAGCTGAAAAAATAAAAGATCAAATTGAAACAGCAAGAGAAGATATCGCTAAAACTTTAGGGGTTTTAAGTAGAGAAATAATATTTACATCAGGAGCTACTGAATCTAATAATTTAGCTATAAAAGGTATCGCTGAAGCTTATAGTGATAAAGGGAAGCATATAATTACATCTAAAGTTGAACATAAAGCTGTTTTGGATGTTTGTAGGTACCTAGAAACAAAAGGGTATGATGTGACCTATCTAGATGTGAATAGTAAAGGTAAAGTGAGTATTTTAGATCTTCAAAAAGCTATTACTAAACGAACTATATTAGTGAGTTTAATGGCTGTAAATAATGAGCTAGGCACTATGAATGACTTAACTAAAATAGGTGAGATTACCAAACGTAATAAAGTGTTTTTTCACGTTGATGCAGCTCAAGGCTATGGTAAGGTAAACTTAGATATTAAAGCTATGAATATTGACTTGTTATCAGTATCTGGACATAAGATATATGCACCTAAAGGAATAGGTTTTCTATATGTCAGATCAAAGGCTCCTAGGGTTAAGTTAGTGAAACAAATTCATGGAGGCACACAGGAATTTGGAATGCGAGCTGGAACATTACCTAATTATCAGATTTTTGCGTTAGCTGAAGCTTGCAAAGATATATTCAGTAATAAAGATGAAAATTATAAACGTATTAATAAGTTACGCGATATATTTTTAGAGCAACTTAATAAAATCCAGAACATAAAGCTCAATACAGATTTACAACATAGTTATCCAGGTATTTTAAATGTAACCATTAAAGGTGTAAAAGCAGAAACTTTACTAGCTATGCTTGATGGGGTTTGTTTATCAACGGGATCAGCTTGTAACTCTCAAGCAATAGAACCATCTCATGTCTTAAGGACAATAGGTTTAAGTGCAGATGATGCTGATAATACAATTCGTGTCTCTTTTGGGTTACCAACAACTGAAAAAGAAGTTGCCAAAGCAGCAGAGCTCATTAAAGAAAAGGTGAATACTTTAAGAGTAGTGTCACCTTTTGAGTGATACAGATACTGATTTAAATACAAGGGTTAAGATAAGTGTACAATAGTCTAGTAAAAGAAATGTTATCAAAGATATCAGTAGATGATGCTGAGATTTTACCTACTCAAGTAAAATATAATGTTAGTGATAACTTTTTAACAGTAGAAATTTACGTAAGTAAAGAAAAAACTTCTTTTAAAGTTTTTGGTGATGCTTACATAACAGCTATGGCAAAATGGTTACAGCTAAAATTGCAGGCTAATGAAAGTGTAAAAGTATCACTAGAAGATTTAATAGATATATTTGGGTTACCTGAAATAAAATATAGAAATGCAGTTCAGCTTATAGAATTAATAGAGAAATTAAATGAAAGATAAGCTCTATGATTTTTATATTTTGCATCAGCGTAAATATAAGGAAAGTTCTTTACTAGTTTCCATATTTACAAGTGAATTTGGTAAAATTTCTGGGGTCATAAGAACTAATAAAAAACAGCAAAATTTGTATCAACCATTAGTTAAACTTTGTGGACAGATAAGCCTAGCTAGGCGAGACTCTGGATTAAATAAGATTTATAACATAGAGTTTATAGAGTCTTTTTATAAAAAATCATACATTAATCTTTTAGCTTTACAGTATATAAATGAACTTATTTTTTTACTTTTAAGCTACTCTGATGAGGATGATGCACTTTTTAAAAAATATGATTTTGTTATGAGTAATATGAGTGAGGATAATTATAAGTATTTATTGAGATTTTTTGAGTTGGAACTTTTAGAGAGTTTAGGACAAGGTGTTTATGTTGAGCATGATCTTGACGGTTACAATATAGAGCCAGCTAAAAATTACAATATTTTATTTGCTGGATTTAGAGAGGCTGTGGTAGCTGGTGTTAACTCGGTTAAAGGATTAAGTCTCATGAAGATAAGGGAACCACTCTATAAGTGGACAGAACAAGATTTAAAGGTTATAGCTAGAGTTACAAGATTAAAGTTAGACAATATTTTGGTAGGTAAGCAGCTTCAAAGTAGGAAACTTTTATTAGATTATTTAAGTTTAAAGAGACGAACTGTTATTTGTTAAAAATTTAGTTCTATAAGCTTTAATGAAAGATATGGTTGGTGGTATTAAAGAGACAACGACTATCAAAATTATAAATACGCCAAAGTATTTTCTTACAAAAGCATTATTGCTAAACCAGAAAGCTATATAGATGATGGAATACACCCAAATAAAAGCTCCTACTGCACCTAATACTACAAATTTGATGTAACTCATCCTACTCATACCAGCAGTAAAAGGTAGTAAAGTTCTAATTAGTGGTGTAAATCTAGCAATAATTATTGCTCTACCTCCATATTTATTAAAGAAATTTTGGGCTTTAATAAGGTGAGTTGTTTTAAGTATTCTAGCGTCATCCTTAAAAATCCTTTTACCAATAAATCTACCCAAAAAGTAGTTACAAGAGTCTCCGCAAATAGCAGCTAAAACTAAAATAGGGGCAACTAGATGAACATTTAGTGTAGTGACAGCACCTGTTAAGCCAATTGCAAAAAGTAGTGAATCGCCCGGTAAAAATGGTGTAACTACTAATCCTGTTTCACAAAATATGACTACAAAGAGTAGTAGATAAGTCCAGTCGCCTAATATATTAATATAAGTACTTATAAATTGGTCTAAGTGTAAGATAATATGCAATATTGCTGTTATAGTGTCCATCAATAAATTTTTCCAAATGATTTAGATTTATACATAAAATACTTGAAAATACAGGTTTCTATTTTTGTCTTTATTGATGATTTTAGTATTCTAAATTTTGATAATAGCTAGCTATTATCTGCAATCCATAGCACTAAACTCATACAAAAATACTTTGATATAAATCCCGCATTTTCAAGTATTTTATGTAAGATTATAAAAAAATAATTATCAAAGGTTAAGATCTTTTTGTTTTTATTTTATTAAGGATGTACTTGAATATCACTTGTCCTATGACTGCGACTATCACAAGAATAATTATTAAGCTTAAGTTTTCTTTTATAAACTTATTTTCACTGAAAAAATAAACAGTGTAAGTAATAGAAAAAGACCAGATAATAGCTGAAAGCGAGCCTAGAATAACAAACTTAGGATAATTCATCCTACTAATACCTGCTACGAAAGGTGTTAATGTTCTTACAAAGGCAATAAAGCGTGAAAATATAATCGCTTTAGTTCCATTTTTTTCTAAAAACAATTTAGTTTTCTCTAAGTATGCTGATTTAAGTATAGGTGCATGTGGGCGGAACATCTTTTCACCTATAAATTTGCCTGTAATATAGTTACAGGAGTCACCTATTATAGCAGCTATGCATATTGTAAAAACAGCTACATGTATATTAATACTAGTAGCAGCTGCCGTTAAGCCAATTGTGAAAAGTAAAGAGTCTCCTGGAAAAAATATTCCTAAAACGATTCCAGTCTCACAGAATATAATTATAAAAAGTAGAATGTAAAACCACACTCCTAGAGTATCAACAAAATAGTTTATGTAGGAGTTAAAATGTATTATAAAATCAAACATCGACTTGCTCCGGTTTAATTTTAATAGATAAGGCATGGATATATGCCATTAAATCACCAATTGCTATATATACTTGTTTATGTGAGGATAATTTAGCTATAGAGTTAAGTTTATTGGACTCTATTTCTATTAGTAAATGATACTTTTCTTTTGTGTAGCCTTTGTGCTTAATATGCTTATAAGTCTCATCTGTTAGTGTAATATTTGCTTTAGGATCAAGTTTAGATAATATACGTTGCTTTATTTGATCTACTAAAGTCGAAATGTCCATTTACAGAATCCTTGTTGGGGTAATTATTACATCAAGTTGTATATCATGTCTATCTATGATGATATCATTATTTTGTTGTTCATCAAAGGCTATACCTATACTTAATGGGTAATTAAAGTTTTTTTTAAAATCTAAAGAATAGTCATAGAACCCGCCACCCATACCCATACGGTATTTTTGTTTGTTGAATCCTACTAATGGGATTATTATTATATCAAGTTCCCAAGGTGCTATAACTTTAGTTATTGAGTATATAGGCTCATTAATCTTATATTTATTTTTGTAGTATGATTTGGTGTCTTTTGCAAACCATAGTCCATGCTTAATGAAAGGATGTATTATCGGTAGGTAAACTTCGAAATAGTTATTTACAGTTTTTGTATTAACCTCATTTTTTAAGGAGAGAAAACTAGCAATTTTAGGAGTTGTAAAATTTTGGTTTATGTAATTAATAACCTTATTAGCAATATCTTCAGACAATAGATCTTTATTTGGAAGGTCATTACGAATTTGTAATAGTTGTTTTCGTATTTGTGACTTATTCATAAATAAATTAGCTATCCAGGTTACCGTTTTGGTCCAATGTGCTTGATCCCTGTGGTATCAAGTGGGTGTCATAGTTCCACCGTTGGGCTTCTTTGCTAATATCTAAAAGATACCAAAGCTTGCTCTCTAGGCGAAACACCAAAACTCCCTTTAGTAAAACTATCGGCTCAAGATTGTAACCAAATTACGAATAACCCAGACAGCTAAACTTATGTATCTATTATAAGATAAGTTGATTTTAGTGTGCAAGAGGATAAATGGTAAATATATGAAAATATTTAGAATAGACCTCTTGCATAACCCACCTAGAGCTCAAAATTATAAATTCCAGCAATCAAATTAAACCTTAAACCAAATCTTTTTCTTCTGTTTCTATAACGATCGGCAATAATTTTAAATCGCTTAACCGTGCCGATCACATTCTCATTTAGAACACGTTGACTAGACAGTTCACGGTTTTTCTTTTTGTCTTCTTTGGTTAGTGTGTTCTTCTTTGTTCTTTTCTTCGGCAATTCTGAATGCTGATGCAGCTTATGTATCCCTTGATAGCCTGTATCGGTGAGGCTTTTTATCTCTGGGTGGATATGAACACCAGATTCTTTAAATAATCTAAAGTCATGCCTCTTGCCGTTGCAAAAATTGGTACAAATAATTTCCTTTTTCTTCCTATCCACGATAATTTGCGTCTTTAACGTATGTCGCTTCTTTTTGCCAGAATAAAAGGTTTTTTGTTTTTTTTAGGTCGTTCAATGGGTGTTTCTGTCGCATCTATCAGTACAACCTCATAGTTAACATCACTTTTTAATAATGCCTTACGTCCAGGCAATGAGAATCGCCCATCTTTAATCAGAGTATCTTCAACCCAGCGTATATTAAGATAACAAGTACTTTCACTTAGACCATAGCTGCGTGAAATATGAAAATATGTTCTATATTCGCGTAAATATTCCAGCGCCATAAGCAGCCTATCTTCTATAGACAATTTATTCGGCTTGCCTCCTTTTGCTTTTAGTTGGAATTGCGCTTCATTTAATATCTTTATGATGACAGTAAAAGTAGTGCGTTTAACACCTGTAAGTCTACGAAATCCTTCTGGCGACTCATCTTTAATCTGCTCAAATTTCATCAACACCATTCCAATAAAAATAAAAAGTTTAACCAATTCAGCAAGTTATGCAAGAGGTCTAATATTTGAAACAAAAAGCTTATCTTATATGGTAGTTTAGAGGATGTTAGGTTAAAACCTGCTTATTGGTTATGGATTTATTATATATAAGACCTAATACAGCTTTGCGGGAGTTTTCTCTTAAATTAATGACTGCTTGGACCGTTTAATAAAATGTATTTTTTATGATCCTATGTGTGAGAGTATTACCTAGATATCTGTTTTTATTATTAGTAAAACTATCATAAATTCACATGCTTTATCAAATACATCATATATAAGCCACCGTGCTTAAATTGTATAATTTTATCTATACAAGCTAAGAAACAACATACCAAAGGGACGCAATATGTATGATAGGCAAGTAGTAATTTCAATAGATGATACTGATGATTATAAGCTGTTACTTGAAAAATGGACTTATTCACATAAGCCAAACTGTCTTAATTTTGACGTTATACACTGGAAAGGCGGGAATGATTTTAGTAATGTTGATAGTTTAAAGAAAATAACAGCAAATTCTAGAATTTACATAGTTGGTCATTGTATGCCAGGAGCCAGCGTAATTTCTAAAACGCAAGATTTGACCGGCCTTTCGATTTCTTACAAAGACTTAGGTGATTTTTTGGTAAAGCATATCCCCTTTCATGTTGGAATGAGTAAGGTTAACCATCTTACGATATCATTAATCTGTTGTTATGCCGCTGTTAATAGTAAATATAAGCATGACTCATTGTTAGATGTGTTAAATATAAACGACAAAATACCTTCAACTGGGTCATTTGCTTTGAAATTCATAACACACCTTAAAAACAAGAATTTTTATGCTAAGGTTCTAGCCCGTTCTCACGCTTGCCTTGTATATAACCCTTACGACGTTGACACCCGTGATATTGTAAGGGATTTAGGATATAAATTTCCAGGCAATGCAGGCAGAAAAGCAACTAAACACGACAGCAAAGTATATAACAGCAAAGATATCAGATATAAATATGTCTATTATTGGGATAACGATATTCTAAAAACAAAAGGCATTTATGGTAATGACAAGAAAAGTCACTATCGTGGTGATCTTGAACCAGCATTTAACGCAGGATTAATTATAAAAGATGTTATTAAGGAATTGGAGCGTTTATCTAGCATTACCAAAACCAAAGCAAAACAAGATGTTCTTGCTCACGCTTCTAGACTTGTCACTGAAAGTGAAACGATACATGACGTATTATGGCAATTGCATCAATTAACTAATAACCCAGTAATTCTGGAAACTCGAAATTTTTGGACTTCAACTTCTGCGACAGAAAAAGCTTTACGCTTACTAATAAAGACCGTTAAAGAATGTATGTGATTTGAGGTATTTGCTTGACTGCTCCAATAATATTTATAAAAACTTCTTTAAAATAGCCGTTATAGGCTTATTTCAAAATGATATCTATAACATGGCTACTTTCCTCTATGAAGTCTATAATTTTGTTTTTTTCTGTAGTAGTTATAAAAACTTGTGAATTTAGTTTATTTAGATAGGCAAACAATGTTTGAGTGTGATTATTGTCTAGTTCAGAAGTTATATCATCTATTAAATAGATACATTTATTTTCATTTTCAAGGTTATGGATTTCTCCTTGAGCTAATTTTATAGCGCAAATAAGTAATTTTTGTTGTCCTCTTGAAAATATATCTTGTATAGGTTTGTTATTTATAGTCAAGACAATATCAGCCTTATGTGGACCATGGTTAGTGACTTTATATTTATTGTCATAATCAAAAGATTCTGTTAGAACCTCTATTAGACTTTTATCACTATTCCAACCGCGGTAATATTCTATACTTAATTGCAGATCTGGATTAAACTTGGCAAGTATTTCGTAGATTTTAGGTTTTAGTTTTGTAAAGTAACTTTGTCTTTTTAAGTCAAGAATATTGCCGAATTCATTAAGTTTTTTATCTATACCTACTATGTAAGTATGAGGGTAGTTTTGTTTTAGAGCAGAGTTTCTCTGTTTGACAAGAAATTTAGTTTGCTGCCATATTTTTAAAAAAGTTTTATCAAGGTAAAATGCTCCCCAATCAAGGATTTTGCACCGTTGTTGAGCTCCAGAATTGATCAGATTAAAAGCTTCAGGATTGACTAACTGTATGGGCAGATTTCTAGTAATTTCAGTATGGTTTTTTTGTATTTCCAGATTAAGCTTAGAAATACTATTGCCATTTTTCTTACGTGATAAAGCTATAGTTATTTCATCAGAGTTATAGGCTTTAGCAAATATGACAAATTCATCAGCATCATGGTTGACTATTTTGTTAAGCTGAGAGCTACGAAACGATCTACTATGAGATAAAAAATATATAGCCTCAAGTATAGAAGTCTTTCCAGAGCCATTTTTACCAATAATAAAGTTGATACTAGAGTTAAAATCAAAGCTTTTAGATTGTATATTTCTAAAATTTTGAAGTCGTAAATTAGATATATACATTTTTAGATAAACTCTAGGCTAGTATTATAAATTTGTTGTTTTAGTATATCAGGATTTAATTCATAAATATTGCTTACAAGCTCAAAAATTTTAGGTATGTTTTGGGGCGTATTAGTACTTTGCTGTTCTGTATAAAGTTGCATATCTGGAGAGTCAGTTTCTAAAACAATATTTTTGGGGTCTATATTTTTTAAGGTTTGTTTTAGCTTTGAATGTGGGTGCGAAATAATACCACCTATGCCAAGTTTAAAACCAAGATCAGTATATATTTTAGCTATACTGGTGTTAGCATTAAAGGCATGAATTATACCTCCATTGGTAAAGTTAGTATCTTTTATAACCTTGATAATTTCATTATGAGATCTAACGGAGTGAATAATGACTTTTTTATTAAGATTTTTTGCAACATTAATTTGGCTTTTAAAAAACTTAACCTGCTTATTAAAGTTTTGTAGACGCTTGTCTAAACCAATTTCACCTATAAGTTTAGTTTTAGTATTTTGAGTATATTCTTCTAATTTTAAAATGTCAGAATCTTGATGCAACTCTATAAAAATAGGGTGTAAACCAAAACATATATGAATATTATTAAATTGCTTATTTATAGTTAGTAGTTTGTCCCAACTGGAGCTTTGAGTTGCTGGATTTATAAATTTTTTAACACCAAGTTTACCACACTCAAAAATCAAGTTTTGGCGGTTTTTATCAAAAACAGTAAAATCCAAATGGCAATGTGTATCGATAAACATAGTAGTTTTATTAAAATCTTATCTGGATTAAGATATAATACATCAAGTTATTTAAACGTTGTAGTTAAGCTAATTAGGTTTGGTGGGGTTTGATTTAGGTGTTTTATTGCACTTCAGCAAGCTCAGGGTACCTAAGTTTAGTTGTAGAATAGAAATTTATTAAAGGTTTTATAATGAATAATAATAATGTTACAAAAGATTTTTTATTTGAATTGGGTACGCAAGAGCTACCACCAAAAGCTTTAAAAAGTTTAGCTCAATCATTGCTAATAAGTGTTGAGGATCAGCTAAAAGAAGCAGAGATTGAATTTGCTCAAACTAAATGGTTTGCATCACCGCGACGTTTAGCATTTATAATAAATGATTTAGCAGAATCACAAAAGGATCTAACAGTTGAAAAACAAGGACCTTTAGTAAGTATCGCATATAAAAACAATCAGCCAACACCAGTTGGTTTAGGGTTTGCAAAATCTTGTGGAGTTGAGTTTGATCAATTACAAAAAATAGATACTCCAAAAGGTGAAAAGCTTTTTTATAAAAGCATCCAAAAAGGACAAAAAACAGTAGTTTTACTTCAAGAAATTATAACAAAAGCTCTAAAGCAGTTACCAATTCCAAAAATGATGCGTTGGGGTGCTTCTGAGGTTGAGTTTGTAAGACCTGTACATTGGGTTTTAGCTTTGTACGGTGATAATATCGTAGATATAGAGATTTTAGGTCATAAAGCCGCTAATATTACATATGGTCATAGATTTCATAATCCAGCTGCTATCACAATAACATCAATAGCTAGTTATGTAGATGCTTTAGAGGATGCTATGGTTATAGTAGAGTGGGATCAGCGTAGACAAAAAATTATAGAACAAGCTCAAAATCTAGCAAAACAGCATGGCTATAAAGTTGTCCTTGATAGTGATCTTGTTGATGAAGTCTGTGCTATAGTAGAATATCCAAATGCTATGCTATGTGGTTTTAATAAAGACTTTTTAAGGGTGCCACAAGAAGCATTAATTTCATCGATGCAAGAACACCAAAAATGCTTTGCACTTTTAGATAATCAAAATAAATTAATTGCTAACTTTATTACAATTTCAAACATTAAAAGCACTAAACCAGAACTTGTAACAACTGGTAATCAAAAGGTTATGAATGCTAGGCTTGCAGATGCGGCTTTTTTCTATGATACAGACCTTAAGCGCCCTCTCGATAGTTTACTACCAAAGCTAGAAAATGTTACGTTTCACAATAAGCTTGGTAATATGTACCAAAAAGCGCAAAGGATAGCTAAAACTTCCAAAGAGCTAGCTAAGCTTAATGATATAGATATACAAGCGGCATATAGAGCTGGTTTGCTTGCTAAAGCAGATTTAATATCTGATATGGTTTTTGAGTTTACTGATTTGCAGGGTATTATTGGTAAATACTATGCTAAAGCGCATGGTGAACCTGATATTATAGCTAATGCTATAGAGCAACAATACTGGCCAAAGTATTCTGGGGCAGAGTTGCCAACAATTGCGGTGGCAAGCTGTGTAGCTTTAGCAGAGAAATTAGATACTTTAGTAGGTATTTTCGGTATTGGACAAAAACCAACTGGTAATAAAGATCCTTTTGCTCTACGCAGATCCGCAATAGGTATACTACGCATTTTGCGAGATACAAATTTAGATATATCTCTAGATAAAGTTATAGATATTGCTTTAACCAGTTATAAAGAAGTGAATAACTTGTATTTAAATTCTAATACTAAAGAAGAGGTAAAATCTTTTTGTTTAGATAGATTAAAAAATCTTTATAAAGAAGAAGGTGTGTCGGTAGATATATTTGAGTCAATTAGTAGTACTGGTTATCAATCTATAAAAGACTTTGATAGACGTGTCAAAGCTGTTATAGAGTTTGGAGGTTCTAAAAAATCACAAAGCTTGATTGCTTCAAATAAACGAGTTGCTAATATATTAAGCAAAAACTCACAAGATGCTACTTCAAGTTACGATGTTGAGTTAGCTAAAACTGTAGATAATGATTATGAGTTAAATCTAGCTAACCAGATAGATAAAGTGGCTAGTAAAATAAAAGAGTTAGTATCTAAAAGAGAGTACTCACAAGCATTAGAATTATTAGCAACTCTGGATGAAACAATTAGTAAGTTTTTTGATAATGTAATGGTGATGGATGAAAATTTACAAATCAGAGTTAATAGAGTAGCTTTATTAAGTAAGCTACGTTTACTATTTACTAGCGTGGCGGATATTTCTAGGTTGCAGTAAAAATTCCTCAATCATTGATTTTTGAATCTATATTCATTTTATAAATAATAAACAATATTAAAATAGTAACACCAATGAAGCCTAATTGTACAATAGGAGAGGCTAATATTAAATCTCTACCATGGTAATAGCTGACTACAAAACTACCTGATGCTGCTATCATATTTTTAATAAAGTTTGAGATTGAGTTAGCCGTACCAAAATTATGATCCACTTGGTTTATAGAAAAAGAGTAAAGTATAGTGCAAATAAAAGCTACTGTAGCGCATAGTATAAACATTACTATAGTATAAATAAAAGCGTTATCTATATGTAGGTAATTAAATATCGCTAGTGCTGTGCAACTAACCGCTAATACAGCAATACTATAATAAGTATATTTAATATCTTTGATTTTGTGAGAGTGTTTTTTTATCAAAAGGTTAGCAAGTATCGAAGCTATAGCACATATTCCATAATATATACAATATAAAATTGAACCAGTTGAATATTGTTCTAAGTATATAATTGCAGATGAAGATATATAAATTAATAAAGCTGCAAAAGTAGAGCCACCGGCTATAGTTGCTAACATAAAACCAGGATTTGTCAGATGTTGAAAATAGCTAGGAGCAATTTTTAAAATACTTATTTGCCTATTTTTTGGCTCAAGAGTTTCCTCTATAAGTAAAGCAGCTATTAATATAATTACCCCATAGAAAGTTAAAAAATAAAAAGTACTTTGCCAAGTGCCTGTAAGATTTGTAAATACAGTTCCAATGATAGGTGCTACAATTGGAGCTATCAGCATAATAATAACTATACTAGCTACCATATTTGTAAGTTTAGTGCCTTTATAGCAGTCTCTAGCTATGGAAAAAGCTATAACACCACCAACAGAGTCGGATAAGCCTTGTATAAACCTCAATGTTTCAAGCATTGTAAAACTGGTACTATGAGAACATAGTAGTGTGCTTAAAATATAAATAACACTACCAATAATTATAATTTTTTTACGGCCATATTTATCTGAGATAGCTCCCCAAAAAAGCATTCCAAATGAAAATCCGACAAAATAAGTAGCAAAAGTTGTTAATACTTGGCTATCTGGGACACCGAAATCTTGAGCTATTAATGAAATAGCAGGAGCATAAGTATTGACAGCTAATGGAGGTAAAGCAGCAAAAAGTGCTAAGATTATAGGGAAAATTTTAGATTCACGTGTTATATATTTCATAATTATAAAATTTTTATATATTTTTATTTAATGTGGTTAAGTATATACTCTTTTAAGTTTTTACCAACTATTTTGTAACGCCAACCATTAAGCAATTTATTATTAATATTTTGACTGTCTAATTTAAGGTTGTAAACTAACGAGCGAATGTCTTTTTTTGAAGCAATGATACTGCTGTCAAAATTAAAATCTGTAATCTGAGAGTTAAAAAAATCTATAATTTGTTCGATTAACTCGTTTGATAATTTACTCGTAGATTTTTTCTCAGTTATTAGATTCTGAATGCATTTATTTGAATTTATTGTGCTAATTATACCTTTTTTAATCCAGGGTTTAAACTTTTTTAATTCTATGTGCTCAAAATCATTTAGGGAGGCAGGAGATATATGAGCTATTAGATAGAGCAACTTATTATCAAATATATATCTTAATGGAATGTTTTTTTCTTGGGCAATCTTTTCACGCCATTGAGCTAATAAGATAATATTTCTTTGAGTTTGTTCGTTAAACTTTTGAATATTACCTATTCTATTATGAACATTTTCTACAGAATTAAATTCCATAGTGGTTATCTGAGATAAATCTTCTAAAAATAGCTTATGGTAACCTATATCAGAGAGTTTCTTTTCTAGGAGTTGGGCTAGAGTTATAAGGTGTTTAACATCGTTTATGGCGTAAATTATTTGATTGTCAGAGAGAGGCCTTTTTCGCCAATCAGAAAATTGAGATTCTTTTTCCATTTCTATATCTAAGATTTCTTTAAGAAGGTTTTTCAAAGAGATCTGAGGTTGCAACCCCAAAAAACCTGCTGCTAACTGAGTATCAAAAATATGGTTGATATTACACTCCAAAAAATTTCTAATAATAGGGACATCATTAGTGGCTGAATGAATAATTTTTTGTATATTCTTATTTTCAAAGATGGCTTTTAAAGCTGAAAAATCTAAATTTTCTAAGGTATCTATTAAAAAAATGTCATTTCCTGTAGCTATCTGGATTAAGCAAAGTTCAGGGTAATAAGTTCGCATCCAATAAAATTCAGTATCTACAGCTATTTGAGGATATTGGGATATCCTTGCAGTGGCCTTGTTAAGTTCATCTTGAGATTGAATCAGCATTAGTATTTAAACAATGTATTAAAAAACTTTAATATGCTAACATTTTTATATATTTATTAGTATTTAAAATAAGAAATTATCTATACAAATGATCCCTAGTGAAACAAAAAGCTTTGATTTGAAAAGTTTTTTAGCAAATTTAACAACACATCCTGGTGTTTATCGTATGCTTGATAAACATGGTGAGATTATTTATGTAGGTAAGGCAAAAAATCTTAAAAACCGTGTAAATAGTTATTTTTCAAAAGGTGCTAAAGATAGTAAGACTTTAATGATGGTTTCACAAATAGCAAAAATAGAGATAACTATAACACCAAGTGATTATGAAGCTTATTTATTAGAAAATAATCTAATCAAACAACACCGACCAAAGTATAATATCTTATTTAAAGATGATAAAAGCTATCCATATTTAGTTATTTCGAGAGATAAGTTCCCAAGGATAGCATTTTATAGAGGAAAATCTGCCTATAAAAAAGGCCAATGTTTCGGACCATTTGTCTCCATATCATCTGTGAAAAATACTCTTAATATTATTCAAAAAATTTTCCCAATTAGACAATGTGAGAATTCATATTATAAATCACGAGTTAGACCATGTTTACAGTATCAAATAAAGCATTGTCTTGGACCATGTGTAGGGTTAGTTTCCAAAGAGCAATATGATGAGCAGTTAGCTATCTTAAAAAAATTTTTAGCTGGTAGATTTAGTAGTGTTTTAGAGGAGATATCCCAAAAGATGCATCAAGCTTCTGAAAATATGCAATATGAGAAAGCACAAGTTTACAGAGATCAATTAGTAGTACTTAGAAAGTTACAACAGCAGCAAATAGTAGATATTCAAGCAGATAAAACTTTTGATGTAGTTGGTATATATTTACAAGATAATTACGCAAGTATAGCTTTATTGCAGATCCAAAATGGTGATGTGGTTGCAGATAAACATTGGAGTATAGACGCAAAAGGGCAAGATAAAACGTCTATTATGCATGCTTTTTTATCGCATTTTTACCTTGGTGATGAGATACGTAATATTTGGCCAAAGAATATAATTTTGTCTAAAGTTGATTTTAGTAAGATTCAGGATTTGTTAGTAAGTATTTCACAAAAAATTGGCCAATCTATAAATTGGATAATAGCCCCAGCAGCTGATAACTTAAAATGGTTAAAATTAGCAGAAGTAAATGCTAGACAAAAGCTAAATATTTATACTACATCAAAAACACAGTATCAAAAGAGACTAGCTTCTTTAAAAGAATTTTTAGAGCTAGATAAAGATATTAAGCGTATAGAATGTTTTGATATTTCGCATTTTCAAGGCGAAGCAACTGTAGCATCTTGTGTAGTATATACAGATGATGGTGAAGATCGTAAGTCACATCGTCGATACAATATTAAAGATATTAAAGCAGGTGATGACTATGCAGCAATCTACCAAGTGGTATATCGACGTGTAAATTCAGGATTGGAAGCAAACAACCTTCCTGATGTTATGATAATAGATGGTGGAAAAGGGCAAATCCATCAAGCTGAAAAGATCATCGAAGAATTTGACTTACAAGATAAAATTCAACTGGTAAGTTTAGGTAAGGGTGTAGAGCGTATAAGCGGTAAAGAAAAAATCTACAAAGGTTTTGATGATACTGAATATATTCTAGACGAGCATGATTTAGGATTTTTGTTGCTACGTCAAATAAGAGATTCTGCTCATGACTATGCTATAAAAGGCCAGCGTAAAAAGATTATTTCTAATAAGCAATCGTCAATTATTGAGGAAATAGAAGGCGTAGGACCAAAACGTCGTAAAGCTTTAATAATGCACTTTGGTGGCTGGCAAGAGCTAAGCAAAGCTTCTGTAGATGAGATAGCAAAAGTGAAAGGAATAAGTAAAAAATTAGCTCAAGAAATTTGGGAGAGTTTTCATTAGAGAGTTTTAAGATTTTAATTTTAAAAAACAAAAATAAGGTAGATTTGTTATACTGGCACCTAAAGTTAGGATTTTTAGGTTAAAGGTTAGATTAATGGCATTGATAATGGGATTAGCTTTATTTACTATTGTTTTGGGCATAGTGCTTCTTTTTTCGTGTGGTAAGAAAGCTAAAGAAGTTAAAAATATCAAACAAGTTTTTGAGGAATATAAAAGCTCGGCACAATCTCAAATATTAGCTTTGGAAAGTGAAAAATCGACATTTGACATCTTGCTATCTAGTGAAAGGCAAAAAAATACTGAGCTAAAGGAAGATAGCGTTCAAAGGTTTGAAGAACTAAAACAAGATTTAAGAGCAGAAAGAATTAAGGTTGATAAATATATTGAAGAGATAAAAGAGTATAAATCGCAAATCTCAATGTTACAAACTCAGTTAAAGGAAAAACTAGAGCAATTACAAAACAATGAGGTAAAACTAAAAACTGAATTTGAGAATTTGGCAAATAGGATATTTGAAGATAATTCTAAAAAGCTAAATGAACGTAATCATGAAAGCCTAAATAACGTTTTAAACCCTGTAAGAGAACAGTTAAAAGATTTTAAACAAAAAGTAGAAGACGTTTACGATAAAGAATCTAACGCTAGAAGTGCATTACAAAATGAGCTCAAAACTTTAAAAGAACTAAATCAAAAGATGACTGTAGAAGCTCATAACCTTACAAATGCTCTAAGAAGTAGCACTAAGCAACAAGGTATCTGGGGTGAGATGGTACTTGAGAATGTCCTTGAAAAATCTGGTCTTAGAGAAGGGTTTGAATACTTTAGAGAAAAGCACACAATTGATCATGAGGGTAAAGCTTTTCGCCCTGATGTGGTTGTGAAACTACCTGATGATAGAGATATTATAATCGATGCAAAAACTTCATTAGTTGCTTATAATGACTATATAGCTGTTGATGATGAATATAAACAAGCACAATTAAAAGCTCATATAAAATCCATAAAAGACCATATAAAAGGTTTAGCTGATAAGAAATATGAAAATCTTAAAGGTATAAATTCATTAGATTTTATATTTATGTTTATCCCGATAGAAGGAGCATTACTTTTAGCGTTGGATAATGATGTAAACTTATATGATGAAGCATTCAAGCAGAAGATAATTTTAGTAAGCCCAACTACTTTATTAGTAGCTTTACGAGCAGTTGAAAATACTTGGCGATATGAAAAACAAGCTCAGAGCATCACTGATGTATACAGCAGAGCAGAAGAGTTATATAAAAAGTTTGTAGGCTTTATTGAAGATTTAGAAAAAGTAGGTAAGTCTATAAATGATGCTAATAAATCTTATGAAAATGCTTTTACTAAACTAAAAACTGGGCGCGGTAATTTAATTGGCCAAGTTGAAAAACTTAAGCAAGTTTCAAGTATAAAACCTAAAAAAGAAATTGATAAAAATTTAATAGAGAATGCTGTAGTTGATTTTGAGTAAAATTGTTAGTTTTCAGCCAGAGCCTCTATAAGCCATTTATAGTGTAATGACCTTCTATGTGGTGATGGGATTTTTTATCTTTGATAATATTAATATTATAAGATTATTTCCATCCACTTTTATACCTAGTAGGCCATATTAGTAAAAGCGCTCCTTTATGATTTTGAATATTGTTACAAAAATTATACTAATTCCAATAACCAAAAATATCAAAGACATACCAATTTTTAACCAAATTGTTTCAAAATCATTAAGATAAATTTCTGATTCTAAAGTAGCTTGAGTATCTTTAGGAAGCTCTTTAACAATAATACCACTAGGGTCAATGATGGCGGTTATACCATTACTAGTAGTAGCTAATACATATTTGGAAGTTTCTATTGCTCTAACTTGAGATATTTGTAGTTGTTGGTCACGAGCTATAGAGTCACCAAACCATGAGTCATCACTTATTACGGATATTAGTCTAGCACCTTGTAGTTGGTCACGAACTTGTTCAGGGTAACCGATTTCATAGCAGATAAAGTTAGCCAAAGGATAGTCAAAAGCTTGCATTATAGGTTGAATCCTTGTACCAGCATTAAAATTGCTAAGACCAACACTATCTATGTAACCAAAAAACTTAATCGGAAAATATTCTCCAAATGGTACTAGGTGGTGTTTATTGTATATACCTTTACCTTTACCTAATATTGTAGAACTATTATAGATTTTTGAGTTATCAATACTGAGTGAGCCTACTAATATAGCATTATTATTTTGGTTTGCTATTTTTGTTAATTCCTCAAAGTATAAGTGTTGATATTGACGATAATCAGGCAGGGCATTTTCTGCTAATATAATTAATGAATTTTGATATTTACTTGCCATGCTTTTATAGTAAGCTTGCATTTTAATAAAGTTATCCTGGTTCCACTTAAATCCCTGGATGAAATCGCCTTGAACTAGGACTACTTTTTGGACTTCATTAGTTTGAGTGCTAGGTTGATTTTTAGAAATAACATAACCACCTATGTATATTAAAGTTATTGTAGTAATAATAAGACTAGTTTTTCTTATGTTTTTAGCTTTGTTAAATAGGTATAAAACTATAAGTGCCGAAATTAAAGCAATAATATATGTAACAAAATACACACCGCCAACGTTAGCATACCATATTAAAGGTGATTCTGTTTGTGAGTAACCAAGAGATACCCAAGGAAAACCTCCCCATAGTAAGTTAGCTTTTACTACTTCAAATAATGTCCATAAAGCTGGATATATTAATAGTTTTATAAAGTTGTTCGATTTTTTTGTTAAAAGATAGCTACCTATGCCAAATGGAATAGTATGTAAAAAACTTAACAAAATAACCAAAGCTATAGCTGCAACTATGCCAGCTACTACTGAATCTGTAAATAAATGTATACTTATATAAACCCAGGAAATACTTGTGCCAAAAAAACCGATACCAAAAAAAGCTGATATCAAAAAGCTGCTCTTGAGTTTAGAACATTTATTCAATAAGTAGAAGAAAATACATAATGCTACTATCGCAATAATATCTATGCGAAAAGGAGCAAATGCAAGAGTAAGTAGGCTACCGCTTAAGGTGGCTAATATTAAGTTAAGGATAGTTTTTTTCATTATTTTTTAGATTTTTCTACTAGAATTTTTATTATTTTACGGTTATCAGCTTCTTGTATAGTAAATCTGAAGTCTTCAACAACTATGCTTTCGCCTTTTTTGGGAAGGTATTCAAGAGTTTGGATAATCATTCCAGCAATAGTATCAAAGTCATTCTCATCATCTATAGATGTATTGAAATACTCATTAAAATCCTCAATTGCAGTGGTAGCTTCAACTAAGAACGAATTGTCTGCTATTTTAGTTATATTTTCATTGATGGTATCAAACTCATCCTCAATATCACCAACTATTTCTTCTAAAATATCTTCTATAGTTATCAACCCTGAGATTGCTCCGTACTCATCAACAACTATAGCTATATGATTTTGACTGTTTTTAAAATCTTTTAACATAGAGTTAAGTTTTTTCGTTTCAGGAATGAAAATAGCAGGTCGAAGTATATTTTTTATGTCTTCAGACTCAAGGTGTGTTTTAGTATATCCTTGTATTTCCACGTCAAAAATTAGTTTTAATAAGTCTTTAGCATGTAATACGCCTAATATTTCTGTTTTGTTTTCGCAATAAACAGGTAAACGTGTATGACTTGAGAGGATAGTCTTTTCTAAAATCTCATTTATACTCATAGACATATCTACAGCCACTATTTTAGTATGGGATATCATGATATCTCCCACATCAAGTGATGATATTTTTATAGCACCTAGTAGCATATTTTGTGAGGTTTTATCTATAACCTCATTATTTGTAGCTTTAGTAATTGCATTAATTAGGTCTTCTTCATCTTTAATAGTAAAGATACTTGAGGTAAGTTTTTTGATGAAAGGGCTTTTATCTTTTTTAAGCTGGTCGTGACTATTATTATCCGTCATATTTACTCTCTTATAAGATATGGGTTTGGTATATTCAATTTATCTAGTAGCTCAATTTCCAGGCTTTCCATTATATTAGCATCGGTGTCATTTTGGTGATCGTATCCTAGTAAATGTAATAAGCCATGAATAAAAATATGACACCAATGATCTTGTAAATTTTTGTGTTGTTCTTTAGCTTCTTTATCTAATACATTTGGAGCTATAACTATATCTCCTAGAAAATCTTCTATAATACCATCTGGTAGCCCTTGGGGTTTCTCAAATTCAAATGATATTATATTTGTTGGTTTATCTTTATTACGAAATTGCTTATTTATATTTTTTATTTCATCATCTGAGACAATGTTTAGATTAACGCTAGCAGCTTTGACATTATGACGTTGTGCAACAAGCTCAAAGCAGTTTAATAAGACCTGCTCATTTGGTATGGGGTATTCATCATCATTGATAATATTTAGATCTAAACTATCCATAGTTTGTATTCTCTTCATGCTTATCATAGGCGTTGACAATTTTTTGTACTATTTGATGTCTAACTATATCAACAGATTTTAAGTAGCTAATAGCGATACCGTCTATATCTGTAAGGATTGAAAGAGCATGTTTTAAACCTGAAGTAACACTTTTTGGTAAATCTATTTGTGTAATATCTCCTGTAATTACAGCAGTAGTATTAAAGCCTATTCTAGTTAAAAACATTTTCATTTGTTCTTTGGTAGTGTTTTGACTTTCATCTAACACTATAAAAGAATCATTAATAGTTCGTCCACGCATATAGGCTAAAGGAGCTATTTCAATAGCTTGTTTCTCGATAAGTTTAGTAACTTTCTCGACGCCCATAAAGTCAAATAAGGCGTCATACATCGGACGTAAGTAAGGATCTATTTTTTGAGCTAAATCGCCAGGAAGAAACCCTAGTTTCTCACCAGCTTCTACAGCTGGACGGACTAGCACTATTCTTCGTACTTCACCACGCTCATAAGCAGCAACTGCACATGCTATAGCTAAATAAGTTTTACCTGTACCAGCAGGACCTACTCCAAACGTTATAAAGTTGGTTTTAATATTATCTAGGTATGTAGCTTGGTTAGAAGTTCTAGCTTTTAGTTTTTTACTTCTAAGTTGCACTTCGGCTTCATCAGAAGGCCTTTTTGCCTTAACTTGAGAAGTTTTTTCTTTAGCTGTAGCATTTAAGATAGTAGTTATTTGCTCTAAATCTAACTCTGTATTTCCAGATAAGATTTCTGCATAGCATGATTTGATAAATCTTTTAGCTTGAGTGTTATTTGCACTAGATTCACTAGAAATCTCAAATTCATCAGCACGGTGTTTTATTTCAACGTAAAAATAGTTTTCAATAGCACGGATATTTTCATCAAGGTTGCCACAAAGTAGCATCATGGAATCATAGTTGTATGGTTCTAAAACAAACTGAGTTTTATTCATATGTTAGATAAGTTCTCCTCTAAGAGAGTGTGGTAAGCTTTCTGTTATTTTAACTTCAGTAAACTGACCAATCAAAGACTTATCACCTTTAAAATTAACGATTCTGTTATTCTCTGTTCTACCAGATAATACGTTATCATCTTTTTTAGACGTTCCTTCTACTAGTATACGCTGCTTAGTTCCTACCATTTGTCTAGAGATGATTTGGGCATTACTATCTAGTAGATCTTGTAACCTTTTAAGTCTATCTTTTTTGACTTCTATAGGTGTATCATCTGGTAAATCAGCAGCAGGAGTACCTGGGCGTTTACTATATATAAAGCTAAATGACTGGTCAAAGTGAACGTCTTTAACAAGATTTAATAGCTTTTGAAAATCTTCTTCTGTTTCACCTGGAAAGCCAACTATAAAGTCAGATGATATCGTAATATCTGGACGTATAGCACGTAGTTTTCTGATTTTTTGTTTAAACTCTAAGATAGTGTGGTTTCTTTTCATATTTATAAGAATTCTATCAGAGCCATGTTGAACTGGTAAATGTAAATGATTTGCTAGCTTTGGTACAGTTGCGTAAGCATCTATTAGGTTTTGAGAAAACTCAACTGGATGAGATGTTGTAAATCTAATTCTTTCAATACCATCAATTTCAGCTATAAAGTGTATAAGTAAAGCAAGGTCTGCTACTTGACCATTCTCCATTGGACCTAAGTAGTGATTAACATTTTGACCGAGTAAAGTAATCTCTTTGACTCCTTGTTCAGCCAAAATAGCACATTCTGCTAGTACATCTTCAAATGGTCTATTTACTTCAGGACCACGTGTGTATGGAACTACACAATAAGAACAATATTTATCACAACCTTCCATGATAGATACAAAAGCTTTAGCCCCTTCAGCTTTTGGTTCAGGAAGATAATCAAATTTTTCAACTTCTGGAAAAGATATATCAACTTGTGATTGCTGAGTTTGATTTTTTTGTTTGATCATCTCAGGTAATCTATGGATAGTTTGAGGGCCAAATACTAAATCCACAAATGGAGCTCTTTTAATAATATTTTCACCTTCTTGAGATGCAACACAACCACCGACACCTATGACTAGATCTTCTTTTGTTTTTTTAAGGTTTTTCCATCTACCAAGTTCATGGAAAACTTTTTCTTGAGCCTTTTCTCTAATAGAGCAAGTATTAATTAATATAATGTCAGCATCTTTATAATCTTCTGTTTTAACTGTATTAAAATGCTCATTTAGAACTTCATGCATTCTAGATGAGTCATACTCATTCATTTGGCAACCCAAAGTTTTAATAAAAACTTTTTTTACTTCTTTCATTTAATAAAAACCTTTAAATGTTATTTTATTTTTATAGTTTGAAACTCTGGATCTAGTTTGGAATTATATAATAACTACCATTTAGAACTTGATTCAGAAACTTATCAATTTATTAACAACTCAACAAGCTTATCGAGAGTTTTTTATAATAAAATTCATCGAAATTCTAACATAAAAAATATTCAAAAGCACTTTCATTATCTAAATTGGTAATGCAAAATACTAAGAGTTTTAGTTAGATCCTTTTAAATGTCAATGAAACAAAACCTGTTCGCGGAAGATAGTATTTGGCAGTATTGCATTGAGCATACTAGTAATTTATCTGATAATTTGAAGCAGCTTGTATCCTCTACCAAAGAAAATGTCCATGGTGCTCAGATGCTATCTGAAAAAATTGTTACAAAGCTTTTACAGTTTTTTGTATTTAGTACCCAAGCTAAAATATGTGTTGATGTTGGTACATTTACAGGTATGTCAGCAATAGCAATGGCTGAAGTTTCTCCAAATTTAAAAGTTTATACAATTGATAAACCAAATCAAGCTGGTGAGAAAGTAGCTAAAAAGTTTATTGCTAAATATCCAAATATTGAATACTTAGAAGGAGATGCTAGTGAAATATTGTCAAGTATGCCAAATTGTATTGATGTTGCATTTATAGATGCAGATAAAAAGCAAACTCAAAAGTATTTTGATATTTTAATAGATAAGCTTTCCGATAAAGGGATCATAATTGTAGATGATATTTTATGGCGGGCAGAAGTTTTAGATCCACAAGATAAAAGAGCAAAAGCTTTAGATGATTTTAATAAGTATGTGAATCAACGAAGAGATATTGAGACATTAGTTTTGCCTATTCGTCATGGAATTAATATAATAAGAAAGGTTTAGAATGTAGGAAAAGACTAATGGCAAAATTATATTTTAGATATTCATCTATGGATGCAGGTAAGACGTTAGATCTACTAAAAGTCGCTTATAATTATGAAGATAGAGGTAGGCATCCTCTGGTTTTAACGTCTGCTATAGATAAAAGAGCTGGTCTTAATAAGGTTAAATCTCGTATTGGTATAGATCAAGATGCGTATTCTCTTACAGATAAAGATAATATTTTTGAGTTTGTAAGACAGTATAATTTAAAAACAAAAACTGATTGTATATTAATAGATGAAATACATTTTTTTACAGTTAAACAAGTATGGCAATTATCGGAAATCGTAGATGATTTAGAGATTCCTGTAATTTGTTATGGTTTGCGTACCAATTATTTAGGACAACCTTTCGAAACAGCAGCTTTACTTTTGTCTATAGCTGATACCTTAGAGGAAGTTAAGACAATTTGTCACTGTGGTAAAAAGGCAAGCTTTAATATGATAGTTCAAAATGGTAAAGTATTAAAACATGGTAACCCAATAGTTATTGATGATGATTCTCTAAAAGAAATTGATACCAAATATTTTTCTGTATGTAGAAAGCATTGGAAAGAGGGCGTTTACGAAGAGAATAATTAAGATGTAGAAGCAGTTAGAAAGTATTGAATTAGTCCAATTTATCGTATTTTATAAATATGTTACTTTGGGAGTTAAATTATAACTCTGAGTGGCTACTGCGTCAAAAATATGTTATATAACAAAGTCTTTGATAGAAAATTTTTTTCTAATTTCTATATCCATAGACGGCACATTAAATATGTTATACTTCATTTTTGTTTTAAACTCTTTTAATGTAAATATCTGATTCAACCATGGGTCTATGATTATTGAATTATCACCATACTCATTATGTCCGACAATTACAAAAATGTGATCTATCTCTTCTGGTTTAAAACTTGTGTTGTAATAATTTTCCGATACTTTGAAGAAAGCTAGACATACATCGTTATAAATTTCTGAGTAATTAATGCACCACATAAAAAATGCTTGTGTTGCCAGTTCTTCACAGTTCCCTAAACCATATTTTTCTGATAAAAACCTTATTTTGTTACGTAGGAAGAATCTTTTATGTTCGATGTTCATTCCTTGAAAATTTTGTTCATTCATATAATTTCTAATTATGTTTCTCATTAAAGAGAGCTTTTCTGTCTTTATTTCATTTATATTTTCGTACGTTAAAGCATCTATGGTATAATTTCTTTTTTTTGAGATGATCCCCTCATTTACAATGTATTTATCTAAATGTGGAGAATAAAAAGTATTTTTTATATTTGTAGAACCTAAATTATTATTTATTTTTTTCAAAATATTTAAGCTGATTAATTTTAATTGATTATAGTCGCTCATAAGTATAAATTACTCTTTTGTTATACATCATTTCTGATAGTTGTGGGGATAAACAAATATACAAATTAAGTACATGATTTTATATATGGCGTATTTAATATGGTGTATGAGTTTTTGATAATACCAGTCATTAAAAGATCCCTGTAATTAGTTTGTAACCGTCCTATTTACTATACTTTGATTATAGTTTGGAGATAATACGAAATTTAAAAATCTCCCTGTTCCTGATATGTATGAGTAGCTATGGTAAACATTAGCAGGGATATATACAGAAGCTGGACTTTGTATTATTTTAGTAGTTTTTTGAGCGTCCTCTCCAAATGTAACACTTACTTTTAGTCCAGTGCCATCAGTATTGTTCCCCATAAATACAAATGTACTATCACAATTATGAGCATGTGAATCAACATGAGATTCATAGGAGGTAGAGTAATCTTTGTCAAATATTCTTTCTATAATGTATATTTGGCTTCTAGGATCGATACGACTATCCATAAATACCCACCTAGCGCCGACACCATCACGGTGGTGAAGTAGTTCAGATGCTCCTTTAATAAAAGGGATTTTTACTTCTAAATTATCATTGATTCTTTGGGTTTCTGTTCTATTTAATTCATTTACTATAATCTTTCTTTGCTCACCAAACTCACTAGGATCTATTATTTCATATGCTTTTGGATTATTTTTTGTAGCTTTCGCGTGATATTTAGAAGTATGTGTAAATACGTTTCTGCCAACTAGAGGATGGTGGGGCTCAATGTTAAAACAGCTAACTCTTGATATCATATCTGCAAGCTCTTGACTAAGTTTAAAATTAAACTTTTTCACATCATAAAACTTATCTAAAGATTTAGCTAAAGGTATTAAGTCACATATGCCAGCTCTTTCACCAATACCTAGTATAGAGGTATCGATCACTGTTGCACCAGCTTGTATAGCCGATATAGCATTTGCTTGAGCTAATCCAAGATCATTATGAAGGTGTACTTCTATCTCACAATTAAGTTTTGATTTCACAGCTTTGACTATATCGTAGCATTCTTGAGGGTGCCAAGCACCAACGCTATCTGTTAGGCTGATTCTATCTGCTCCGGCTTGTATGGCAGTGGTAGCTAAATTAAGAATTTGTTCTAAAGGCGTTCTAGAAGCATCTTCTATACTAAATCTTATCTTGAAACCAAAATCTTTTGCTAGCGTTACCGTTTTTTTAACTTGGCCTTTAATCCAGCCTCTAGATTTATTATTAAACTTACTTGAAAGGGATATATCATTAAACGATGTCCAGATACCAATCCATTGAGCATTGGTTTTAGCAGCAGCTTCTACATCTTCTACTAATGCTCGAGAGTGGACTAGTATATCTATATCTTTAACATTCTCAATTATTTTTGCACAGTTGAGTTCTTCTTGTTTAGATATTCCAGGATGTCCAATTTCTATAACATCTACACCAAAATCTTTAAGCTTGTTAGCTATAGTTATCTTCTCTACTACAGAAAAACAAGTGTTTTGTGATTGCTCTCCCTCACGTAACGTACAGTCGAGTATTTTGATTTTGCTCATAATTATTTCTTATCTAAAAAATCTAACATAGTTTGAATAAATTGATCACGGGCTTTTTCATAGATTAGCCAATGTGTTGCGTGTTTTATTTTTACTTCCTGTTTAATTTTTACATTAGTTAATTTGCTGTACAACTCTTTATCAGCAAATAAATCTTGGTCACCATAAATAACTAATGTAGGAGTTGTTAGCTTTGAGATATCATATATTGGTTTGCCGTTCCATATAGAATACAAATCTTTCATAGGACCCATAGGACGACGTAAACTATCTGGAATGTATGGAGCAGGATCTATGTTGATATATGCTTTTCCAACTTGATTTATAGTTTGATCACTAACAATAGATTTATCATCTTTTAGCATCATTTGCCAGTGATGTTTAATCATTTGCCAAGGTATATTTTGGTAGTCTGGCAACTCTTCATTAAATTCATCATTTATACCAGCAAATGGTTGGATAAACATTGGTTCTATAGGCTTTTCTAGACGAGAGGAATACATTGACCCATATAAAACCAGATGGCTTACTTTGTGTGGATTTTCAGTTGTATACATAGCTGCAACTACAGAACCCCAAGACCAGCCTAATATAGCCATATTCTTTTGCTGGGTTTTGTTAAGTACAAAATCTATAGCTTTATCTAGTTGTTTTATTGCTTGAGTTGCCTGTAGTGGATAAGTGCCTTTTGGTGCTGGATCTATTTGCATTATTTTAGGGTAAGAGGATTTGCCCTCTCCAATAAAATCTATAGCCCAAACATCATAGCCACTCTCAGCTAGTGAATCCATAAGGGAATGATTAGGAACATCAAAAGCAACTATAGATGGGATACTCAAAGGGTTTATAAGCATAATTACGTCTTTGGTATTTTTTGTAGTAAGTTTTTTTTCTTTTAAATGAATTTTTTGAGTACCATAACTAATATAGTAGTCTGATGATACCAAGTTAGAGTTTTTAGCATTCTTACTTATAAGTGAAGTAACAAACACAAATAGCAAGCAAATTAACGCAAAAGCAAATATTTTAGAGAGTTTTTTAGAGTTCAGCATTATCCCAAGTTCCATTTTCTGGGGTTATTTCTTCTATCATAGTAGTTTTAGCCATATCTATCTTAAGCAGGTTTGGAGCATAAACTGGCTTTAGGGTTTTACGATTTAGGATTATTTTAAAGGCTTCAAAACTAGCACAAATACCAACAATATTTGCAACAGGGCAGATAACAGCCCATGGAGCATTACCATTTATATATGAATCTGCCCAGTCAGCAAGAGCTCCATGCTCTACAGAAATTTTTGCACGTCTATCTTTAATAGCAGATATTTCTTTTTTTATTTCTTCTGTTAGCTTTTTACCATACGATGGATGATTTAATACAAGCTCATATGCAGGAGTCCTATCAGAAAAAACCATTACACCTCCTCTAAAAGGAGGAGTTACAGCTATCCAAATAGAATGTATTTTTAGCTTCTGAGCGGCTCTGTGAATAATCACTCTACTAACAAGGTTATCAGTAGCATCTATTACCAGATCAGAACCAATTATGATTTCTTCTATATTATCTTCGGTCATCATCTCTTGACGAATAGAGACATGTATGTTTGGGTTGATATCTAGTATCGTTTCTTTGGCACATTGAGCTTTATTTTTGCCGATACGCGATACACCTGATAACATTTGTCGATTAATATTTGAGTACTCAAACTCATCACCATCTATAACTTGTATATTTCCAAACCCCATCCTTGCTAAGCTTATTAATGTAATACCACCAACGCCACCAGCACCTATTACAGTAACTTTAGAATTTTTTAATTTGGCTTGTTCGTGATCCGTAATTACACCTATATTCCTTGCATAGATTTGTTTTTCAATATTTTCCATGAGCTAATTCCTTTATCTATATTTTATATGCTTCCCAAAAACCATATTCTGGATTTATTACTTGAACAGGGTTTGTTAGATTATCCATATCTATATATATACCCTTAGGAGCAGCAGCTAGTGGTTTTTGTCCTATTAATATCTGTATAGCTTCATGACAGCTAAAAGAAGCAATGAGACTGGCTCTTATTGGGGTGATTATCCAACCAGCTTTACCGCTACAGAAATCATCCGCCCACTGTTGTGGAGCTCCTTGTGTAACAGAATATTGAGCTCTCTTCTTTTTTATGTCACAAACAAAATTTGCTACTTCAGGGTCAGACATTGATTTGCCTTTAGTAGGTATATTAAGTGCATCCTCGTATGATATACCATTTGGTAAAAATGAAGATACAAATCCGCGATGTGGGGGACTTCCTGACATCGAAATACTAGGGACTTCAAATTTTTTAGCAGCACGGTGGACAACTATTCTTGATGGCATATCATCAAGAGCTTCTAGCACAAGATCATGACCTTGTATTAGTTCATCAACATTTTCTTCAGTGACTTTGACGTTATGAAAGTTTGTGCTAAGGAAAGGGTTAATATCTTTTAGATATTCTTCAGTTGATTGGCTTTTATACTTACCCATAGTTGAAGTCATGGCTATCATTTGACGATTTATGTTAGATAGTTCAAAAATATCAGGATCAACACCACTTATATGCCCTATACCACTTCTAGCACATAATATTGCTTGCATACCGCCAACGCCACCTAAACCAAATATTATTATTTTACTATTTTGTAGTTTAGTCTGTTCTTGTTTAGTATATACACCAATGTTTTTTTTGGTAATTTCGTTATAAAACTCGTCTGGGGTTAAATCCAGCATCTAACTTCCTTTTAGGCTTTCAAATTAATTTTTAGAATCTTACTACTTAAGCTGATTTTATTCAATGTCTTAAACAGCATATTAACTTTGTGTATAATACCAAGAAATTTAATACAAGAATGTTATTTATTTGATTTAATTAGCATCAGTATACTTTTAGCGTTACGTATCCCTAATTCAGCAGCTTTTTGGTAGTATTTAATAGCTTTTTCTTCATTATATGGGACGCTATTTTGCTCTTCATTATAGTGGATGTTAGCTAATTCGTAATATGCTTTACCGAAGCCGGCGTCAGCAGCTTTATTAAAATATTTTAAAGCTTCAGTATATTCTTTTTCTTCATAATAATATTTACCAATGTAATAAATAGCGTATACATCCCCAGCATCAGCAGCTTCTTCTAATTTATTAAATTCTTTGTAATCTCCTTTTTGAGCAAATATCGCCATTCTTTGGATTTTTTCTTCATGTGATAGTTCTATTGGCCTTTTGATATTTTCAGGATTTAAGGTAGGAGTAGACGTTATTGGATCAGGTATGGGTCTATTATTTAACGCAAAAGTACTAATATTAGGTATTAGTGAAGACGGTTTGGGCTTTTGCATAATTATCATATTAAGTAAGTCTTGGGAGTATTGATTTTTATCATTATAGAAGTAATAAACTAAACCTTCATATTTGTTATCATCAGTTTGGTTATCGAAGTTAAACCATAGAGAAGACTTATTATGCTTAAGCTTTGCTAATTCTAAGAGTTTATTTGTGTAACTTATATCCAAATTAGTTGGGCTGGGTAGAAGACTACTATTAAAATATATATCAGCAATCTCTTTATGAAAGTTTACTAAGAAATCTTTGTTTATGTTAGATAAATTTAGGTACATTAAACCGGTTAGGTTTTCAATTTGTCTTTTTGGTATAGATAAACCAACTTGTCTTTTGTACTTTATGTGTTTCTGAATGGCTCTTTTTTTTAATAAATCTTCTATAAATTGCTTTTTTTGTAAAGACCTTTTTATAAGAACTTCTTCTTTATTACGCTTTTGAATTACATTCTGAAGTTCTGGTATTTTTGACTTTGCTAACGCAGAGATTTTAGGATTAGAGCTGTAAAGTAAAGTTTTCCATAGTGTTAAAGCTTGATTACTGTCCCCATTTCTAGCAAGATCTTCAGCTTGAATAGCTAAAGCTGGTTCATAGCCTTTAGAAATAGCAGCAAGTAAAAATTTGTCTTTTAGGTTGCTACTGTTAGTCTTTAGAATTTTACCATCTTTATATGCTAAGTAGGTCTCAAATAAAAGCTTAGGTTCTACCTTGGGAATAAGCTTTTGATTAGATTCGAGCAATTTATCTAAAGGTATTAATGCTTTTGTATCACCTAAGTTATACGCTTTTGTAAAATAACTAATAGCTTTTTCATCGTTTTTATTAACACCTTGCCCATCTTTATATAAGATAGCTAGCTGATAGTAAACTTCAGGATTTTTATCATCAATGGCTTTTTGGTAATACTTATACGCTTGGAAATAATCTTCGTTTGTGGCTAACCCATACTGATACATGTATCCTAAATAATAGTAATCTTTAATTGTTGCTTTATCAGAGTCAGCTAATTTTTTAAAAATTTTATATGCTTGGTTATATCCTTGTTCATTTTTGTTTTGTATATCAGCTATAGCTGTAGAATATTGTTCTAAAAAAACTTGATGCTTATAGCTAAAATACCTGTTAAGCCCACTAATAAAAACTAATATAAGCCCTATAGCAATAAAGACTCTGATGATATTTTTTTTTGTTAATATTATAGGCCCTATTTTTTTTGGCACTTTAGTGGAATCATCTTTGTTAAACATAAATACAAGTTACAAATTAATTTACTTACTAAATTATATAATAGCTTGATATTACATTTAAGGGTTAATTTATAATATCTTATGGTTTTAGTTGTAGCTGCTCTTTTTCAAGTATAGCTGTTTCAGGATTCTCAAGGGATAATCTACCGAAATGTCCGTTTCTATAATCATGAACTATATTTTTAGCAGCTTGCTTAATATTTAAGTTAGTTTTAGTATTAGCGATTTCTTTTAATATTTCTAGAGGGTGTTTTTGGTCTGTCTCGATACCGTCATGACGGTAAAGGAAAGCTTTAGGGCTATTCTTAAGTAAAAAATCTATCAAAAAACAAGCTGTTGACTCATAGTCCATAGCTGTATCTCTAATAGACCCTATACTTGCGATTCTAAATCCACTAGCCTCATTTTTAGGACTTGGGAACATAATTCCAGGTGTATCAAATATTATAAAACCTTTGTGGACATCTATACGTTGCTGTAGTTTTGTGACAGCGGGCTCATTACCAGTTTTTGCAACTTTTCTGCCAGCTAATTTGTTTATCATAGTCGATTTACCGACGTTAGGTAAGCCAAATATTATTGCACGTATAGGTTTTAGCGCCGTTCCTCTATTAGGTAGTTTCTTTTGGGCAAGATCAAGTATTTTTTTTACTATATTTTTATCTGTTAGAGTATCAACAGCTATAGCATTACCTTTATAGTAATTCAGCCATAATTTAGTTATATTAGGATCTGCCAAATCATTTTTAGATAGTATCTTTATGATAGGTTTATCACCAACTATTTGCTCTAAAACATGATTGCTACTTGAATCTGGAATACGTGCATCAACTATTTCTATAGCTATATCTATAGAAGGCATTTTTTTGCGAAACTCTTTAGTCGCTTTGTGCATATGACCAGGAAACCAATGTAACATTATAGATAAAAACTGTAAATTTGGTTAATATAAGTAAAGATTTTACCTATAAGAGTTTTTTTATGCAAAGTTATATTCTCAAAGGAGCTAAGATTTATAGTGATATAGCATTTGAGTATAAAGATGTAGTAGTTCGAAATAATGTTATCGAAACTATTGCAGAAGATATAAAGCAAAGTAATTACAATCTGCCTGTGATACAACTTTTAGCTAGTGATTTTGTGATACCAGGGTTTATAGACATTCATATTCATGGCTCAAAAGGAGCTGATGTTATGGATGCTAATATTGAAGCACTAGAAACTATTTCAAAATCTATATATGCCCAAGGTGTTACAAGCTATCTTGCAACTACGATGACAGCTTCAGATGAGCATATTACAAAAGCTATGCAAGTTATAGCTCAATATAATAAGCTTGACCATACAAATACAGCAAAAATATTAGGGGTTCATGTAGAGGGACCATTTATTTCTCCAGGTAAAATTGGTGCTCAAAACCCTAATTATCTACAAAAAGCAGATATCGATAAGTTGGCTAAATGGCATAAAGCATCTAATAATTTAATAAAAAAAATAACTATTGCTCCAGAAATTGAAAATGCTGATGCAGTTATAGCATACTGTAATAGTCAAAAAATAATTAGTTCAATAGGGCACACTAATTGTACGATGGCGCAAGCCTTGAAGGCTATAGATCAAGGTTGTAGTCATGCAACGCACCTTTTTAACGCAATGAGTCCCATAGACCACCGAAATCCAGGTGCAGCTACAGCGCTTTTAATGTCTAAAAAAGTTCTAGCTGAACTTATCGTTGATGGCGTTCACCTTCACCCAGATACAGTTAAATTTGCATATGAGATTAAAGGAAGCAATAATCTAGCATTAATTACAGATGCTATGTCCGCTCAGGCAGCAGGAGAAGGTATATTTGAGCTTGGTGGGCAAAAAGTTATTGTTAAACATAATCAAGCAAGGTTAGAAAATGGTGTTTTAGCAGGTAGTGTACTAACTATGAATAAAGCATTAGCTAATATGTTAAAATTCTCAGGTTGTGAGCTTTTTGAAGCTGTAAAAATGACTAGTACAAACCAGGCAAAATCTTTAGGTTTAAAGAAAGGGCAACTTAAAGTAGGTTTTGATGCTGAATTTGTTATTTTAGATAAAAATTATCAAGTTAAACAGGTGATTAGTTAGATTATATGAATTTTTTAATTTTAGACACCTCAAGTGCCTATTGTTCACTAGCACTTAGAGTTAAAGATAAGACTTATTCTAATACAAAATATATTCCTCGTCAGCATAATAAGTTTCTTTTAGAGATGATAAAAGAAGTTTTTGAAAGTGCAGGTATTGATAAAAAAAACCTAGATTTTATAGCATACGGTGTAGGACCTGGAAGTTTTGTAGGAGTACGTTTGGCAGCTGCTGTGGCTCAGGCTTTTGCAGTTGGGTTGGATATTCCTATAGTAGGTTTCTCAAGTATGTTTGCTATTGCAAAAAGTACGTCTACTAATTCAGATAAAGTAGCAGTAGTTTTAGATGCTAAAATGGGAGATTTTTATTTAGGCTTGTACAATAAAAAAACTGATGATGTGTTTTTAGAGAATGTTTATAAGCTACAAGAGTATTCAGCTGAATTGTATCAAGGATTTAGTTTGGTGGGTGAGGCTATTGAACAAATAAAACTGGTACCGGAGGTAACAGATTTTAAGCTTGATGTTAGTAATTTAATTGACTATGTTTACAGACAATATTTTTTACAAAAACAAAACAATAAACTAACGCAAGAAACGTTTCCGGTTTATCTTAGAGGAAATGCTCATTGGAGTAAATAAAATTTATACTTTAAATCATATAATTCCAAGCAACAGCCACTTTCTGGATGAAAATTCTAAATAATGAGGTTTATTATATAAATAGATGTTTCTAATTATCAGAGGTGAATATAGGATGTAAATGCTTTTTTATTTATGTTATATTGGTGCTTACAACAGGGGTGCTATTTATAAATTTATTAGTAATAGCTGAGAGATACCCTTTGTACCTGATCTAATTAGTATTAGCGTAGGGAGTTTGTTTGGTACCCTTTGGTAGAAAGGCCAAGATCATGCAAATTCCTATTAATATAATAGGAGAATTTTAGTGCAGAACATAGGCTTTATAACTTTAAACATTTCTCTAATAATATATTTTGTGCATTTCTTGCCTCAGATGGTTCATAATCAGTTTAAACATAAAACTTTTGAGATAAGCTTGTGGACACATTCTTTAATGATTTTAGCAAACTCTTTTGATTTGATATATGCTGTAGGTTTTAGTTTACAATGGCAATATGTGTTAGTAGATATTATTTTATTAAGTTTTTTAGTTATTCAACAATTTCAAATTTTAAATGATAGAAAAAACAAATATATAGCTGCACATACAGTATTTATAATAACATTTTTATTGTTAGTAATATCTGTAGCTTTATATAAAAACCTCGATTCTAAGTATTTGCTAGTATTAGGGTCGATAAGTGGAGTTATCTATAACATATATTGGTTGCCACAAATATATAAAAATTATCGTCAAAAACAAGCTGAAGGATTTAGTATAATTTTTTTAACACTATCTTCAGTAAGCGTAGTTTGTGATATAAGTAGCGCTATATTTTTGGGCTGGCCAACTCTATCAGTAATAGTATCTTGTAGTTTAGCTATACTGCTTTTGTTCCAAATTTTGCAGTATTTTTACTATAAAAACCGGGGCCAAATTTGTATCATATAAATTAGACAGGAGCAAATAATAGAAAAAACTCAATAAAAATATTTCATTAAAATTTGAGGTTTTAGCTTTTAATGTTTTTAAAAAGCATTAAAATTAGTTTTGTGGTGTGTAAGTATATTGAGGTTTTTTATAAATGTCTGATGATTTGATGATTTTTAGTGGTAATGCGTCAAGAAAGCTTGCCAATGAGGTTGCAAAGGAATTAGGAGCAACTCTTGGTAATGCAACAGTTGATAGGTTTAAAGATGGTGAAATACATGTTGTGTTAAATGAAAATGTTCGTGGTAAAGACATATTTGTAATACAGTCAACTTGTCCACCAGCAGATAATTTAATGGAACTTATTTTATTGGTTGACGCATTAAAAAGATCATCAGCTGAAAGGGTAACAGCAGTTTTACCATATTTTGGTTATGCTAGACAAGATAGAAGATCAAAATCTGCTAGGGTTCCAATTTCAGCAAAAGTAGTTGCAAATATGCTTCAAGCAGTTGGTCTTGATAGAATACTGTCAGTGGATATTCATGCTGAGCAAATTCAAGGTTTTTTTGACATACCTTTTGATAACGCTTTTGCTACAAAAATATTTTTAGAATATGTGCGTAAAAATCCATCAAAATATGAAAACATTAAAATAGTATCTCCTGATATGGGTGGAGTGGTTAGAGCCAGATCAGTAGCTAAAAATTTAGGAGTGGAGATAGCAGTAGTAGATAAAAGAAGACCCAAACCGAATGTTGCTGAAGTTATGAATATAATAGGAGAGGTGGATGGGAAACATTGCATTTTAGTTGATGACATAATGGACACAGGTGGTACCATATGTCAAGCAGCTCAGGCTTTGGTTGATAAAGGTGGGGCGACTAAGGTAACAGCTTTTTGTGTTCATCCTTTGCTCTCTGGTGATGCGATTAAAAATATCGAAAATTCAGCTATAGATGAGCTTATAGTTACTGATTCAATTCCACTTAAGGTAAATGCTCAAAACTGTAATAAAATAAAGGTTATTTCTTTAGCTCCTTTGTTGGCTCAAATAATAGAGAAAACGAATGGAGAAGAGTCTGTAAGTGATATCTTCCGCACCGATGGCTTGGTAGATTAAGGTTTTTTAAACTTGAATTATAGTTCTTAATTTAATACAATAGCTCAGCTAATCTAGGGTCGCATAGATTAGTATTTAATTGTTTGTTTAAAAAATAAGGAATAAAAAATGACAAATTTTGTTTTAAAAGCACAAAAAAGAGAAGATTTAGGAACAGGTGCGAGCCGCCGTCTAAGAAGTGCTGGTAAAATTCCAGCAGTTGTATATGGTGGTGAAAAAGAAGCTATATCTATAGTTATGGATCATGATAAACTTTTACATGCTACTGAAGATAAAATATTTTTTTCAAGCGAAGTAGTTTTAGATATAAATGGTAAAGAAGAAAAAGTTATTATCAAAGCTTTACAAAGACATCCGTACAAAGTTAAGCTTATTCACGCTGATTTTATGAGAGTTTAATCTATAAAAAAATTATAATAGAGCTAATAAATTACCAATGCCCAATAAACCGTATCTTATAGCTAAAGAATCAAGCGTCCTACCCGTTTTTCCATCTTTAAGAATATATTTATCTTCTTCATTTAATTTATAAATACTAAAATTAGTATCATAATCACTTTTTTTATGTGCGATTAGGTTATCTAATTTGTTTAAAGCTGCAAGTTTCTGTTCTTTGGAGTAACCTATTCGGAAAATGTTGCTATAACTGCTCGTTTTTGCCTCCTGATAGTTTTTAAGTTCTTTAATTTCCATTTTTAGGTCTGGTAAGATTTTTTCGATATGTTCCGATATTTTTGAAGTTAAAGTGAAGTTAAAGTTTTTTTGAGATATTGTTTTAAGTACTTCTAAGTCACTTTGTAAAACTAAATCTGTGTAAAAAAATAATGCTTGGTTGACATATGAGGTCATAGGTGTAACGAGGTACTTTTTTTTATTTTTTAATAGTGCTTCCCATAAACAAGTAAAACTATGATCAATAGTCTCTAAGACTTGAGAATAATTACTGTAAGTTGTTGGCGATAGCTTTCCATTTATTTTTTGAGCATTATAATAATTTTTCGCGTTATTCACATAGTGTTCTGTTAAACCATTTAATACGTTAACTTTACTTGCTGTAGCAGGAAGAGAAGGTTGTGAAGTGATATCAGATATTGATGAAATAAGACTTCGGAGTCCTTGCTTATCTTTAGACAATTTATAATCTATGCTTGTTGTACAAGCATCAATTCTGGTGACGTGACATTTGTAGGCTGAAAGATTTAAATTACTTTCACATACTGAATCAAGGTTACAGATTGAGTTTATTCGTTTATTTAAAGAAAGTATTGAATCTCGAATAATGTATAAATTCTCAATATTATGACTGCTCCTACATGTGTCTGTTTGTATACTATCCCAATCTTGTGGAGACATTTTGTTAATAAGTTTAATTAGTTGCATAGTGCTTTCTCCTATAATAATTTATTTTATTTATCGACTTTTATTAATACCTTTGATTGGTGGCTACACAATCGCAGTAATTTTTTCTTACGATGCGTTTTAATCTTTCCCTCTTTCCCTCTTTCTGTAACTTTTACGATTATATTAGAGTGACTTAAGAAAGGTATCCCGAATTTTTGATAAGAGATATTGATTTTTAATAAACTATGAACTATTAAAGGAATTAATTAGGGGTCAACATATGATAATTATTGTATACTTTCCAATGATTTCATAAACTCTTGATAATATTGATTATGTACTTTTTCAACAGAAGTTGTGTTATCGAAATCTGCTATCTGGCACATCTTTAAACCACTATAACCACACGGGTTGATATAGCTAAAAGGAGTTAAATCCATGTTTGTGTTGATAGCTATGCCATGATAAGTTTTACCTTGCTTAATTCTAAGACCTAGGGAAGCTATTTTTTTATTATTAATATAAATTCCGTGAGCATTTTCAACTGTATGAGCTTGCAAGTTATAATGTTTAGCTAACATATTTATGCAAGCCTCTTCTATTATGGAGACTAGTTTTTTGGCTCCAAATTTATTTTTTTTTATATCAAGTAAAAAATAAATCACAGCTTGCCCAGGTCCATGGTATGTAACTTGACCACCTCTATCTGTGTTAAATATAGGTATATTATGTAGGTTTAAAATATGCTCAGGCTTACCATGTTTTCCTTGTGTAAAAATAGCAGGGTGTTCAACCAACCAAATCTCATCAGTAGTTTCATTGGTACGGTTTTCGGTAAAAGTGATCATATCCTTAAAAACTTTTGAGTATTCTTGTAATTGAAGATTTTTTTTAGTTATTTTCATATTTAATAAATTACTCGTTATATTTATGATTGTATTTATGTAAAAAAACGCTGGTTTTACACGTAGATATAAATTTCTGAAGCAAAGAGATTTCTGTCGTTGTAAGGATAATTATATTCGATTAACGTTTCTAAATCATATATTATACCAGCTTGTTTATATAGTATACCTGATCTTATAAAACCATATGTACCTCAGGGTAAGCAGATATTTCTTTGTATATATTATCTAACTGCTCTTTACTATTAGCCTCAAAGATGGCTGTGATAGATATATACTTTCCTGTTTTACTTTCTTTTGTTTTAAAGTCAATTTTATCATGATTGGGTACATACTTTTCAAAAACACCCAACACAAATTCAATAGTTTCTTTTTGAGGATTTGCCATGATTTTTATAGGAAATTGACAAGGGAATTCAAAGAAAGTTTCTTTTTGCTCTTGCTCAGACATTTAAAAAAATCCTTATTTTAATTTATTAAATTACCACCAACCTTTTTTTGCAATATCATTTTGTGCTGTAACAGGTATACTGGCTATTTTTTCTTTAGTGTCACCTACCGTGATCACTATATTACCAACTACTTGACCTTTATTGATAGGAGCTTTTATACTTGAATCAAATGCCACCCCTTGTTTTAAGTAAGGAACATAGTTTTTAGGTACGGTTTTGTATATGTTTTGGTCAGATGCTACAGTTATTTTTTGGCCTGATTTAGCATTTAGTATATTATCAGCATTTATTGTTATAGGTGTGTTAGCTTTATATAATAGAACATTTTCAAATTTAGTTAGAGCATATCTAAGTAATTTAGTAGACTCTAGCTCGCGGGTAGTTGAGCTAGGAGCTCCTAACACCACACCTATGTATCTTTCGCTGTCTTGTACTGCAGAAGACACCAGACAATATCCTGCATCGCCAGTGTGGCCTGTTTTCATGCCGTCTACCCCATCAAATGTAAATAGTAGTCTATTTCTATTATTTTGTAATACAAATTTGTCACCAGTAGGGAAAAGTTTAGAGCATTTATTTTTGGTAGCATCATCTAGATTGCTTGCCGTATAGCTACTGATTACACCACCGTCAGTACGATCAAATTTGGGTAAGCACTGCTTACGATCTGCTATACTTACAGATTTTTGTTCAGTTGCATTCCAAACTAGACCCTTTTCTCCATATATTTCATATGCTTCTGGGAAGTTATATATATATGACCTTGCTAATAAAGCCATGTCATGGGCAGTGGTATATTGCTCACCCCCTGGTAAACCATCTGGATTAGCAAACTGGGTGTTATCCATGCCAATAGCTTTAGCAGTTTGATTCATAAGTTCAGTAAAGGCTTTAGGAGAACCAGCAATATACTCAGCTAAAGCTACTGTTGCATCATTACCAGATACTACATCCATACCTTTTACTAAATCTCTTACTGAAACTTTTGCGCCAGCTTTGACGTACATTTTTGACCCACCAGTAGCAGCAGCATTGTGGCTTATAGGGATCATAGTGTCCCAAGTTAAATTACCAGCTTTGATCTCACTAGCTACTATATACGATGACATAATTTTAGTTAGACTTGCGGGTGCTCTTCTTACATCCATATTGTTTTGACTAACGATATCTCCTGTGCGGTAATTCATAGCTACCCAGGCAGGGACATTTAACTCTAGATCTATAGGTTTAACGATAATATCTTTTTGTTTAACACTATTAGCATTATCATTAAAATATGGATCGCTAGCAGATATATTTGGTGCTGATATAGCAATACTTGTACTCAAACCTGCTATAGTTAGCAAAGAGACTTTTTTTAGTTTTATCATTTGTTATTCCTTCCTTTACTGCTTAAAGTATAGTGTCTAAATTTAAAAGTTCTTTTAGTATTTTAATATTTATGTATTATAAATACAAAGGTTTTTGTGGTAGACTGGGGTTTATGAAATATTTATGTCAAATCGGTGAAAATTATATAGGAGTAATTCACGATGATTAAAAATATACCTTGTGGAAAAGATGTCCCGAATGATTTTAATGTTGTTATTGAGATACCTCAAGATAGTGACCCTATTAAATATGAATTTTGCAAAGATACTAATATGATAGTAGTAGATAGATTTATGTCTTCTACTATGAGGTACCCTTGTAACTATGGTTTTGTACCAAATACATTATATGATGACGGCGATCCAATAGATGTGCTTGTTTTAGCTCCTTATCCGTTAGTAGTAGGTTGCGTGATTAACTGTAGAGCAGTAGGTGTTTTTAAAATGGAAGATGATGGTGGAGTAGATGCTAAAATAGTCGCTGTACCAAGCTCTAAGTTAACTAAAGAGTATGATCATATCAATGATGTAGAGGATCTACCTGAAACATTAAAGCAAAGAATAGAGCATTTCTTTACTCATTATAAAGATTTAGATTCTGGTAAATGGGTAAAAGTAGAAGGTTGGGATAACGCAGCTTTTGCTAAAAAAGAGATCGAAAAATCTGTCAAAAACTATAAGTAAATAAAAATAATATTATACTATTTCTAGTAAAGTTTTCTTTACTTAGCGTATTTTCTGTAGCATTAGATAAAACACTTCAAACTTTCTTGTTTATTTATTATAGAAGTGTAAAAATCTAGATAGTTAAAAAAACTTAGTTGGTTGAAAATGCAAGAGTCTCTAAAACTAAGTGAGTTCTTAGAACTGATAAAAAGCACTATAGAAATAAGTTTCGGCCATGATGGTTTTTGGGTAGTGGCTGAACTATCAGAGTGGCGAGCATCTGGTAAGCACTATTATGGCGAACTTATTGAGCATGACGGTGTAAGTAAATATCCAGTAGCTAAAATCAGGTGCAATTGTTGGGCAAATATAGCTGGCTATGTTAATAACAAATTTAGTGCTGTAACTGGTGAACTATTAAGACCTGATATGAAGGTACTGCTGAAAGTTGCTGTTAGCTACCATATAAGTTTTGGGCTTAGCTTAAATATTATTGATATAGATCCAAGCTATACTTTAGGAGATAGGCAAGCTCGTAAATTAGAAATCTTAGAGCAACTAGCAAAAAAGGGTATTTTAGATAAAAATAAAAAACTTCAATTACCAAAAGATTTTACAAATATAGCTGTTATAACTAGTCTGACAGCGGCAGGTAAGGGAGATTTTTTTGAAGAAGCCGATAAGTTACAAAGTTTGAAGTTATGTGAGTTTGATATTTATGAAGCAAAAATGCAAGGTAAGGATTGTGCTGTTAGCGTATCTAAAGCTTTTGATGAAATAACAAATAATTCTAATAAATATGACACTATAGTACTTATCCGTGGCGGTGGTTCTCAAGCAGATCTAGATTGGTTTAATAACATTTTATTAGCAGAAAATGTATGTAATAGCACATTACCTGTAATGGTTGGTATAGGACATGAACGAGATAGCACAGTTTTAGATGATATTTGTACTAAACGGTTTGACACACCATCAAAGGTTATTAATTTTATTACTAGATCTATAATTGATAATGCAACTCAAGCAAAATACAACTATGATTCTATAGTCGGGATTACAAGAGCCTTGGCAAAACAAAAAAATAGTGAATTAGATACTTTATACATTAGTTTGAGAACAAAGCTAAACCATTATTTGCAGTATATAGAACAAACAGTACACCACAATTATAAAAATACTTTAGCTACGTCAAAAGGGGTGATTAAACTATATAGTCAGTCACTTGATACTCAATACAAAACATTAGTTTCAAATACTAAAAATTCCATTAAATATTATGGCTATAAAATAGATGAGTACTATAATCAGTCTGTACAAAACTCCAAGCATTATTTAAGCTTTTATAACAAATCTAGCGAATATTTGTATAAGCAAATATTATCCTTATCAATACAATCGACATTAAAACGAGGATTTAGCCTTACAAAGGCTATGGATGGCAAATATATAACAACCAAAGAGCAAGCTCAAAGCCAAATAGATTTTGAGGTTATTTACCATGATGGCAGAGTTAATGTAGAGGTAAAAAAAGATGGCAACACAGAGTAAAAAATTTGCAAAAAACTACGAAATCTTAGAACAGATAAATGAAAAATTACAGGATAGTCAAGATACTCCAGCATTACTTGATGAATTAGCATCCATACTTGAACAAGCATCAAAGAGCTATAAGCTGTGTAAAGAGAGAATTGATGCGGCTCAGAAATTTATAGATGAGTTTGAAAGTTAATCAAATGATTACGAAATAAGCTTTTAAACATTTCTCAGCTGATTTAATACTCCTAACTTAGGCATTAAATTAAATCAATAATGGAAATAGTTAAAAAATAACTTTTTTCAGTAAGTTTTTTTGTATAAACTTTATAATTATTTTTTTAAAAAAGTACCTACACATGCAAAATATTTCATCTAAACACCCCAAAGCACTCTGGTATATAATGGCTATATATATGTGGGAGTATTTTAGCTTTTATGGAATGAGAGCTCTTTTGATCCTTTATCTGACTAAAAAACTACTACTTACAGATAATATGTCTTACTCTATATATGGATCTTTTGTAGCACTAGTATACTTGACCCCTATTTTTGGTGGGGTTTTAGCCGATAAATTTTTAGGGTTTAAACGTACTGTAGTTATAGGTGCTATTTTAATGTCTTGTGGTCATATTATAATAGGGATAGATGGCGAAAGCTTACTTTTTTTAGGCATGGCATTTATTATATGTGGTTATGGTTATTTTAAAAGTAATGTTCCTTGTTTAGTCGGACAACTTTATGCAAAAGATGATCCTAAAAGAGACTCTGCTTTTACACTTTTATATTTAGGCGGAAATATAGGAAGTTTTATAGCTCCTTTAACTTGTGGCGTAGTCGCCGAAGTCTATGGTTGGGATTATGGGTTTGGCTTAGCTGGTATAGGAATGATTATAGGGATTATAATCTTTTTATCTGGTAATAAATATATTCCTTGCCCTAGTAATGTTAAAGCATCTTTACGAAGAAAAACTATAGACACATTCTTTATATCAGCAGCTATTATTTTACTTTGCTACTTTGCACTAGAGTATCATTTTGAAAGTTATTTGATATTTGTAGTAACTGTAGCAAGTACACTATGGTTTATAAAGATATGCTATAGCGCAGACAAACATACACGTAAAAGACTAATGTTATTAATACCATTTGTAATGTTTGGGATATTGTTCTGGGTATTTGATGAACAGATTTTTACCTCAGTAGAATTATTTATAGAGAGAAATGTTAATACAGCCGTATTCGGTTATAATTTTCCAGCTAGTGCAGCTGCATCTATTAATGCTTTTTCTATTATTATAGGGGGAGCAGTAGTAGCTTGGATCTGGAAAGTATATAAAGCTTTAGATAGTGATTTTGGACGTATGGTCAAATTTATGTTTGGTTTTATATTTCAGCTTATTTGTTTTGTATTGCTTATTTTAGCAGCAAAAGAAGCTACTATTTATGGTAAGGCCTCTGTAATATGGATAATAATAGGAATAATGGCTTTAGGAATATCTGAGTTATTTATAGATCCTATTGCTTTATCAGAAATTACATCGATTGATAGTTCACACAATACGAGTTTCTTAGCAGCTATATATATGCTATTTACAGGTAGTATAGCTGGCTTTATTGGGGCAAAAGTTGCTGATATGGCAGCTTTTAAAAATGTTGAAAACCAAGTTGATTTAGTAACACAAGCTCATTTGTTTGAGAATTTATTCATTAATATAACTATAGTGCTTGTTTGTATGGTTGTATTATGGGCTGTCATAGCCCTAGTTATAAGAAAAATGAAATAAATTTTCTCAAATAAATTTCTAATCTTCTAAGAGCGAATCAGAGATAATCTTAAAACTAGTATTTTAAACATATATATTATCTGAAACCTCTAAATAGAGAAATAATATCATAATAGGGCAAAAATTCTTGTATAGGACTGGTACAGAGATATAATATCAATTAGAGCGGGATTAAAATAGTTAGGTTGTATTTATGAAAATAACCAAATGCCATAGTTGTGGAGCTAAATGGAATTCACTATCTGTTTTTTCTGATTTAAGAAGAGATTCTTGTTATAGATGTGGGTCAACTAAAATTTATACGATTCAAGTTAAGGAGTTTAACCCGAAACCTGACGCTAACCTCAACGCTACGGTTTATAAACCATTAATCCTAACTAAAGAATCTTCTTTAAATGAAAATGCTCTACAAAAAGGGATGGTTACCCATTGCGGTGCTTTGAATCAATATGACCAAAAAGGACATTTGTTTAAAGTAGGTACCTATATAGTTAAAGATCCATATACAACTAAGTACCAAGACTTAAAATCTACTGAATTTACAGAGGAATTTAAAGGAAAGTGTGGTGGTATGACCGGCACAGTAAAAGTCTTAGTTTGTGATAAATTTATTTTTTATAAGAAACATTCTGACAAGATGTCACACGTTAATTTATGGAACAAAATATATAAAGGAACTGGTTATGATGTTGCGTTTTATTTCCCTTATGCAGCATATTACCCAGAAGTGCCAGGAACTACTATTAATATTTTAGGACATAACAACGTTGAATTAGATTTGAAATCCGAATTATTGCGAGCTTCTCATACGTGGCTTATAAAAAAAATGGGGTTATTTCAGCAAGATTTTTGTTCGCCTGGGGGTACTATTTTTAATTCACAGAATGTGTTATACCAAGTATGTAATTTAAGTAAAACTATAACATTTTACCCAATAGATGTGGCAACAATTTGTGAGTATGGTGAAATTTGTGAAAAAAACCAATCGCCAGAATGGCTTAGAAATCTTTAGCCGCCTTTCAAATAGAATGACATTATTATGTTATAAAAAAACATCAGAAATTTTATTAAACTAAAGTTACAAGCTCCTCGGAGCTAGTAGGGTGGATAGCTATAGTATCGTCAAAATCGCGTTTAGTAGCACCCATGTTGATAGCTACTGCAAACCCTTGTAGTATTTCATCGACATTTAAACCTATCATATGACAGCCAATAACTTTTTCATTTTCACCAGTTACAACTAACTTCATCACTGTAGGCATTCTATGACCAGATATTGCACAATATAAAGCTGTAAAACGACTCTTATAGACTTTTACATTTTCTTCACCATATTTTTCTTTAGCATCTTTTTCAGATAAGCCGACAGTACCGATAGCAGGGTGGGAGAAAACAACTGTTGGTATATACTCAAGTTTAGGTTTAAGTCCTTCTTCGCCATTAAAAAGCCTACGTGCTAACCTACGACCGCAAGCAATTGCTACAGGTGTTAGCTGAGCGCCACCAGAAGCATCACCTAAGGAATAGATACCTTTAACATTTGTCTCTTGCCATTGATTAGCTGGAATTACACCTTTAGTTGTAATTTCAATATCAGTGTTTTCAATACCCATATTATGAGTGTTTGGCGCGCGCCCTGTCGCCCATATTAAAGTATCAACATTTTCTAAAATACCACTTTTATCTGTAGTTATTTTCAGGGCATCACCAGTTTTTTCAACTTTAGTGATATTTGTATGGTTCATAAGTTTTAAACCAGTCATTTCCATACATTCAACTAGAGTATTACTAATATCATCATCAAAATCCATAAGGGGTTTTTCTCTACGACATATTAGCGTTACATCAGTACCATGAGCATTTAACACTCCAGCAATCTCAACACCAATGTAACCACCACCAACGATCACAGCTTTTTTAGGGGTATCTCCTAGTTCAAAGAATTCATCTGAAGTAATACCAAATTCAGAACCAGGTATGTTTTTAGGTACAATAGGATAAGCACCTGGTGAGATGAAAATATTATCAGCTGTTAATTCCGTGCCATCATCTAAGATGATTGTTTTATTATTTTTAAATTTGCCCCAATTATTAAAATGGATGATATTCCATTTATCTAAAAGTCTGTTATAAAAACCATGAATATTACCGATATATTTAGCTCTTTTTTCTTTCAAGGTAGCCCAATTGAAACCTTTAACTTCAACATCAAAGCCGTAGCCAGCAACATCATGCTTAAATTGCTCAGCAAGCATGCCGCCATACCACATAGCTTTTTTAGGCACACAACCTCTATTTACACAAGTGCCACCAAGCTCACGTTTTTCTATGATTGCAACTTTTTTACCAAATTTAGCAGCCTGTACAGCAGAAGCTATACCACCTGAGCCACCACCTAAACTTATTACATCAAAGTGATTGTTTTTCATTTATTTTCCTCATACTTTTATTTTAAGTAATTTTATTAATTGTTCCAAAGAATCATCTATTTTCATATTAGCTGTATCAACTGTAATTACTTTTTTATCGGACCAGTCTTGATATTCTCTATCTAATACGTCTTGCCAAGAAGGGTATTTATTTTTATTTTCTTCAAACCTTAATTCTACTCTATTTCTATGAATTCGTTTATCACTACATAAAACTTCTATGTTTACTATTTCAGTAAAATTTAATTCTGACAATTTATTCCATAATTTTCTAGATTCATTAACTGGATTACAACAATCTATAACAACATTATTACCTAACTCTAAATTTTCTTTTGCTAAGAAAAAAGCTAATTCATAGCCTTGCTTTGTTAAATTATCAGAATATTCTTTTTTTAAATAATGCTCTATAGTATCTATTCTATAGTAAACCGCATTGATATATTTAGCTATATTTTTGGCTAAAGTAGTTTTTCCAACACCAGGCAAACCTGAGAAAATATAAGCATAAGGCATGACGATTCTTACTCAACCTCATAATCATAACAAATACTAATTGGAGCATGGTCAGAAAACCAGTTTTCTTTGTAGATATGATCTGATTGAGGTATTACTTTATCTTTTAAAGTAGGTGTTGAGATATGGTAGTCAATCCTCCAGCCAACATTTTTTGCTCTAGCTTGTCCACGATTAGACCACCAAGTATATTGTAGCGGCTCTTGGTTAATTACCCTAAAAGTATCTACCCAACCTAAATCATAAAAGATATGATCTAGCCATGCTTGTTCTTCTGGTAATACTCCTGAAGTTTTACCATAGTTAGATTTCCAGTTTTTTATATCTATCTCTTTATGCACTATATTAAAGTCACCACAAACTATAAAATCCCTTCCAGATTGTATCTGCTGTTTTAATACTTGTGTGTATTTTGCTAAAAATTGCATTTTATATTCTTGGCGCACGTCACCACTAGAGCCAGATGGTAAATACAAGCTTGCGATACTAAAATTTTCATAGTCAAACTGAATATATCTTCCTTCTTCATCTGCCCAATCTATACCGATTTCTTTGATTACTCGTATAGGTTTCTTTTTAGCATAAATAGCTACACCACTATAGCCTTTTTTTATAGCATCTTTATAATCGTAAAAATATCCTTTAGGAAAGTATGTAGGGTCAGATTCTAATTGATGAAATTGAGCTTTCGTTTCTTGGATACATAAAAAATCTATATTTTGAGTTTTAAACCAACCCCAAAAGCCTTTTTTAGTTGCAGCACGAATTCCATTAGCGTTAAAGCTTGTTATTTTCATAAAAACAATAAAAATTATTAATATTTATTATTCTAACATATTAAATGACACTTGTGATTTTAAATAGTTTAGTTAGAATACCATTCCAGGCATTTGCCATAGTCCAGCAGTCCGTAGAGTATCTTTGATAATTAGAATCTTTTTTTGCATATTTGCTGGTTTATCTGAAGCTTAGTTTTCAGGTATAGATCCAGGATTACAAATTTTAAAAGGCATTTTATTATTAGCGCTAGATTGTAGTCTGAAAGTTTTGAAATAGTTGAAAGAGAGTTCCAGATGTAGTTTATTAGGTTTGAGAAGAACTTAAATAAACGAACAGAAACTAAAAATGTCACATAGACATTTAACTCTTTCAGATAGATATTATATAGAAAGTTTACTTAAATTAGGATACTTAGAAGCAGCAATAGCTAATAAAATAGGATTTAGTAAAAAAAGGAATTAAGTTGGAAAGATGATTTTTTTTATTACTTTTATTCACTTAATAAATCTTTATCCATCAAATGACTTGGTAAAACATTCGAAAGAGAGTTTAAAATATTACTTGGTACTTTAGGATTTTCATGTGCTAAGTCTTGGATAAGTTTTTTGACTTTCTTTCTCTTTAGATTTTCTTGTGAACCACAGAGGTTACATGGAATTATTGGGAAATTTTCTTCTTTTGCAAATTCTATAAGATCACGTTCTTGAACTAATACCATTGGACGAATAACAGTATTTTCACCATCTTGAGTTACAAACTTTGGTGGCATTGATTTTATTTGTCCTTGGTACAGTATCGACATAAGCAAAGATTCGATTAAATCATCACGGTGGTGTCCCAAAACCACCTTATCCATTTTATTATCTTTTGCATACCTATAGATATTGCCACGACGCAATCTAGAGCAGAGCGAACAATAAGTTTTACCTTCTGGTACTTTATCAACAACTACACCGTAAGTGTTTTTTGTCTCGATTTCATAAGATACACCTAAATCATCAAGATATTTTCTAAGCTGACTATCGTCCCACCCTGGTTGAGATTGATCTAGTGTATACACGTGAAGATCAATATCATAGGTCTTATCTTCAATTAGCCCATGTAAAACTTTCAATAGGCCAAAAGAGTCCTTACCTCCAGACAGACAAAGCATAACTTTATCACCTTTTTGTAAAAGGTCAAAATCAGCAACAGCTTTAGTAATATAATGACGTAATTTTTTTTCAGTTTTTGTCATTTAGCGATGTACCTTTTTAAATAGCCTATCTTTTTCACGTGCCCAATCTTTATCTTTTTGAGCTTGACGCTTATCATGAACTTTTTTACCTTGAGCTAGGGCAATCTCTACTTTTACTCTAGGACCTTTCCAATACATCGCCAGTGGTACACAAGTAAAGCCTTTTTGTTCAATTCTACCCATGATTTTGTCTATTTCACGACGATTAAGTAAAAGTTTACGTGTTGCTGCTGCATCAGGTGTTATATGCGTTGAGGCTGATAGTAAAGGAGTGATTAGACAATTAAAAAGCCAAGCTTCACCATGTTTTACATGCACATGACTATCGACCATTTGTACTTTACCAGCTCGTATACTTTTAACTTCCCAACCTTTAAGTACAATTCCAGCTTCAAATTTTTCTAGAATAGTATAGTCATGGAAGGCTTTTTTATTTTTAGCAATAGTTGCTGAAGAAACCTTATGTTTACTCATAACTTTATTATTTTTTGTAAAAGATATACAATGTAATGCTATATATTATCAGCAAAACGTAAAAGATTAAATAAATGAATAAGGTTAATAAATTTGCTGTTGTAAATTACAGTGCTGCTCAAATGTATGATTTGGTGAATGATATCAAAAACTATCCGCAATTTTTGCCAATGTGCTATGACGTTGAAATTTTTGAACAAACTGAAACACAAGCAAAAGCTTCTTTGAAAATAAAGTCTGGATTTGCAAAATTAGATCTAGCAACTCATAACACTATGGTAAAAAACCAACATATTCATTTAAATCTAATAAGTGGTCCTTTTAAAACTTTAACAGGTGATTGGAATTTTGAACCACAAGATGAAAATTCGTGTAAAGTTTCTTTAGATATGGAATTTACATTTGAAAATAAATTTGTAGAAATAGCTCTTGGTCCAGTATTCCGTGGTTTAGCAAATAAGATGTTAGAAGCGTTTTGTAAGCGTGCAGAAGAGGTTTATAAATAAGTGAGAGTAGAAGTTATATATCCACTTCCTAATGAGCAAAAATCTTTTTTTGTGGAGTTTATAAATAGTCTTACTGTTAGGCAAGCTATAGAGAAATCTAAAATTTTACATAAGTATCCTGAATTAGAAAAAATAGCAGATTTTAAAATAGGTATATATGGGGAAATTGTTGATTTAAATGACCCTGTAAATGATAACGATAGGATAGAAATATATAGAGAATTGACTATTGACCCTAAAAAAGCTCGGATGCTAAGAGCTGAACAAAAGCGTAAAAAAGAAGGTATTAAGCTTTTCGGCGCATGATTAGGCAAAAAATAGCTATTATAGGGGCAGGGCTTGCAGGTTGTTCTTTAGCTTACGAGCTTACTAAAATAAGCGATTTTGATGTAACGCTATTTGATAAAAATTCTCAAATAGCTAATGATGCTTCAGGTAATTTTGCTGGAATTTTAGCACCATATTTGACTTCTGATAATAATTATTCAGACCAGTTTCATACATTAGGTTATAAGTTTTTATTAGAGTTTGTAAACAGCTATAAGGAAGAGTTAGAAATTTGTAACAAAGGTGTGTTACAAATATTAAGCGATGAAAAAGAGCAAAAAAGATACGAAAAAATATTTAATAAAAGAAATATACCTTCTAATTTAGCCAAAATTTTATCAGCTAATCAACTTTCAGAGTTTATAGATATAAACACTTCAAATCAAGCTGTGTATTATCCTAATGCATTGTCATTAGTGCCTAAAAGTATTTGTCAATTGTGGTTAAAGTTATCAAATGCTAAATTAATTTTAGATACTGAGCTAGTAGATATTAAAAAATTTGATTCTAATGGTTGGCTTCTTGAGTTTGACAATTTTAATGAAAAGTTTGATATTGTTATTTTTGCAGGGGGATATGAGCTTTTTAAAAAAATCTCCTATCTTCAAAAAATTCCAGTTTACCCATCTCAAGGGCAGCTAACTGTTATTAATAAAGCTTTTGATATAAAAAACACAATTAAGGATAAAGGATACATAATTCCAAACTATAAAAATAACCTACAAGTTATAGGAGCAACTTTTAGAGAAAATAATGATATAACAGCAGAGGTTAGAGATTCTGATGATGAATATAACTTATTTCAAATTAAACATATGCTGCCAGGTTTATCCAAAGCCGACATAAATATAGTAGATTCAAGAGTAGCAACAAGATGTGTCACTGCAGATCATTTACCATTAGTAGGCAGGCTTGTAGATTATGATAAATTTGAGCAAGGTTTTTATAAACCTCTCTCAAAAGGCTATCCAAAATCAAAAATGCCACAAGTAGAGTATGAAAATGGTTTATATTTGTCTTCTGGGTTTGGTTCAAAAGGTCTATGTTCATCTTTATTGGCTGCAAAAGTTATTACCTGCCAAATTATCAATCAACCAAACGTAGTTTCGAATAAATTATTAGAAGTCTTGTCACCGCAAAGATTTTGGGTTAGGAGTTTTAAGAAGGCTTGAAATAAAATTCTTAATAGAGAAAATGGTAGTTTGACTTTTACATTTAAGGTGTATTTTTAAATCATACCTCTAGAGGCTTTTTTGCGATCGCTTTCTGTAAGGTGTTTCTTTCTAAGTCTAATTGATTGAGGTGTTATTTCTACAAGTTCATCATCTTCGATAAACTCTAAAGCATATTCTAAAGTTAGTTTTATAGGTGTAACTAAAACAACAGCATCATCTTTACCAGAAGCACGTACGTTGGTCAGCTGCTTACCTTTACATGGATTTACAGCTAAATCATTATCTCTACTATGAATGCCAATAATCATTCCTTCATAAACTTCTGTACCATGCCCTATAAACATTTTTCCACGTTCTTGAAGGTTAAATAAAGCAAAAGCCAAAGCTTTACCAGCACACATAGATACTAAAGTTCCATTTTGACGAGTTTCTAAAGCTTGCTTTTTCATTGGTCCATAGTGGTCAAACACTTTATTTAATATACCTGAACCAGATGTAATAGTTAAAAACTCCGTGTAGAATCCTATCAAACCTCTAGAAGGTATTATAAACTCAAGTTTTACACGGCCTTTTCCATCTGGTTCCATATTTTTAAGCTCACCTTGACGTAAGCCCATTTTTTCCATTACAGTACCTTGATGCTCTTCATCTATATTGATAATCGCATGCTCATATGGTTCATGCTTTTCACCATTAACTTCTTTAAAAATCACATGTGGACGTGATACAGCTATTTCAAAGCCTTCACGACGCATATTTTCTAGTAAAATAGATAAATGTAACTCACCACGTCCAGAAACTTTAAATTTATCAGGGTCATCTAGCTGCTCAACACGTAAAGCAACGTTATGGATCAATTCTTTTTCAAGCCTTTCTTTGATCTGGCGAGAAGTTACAAATTTACCTTCTTTACCAGCAAAAGGTGAGTTATTAACCTGAAATGTCATACTAATTGTTGGCTCATCTACAGACAGTGGTGGTAGAGCTTCAAGGTGCTCAGGATTACATAGAGTATCAGATATTTTTAAACCATCCATACCTGTTACACATACAATATCCCCAGCACTAGCTTCAGCAACTTCATTTCTATCTAGACCTAAATATCCTAATATTTGTAAAACTCTACCGTTTCTTTTTTTTCCATCAGCGTTGATTATAGTTACAGGAGTGTTAGTTTTTACAGAACCTCTTTGAATACGACCAATACCTATAGTCCCTAAAAAGCTTGAATAATCTAAAGATGATATTTGCATCTGAAAAGGACCAGTTTCATCTACTTTTGGTGGTTCAACTTTATTGATAATAGTGTTAAAAAGATCACTCATATCAGTAGTTTGCTTTTCTAGATCATCAGTAGCAAAACCATTTATAGCAGAAGCATAAATTATAGGAAAATCTAATTGATCATCAGTAGCACCAAGTCTATCAAATAAATCAAATACTTGATCAACAACCCAGTCAGGGCGAGCACCATCTCTGTCAATCTTGTTAATAACCACGATTGGTTTTAATCCTTTCGCAAAAGCTTTCTCAGTTACAAACCGTGTTTGTGGCATAGGACCATCTACAGCATCTACTAGTAAAAGTACAGAGTCCACCATTGAAAGTACACGCTCAACCTCACCTCCAAAATCAGCATGCCCTGGAGTATCAACAATGTTAATGCGGTAATCTTTATAATTAAGAGCTGTATTCTTAGCTAGAATCGTAATACCTCTTTCTTTTTCAATATCATTTGAGTCCATAACTCTTTCAACTTCTGGACCACGATTTTTTAAAGTCCCTGACTGCTGTAGTAGCTTGTCAACAAGAGTTGTTTTTCCATGGTCTACATGGGCGATAATAGCAATGTTTCTTAAATTTTTAAGCATGTAATTTACCTATTTTTATAAAATCAAGGATAATTATAGACTAATAAGGAAAAAAAGTACCTAAAAATAGTTTATAAACTTTAGGTTTTGCATATTTTAAAAATATACGGGTATGACGAAATTTTTTATAACAAAGAAAATTGAGACTCTTCTTTAACTTCTTTTTTTTCTTGAGAAATTCTTCTTTGTTGTACAGCTTTTGATAACATTTCTAACATTTCTATTGTTTCATCAAAGCTTACACAAGCATCTGTAACACTTTTACCATATTCAAGTGGTTTTTTATTAATGTCTTGATTTCCTGCTACAAGGTTACTTTCTATCATAACACCAAACACATCATTACTTTGAGCTATTTGCTTGCAAATATCAGTAAGTACAGTTTTTTGTTTGGAGTGATCTTTTTGACTATTACCGTGGCTACAATCAATCATTACTTTAGTATCTAAGCCTGCTTTTTTGAGTTTTGCGATGCATTCATCAACATGTTCTTTGCTAAAATTAGGTCCAGATGCACCACCACGTAGAATTATATGACCGTTTTTATTACCTTTTGTTGCAAATATTGCCGTTGATCCTGATTTGGTAGTGCTTAGAAAATGGTGTGGGTAAGTAGCGGACTTAATAGCGTCCACAGCTACTTGAATATCACCATTAGTAGCATTTTTAAAGCCTATAGGCGCAGATAAACCTGATGCAAGTTCTCTATGAATTTGGCTTTCTACAGTTCTAGCTCCAATAGCTCCCCAAGAAATTAACTCAGCAAAATATTGGGGTGTTATTACATCCAAAAATTCAGTAGCACATGGTAAACCCATATTAGTGATATCGGATAATAATTGACGTGCTATCTGTAACCCTTTATTTATACGATATGAATTATCAAGGTCAGGGTCATTTACAAGTCCTTTCCAGCCAATAGTTGTACGTGGTTTTTCAAAATACACTCTCATTACAATAATGATGTTTTTTTCAAATTTTTTGACTTGTTCTTTGAGCTTAGTCGCATATTCAAGCGCAGCTTTAGGGTCGTGTATAGAGCAAGGTCCAACAACAACTATAACTCTATCATCATTACCATGAATTACATTAGCTACTTCTTTACGGGATTTTTTAACTGTTTCATATGAACCTTTTAAAAGAGGTATTTCTTGAATCAGTACTTCAGCAGGGATCAACACTTTTTCTTTTTCTATATTTATGTTAGAAACTTTATCAAATCTTTTATCACCTATCATTAAATAATTTCCTATACTTATTATTTTTTACCTAGTAGATTTGCCATGCCACCCATACCTTGCATAGCAGACATACGCTTCATTATATTTGCCATACCACCTTTTTTACCAACTACACTTTTCATCATTTTTTTCATTTGAGTATGTTGTTGTAATAATTTATTAAGGTCTTGAATAGTGGTACCAGAACCTCTAATAATTCTTTGTTTTCTGCTATGTTTAATAAGTTCTGGCTTTTTACGTTCAAGTGGTGTCATTGAATCTATCATAGCCTCTATTTTTTTAAACATTTTATCACCAACGTTGCCAGGCATATTTGGTATATTTGGTAAATTTGACATTATAGAGTCAACACCACCCATTTTTTTCATTTGTGAAATTTGGTTCTTAAAATCTTCTAGATCAAAATTTTTACCACTTTTTAGTTTTTTAGTAAGTTTTTGAGCAGCATCTTTTTCTGTTTTTTGTTCTATGCTTTCTATTAAACTAAGCATATCACCCATACCTAAGATTTTAGAAGCAACTCTATCCGGGTGGAAAGGCTCTAAAGCATCAGTTTTTTCACCAGTACCTAAGAATTTAATAGGTTTACCGGTTATCTCTCTAATTGATAGAGCTGCACCGCCTCTAGCGTCACCATCAGTCTTAGTTAGTACTATACCAGTTAGCTCTAAAGCATCGTTGAAAGCTTTGGCAGTTATAGCAGCATCTTGACCGGTCATACTATCTACTGTAAATAGCGTTTCTATAGGTTTTGCAATTTTGTGAATTTGTTTGATTTCATCCATCATGGATTCATCTATATGTAATCTACCAGCAGTATCTATTATGAGCACATCAGCTAGTTTAGTTCTTGCTGTTTTGATAGCTTGAGTAACTATAAAATCAGGCTTTTGGTTAATATCAGACTCAAAAAAATCAATATCTAAGCTATTTGCTAAAGTTCTTAGTTGATCAATAGCAGCAGGGCGGTAAACGTCAGCACTTACTACCATTACTTTTTTCTTATACTTTTCTTTAAGATATTTAGCTAGTTTTGCTGTAGATGTCGTTTTACCAGCACCTTGTAAACCAGCCATTAAGATAATAGCAGGGGGCTGAGTTTTTAAATTTATAGGTACTGCTTCTTCACCAAGAGCTTTTTCTAACTCTTTTTTTACAAAAGATACAAAAGTCTGATCTGGTGTAAGGCTTTTTTTAACTGTCTCACCAATGGCTTTTTCTTTGATGTTTTCAATAAATTTCTTTACAACAGGTAAAGCTACATCGGCTTCTAATAGTGATACCCTGATATCACGTAAAGCTGATTGAATATTCTCTTCTGTAAGAGAAGTCTGTCCTTTTAATTTATTAAAAGAAGATTGTAATTTTTCCGATAAACTAGTAAACATAAGTCTATAAGTATTCCAACCCTTGGGGTGAATTAGTTATTAGTTAGGAAAATGTTAACATTTTTAGAGAAAATATACTATCTTAAGAGATTATACTTATCCCAATAACACTAAATAATAGTAAACAAATTATAATGTATGTATAGTTTTTTTCTTTTATAAAGAAACAAAATTCTAAAAATATTCGCAGAACTGGGAAAATAATTATTAAGAATAGCCCAAAATTTATAATTTTTATCGCTACAGTCTCTTGATAATTTATTATATATTGACTACTACAATTAATGACTTCATAGCTCCTATAGAAAAAACCTATAATTAGAATTACTATAGAAATGATTAAGTTAGATTTTAAAACTTTATATATAATTTGATTTTTTGTCATAAAAGTAGCCCTTTACTGATCATTTGGATAGCTGCTAATAAAATAATAATAAAAAATGTTAACCTTAAAACCTTTACCGAGACAAAAGGCATAATTTTAGAACCTATTGTAGCTCCTAGTAAAGTTCCTAATGCAACTGGTAGAGTGATTACGCTATCAATGTAACCAGCAAAGTAATAAGTAGAAGTAGCAGCAAAAGCAGTTATTCCCATGATAAAATTGCTTGTAGAAGCACTTACTTTAAATGGAATTTTCATTATTTTATCCATGGCAATAACTTTAAATGCTCCGGCACCTATACCTAGTAACCCACCAATAAATCCAGCACCTAGCATACTTAAAAAACCTAAGCCAGGTTTATCAACGTTATAGTGTATTTCTTGATTATCAACCATAAATTTATCATTAAGTTGTAGTTTTTCTGCTAGTTTCGAAGAAAACTGCTGCTGAGAAGTTTGTCGTTTTGAGAAACTTAAAAATGCTACCACGACAAGTACTCCTCCAAAAATTAAGAACAAAGTAGCTGGTTTTATAGATATTGCTAGCTTTGCTCCAAGTGTTCCTCCAATTCCTGCTGCTAATGCTAAGAAAACACCAAGTTTTTCTTTTGTGAACCCGTGGGATTTTAAAGATACTATAGAAGTTGCTGAAGATGTACATATTATAGCAACTAAAGATGCTCCAATAGTATAGTGTAAAGGAACCCCTAAAACTGTTGATAGTAGGGGGGTAATAACTAATGCTCCCCCTAATCCAACAACAGATCCTACGGTTCCACCTAACACTGCTACTAGAAAAATGATTAATTCAAATAAAAGGTTATTTTCCAAAATAAAAGAGTTTTAAGTAACATTTTAAGTGAGAAAAGTATATCATTCCTAAAAAAGTTTGTTTTGCAAATATTGTGTTTTTATTGAAATGCTTTAGAATATAAAGCTGTTTTATATTTAATTATATAAGTTTAAAAATAATATAGGAGAATTAGCCACTATGGCAAAAGAAGATTGTATAGAAATGGAAGGGGTGGTTTTAGAAGCTCTTCCTAACACAATGTTCAGAGTTGAGTTAGAAAATGGTCACATTGTAACAGCTCACATTTCTGGGAAAATGAGAAAAAATTATATTCGTATCTTAACGGGTGATAAGGTTGTTGTTGAAATAACTCCTTATGATTTGACAAAAGGACGTATTAAGTTCCGTAGTAAATAAACTTGTTTCCTAAGTTAGTCACTTAATCATAACATTTTCTGGTTTGAACATTTTAAATAGATTAGAAATTTACTTAAGAACTAAACCCTTTTAGTTTTTAGTCTAACATAATCACTTCTTTTGTCGATCTACAGAATGTTTCTTTGATAAAAAACACACTAATAACTATACCTAAAGCTGTAAAAACAAGTAAAATGCTTAGACTTATTTTGTAATCATATATCGACACTTTATTTTCATTAGAGAGCATACCTAATATACTACTAATAATCGGCGAACCAATTGCTACAGACAGTGTTATTAGAAAATTATTTATTCCTAATCCAGTAGCTCTATATTTAGATTTACACTGTTCAGCAATAATTGCAAATCCAATACTTTGACCACTTGCGCCAAATCCTAAACAAATAAATGATGTATATAATATAAGGTTATTTATAGGAAAAAATATTATCGTAACTAAAGAAATAAATGTTAAGCAAATAGCAAGAATCATGATTGGTTTTCTTCGTTTTAAGGTATCTGATATAAACCCTAAACTTGGACAACCTAATCCATAGCCAAGCCAAGCTATTGTAATTAAATAAGATCCTAACTGTGAGCTATAGCCATTTAACCCTAAGAAATTTTTTGTAGTATTTTCAGATAAATACTCTATAGCTAGATATGTTGTAGCAGAAAAAATAGCAATTAACCATATTTGTGTATTAGAAAATAAGGCTTTTATTTCACTAACAATAGATGATGGGTTACTTAATATAATAACTTTGTTTAATTCTTGATTATTATTTTTTACTACCATTATGGTTACAGCTGCTAATATTAGCCCTATAATAGCTAGTGTTATGGATATAAAGCGCCAACCTACACCGCCAGCTTGTGATAATGAATCCAAAGGCCCAGCAGCTAACATTGGGCCCATTACACCTATAAACTGAGATAATCCTATATATAAACCAATATGCTTATGTGGTAGCCAATCATAAACAGCTATTAGTAGACATAAAAAACCAAAAGAAGCACCAAAACCTATCGTCATTCTATAAATAAGTGCTGCAGTAAAACTATTACATAAACTAAATAACCCGACACCTAATACACAGATTAAAATAGCTAAGCTAAGAGTTTTTTTTAAGCCTAATTTACCAGTAATTACACCGGCTGGAATTTGCATTAATCCATATGTTATTTGGTATGCGGTTGAACTAAGGATACTAAAGGTAAACAAGTTTAGGTTCAAATCAGTAATTATTTGATGTTCAAATGTTCCTAGGATAGTTCTAAGTAAAAACTCATACATAAAAAAACTAGCACAAGTCAACCAAACTATTATTGCAATCAAAGAGACCCTGTTATTCATCACTAAAATTTTCTTTTGCTATTTCTTCCCAATTTTCTATTTTTGCTTCAGCTTTTTCATCGTTATGAAAAGATGCTACCTTAAAAACTAAATCCCCTTCTTTTATTAAAGGGTAGTTATTGATACCTAAAATTATTCCATCGATAGGTGATTTAAGTGATACGCTTTCATCATTACCAAAAGGATCTATCAGTTTACCAATTTTTTGATTTTCCTTTACTCTAGTGCCAAGCCCTATTTCTGTTCTTAGAATCCCAGGTTTATCAGATATGGTCCATTCAGTATCATTAGATACTACAGGTTTTATTTGTTGTACAAAATCTTGGTCTTTTAAAATATCCAGTTTTCTCATGACATTTTTAATGCCTGAAACACCTACATTTATAGCTTCTTCATTAAATTTATTAGCTTCACCAGCTTCATAACATATAAAAGGTATACCTAGATCCTGATGGATTTGGCGGATACTAGATTGATTCATATTTACAGCAGTTATAACAGGAGCTTGAAATGCTTTAGCCATTTTTATAGAATTTTGATCTTTAGCATTAAAATAAACTTGAGGCAATATTTCATGATCTATAGCACCAGTTTTTAGCTGTATTGAATAATCAGCTTTGTTAATTATTTCTTGGGTTACTCTATAAGCATAACGTTGCATAAAAGAGCCATTTTCATCACCTGGAAAAGCTTGTTCTAATGGTAAGCTATGTCTGGTTGAATGCACTAGTCCAAAAATATTTAGCACAGGTATAGCTATTATTGTGCCATTTAACTGCTTAGGATTAATATCTTCCAAAAGAGAGTTTATTATTTCAATACAGTTAAATTCATCACCATTGATCATTCCAAATATTAAAAAACAAGGTCCTTGATATAAGCCATTTAGTATTTTTATAGGTAAATACATGGGGGCACATGAGTATTGACTTGGTAATGGCATGGCAAGTGTAGCCGTTTCTCCTGCTTGAAAAATTTTATTAAAAATTTTAAATTTCATAGATTTTTTATAAGCTTAAAAGCGTTTAAGCTCTTTTATATATTAATCTGAGGTTTTAGTAGTATAACAAAGCTAAGTTTACAATTCAAAAAATCGGTTTTTTGATAAGGCAGTACTAGTACTAATGATTCGCTTAAATCATGTCCGTTAAAACAAATATTTCTTACTTGGTAACATACTATCTATATGTTTATCATAAGATTCATTTTCATTAGTTATTTGATATAAATCATTGTCAATTAATATATCCTCCTCTATAGCCTGTTGTGTTACAGTCATTAAGCTTTTAAAAGGACTTATTTTTGAATTATTATAAGGCAATAAAGCTTTTTCTTTTAGATTTTCTTCTATTTCTCTTTCCCAGACAGATTTAACTGGGTCAAAAGCTTCTACTGCTTTTCCACGAGTATTGTTTGAAACATATACCCGCATTGATTTACCAGTATTATTATACCATACAGATGTAGATAGTAATTTACCTTTACTTTTTACTTCAATGGGCTTATAGCCTATTATCTCAAATTCTGTTTTTTGTTTATTAAATAAATACTTAAAACACTGTCTTTGAGCTAAAGCTCCCTTATACCCAAAGATAATAAATTTAATATCAGATCGATGGTGGAGCTTTAATATTCTATTAAGTTCAAAAAATAAATTCTCAGCTATCTTGTCACTATAGCAAACCCACAGTACAATTTTATATGTAAAGGTATGATTTTTTTTGCCAAATCGTATAAACACATCCTTTAAAAGAATTGCGATTTCGGTTATAGAAATCTTTTCATTGTCTTTAGTGTGTATATAGTTGGGTTCATTTTTGTTGCCATGCGCATGGATCACAAGTGTATCACGATTTGGATCTAAACCATTTGAATCGTTTGAAAATTTATAATCAGACACACCTAAACTACTCATTTTTTCTTTTATTCCTACCTTGGCGTAGCTACCTGTAAAGCCTGTAGAACTAACTTTAAAGTATGAGAAGTATTTCATATTTGGTTTAATTTTTAACTTATTAAGGTTTTTGTATAATGTTAGTAAAAACTCATTCTGCTCACCTACAGCATTACTACCACATTTTATATGGTGAGGTCGACTATAACGTCCATGATCGTACTGTTTAACCTTATCTTCACTTGGCTTTATTAGAAATCCATTATGCCAACTGTTGAAATTTTGCTTTACCTGTTGCTCTGAGGCTAGACTAAAACACAAATCGCCTATAAGATTTTGATCTCTAAATCCAAAAACATAATACATTTTATTTCTTATACCGGTAATTTTAACAATATTATATTTTAAATATAAATATTAAAAACTTCAATAAAACATTAAATAATTAAAATATAAATAACTTTTATGCTGAAATGCATACCTTTATAATTTTTTTAATTTGTTTTATGTACTTACCTATGTGGTAAAAATTTTAATTGCCTATGTTTTACAAAAATATTATATTGGTAAGAGTAACTTGTAGCATGTTTGGTATTACCAACAAAATTTAACATGTAGGAATTTGCTTATGAAAAAACTTTCAACCTTAGCTATTGTTTTTATTTCAACGGGTGGAATGATAGGTAGTGGCTGGTTATTTTCTCCATATTATGGTTATCAAACTGCTGGAGTGGGCGTGATACTTTCATGGTTTTTAACTGCTCTTTTAACTTTACTAGTAGCTTTGTGCTTTGCTGAGGTAGCTTCGATGCTTCCGATTGTTTCTGGTGCTATGCGTTTTTTAAGAATTACACATTCACGTGCTTTAGGTTTTTTATTTGTAGTGTTAGGTTGGATTAGTTACATTGTATACCTGCCATTAGAAGCACAATCTGTTGTTCAGTATTTGGGTTTTTGGTTTCCTAACTTAGTTGATAGTAACTCTAGTGGAGTATTTTTATCGCACTATGGTGTTGCTATAGCTTTCTTTATTATGCTAGGAGTTACGTATCTTAATACTTACCAGCTTAAAAATGTTGCTAAAGTTAACTCTATAGTAAGTATGTGGAAGATATTTTTGCCAATAGCAATAGCTCTAGGCATGTTAGCTGTATATGGGTCTTTTGATAACTATTATGCTAATAGTGCTAAAATAAGTGTAAGCTTTGAGCATATACTTTTAGCAGTAACAGGATCTGGTCTTGCTTTTGCTTTTTCTGGATTCCAAAACGGTTTGATTATCGCAAATTCCGCTAGAAACCCTAAGCTAGCAATTCCATTGTCTTTATTTGCTCCTGTAGTTGTTGGACTGACAATGTATTTGTCTTTATCTTTATTGTTCATATTTTGTGTACCAGCGCAAGTAGATAATTTCAATGCTAGTGTTGCTCCTTTATTGGGACTTTTAAGTTTGTTTGGTTTGCATTTTGTATATACTATTTTATTTATAGATGCTATGGTAGCTCCTTTAGGAACAGCCAATGTATTTACAGCTGTAACAGGAAGAATACTGCAAGCTTTTGGTTTAGAGTTTTTCAAAGAGTCTATCTTAACTAAATTAAATAAAAGTTCAGTTCCTGTTTTTTGTATCTGGATTAATTTCTTTGTAGGGTTAATATTTTTATTCCAATTTCCAACCTGGACTCAATTAGTTACATTTTTATCATCATTAGTTTTATTTAGCTGTTTATCCGGTCCGGTGGTTTTAATTATTTTTAGGGATAATTTTCCAAGTTTAGAAAGAAAGTTTAAACTGCCATTTTACAAACTATTTGGTTATTTAGGTTTCATATCATGCTCTTATTTTATCTATTGGTCAGGTACGGCTAATCTTATGTATTTGGCAATACTTATAGTTTTAGTATGCATATTCTACTGGTTAGTTTTTATACCAAATGACTTCTTACGGTTATTAAAACAAACTTGGTTTGTTTGTTTGTATATAGTTATGTTATGGCTAATTTCATATTTTCGTGAGTTAAATATTATAGATTTTCCTTACGACAATTTATTGGTAGCTATAGGTGGCGTTATCTTTTTAAAAATATTTGTAATGACTCAAGCATCATCTGACTCTATTAAAAAAAACGTTAAAAGTATTATGTTTGAAATTGAAAATTTACAAAGTAATTAATCACTCATTTTTATCGGCAAAAGCTAATTACAATTTTGGTTCTTTTAAGCTAGAATATGCATTAATATTTCTTTTTCATATAATATAATGACGGATATACATAAACATAAAATCCTTATTTTAGATTTTGGTTCACAATATACACAACTTATAGCTCGTAGAGTTAGAGAAGTAGGAGTTTTTTGTGAAATTTTCCCTTATGATATAGATGCTGAGTTTATTAAATCGTATGGTGCTAAGGGTATTATCTTATCTGGAGGACCAGAATCAGTATATGACTCTGATGCTAGAGCTTCAGATATGGTTTTTGAACTAGGAATTCCCGTACTTGGTATATGCTATGGCATGCAGACTATGGTTATGCAACATGGGGGCGAAGTTAAGGGAGCAGATCAAAGTGAGTTTGGGAAAGCCATTATAAATATTTTAAACTCCGACAATAACATTTTTTCTAACTTAAGTAATGAACAACTAGTTTGGATGAGCCATAGTGATAAAGTTACTAATACAGGCGAGTATTTTGAGATTATTGCTTCATCTAGTAATGCGCCTGTAGCAGCTGTTGCTCATAAATCAAAGCCTTTTTATGGGGTGCAATTTCATCCTGAAACTACCCACACAGAAAGTGGCAAACAAATAATAGAAAATTTTGTAGTTAATATTTGTAAATGTGACACACTTTGGAATATTGAAAACATTATTGAAAATGATATTGAACAAATCAAAGAAAAAGTAGGTTCTGATAAGGTAATATTAGGTTTATCTGGTGGAGTTGATTCATCTGTAGTTGCAGCGATATTACATAAAGCTATTGGTGATCAACTTACATGTATATTTGTAGATACAGGATTACTTCGTCTTAATGAAGGCGACCAAGTAATGAAGGTGTTTGCTGATAACATGGATATTAACGTTATCCGTGTTAATGCAAAAGATAGATTTTTAGATGAGCTTAAAGGAGTTGCTGATCCTGAGCAAAAACGTAAAATTATAGGTAAGCTTTTTATTGATATCTTTGATGAAGAAGCAGCAAAGATTGAAAACGCTAAATGGCTAGCGCAAGGCACAATTTATAGTGATGTTATCGAATCAGCAGGAAATAATAAATCTAAAGCTCATGTTATTAAATCTCATCATAATGTTGGTGGATTGCCTAAAGAAATGAAGCTAAAACTTTTAGAGCCGCTAAGAGAGCTATTTAAAGATGAAGTTCGTAAATTGGGGTTAGGTTTAGGATTGCCTTATGATATGTTATACAGACATCCTTTTCCTGGGCCTGGTTTAGGAGTGCGTATATTAGGCGAAGTTAAAAAAGAATATGTAGAGATTTTACAAAAAGCAGATGCTATATTTACAGCAGAACTATACAATCATGGTTTGTATCATGATATTTCTCAAGCTTTTGGAGTATTTTTACCTGTAAAATCGGTTGGGGTGGTTGGCGACCAACGTAGATATGAGTACGTTATAGCTCTAAGGGCTGTTGTAAGTATTGATTTTATGACTGCTACATGGGCAAACTTACCATATGATTTTTTATCATTAGTTTCTAACAGAATAGTAAATGAGGTAAAGCAAGTATCTCGCGTAGTATATGATGTTACAGGGAAACCACCAGGAACGATAGAGTGGGAATAATAACGTTAACTCTAAAAAGTTAATGGGATTTAAATACATATTTTCTAACTAAACAAAAGATTTTTAAAGTTATGTCAAAATACAATTTGTTAGATAAGATAAACACACCTGCTGATCTTAAGCTTCTTTCAGAAAACCAGCTTAAAGATTTATCGTCAGAATTAAGAAGTTTTCTTATTAACACATTAGATGTAAGTGGGGGGCATTTCGCTAGTAGTTTAGGTGCTACTGAGCTTACAGTTGCCTTGCATTATGTTTATAACGCACCGCATGATAACATAGTTTGGGATGTTGGTCATCAGACTTATATTCATAAGATTCTAACAGGTAGAAAAAATCAGTTAGTAACTATCAAAAAAGATGGTGGCATATCTGGATTTCCAAAGCGTTCAGAGAGTGAATATGATGCTTTTGGGGTAGGGCACTCAAGTACATCAATTAGTGCAGCTCTTGGTATGGCTATAGCTGATAGGCTTAAAAACAAACCTTCAAAAACAGTAGCAATAATCGGTGATGGAGCTATAACTGGAGGTATGGCTTTTGAAGCTTTAAATCATGCTGGAGGAATTAAAGAAGATATTCTAGTAGTTTTAAATGATAATGAGATGTCGATATCTGATAACGTAGGAGGCTTATCTGCTCATTTTAGCAAGATAATTTCCGGAGGGTTTTATAACTCTCTACGTGAGAAAGGTAAAGAAGTTTTAAAAAATATTCCACCAGTATTTGAGTTAGTTAAAAAGATAGAAACTCAAACTAAGGGAATGTTTGTACCAGCTAATTTTTTTGAAGATTTAGGATTTTATTATGTGGGTCCGATAGATGGGCATGACGTACATGAGCTGATTAAGACTTTAAAGATTTTAAACAATCATAAAGGACCTAAACTTCTACATGTTGTAACTAAAAAAGGCAAAGGATATACAAAAGCAGAGTTTGATCCTATTAAGTTTCACCACGTTGCTCCAAGTTTTCATACAGGTGATAGCATCACTAAAGTGCCAAAACCAACTTTTTCAAATATTTTTGGTTCCTGGATATGTCAAAAAGCGGCTAAAGATGATCGTTTAGTTGGTATTACTCCAGCTATGAAAGAAGGATCTGACTTAATAGCATTTTCACAGCAATATCCTGATAGATATTTTGATGTTGCTATAGCTGAGCAACATGCAGTTACTTTTGCCGGTGGTCTTGCTTGCCAAGGTTTAAAGCCAGTAGTTGCTATTTACTCAACATTTCTTCAAAGAGCATATGATCAAGTTATTCATGATGTAGCATTACAAAATTTAGATGTTTTATATGCTGTTGATAGGGCAGGTTTAGTAGGAGCTGATGGCGCTACACATGATGGTAGTTTTGATCTTAGTTTTATGCGCTGTATACCAAATCATATAATCATGGCTCCAAGTGATGAAAATGAAGCTTTTCATATGTTAGAACTTGGGTATCAGTATACTGGTCCTGCTATGGTTCGTTATCCACGAGGAGCTGGAGTAGGGGCTGAAATTACAGAAAAACTAGACTTAGAAATTGGTAAAGCAAAAATTATAAAATATGGATCAAAAGTAGCGATTTTAAGTTTTGGTACTTTATTGCCTATAGCTATAGAAGTAGCAAATAAACATGACGCTACAGTTATAGATATGCGTTTTGTTAAACCTTTAGATGAAAAAGTGATTACTGATATTTGTAAGTCTCATCAAATAGTTATAACTTTGGAAGAAAACTCTATTGCTGGTGGAGCTGGTTCCGCTGTAAATGAATATATTTTTGCTAATGATTTGCACAAAAATGTAATAGTTAGAAATTTTGGTTTAAAAGATAAATTTTTAAGCCATGGAATCAAAGATATACTTTTAGAAGATAGTGATATCTCTGGTGTAAAAATTTCTGAGGAAATAGTAAGAATGCTAAATAATTGTTAGAAACCCCCGAGGGTTTTCAAATCTTTGTACTTGGCTATAGATTATTTGACTAAAAAATGGTCTATGCCCGTCAGATATTGGAATAAGGCTATGCCTTATTTCGCTATTGAGTTTGAGGATAGAATCCAGAAGACTCAAACTAATGAGTGACTGTCAGATTAAGTTTGAGCTACTACAACTTAGCTCTTTAATACAAATTCCAACACATATTATTACTTTCTAACTTTGTATTTCATACCTAATTTAATCCTTTAATATTTGCCAATAGCCACTGCTATTGTCTGCACATCAAAAACTTAAATTAGTCATAAACTCCTTTGTGATAAATGCATCAATTTATGTTGGAATTGGTGTAACTTCTCAAATTAATTCTTTGAAAACAGAAATACTACCACTATCAAGCCCATTAACATAATCTATTATCTCATCGTAGGTATTTAAGGTAGGGCAGCCTAATCGACTAACTTTATCCATTAAATTATGAAACCATAGCTCCGATTTTGATTTATATATCATATCTCCATTTCTTGACTCTATAACAATGTTATCACTTTTAATATAAGTATCTTGCCTAGCACCAATAGTTTTATATTCATTAATTTTTTTTAACTGTCCCAATTCTTTACTATAATACTTATTTTTATCAAAACGAGCAAAAGTGTCTATATCGTTTATTAAAAGTTCGATCATATTATTGATTATCGTTTCTAGCTCACTTTTTAATATACTACACTTAGGTAATGCTACCTCTTTAGAGTATTGATAAAACTTACTAACTGCCCTATATGCAGACGTATTTAATATAATATCTCTAGCTACAGCTTTAAAGTTCTCGAGTTCATATTGTATAGATGGTAATTTACAATTATGTTTTAAAAACTCCGGCAAGCTACATTTTAGCCAAAAATAATTGTAATCTTTTATACGGGAAGCATATAAAAGAGTTAACGGAAGTTGGTTTCCAGAAAAAATAGACTTATTATATTTATTTTTCTTAGAAAAAACAAACTTATATTTTTTACCAGAAAAATCTTTAAATTTTTTTTGACTGTTTTCCTCAGAAATATATTTACCTGGATTGCTAACCATTTTCTTATGCCATGACCTTAGTTTGCCTGAGCTGTATTCACTCTCTTCTACCCTAAAGTAATAAGCTAAAAAATTAAGAGCTCTAATATGATTTCTATATTTATATTCTGTAGCTGTACTCTCACTATGTATAACTTCTAAGATCATAATAGGTATTTGCCTAATATAGGTAATCATACCCAATAACACATACTCATCTAATCTTGGAAATATTTTTTGCAAACTTTCTAATACCTCTGGATAATACCTTTTAGTCTCAGTAAATAGCATTTCTTTGATATTAACTGGTATCGTATCACCACTTAAATTAAATTGAAAATTAACACCTTTATAAAATTTATTAATCGGTTTAACTACTGATTTAAGGGCTTGTTTATTTATAACTATATTGTTATATATAGGCTTTTTATTAAAGAATTTTGCCATATGATTTGTGAATTCATCTACATCGATATTATCTCTAGCATGCTTTTCATACCAAACATGATGTGGTTGGTTTCTTGAGTTATAACCAAATATTTCTTTATCTACCCAAATATAAACTAATACTGCTATATATAAGGCTCTTTCTAAGTAATTGTCTTTCTTAATGTATCTCGGCGAGGTTACATATTCTAAGGCGTGAGAATTATCAGTTTCCAATACCTCTTGGAAAAAGTCGTCTTCAGATCCAAAAACTGCTACTATTGTATGAGGTTCATAAAATTCAGCTGGAGAATTTTGAGCATATTTACTAATACAAGCTATTTCAAACTCAAGTCCCGTGAATATATGTTCACGAGATTGATGCCTATGATGTATTTTATTATAAAAAGTAGATAGATCTCCCGTTTTATCTATAGTTAATGATTTTCTTTGCGCACGAAAATAATCCTCTTGCAACATAATACACGAATTACCTTTTTCAAAACTTGGAAGGGTTGGGTTAGATAATGACTGTCTTCGAGAATGCTTTTTCATATCAATACTAGTATCTAACCTAGACTGACCTAATTTAACTTTATTAACTAACAAAGAGTTTCTATAAATTTGTGATCTTACATCTTCTTTACTTATTGTTCTTTCATAGTCTTCTTCTTGAGTACAAAATATCCCATATAAATCACGGATATTTGGACTTTCCTCTATTGAATCTGATACACTTCCAAAACCAAGTTTGGCTAATAAAGGTAATATCCTTCTTCCTAGAGATCCTTGTTGTAAATTCTGAATGTCTTGGATATCAGGCGATAAATCTCCTACTATTATAAAGTTCAGGTATGTATTAACAGCACTAATTTTTTCAGTTTTTGATGGCTTACCAAACACCCCTGCTACAAAGCCTCCTTTATACTTTGGTCCTTCCTTCCTAGTCTTTTCATAATCTTTTAATGTACTTATTATTTTTTCAAGTATTTCCTCTGACATATCATGATAAATTTTTAACATTTTATTTACTTATTTTAATATAACTTTAACAATTATTCAAACTATAATTGTGTATTATTTTAAGTAAATTATGGTTTTAAGATGAAAGGTGTTACACCATATATGGTTTTTTAGCTAGATATTTCATTTTAGAAAAACTTTTGGTTGTTATAAATTTCCTTCCAAGATAGTAAAACATTAAGAAATATTACTTTCTTATAGGAGTTGTTGATATTGTTAGGTTTTTTTTGCTATTAAGTACAAAATTTATTAAGAAATCTTGGCTTGAATGGAATATGGCTTTACCTATTGTAAATTCAGTATTCACACGAAACGTATAAATACCAGATCCAGCAAGTCCACAATTAACACTAAGAATGGCATTATCAAAACCTTCTTTATAAAGAAAAGTTGTACCTGTTGTTGTATCACTAGGTAAAATTTCCCAATCTCCATTAACGTTTGTAAAAGAAATTATACATAAAGGATTGTTGATAGCATCTCCGGATAGACTAAATTTAATAGCTGTTGGAGTTAAAGTAGAAGAAGGCTGAGCATAGATTACTCCTTTAGGTATCCAAGTATAGGCTGGATAAGCTACATAAGGTTGGGTATCAGCTGTATCGTTATACATAAGTAGAGAAACATTATTGTTATTTTCTAAACAACTGGATAAAAAAGAAATAAATAATATGACAATTAAAGAAATACAGATTCGTTTAAGCATGATAAAGCTTGCTATTTTTTATTACACCTGATATTAAATAATGATTAAAACAAAGTCAACACTAATAATAGTAGAACGTTATGAAAAAGGAAATATTAAAAAAGGGATCTCTCTTAAGTTTGGGACTATTGAGTTTTAACTTGTTAAAAGCTGCAGATTACCCATTAAAAATTATTAATAATACTAATGTGATCGATGATACTTATATAACGGTTGTAGATGGAGCAAACATTTATACAGTAAATAATGATGGATCTTTGACAAAAGGACCTTTACTGGGTAAGGCATATTTGCAAGACTATAGTAAAAGTATCGGAACAACTGGAGACTTTACAATAAAACTTCCAGATCCATTTGTATCCGGACGAATATATGTATCTATAGGACACCCTTTAGGAGGTGTTGCTTCATCAATACCTTTTTATAGCACTAACTCTTCAGATAGTAATTATTATATGTCTCAAGTTGTTTATGATAAATTTGAGCTAACGTGGCAGAGTGGTGTACTATATATAGACCCGACAAGTGTTGATTTTTTTGGTATACCAATTACTATACAAAATCCTTCTCCTATTGTTGTTAGTGATCTAACTGAATCCGGATACCCTTTAGGAATGAGCTGGAGTCAGATTATGAATAAAGCAGTACCTGAAATGCCAACAGGAGTTTATTCAGAAAACCAAACTACTTGGAGCTCTCTGGTATTTAATGATTCTGGATCAAATCCAATACGAATTATCAGTCCTTCCGGAATAGCTACTTCTCCTGGAGCTACAAATTCTTTAGGATCTCAAAAAAATATTGCAAATGATCCTCCAGCTACTGGTACAAGTTATTTACTACAAACTATATCTTCGACTTCTTATTTGAATAACCTAATAAGTTACTATACAGATACATCTAATCAGCTTGCTTTTGATGTAAGTCAGCTAAACCAACCAGCTTATCCTCAAACAATTATTTTTAAAGATGTTGTTTATTTTGCCAACGGAATATCAGCTAATAGTCAATGTAGCCAAAAAATAAATGGGTATGATTCACAAGGTAGGCCAATATATGGAGCTTATGCTAATAGTAGCGATTGTTGGGAGTTTATTCCAAAGGTATGTGCAGATACTACAGATCTAAGCACATGTACAACACCAACAGGTAACCAAAGTATTTTACAAAAAGAATATATACCTATGGATTACGTAAGTTCATTTGATTTTTTTAGTCCAGGTCAATGGCCTTTTGATAACAATAATATATTACCAAAAGTATACACAACAGTAGCTACTATTCAGACTAATCATCCAGCAAAAGGGCTTATAGCTGAATCATTGACAGCTCTTTTTTCAGCAGGATTGCTTCCTGTTTCAAATAGTCAAATATACAATATTGCTATAGATAAAGATTCTTTGAAAAATATCATAAATAGTAATGAAGATATTTTATATAAAAATAACTCTGCAAATGGAAGTTTAACAGATAAAGGTCCATGGTTTAGTCAATATTCTAAGGTTATTCATTCGCTTTGTTATGATAAAGCTTCTGGAGATCTATGTACTAATGCGACAGCACCTTCTGACAAGCAATACCCAACAGTATATACGTTTGCATTTGACGATTTTTTAGCTCAAGATGGTACCCTTACCAGTAATAATATAAGTAATCCAATAACAGTCACTATAAATGATATGTCAGGTTATCCTCAAACTACACCTGGAACGCCTCCTAGACCAAATATCAGTGTTGATACCCCGACTGTAGTTTCAGGGACGCTTTTAAACTGTCAAGATGAGCGTCCAAGCCAGACTTGCTCTATAGCAGCTGTTTTTACAACTAAAAATACTCCAGAAGAGATATTAGGTAGCTACATTGTCCAAGCCTCACCTATAACCTCTACAGCAAATGGTTCTAACTGCCATCGAATCGGCCAGAGTAGTTGGGCCCAATGTGGAGGTATAGCACCGACTAATATTAACACAATCTCAGTAACAAAAGTCTCAGGACCAGACTCTAGTGCTAATTATACCTATAAAGTTACTTCAGAGGTTCCTAGAGACCAAATTGAGCAAGTTGTAACAGGAGCTGTATGGAAGAATTGTCCAAACTCTACAACACAGAACAAATTTAAGTATTATGTTTCAGTTTCAGATGGTACAACCACTATTGCAGCTGAATCTCCAAACACATCTATATATCATAATATTCCTGGGTGTGCAGTTCCAAATTAGGAAATGCTGAAAAACTATTAACTTTGGGTTGCGGGAGCCGTTTAATATTTAGTTTTATCTTAAATAAGTAACTAGAATGCAAAGTTCTGTTATATCCATTGTCATTTACTTTAATTACTATATCATTTAAGCCATATAACATTATTTACATTTTTTATGCAAAATTTTACATTTTTTATTAGTTGCGCTAAAGGTTTAGAAATTCTTTTAAAAGAGGAACTAGTAAGCTTAAAAATATCAGCTCAAGAAAAACTTGCCGGAGTAGAATTTGAGGGCTCTTTAGAGGATGCATATAAAGTTTGTATTCATTCACGTTTAGCTAGCCAAGTGATGCTTAAAATAGCTACCCAAAAGGTTGAAACTCAGCAAGAACTATATGGTTTTATATCCTCTATAAATTGGAATGATTATTTTGAAGTTGATAAAGCTTTTAAAATTATAGTATCAGGAAATCATTATGATTTTAATAATACTATGTTTGTCTCACAAAAGACAAAAGATGCAATAGTTGACCAATTTAGAAATAATTTTAAAGATCGCCCGGATGTTGATACGGAAAATCCGGATAACGTTATTAAGTTACATTTGCATAAAAATTTTGTGAATGTCTATTTGTGCATTAACTTAGAAAGTTTGCATAGGCGTTCATATAGACAAAGCCAAGGTCAAGCACCGTTAAAAGAAAATCTAGCTGCAGCTATACTTATAAAAGCAGGGTGGCTAGAAGAGTTAAAAAACGATACACCAATTTTAGTAGACCCAATGTGCGGTTCTGGCACAATTTTAATAGAAGCTGCATTAATGGCTAAAAATATTGCTCCTGCTTTACTAAATGATAGTTTTAAGGTTTTTAACTCAAAATTACATAACCAAGAACTATGGCAAGATTTACTAACTAAAGCCAAAGAAAGTGTAAAAACTTCAAAAGCCATTATACAGGGCTATGATATTGATAATAATATTTTAGATAAAGCTAGTAAAAATATTTCTTTAGCAGGGTTCAGTGATATTATCACTATTAAACAACAAGATATTAGAGATCTTAAAAATGTATTTCCAAATACTGGTTTAATAGTTACAAACCCGCCATATGGTGAGAGATTATTCGGCGATAGAATAGCTGATTTATTAGACGCATTTAATGGCTTTGATGAAAGGCTTTATATTGATTTCCAAGATTGGAAAGTTGCAATATTAACTAATTTCTATGATTCTATAAAAGAGTTACAATTTCGCACAACTAAGCGTAATAAATTTTATAATGGTGCTATAGAAACTATCCTATACCAGTTTGAAATAAATGAGCAGTCAAGGTTTAAACATGAATCTCAATTAGAAAAAAATATTCGTCTTGCTGAAGCTTCTGCAGCTAAATCTGATGAGCATATGGATTTTGCTAATAAGCTACAAAAAAACCTTAAAAATTTAAAGCCTTGGTTAAAGCAAACGGCAGTAGAGTGTTACCGTCTATACGATGCTGATATACCAACATTTGCAGTAGCTGTCGATATTTATGGTGAGAAGGTTTTTTTACAAGAATATAAAGCAGATGTAACTATAGACCCTAATATTGCTAAGCAAAGATTTTACCAAACCATATATCAAATACATAAAGTTTTGAGTATCCCGTATGAGAATATTTATACGAGAGTACGTCAACGTCAAAAAGGTAAAGATCAATACCAAAAATCAGATAGCAAAAACAAATTTCATATAATAAAAGAATTTGACGCAAAGTTTTATGTTAATTTTGATGATTATCTAGATACAGGTATTTTTTTAGACCATCGTAAAATAAGACAATTAGTTGCAAAAGCTGCTAAAAATAAAAACTTATTGAACCTTTTTAGCTACACTTGTACAGCTAGTGTTCATGCAGCATTGTTAGGTGCTAAAACCACAAGTGTTGATATGTCAAATACTTATCTAGAATGGGGTAGGCAAAATTTTAAGCTAAATAATCTTGATGTTTCAAAACATAATTTTGTTCAGTCAGATTGTATTAGTTGGCTAAAGTCAAATACACAAAAATTTGACGTAATATTTCTAGATCCACCAACTTTTTCTAATTCTAAGCGTATGGATGATGTGCTTGATATTCAAAGAGATCATGAGTTACTAGTAAATTTAGCTATGGATTCTTTGAAAAAAAATGGTATTTTGTACTTTTCTAATAACTATAGACGCTTTAAAATTTCTGAAAGCATCCTAAATAAATACAAGTGCGAAAACATTGATAAACAGTGTTTATCTAGAGATTTTTTATCTAATAAAAATATTCACAATTGTTGGGCGATTGAATATAAAAAATAATTTTAGTTAAGCTAAGTTGATTATGTTTTTTCCGGAAAAACACCTGTTTAGCATAAGTAACATATGTTAAAATCTAATAAAATTTTTAAAGGTAGTTTTTAGGTATGAGTAGATTTAATCAAAATGTTATGTATATAGTCGTAATAATAGCAGTATTTGTTACGTGTATTTATTTTTTTACCTCTAATAATGACTATGAAACCAAAGGTATTTTTTTACCGGAGTATAGTGTTAAGTTACCTAAAGTTGATCCTAATAGTGTCAAAATCTATAACCTACGTTACCAAAGTGATGCGGAAGGGGCAGTTGGTCTAATCAGAGTATCTACTCATACGACTAATCGAGATAATTTTACAAAGTTATGTGATAGAAATTTAAAAAAAGCTGTAGAATTAGCTGCCGAAAATGGTGTGGATGAGATTAAATATATTTGTTTGTATCCAGAAGGTCAGCTAGATGAATTAAGCAACGTTTCTTTACAGGCGTATACTTTTAGGAATTGACAAATGAAAAAGTTAGATATTGTCTTTGCAGGAACGCCAGAGATTTCAGCTTACGTTTTAAAAGATTTATATGCAAGTGGTTATAATATCAAGGCAGTACTAACGCAACCAGATAGAGCAAAAGGTAGAGGTAAGAAAGTCCAATATTCTGCTGTTAAAGAAGTTGCTTTAGCTAATAACACTTTGATACTTCAACCACAATCTTTAAAAAAAGATCCAGAAGTTTTAGAGCAATTAAAAGAACTAAAGCCAGATGTTATCGTCGTTATAGCTTACGGCATAATCGTACCAAAAAGATTCTTAGACATTCCTAAGTATGGCTGTTTGAATATTCATGTATCTTTACTACCTAAATGGCGAGGAGCTGCCCCAATTCAAAGAGCAATTCAAGCTGGTGATAAAAAAACTGGTATCTGTATAATGCAAATGGATGAAGGGCTTGATACTGGTGATATCCTTAATACTTTAGAAATAGATATAAAAAACACAGATACATCAGCAAGTTTACATGATAGTTTTGCTAAGCTAGCAATTAAACCATTATTAGAAACTTTAGAAAATATTGATAATGTACAAGCTAAGCCTCAAATCGGTACACCCACTTATGCTCACAAGATAACTAAGCAAGAAGGCTTAATAGATTTTAATAAAACAGCAGAACAAATAAGCTGTCATATAAGAGCGTTTACTCCTTGGCCATCAGCTTTTTTTATACTTGAAAATCAGACTATAAAAGTAGGACAGTTTGAAATTTTGGAACAAAATTCACAACAAGCATCTGGAACTATAGTAGATACTTCAAAAATTGGCATGGATATTGCTACTTTGGATAAAGTTATTAGATTTAAACAGTTACAATTCCCAAATAAAAAAATGCTTCAAATAGCAGATATTTTAAATGGTAATGATCTAACCAAATATATTGGATATAGAATAGGATAAATACAATGAAAATAGGTTTTATAATAGATAACTTAAACTCTTTTAATATCTCTAAAGATAGTACCTTTATGATGCTGTTAGCAGCTCAAGAAAAAGGTTGGAATATTTATACGTTTTACTTAAATGATTTGTATATAGACAATGGCAAACCCAAAGGAGATGCCCTTGAACTAAAAATCCATAAGGATAAAAGTCTTTGGTATGAAATTATTTCACAGCATAGGAACCTTTCATTATTGGACTTAGATTGCATCTTTATGCGTAAAGATCCTCCATTTAATATGGAATATATCTATGTAACTTATATGTTAGATTTGGCTAAAAAGGCAGATGTTCTAATAGTAAACAATCCTCAGGCTCTAAGAGATTTTAATGAAAAAGTAGCAATTTCAAATTACTCTAAATATTCTCCCAATACGCTTATTACTAGAAGTTATGAGCAAATAAATAAATTCTATGATGAACATAAAGATATTATAGTTAAGCCTCTAGATGGTATGGGGGGAAGTTCTATATTTAGGATAAAAGATGGTGATAAAAATAAAAATGTAATTTTAGAAACACTGACACATCACCAAACTAAGTATATAATGGTGCAAGACTACCAACAAGCTATATCTAAAGGTGATAAAAGGATACTTATAGTTAATGGTGAACCTATCAAATATTTGCTTGCGCGTATACCTAGTGATAAAGACAATCGTGGTAATCTAGCAGCTGGAGCAACAGCAGAGGTTAGGCCTTTAGAAGATAGTGATTATAGAATAGCAAAAAAAGTTGCTAAGAAACTTAAAAAGCATGGAGTAATGTTTGCAGGTATTGATGTAATAGGTGATAAATTAACAGAAATAAATATCACTAGTCCTACAGGTATACAAGAAATTTATAAAGCTACTAAAATCAATGCTGCTAGCTTACTGATGCAAGCAGTAGAACAGAAAATACATAAAATCAGACAGGAGCAATTAGATGGATAATAACACAGGCTCAGTTAATCTCTTTGAAGAGGCAAAGCGATATATACCTGGTGGAGTAAACTCACCAGTTAGGGCTTTTAAAAGCGTTAACCAGGATTTTCCAAGATTTATAAAGTCTGCCAAAGGGGCTTATATTTATGATGTTGATTGGAACAAATATATAGATTATGTAGGGTCTTGGGGACCAATGATTTTAGGTCATGGTGACGATGATGTTTTAGAAGCTATCAAGTGTCAATTAAATAACGGTTTAAGCTATGGAGCTCCTTGTAAGCTAGAGGTTGAGTTAGCTAAGAAAATCACCAAATTAATGCCAAATATTGAACAAGTTAGGTTTGTAAACTCTGGTACAGAAGCTACTATGAGTGCTGTTAGACTAGCTAGAGCGTATACAGGTAAAAATAAGATTATTAAATTTGAAGGTTGCTATCATGGACATGCTGATGAATTTTTAGTAGCAGCTGGTTCTGGAGCTTTATCATTAGGACAACCGAATTCTCCTGGTGTTCCAGAGGATGTTGTTAAAGATACTTTAATAGCTGATTTTAATGATGCTGAATCGGTAAAATCTTTATTTGAAACATATAAAGACGAAATAGCATGTATCATAGTAGAGCCAGTAGCTGGTAATATGAATATGATTTTGCCACAAAACGATTTTTTACATAGCCTAAGAATATTATGCGATGAAAACCAAAGTTTACTAATTTTTGATGAAGTAATGACTGGGTTTAGAGTAGCACTAGGTGGGGCACAGCAAGTGTTTAACGTTAAGCCAGATTTGACAACTTTAGGTAAAGTAATTGGTGGTGGTATGCCAGTAGGTGCTTTTGGTGGAGCTAAAGATATTATGCAGATGGTATCACCAGCTGGCCCAGTTTACCAAGCAGGTACGCTTTCTGGAAATCCTATAGCGATGACAGCAGGCTTAACGACTCTTGAGAAAGTCAGCAAAGAAGGGTTTTATGAGGAGTTAAGTGTCAAAACTGCTAAACTTATAGATGGTTTAAATACTGCAGCAGAGAATTATGATTTCGCTTTTCATGCAAAAAGTTTAGGAGGCATGTTTGGTTTATTTTTCTGTTATGAAAAAGTGAAAATTCAAACATTTAAAGATCTAGGTAAGACAGATCTAAATATGTTTAATAAATTTTTTGCATATATGTTGGAAAAAGGCATTTATTTGGCGCCATCTGCTTACGAAGCTGGTTTTGTATCTATAGCTCATAGTGATCAAGATATAGAAAAAACAATAGCTTTAGCGAAAACTTTTTTTCAAGAAAATTAGGCTATTTATCTAAAACCTTGTCATAGTCATTTTTATCTAGTTTGAATAAACTTTATCGCCTTGTCCAAAGCAATTTTAGCATTATTTAATGGGCTAATGCCAACGGTACTTATAAAACCATGAAACATTTCTTCATCATAGTGAGTTTCAACTAGAATACCTTGAGTTTTAAGTTTTGCTTCATAAGCATATATACTATCTACAAGTATATCGTGAGTCGCAGCTATTATTAAAGTATCAGGCTGTTTAGTATTTTCATAGAATATAGGTGAAAGTTGCGGGTCTTTTAATTTATGAAAATTTTTACTAATATCATCAATATAAGCTTTTAGAAACATCTCACACCACTGACTGGTCAGATGATATTTATGAGCATCAAACTTTTTGATACTGTTATATTTAGTATACATATCTACAGCTGGATAAACTAAAATTTGAGCTTTAGGTATATTATCTTGACGCTCATGACAAATGATAGTAGAAAGATTACCGCCAGCACTATCACCCATTACAAAAATATTTTTAGGATCTATAGTAAATTGCATAGCATTTTCATATAACCAATCATATGCGTACAGGGAGTGTTCAACAGCTATAGGATATTTTTCTTCTGGAGCTAATCCATACTCTAAGGAAAATACATGAAAATCACCATTATCGCACAAATATCTACAAACATTATCATATGTATCAATAGAGCCTAAACACCAGCCACCACCGTGTATAAACAAAACAGCTTTGTCACTACTAATTTTTGGCTGATAGTGCCTTAAAGTAGTTTGGTTTTCTAACTTAATATCTTTTTCAACTATATTTGGTTTAGGAGTTTGGTTAATAAGTTGAATTACATTTTTACTAAAAACTTCACGCTGAATGCGTAAGTCTTGTTTTTTTAACTCTCTAATTTCTGGAGTGTCTAGTATTTTCTCCAACATAGGATGATATGGCATTTAAGATTTTCCTTTTAAACTTTATGTACTCTGATAATTTCAATGTTTTGTTGTTCTAGTTTTTGGGATAATTCCTTTGTTGCTAGATCCAATTCATTAATGCTAGTATTTTTATTTAAACCTAAAACAGAAGGCTTACGTGAATGTCCAACCAAAGTTTTGAGGTTTAATTTATCTCTTATAATGTTTATATTCTCAAGCAGGTATCTAGCAGTGTCAGCACTTTTACTAAAGCCAAAACCAATATCAAAGTAAATGTTATCTTTATTTAAACCTTCACTTACTAAAATATTCTTTTTTCCTTGGATATATTTATAAATCTCTTCTATAGAGTCTTTTTTTTCTAGATACTGGTTTCTATCTATAATACCTAGATTATGAGTTATAACATATTTTTTGTCATATTTAGCAAGTAGCTTAGATTTCTGTTGAATATCATTACACTCAACATCATTTATCATCCAGATAATATCATGGTGTTTTGCTAAAATTTCTTGCATAACTTCTAATTTACGAGTGTCTACGCTAATTAAAGGACGGTATTTTAAAGTATGCAATTGAGATTTTAGGTAGTCTAAAAAGCTATCTAATCTGTTTATTTCTTCACTCGCAGGTATAGGTTCAGCATCAGGTTTTGTTGATTCAGCTCCGATATCTATAATTTCTGCACCATCTTCTATAAGTTGCTCTAGGTTGGTTTTACGTTCATTATCAGTTAGAAATCCATCAGAAAAAGATTGTTCTGACAGGTTAACTATACCCATGCGCATAGTGTTAGATAACCTTTGATTTAATATATCAATATTTTTTAGCTCTTTTAATCGAATATTTAGGTCAATATCTATATGTCTAGGATGATGCCAATTTTTATTGAGTTCTAATAATGGAGCTAAAGCAAAGTTTCTATTTAAAAGCTCTTTATGAGGTATTGTGAGCTCTTCAGTGTCTAAGATTAGATCTTCTGCTGCAAGTATGTCTAAGTCGATAACTCTAGGTGACCATATTGGAGCGTTTAAATCTCGGCCAATATTTTTTTCAATATCTTTAAGAAATTTTAATAGCTCTAAAGGTTTTAACGAACTTTCTATTTTTATAGCGGTATTTAAATATATGATATCCCAGTCTTTAGGGGAATTATCTTTTAGTAGAGCTTTGCTACTGTAAAGACTCGCTTTAGCTAATAACTTTATGTTCTCGTTAGAGGCTATAGTATGTATAGCTTTGTTAATATTTTCTAATGTAAAACCAATATTAGCACCTATACCAATAATATATTGCATTTTTAATTCCTAATTATAAAAGCAGCTGATTCTATTTGGGAAACAGGAGGTGATTTTATAAGTTTAAGATACTTAGTAGTGATAGTAGGGTGCTTAGCACAGATAAATTGATAAATCTGTTTTGCTAAATACTCAATAAGATTACAACTAGTATTATCACAAAATTTTTGGATATCATTTCTTAATGTATAGTAGCAAATAGTTTGCTGTAGATCATCAGTGTCATTGGCGGTAAAACTCTCATCAAAGGCTAATTCTAGGTCTATTTTAACCATTTGTCTTTGAGCTTTTTCTTCTTCAGAACATCCTAGATTAACATAAATTTCTAGACCTTTTAAAAATAAGGATTGTTGCATGTTTATAAATATAAATAAATGTAAGTTTTAGTAACTTAATATATCATATCTAAAAGTTAGATAATATATTGAAATACTAAGTAAGACTTATGCTACGTTGTAATTTTCTTAGTATTTTATGGTTTGGGGACTGTAAGTAATTTTGTGCTAGACCTAATCTAGCAAGTTAATCAAGAATTTACTCAATTATTTGGAAAGAAGCGATCGTTACTCTTCCTCGAAGGTTTGCGTAATAGACTTTCGCTCTTGACTTATACTTTCTTCATCAATCTCATAATTATTTATATAATTAGAATTCTCATTTTCTTCCTCCATATTATCATTAACCGCAGTATGGAATTCGCTTTCCATATCTAAATTAATTTCATCGTCGTATTTAATAAATGATTTGTTTTTCTTGAAATTATGTTTCCCGTGGTAGTATTTTTTTTCTGAGTCAGGATCCCCTCTTTTTAATCTACCTATGATTTGTTGCGTTGCTCTATAGTTAGTTTCTTCTTTAGTATTAATAATAAAATCTAAATTTGGTATGTCTGTACCAAGTTGCAACATTTTATCAGCTAAAATTATTAACTTACTATTATTTCTTATTATTTCTGAATAAGTGTTTCTAGCTACTTTTGAATGAACTTCAATAATTTTTCTATCATCCAAAAGATGATTAGTAAAATAATCTTGCAATTTCTTAGCATAATCTTTTATGTTTTTAATACCACTTAAAAAAATTAAGCCCTTACCATGTTCTTCTCTTAAGATATTACATATATTTTTAAATATGGCATTATCACCATTAAAGTCCTTTTGGATCTTTGTGACATTTGGAATAAGTTTAAACTCATCAGTAGCTTTTTTAGTACTTAAAGAATAATCATAAGGACCAAAAGAGTATGGCGTAGCTGAAAATAATATATTTTTAGTACTTAACAAACCCTCATGTTCTTTATTAGGCTTAAAATATATATGCGACTCATCAAATATTCTTGGAGTATCTGGATATACATTCTTGTTTCTTGCTAAAAAAATCTTAAATGAATCATAACAAAATATATATCCAAATCTATGGTTATATAGATGATTTCGGTCAAGCATCTTTTCACAAATAGCTTTCTCGCCTGACATTATTTTTAGAAATGGGATGTTTATATCTTTATATTCCATCAAGTCTTTTTTGAAGGAATCAAATATTTGATTAACTATATCAATAGTTGGCGCAATTATAAAAATACTCCTACTTTGTAGTAAAGACAATGCCGAATACAAGATAACCTTAGTTTTACCTGTCCCAGTAGGCATTTTTATGTTTATGATTTGTTTGTCTGACTTGTTTATAATATCGGCAGCTTCTGCCTGGGGGACACGAAATTCTTTAAATATTTTTGATGTAACGTTATCATAAACATTGGATTTATTCTTCTGAGAATCAAATTTTAGAGAATTCTTTTTATAAAAATCTAACACAAATATTTTTCTATAGTCTTCATAATATTGTCTTTTAGTTTCAATTGCTTTTGTTACAGTTGTTTTTAGAGTATTAATAACAAATTTTCTCAAATCTGTGCTACCATCAGTATCAACTAAGAGCCAATCATTGGCAGTCGTTAAGTTAATTAAAGACTCTTTTTTAGAATTATTAGTAGTAAGCATGGATCTTTCATAACCAATAGTTTCTTGATTTAAAATTCCTATACTATCCATAATTGACTTTGTATTATCAGATTTATATTTGCATTTATATAAAAACATTATGCTAAATAGCATGTAGTAATCTTCTAAAGGAAAATGAACTTCTTGATTATTTAAATTAGGTAATAAGTGTTTAACTTCTCCTTTAAAAGAGGAATCTAAAATCTCAAATATTTCTTTGCTATTTATAAAATGGATTTTTGAAGGAAATCTTAAATTTATACCATAGATATTATTCATTCCTGAAATAAAAGATCCTATTTCCTTACATTCTTTTCTCAAAAAGTCATATAGACCATCCCAATCGCAATTTCTTTCAGTGCTTGATGATATAACTGTATTAAAATGAACAATAGACTTAATATTATCGTCCATCATTATAAAATCATTTAATTTAAAATGTTTAGCAAAATGTAATATAGCTGCTCTACGAGTTGTGATATTTTTCTCTTTACTATAATCTCCAGTTATCTGATAACTTAGTGTTGTGCCACTGATATTGTTTCTTTCAGATAAATGAATTACAGGAACAATTATAGTTTTAGTAGATCTACTAGGTACGAAGCTACTGTTCTGAGATATTCTCCCAGCACAGACAAATATAATTTGTGTATTATCCTTTATTTCAAAATTATATTGAAAAGCAAATTCGCAAACCTGAATATTTTGATTAATATCTTGGTATTTTATACTTTGTTGATTAAATAAGAATTGTGTTGTCTCATAATAATAAGCAGATAGTTTGCTGAGGTCATTTTCTCCAATCTTTTCCACAAAAACTTCCTGAACTGGATCTAATCCTTTTAAATATTTATGACTTACTGGAGGTAATATAAGTTCTAGGTTTATATCTTCTTTATCAGATCCAAAGCCATGATCGTTTGTTTTATGATTACGAAGAGTGGTACGATTATTAAATTTTTGGTTACAATCTTCACATATAAAACCAGAACCATGATCTTTTATTTTATGCTCCCTAAGAGCATTGTAATTATTAAATTTTTGGTTACACCCCGGCTCTTTACATATAAAACCATGACCATGACCATGATCTTTTATTTTATGCTGCCTAAAAGCAAAGTCATTATCAAATTTTTGGTTACACCCCGGCTCTTTACATATAAAACCAGAACCGTGCTCTTTTATTTTATGCTGCCTAAGAGCAAAGTCATTATTAAATTTTTGGTTACACCCCGGCTCTTTACATATAAAACCAGAACCGTGCTCTTTTATTTTATGCTCCCTAAGAGGAGTTCTACTATTAAATTTTTGGTTACAATCTTTACATATAAAACCAGAGCCATGCTCTTTTATTTTATGATTACTAAGACCCCTGCTATTATTAAATTTTTGGTTACACCCCGGCTCATTACATATAAAACCAGGACCATGATGGTTTATTCTATGATCCCTAAGAGCAGTGCTACTATTAAATTCTTGGTTACACTCCGACTCTTTACATACAAATTTTGCCACAACATGCTCCTTGATTGCTCTAGATAAAGATAGCTCTAAACATCAACTGGTTGGATGTTTTGTCGATCTTTTATTTTATACAAAAGACTGTTGATTTAATACCCTATTTTTCTTTAAATTAGGTTTTTAAAAAATACAAAGAAGCATCTTTATATTAGCCATTTTTGACTAATGTGAAACTGTTGTTATTTAGAAATTGAAAGTTAACAATAACAATGGTTTAGCAAATCAATTATCATATAAAAGGGTTGTTCTGGTTAGATATTTTAACTCCATATTTAATAATCAGAAATAAATGTAAGTTTTAGTAACTTAATATATCATATCTAGAAGTTAGATAATATATTGAAATACTAAGTAGAAAATGCTTTTAGTTGAAAACTTTTTGCAAAGGGTAAGTAGTTACTCATCACAACGTAAAGTTTATTTTGAAGACCAAGAATATAGCTATAATCAGATTGTTGCTAAAAGCTATGATTTAGCTAGGCTACTTGAATCTTATAAATATAAAAAAGTTTTCTTCAATCTTAAAAATTCACCTCTAACAATTTGTTTATATCTAGCTAGCTGGATTGCAGAAATTGAGTTAGTTGTACCAGTTAACCCTAGGCTTATAGATAAGGAGCTAGAAGGAATTTTAGAGACCAATTCTTTATTTTTAACAGATAAAGACAGTATCGAGCTGACAGAGTTTTATAAAAAGAATAATATTGAAGTTCTTATAATAGGCAATGAAATAAAATTTTTGGAGAATATTACTAAAACTACAGATTTTAGTGTATTCAGGAAAGCTATAACAGCTCATGTAAGCTCAGGTACTACAGGAGCTTATAAAAAACATATGCATAACATTAATCAAATTATAGAATATGCTAAAAATAGAGCTAATGATTTAGATTTAGTAATAGATGATCATTTATTGATAGCGTTATCTATGAATCATGCGTTTGCTTTTTCATATCAACTTTTACCAGCTTTAGCAATAGGGTTAGATATTACGATTATTAGAGAATTTAACCCTCAAAAGATGGCACAGATAATATCTAGATGTAAAGTAACATCTTTAGCTTTGCTACCAACTATGTATTATTTTTTACTAAAAGAAAATATCACTAAACATACACTAAGGTATTTAAGTGTAGCAGGAGATTTAGCTTCCGAAAAGTTACACAAAGCTATAAAACAAAAGTTAGGGTTACCTTTATTAAACGGTATAGGTATGACAGAGATTTTTGGTTATGGGCAAAATGTTTGCGAAAACACTAGTATAAATGAGGTTGAAATTTTTAAAGATACAGAGATTAAAATAGAAAAGTTTGAAGGTTGTACTTATGGTAAAATCTTCATTAGAAGCTTTATGTTACCAATTAACAATAAAAAAGAGTGGCTTAAAACTGGAGATATAGGTAGCTTTGATGAACAAACTAAAAAACTTACTTTCTATGGCAGGTACAAAGATATTATTATAAAGGGCGGTTCAAATATTTCCCCAGTAGAGCTAGAAAATATTATTTTAAAGTTAGCTAGTATAAAATCTTGTGTAGTTGTTGGCAAAAAAGATAAAATTTGGGGAGAGCTTGTTTGTGCTATTATAGTTAGCGAAAGTAAAATTTCTTTAGAAGAGTTAAACAAACACTTGTTAAAATATTTAGCTGAATATAAAAAAGTGGACATATTATTAAACTTTGATCAAATACCGTTGACAAATACTGGTAAAGTAGATAGAAAAAAAATAAGGCAGATTGTAGAAAATGGATAAAGTTTTACCAGAATATGCCTTGTTTGAGGATTCTTTAACAAAAGAGTTAAGTTACTATTTTACCGAACCAGTAACAGAAATTATTGCGACTAATGAGCCATCCTTATTAGAAGCTTTTAAAGAGATGTTAAAGCTACAAAAACAAGGTTTGTATTTAGCAGGTTTTGTTAGCTATGAAGCAAGCTATTATTTAAATAAGACCTTAACGCATCTAAGATCAGATAATGATGGAATACTTCTTTATTTTGTGGCATTTAAAAAGCTTGAAAATAATATCCCTGCAAAAGAAAGTAACAAAAGCATTGTACTACTCATAGATAATCTTAGCTTTGATGACTATCAAAAAGGTTTTATAAAAGTCCAAAATGCTTTACAAAATGGTGAAAGTTATCAAATTAATTATACAAAAAACATTAAAGGAGCTACTTCTTTAAGTGGTTTAGAGTTGTATACTTTATTAAAGAAGCAACAACCAGTTAGATACGGTGCGTATTTACCATTTCGGGATATTGAAATAATATCAATATCTCCAGAGCTATTTTTTAAAAAACAAGCTACAAAGCTAGTTGTAAGACCTATGAAAGGTACAGCAAGACTTACTGGGGATATTAACGAGGATGAAAAAGCTTATAACCAACTACTTAGTTGCCCTAAAAATAGAGCTGAAAATCTTATAATTGTAGACTTATTAAGAAATGATTTGTCAGGTATTGCCAAAACTCATACAGTAAAAGTTGATGAAGCATTCACTATAGAAAGGTATAATAAGCTTTTACAAATGACTTCTGAAATTTCTGCAGAAGTAAACAAAGAGACACCTTTTAAAAAAATTCTAGATAGTCTTTTTCCATGTGGATCGATAACAGGAGCACCAAAAAAGCGCACCATGGAACTTATAAAAAATATTGAAAAAGATAATAGAGGTGTTTATACAGGAGCTATTGGTTACATACTGCCAAATAATGATATGTGTTTTAACGTTGCTATTAGAACTATTCAAAAGAAGGGTCAAAACTTACAATTAGGAGTAGGTGGAGGAGTTACAATATATTCTGAATGCTTTTCAGAATGGCAAGAAATGGCTACCAAGATAAACTTTATAAAACAAATCTATAAGCCTGATTTCTCATTAGTAGAGAGCATATATTTTTATAATGGATTTAGGAACCTAGAGTTACACCTACAACGTTTACAAAATACTGCCGAGAGGTTATTTTTTGATTTTTGTATTGATAATGTAGCTAAAAGTTTAAATAAATACTCTAAAAAATTAGAGGCAGATAAGGAATATAAAGTTCGTTTAGAATATTTTCATGATCAAAGCTTCAGTATTGAGGATACTGAAATTAACAATTCCAATATCATACCGGTAAAACTTAAAGTTTGTCCTGAAAGAATAGACTCTAAAAATAAATTATTTAACTATAAAACTACCCACTCATCGACTAGAGATTTTTATTCAGCTATGCATGAAAAGTATGTTGGCAACTGCTCAAATATAGAGATTGTATTTTTAAATGAGTTTAACAACATTACAGAAACAAGGTTTCACAATATAATTATAGAAATTAATGGTAAAAAATATACTCCTAAACTTAGTGATGGTGTATTAGCAGGTGTAGCTAGAAAAACACTAGTAGATAAAAAAGAAATTGAAGTTAAAAGTATTAGCTTAGAAGAATTTAAAGCAGCTGATAAAATATACCTTATCAATAGTGTCAGAGGCTTAATACAAGCATATTTAGAGATTTGATTATGGTACTTTTTATTGATCATTATGATTCTTTTACTAATACTATAGTTGACTATATTACTTACCTTGGACATAAAGTTTTAGTGATTAAAACAGATGATGACATACCAAGATTAGGTAGCTTTAGTCATATTGTAATAGGCCCAGGTCCAGGGCATCCAAATGAATTAAAAAAACAATACCAAGTTATTAAATACTGCGAGCAAAATAATACTTCTTTATTAGGCATATGTTTAGGTCATCAGTTAATAGCTCAATATTACGGTTCTAAAATTATAAAAGCTAAACAAGTTTATCATGGTAAAAATTCAGTAATCAATCAATGTAATCAATCATCACTTTATTTTAATCACCCAGAAAGTTTTGAGGTTACACGTTACCATTCTCTAATAGTCGATAAGATTAAAGAACCTCTTATTACTACTGCTATAACTGAAAATAATGAAATTATGGCTTTTCAGCATGAAAGTTTAAAAATCTTTGGTGTTCAATACCACCCAGAAGCTTATTTGACAGAGTATGGATTAAGTACATTAGGTAATTTTTTAAAGTTATAAGTCTACTTATTTTTCCAATAAGATTCTTTTTTTTCTTCTTCAAACCGAGAAACTGAGTGGGAGCGACTTCTTGGAGATAAGTTAGTATAACTTTCCCTATTATTTCTATCTATTAGTTGAGATTCATTTTTATACTTTGTAAAAACTGAAATTACGTTACCTCTTAATATACTTCCAAGGTTAAAATAATCTTCATAGCTTTTTGCTTGTTCAACAACTGACAGAATTTCTTTATAAAGGTTGGAGACTAAACTTATTGGATAATTGTCTAAGAAATATGAAAACTTGTTGTTACGAATTAGCTCAAGTGATTCATTTATGGAGTAATAGAAAAATAAAGGTGAATTAGTTTGTTTTGGGTTTGTAATATAATCTTTTATAGTTTTCTTATCTTTTATGCACTCAAGTACGGATAACACACTCTTTAAAAATGGTAGGAGCACATAATTTTTTAGGTCTTTAAAAGCACTTCGGTCTTCAGTAAATGTATAGCTATAGTAAGCTGCACTTACGAACTGATCATCATAGCAATCTGATATATCTAATATTTCATCTGGAATTCCACAAGCTAAGGGTATTCCGTTTAGAACATTACTAAGTGGTGTTATTTTACTAAGGTGTTTACGGTATCTGGTTAATGTAGGAGAATCAGGATTACTATTTACCGCTTTTATAGCTGAATGAGCTTTATCTCTGTTAATCTCTCTTCTAATAGGAGAAAGTTCAGCTTCAACTTCCACTAATAGAACATTTTTAAGTTCGAATAATAGTTTATAAAAATCTCCATTTTTTTTCTTGTATTTTTGAGATCGTGGTAGAGTATGTTGTTGAAATTGTTTTGGTTGGTTGAATAATACTTGAGTTTCTCTACTTGTTGCATATTCTGTAATTGCATCAGATCCATCATAAGAATTTATAAAAGAATCTAAAACAAACTTTGCCTCATCCTTAAGCTTACAATCGTTTATCTCTTTTAATAATTTATTCGCTTCATTTACATGAAGGCGGTTCTTAAAAAAGTGGCGTGGGTTTATGTAATCATTTATTTCTTTATTAGCAAATTTCTTAAATTCTTTTAAGTTCATATTTAAACTATATTTTTAAATTTATATATATTAAATAAATTTTTAATTTATTGCAAGGGAAATATTTTTGACTTAGAATATGAAATATATTTTCTAACTTTAATAAAGAAGAATATTGTAGTTGTTAATAATGTGAGTATTTTCAAGTTTTAAGACAATATATTATTGCTAGAATGATTTATTTGATTTTCACATAGGTTTTAACTTTTTAAGAAAAATCAAAAAGGTACAGGATATTTTCTTCTAACCTTCTCAATATCTACTAATACTTCCGTTGATAAATTTAAATTTATAGCGTCAATGTTATTTTTAAGTTGCTCCATAGAAGTAGCTCCTATGATACTACAACTCATATATGGTTTTCTTATGGTAAAAGCTATAGCCATTTGACAAATATCAAGATTATGTTTTTTTGCTATGTCTATATATGCAGCTACTGCTTCATCATTTGTTATTAGTCTAAATTTATAACGGTCTTCTTGACCATCTAAAATCTCTGGTGACATTCTAGTACCTTTAGGCCTAGCACCATTAAGGTATTTGCCTGTTATAATTCCTTGCTCAAGAGGTGACCATGCAAGGTAAGAAATATCCTCAAGAGCACAGCTTTCCATAACATCAGTTTCATCTCTTCTTCGGTTAAGATTGTACTCATGCTGGATACTTTGAAGGCGTGGTAAATTATGCTTTTCAGCTAATTTAATAAACTGGTTAATACCCCAAGCAGAATCATTAGATAAACCAAGATATCTTATTTTACCTGCTTTTATTAGCTCCTCACATGTTTGTAAAATTTCTAAAATATTATCAACAATCTGATTTTTATTTTTATTACCAACTGGAGGCTCAAAATCCCACCAATTACCAAAATGGTAATGAGCTCTATTAGTTGGCCAGTGAAATTGGTAAAGATCAATATAATCTGTTGATAAACGTTTTAAGCTGTTATCGACAGCTGTAATTATATTTTGTTTATCAGTTTTTGGATTTTTTTCATTTCTTGCCCACTGCATAGGTGAAAATTTAGTTGCTAGAGTTACTTTTTGACGTTTTTTTGTAGCTTTAAACCAATTTCCTATAATGGTTTCTGTATCTCCATACCTGTCAGCTGTAGGTGGAATAGGGTACATCTCTGCTGTATCCCAGAAATTAACTCCTTGAGAAAGTGCATAATCCATTTGCTCAAAACCTTCAGCTTGAGTGTTTTGTCTACCCCATGTCATTGTTCCAAGACAAATTCTACTGATATCTATGTTTGTTGATCCTAATTTTGTATATTTCATTTCTAAATTATGCAAGTTTTTTGAAAATTATAACAAGTCTACAGTCTTATGACTATATGTATTAATTTCTAGGAAAATTAACTTATAAAATATGCTCTTACTATACCCAAATATTCATGAACAATTCTTTGTGTAATATAAAAATTATAAGCATTAGGTAGTATCTTAAGTTCGGTGGTAGGATTAGATGAGGCTAGACTAATAATTTTAATATCAAATTTATTAAAATATATTTTGGAACGTTTTAAATGTATGGAATCAGTAATTAGACAGTAGTTATTTTGGCTATTACCAATTATTTCTTTCACAAACTTAGCATTTTGATAAGTATTTTTTGCTTGTTTCTCCAACAATACATCTGATTTTTGTATCCTCAGCTTATATAAATCGTCTGCATAAACTTCAGCTTCTGAAAGTTTATTATTACTAGTAACTCCACCTGTTATTATTACCTTTTGAGGATATTTGGTATAAACTTCAGCAGTCTTTAAAATCCTATCATAAGCAGCAAGACTTGGCTCTAAGTTGCCATTTAAGGGTTTGGATATACCAGCACCTAGTAAAATTATACCTTTAGTATTTGAGCACATATTTATATCTGTAGGTTTGGTTTCTAGTGAACTAGCTAAAAGTTTTCCCAGTAAACCACTACCTGCTAGATAATAAACTATAACTATAAATATAAAAAAAATTCTCACGTATTTTTTTGTAAAAATACAACTAATTATTAGAATAAAAAAGAAAATACAACCTAGATCAAGTAAATCACTCATTTTTAAAGTAACCGCCAATAATTTGTGTAAAAGTTTCAGAATTTTTATTGTTTTTTCCTCGAAATGAAACACAAGTATGTTGGGCTGTTATTTTTACAGATACATCTTCTGTTTTGAGTATAAATTTAAGTGTTTCAAATATTTGAGCAGCCATTCTTTCTTGAATTTGTGGCCGTCTTGCAAAAAAATCACAAATACTATTTATGCGACATAAGCCAATAATATTATTATCTTTTGGGATAAATGAAACTTCCGCTGTTCCTTCAAATGGTACAAAGTGATGTTCACAAAAAGACATTATATTAATGTTTTTTTGTGTAAGTATACCATCATACTTAAATTCATTTTCATATAAAGCGCAAGCAGGAAAATTGCCATAGTCAAGACCATAAAAAATTTCTTGGGCAAACATTCGAGCGACTCTATGTGGGGTTTTTTCAAATTCAATAGTAGTTAGACCTAAAGCTGTTAGAATTTCTTGGTAAGCGTTTGAAATAGTTTCTATCTGCTTGGGTTTGTCTATTTTCAAGCTTCTATATACTTCTAGTCCTTTTGATACTAGGTGTTTTTGTACTTGTAGACCTAGCTCTTTATCATATGTTGTTTTCATTAAATTCGAGCAAAATAAAAGTTCCTAAAACAATTATATTATGTAATAGCTTGTAAATAAATCTAACTAATACTTTTATAAATGATAATATAGTATGACTAAATATTAAAAGGATACAAATGTCTACTAATTTTATGCAATTAGGGCTTTCAACACAGATATGTAAAGCTCTAGAAACTAAAGGTTATACAAAGCCAACACCAATTCAAGAGAAATCTATTCCTCTTATATTAAAAGATAATGACTTAATGGCAAGTGCGCAAACTGGTACAGGCAAAACCGCAGCATTTACATTACCAATTATTGAAAAATTAATAAATCAGCCTAAAGCTAGATCTAATACAACTAAAGTTCTTATTCTAACACCAACGAGGGAACTAGCTGCTCAAATAGAAGATCAAGTTAGTATATATGCTGCAAATACGCATATCCGTTCTACAGTAGTATTTGGTGGTGTAAGCATAAACCCTCAAATGATGAAATTAAGAAAAGGAGTAGAAATCCTAATAGCGACACCTGGTAGATTACTAGACTTATATAGTCAAAATGCTATTAGATTTACTGACTTAAACACCTTAGTTTTGGATGAAGCTGATAGAATGCTTGATATGGGTTTTATTCATGACTTAAAAAGAATCCATAAGCTTTTGCCTAAGAAGATACAAACACTAATGTTTTCAGCTACTTTTTCTGCAGAGATAAAAGATCTAGCCCAAAATTTTTTAAATAACCCTAAATCTGTTTCTGCTGATGTTGCTAATACAACTGTAGAAAAAATAACCCAAAGTATTATAACTGTAGATAAATCACAAAAAGTTAATGCTTTGATATCCCTAATCAAAAGGGATAATTGGAATCAAGTATTAGTATTTTCACGTACAAAACATGGAGCTAATAAGATAGCTGAGAAGCTTAATGATGCAGATATAAAAGCTAGCGCTATCCATGGCAATAAAAGTCAAACTGCCAGAACAAAAGCTTTAGCAGATTTTAAATCTAATCTGATAACTGTTTTAGTGGCTACAGATATAGCGGCTAGAGGAATAGATATTCAGCAGTTACCATATGTTATAAACTTAGATTTGCCTAATGTTGCTGAAGACTATGTGCATCGTATAGGTAGAACAGCAAGGGCAGGCCAAACTGGAATAGCTATATCATTAGTAAGTGCTGATGAAGTTGAGATGCTATCAAATATCGAGCATCTAATAGGACACTTATTACCTCGTGAAGAGCTTGAAGGCTTTGAAGCTCAACATAATGTACCTACTACAAGTATGAGTAGAAAAACAAAAGTTAAAAAAATAGATGAAGTAAAAATTATTGCAGCAAAAAGAGCAAATAAAAGTAAAAAATCATCAACTCATAACAAGGATTTCTCTAAACTAATTAGACAAAAAATCCATGCTAATAAGAGTGTAAAGGCTAGGCAAAGTTAGGAATTAAATAATGGTCGGGGAGCGAAAGTTATTCCAAGTAATGAAGTGTCTTACATGTAAGAATCTGAGCCTTTCCACTTAACTGTGTAAATTCACTTACATGAATCTCTGAATTCTATGCTCAAACTCGATAGCGAAATAAGGCATAGCCTCATTCCAATATTTAACAGGCATAGACCATTTTTTAGTCAAATAATCTATAGCCAAGTACAAAGATTTGAAAACAGAGTCATCTTTAGGAAATAGCTTTTTATTCTTAATGACTTTCCTAAACTGGCTATTAAGCGATTCAATCGCATTAGTAGTGTAAATAACTTTACGAATTTTTGGAGGATATTGCAAGAATACAGTTAAATTATCCCAATTATTTATCCATGACTTTGAAATTAAAGGATATTTAGTATCATATTTATTTGCAAAGTTATCAAGCTCAGATTGAGCTATTGCAATGGTATCAGCATCATATATTTTCTTTAACTCTCTAGCTACCTCTTTCTTGTCTTTATATGGCACATACTTAAGACTATTACGAATTTGATGAACGATACAAAGCTGATGCTTTGTCTCAGGGTATATAGCTTGTATAGCATCAGACATGCCTTTTAAATTATCAGTACATGCTATAAATATATCCTGTAAGCCTCTATTCTTTAATTCAGTAAAAACACTAAGCCAATATTTAGCACCTTCATTTTGACTGATCCAAAGACCTAATACATCCTTATGACCAGTTAACGATATGCCAAGAGCCACATACACAGCTTTATTAATAATATGCTTGTCTTCTCTAACTTTAACGACTATACAGTCAAAAAACACTATTGGATAAACTGACTCTAAAGGTCTATTTTGCCATGCTTTAACATCATCAATAATAGCTTCTGTAACATCACTTATAAAGCTTGTACTTATCTTTGTATCATATAACTCAAATAACTGTTGTTGGATATCTGTAGTACTCATACCTTTAGCATACAAAGATATAATTTTTTGGTCTAAGCCGTTTATCTTGGTGACTCTTTTGGGAACTATTTGAGGTTCAAAGTCACTATCTCTATCTCGTGGAACTGATATTTCCAAATTACCTGTGTCTGTAGCTAATGTCTTGTTACTATAGCCATTCCTAGCATTTGATGAATTAGTCCTTTGGTGTTTTGAATAACCAAGATGACTATTCATTTCTGCATCTAGTGCTTTTTCTAATAATCGTTTTGTTAGTTGCTTTAGCAAACCATCTTTCTCAAACATTTGATTAATATCAACACCTGAATCTATTATTTGATCTGCAATAGCTGTGTAAATATCTTCTGACTTCTTATTCTTAGACATTGTTTCTATCCTTAATATTTCGCTAGAAATAATCTAGCAGGTTAATTAAGAATTTACACATTTATTTGGAAAGTCCCAAGAATCTAGTTTTTTCAGAGCATCTAATATAGATTCTCGCTCTTTTTTATCTGATAAATTGGTATACTTAAACTTCAAGCTATCTTCAAACTCTTGTAGGGATTCATTTACAAGCTCATTATCAACAACACCGGCCATTTGTTTATAAAACGTTTGTAAACCTTCTAATATTTTAGTCATACCTGAATTATCATTGACATTTATTTTTCTAGAAAATAAAGAGTTACCCGCGAATTTTCTATATTCACGATCTTGCTTAGCAAAATCTATTATTTCGACAATTATACGATTTGCTATATTTTCTAATGTAACTTTATCGTTAGCATCTCTTATATCGTCTTCACTTATAGCTGCGATTCTATCGTGAAAACACATTATTCTATTATAACCTATCTTTCCATGATGATGTTTTATTCCATGAAACGATTTTTGTTCATAATTATTAACATACTCGCTTAATGAAAAAACAAGTAAAAAATCTTTCAAAGTTTGAACTTCAAATTTTGATTGCGTTAGTTCCATTTGTGGTAGATGGTCTTGGTTATATTTTTTAGTTTTTCCCTCACCTTCATTGCGTTCTTTATGTTTGAAATCTTTAAAACTTTTTAAAACCTTGTTTAAACCCCTTTTGTACTCGTCATTAAAGCCACTCATATATTTTTTCTTAAAGTCTCGATATCCGGTTTCTTCCACTTTATCCGTATGGCTGTAGTTATGGAAGACAATTTTATTATCAGATTGCTTATTACCATGTTTAAAATGTAATTCATCTGCTGTTTTTTGGAAAGCACGATCTCTATCTATTGTTGATATATCGTTTAATTTAAACTTATTTTTTGAATTCTTCGTTAGTTCAATAGCCTTACATGCATTATTATATGCAACGACAGAAGTTCGATTGAAATTATTTTTGTGTAATTCTTCCATCAATGATTGAGCAAAAATTTTGGTCATAGGAGTTATTTCTCCCAAGTCGTCTTTTTTGAAGTCAACATTAGCGATCATAAGGAAAATTTGGAGGTTTTTTTTAGATAGAGCAGGGATATATTTGGATAGTACATTTGCTATATCAGAAGATGGAATACTCTGATAGTCTAAGTCATGACCTGGAGATTTTATAAGTTGTTGAATACTACGTTCACTTACGCTATGTGCAGAGATATAGATCCTAGAATATGGTTGAATATTTTTTAATTCTTTTGCCATTAATTCTTCTGCAATCTCACAATTATTTTTATCTCTTTTAATATCTAGTTTTTTGGCATGAACATTACTAAAATAAGGAAAATTTATCCTAACAAAAGGAATAGTAGACTTTAATAGAGATTTGCGTTTATGATCGCTATGCATTTTAATCGTATACTCACGCTCTAGGTTTTTATCTTTTTGATAAAAATAGGATTTCTTAGTTTCACTACCTGTTCCATTCATATCTCCATGGAATGATATGTATATAGCATGTCTAAATTTCATAATATTACCTAATTTTTAATTTTGTTAATTTTAAACATAATACAATAAATAAATAATATTTTAAATATATTATAAAAATAATTTTTAATAAAATTATATATTTTGTAATTATTTTAATATTTGGCTTAGTTTATAATGCTTGTTAAATTTTAAACTTCTAGGTAACAATCATAAGTCTATTTTATACGATTGTTTAATATAATTTTATTAATTTAATTGTTGAATAAATTTAAATTAAAATATAAAATAAGTTTTGGAGATTATTTTACTTAAGTATAGAAGCCTCATTTAAAGTAAATCTAACTAATTTATAAAAATTTCGTTTAATCGTACTAATGTTAGGAGAACCTATGGAATATAAAAAAACAAAATTATTTGGTGTACTCTTTATGAGTCTATTTTTTTCAAAATTATATGCTGGAAGTAAAGGTTCCGAATTATGCATTATTAATCAATATTCGCAACCTATAACTATCAAACGAGTAGATTTTAACCCCAGTGATTGGGAAAATAAAAATACTCAAATTAGAGATAATTTTCAAGGCAAAACTGTTTTAGAAGGAGAAAGAGTTTGTTCTCACTTAGAATTAAATAAGTCGTTTTGGTCTAATGATGTCTCGGGGCCATATACAATGTATGTCGAAACAGGAAATGATGATTTATTAAAATTTTCGACAAACCAAAATTTGGCTTTTAATTCAGGACCGTTTACAAAAAGCATTTCATTAAACCAAGCTAGTGCTCCAGGTGATTCTGTTTTCTTAGTAGGATCTGAAGAAAGGCTTTCTATATATATAAGGGCAGCTAAGCCTGATAATACTAATTGGATGGAGCAGTTAATTAACCAAAACCCTAATCTACTTTTAAACCAATTAATTATGCCTGCTACTCACGATTCTGGAGTATATCAAAGCTCTATTAGATTTAGTGATAATCCAAGTATTAGCGAGGTTGTTGTAAGTTCTGTAGCACGTAAACACCCTGAGTGGTACTTTACAAACGATTTAAATATAACAGAGCAGCTTCGTGCAGGGGTTCGCTTCTTTGACGTTAGAGTGGGTATGTTTAATGGTAAAGAGATGGCGCTTTTTCACCAAAATTATGACTGGGGTCATGGTTATGGTGTTTCCTTTAACCAATTTTTAGAGGAGATGGAAAGTTTTATAACAACTGAAGGTAAAAACGAAGTTATATTTTTATATTTAGCTCACGCTGAAACGAACGAAAGTAGTTCTTCTACAATAAAGGCTATCGATAAGAAAGAAATGATATCAACTTTAAAAAGTAAACTAGATCCATATTTCTATAAACAAGAAGATGGAGATTCTCTACGTAAAGTTACTTTATCTGAATTAAAAGGTAAAATTGTGCCTTTACTAAATAAAAGGGAGCTTGGTACGTATATAGATTCAAAAGATGGTTTATGGGGGTATGTTGGTTATCCAAACATTAGTCCAGAAAATTACACCATATATGATAAATACTCAGAAACTGCATCACCTAAAACTTTAGTTACAGACCAGAATAATAAGCTAGAAAATTTTGGGGGACTAGATAATTATTATTGGTTCTTATACAGCTTTACATTAACTGGAGAAGCAGGGATTCTTGATATAAGATCATTAGCTGCTAGAGCAAATTATATATTACCTGAGCAAATTCATAAAATGAGTCAATCAGAGATGAAAAAAGCTAATATTATATCTTATGACTTTGTTAACGCTTGGCAAAATAAGCAAATAATAGATTTGAATTTTGACTAATATAACCTGAGTTAGATATTGAAAGTTATATTTTTATAAAAGTTTAAGAGTTTAAACAATACAAAATTATTTTAATAGTATCTTTAAAAGTGTTTCGCAACTAGCTTTGCTAGTTATTGCGACATACTTTTTTCATGGCAAAAAAAGTATGCAAAACTGCCTAGCACTATGCTATCGCGTAGCTGTAAGCCAAGGGCAGCTACAAAACTCACGAAGCTCAAATAGTTGTAGCTGCTTATTGCTTGTCTTTACAGCCGCTAACCGCAATGTGCCAATTGATAAAATAATTGTCGAACTTAGGTTAATATAAGGTAATAGGTAAAACTGATTCTAGTTTTAAATTAGTGTCAAAGATATTTTCTAGAGCTGACATGATATTTATTTTTAAAGAGACTTTTGTATAGTTCGTCTGATCAATAGAGGTAGCTCCATAAATACAAACATAATTTTCAATATTATCTATATAATTTATATCGTATGGTTTTATCGCAGCTATGTTTATAGTTTTTTTAGATGCTAAAGATGTTAGATAACTATATTTTTGGTTATATTGCTTTAAATTCTCCGAAACTAAAATAACTATATCTGCTAAATTTATATCTTCTGGTAAATCATCATCATTTATATTTTTAATCATGATTTTAGCTTGTAGATTTTTTCGTTTTAATAGCTGACTTAAACATTCATAAAAATCTTTTAATCTCTCGCTATCAAAATCTATAATTAAAATGGTATCTTGATCTTTTAAATCATATGGAATTAAACCATTATTTTTTACTATAGTAGTGCTTTGTTTAGAAATTTCATAAGCTATGTTTTGGTGTTCGATCGAACCTACAATCTTTTCAGCAAGTTTAAGTTGTTTCTCAAAAGGCATTATTAAAGTAGAGTTTTGACTTATTTTGGTATCTTTAAATTTGATTATTTTGTCATATGCTATATCTACCGCTTTAGCAAAACTCTTATTTGAAATATATTCATTTTCTAACTCAACAAAGAGTTTTTTTAGTTTATAAATATCCTGCTCACACCAAACTCGTGTAGGCATTAGCACTATATCTACGCCAGCCAGTATAGCAAGTTTAGTAGCTTGTACTGGGTCAAAATGAGTTGTTATAGCTTTCATATCCATAGCATCAGTAATCACTAGCCCAGTAAATCCAATCTCTTCTTTTAGAAGTTTTGTGATCACCTTATGCGATAATGTAGCTGGTATGTAAATTTCTTGATTATTGGATATAGAAATATGCTTGGTATCATCAATATTTGGAACACTAATATGCGCTGACATCACCATATCATATTCTTTAACAAGTTCTCTAAAGGGATATAATTCTATTTTTTCTAATTCATCTAGGTTTTTATTTAATATTACATTACCAACGTGGCTATCTACGGCAGTGTCTCCATGGCCCGGGAAATGCTTAACACAATTGATGATATTGGCATCAGACAAACCTTTTATGCTTTCTCTGGCATATTTAATAACTGTCTTAGGATTATCAGAGTACGATCTGACTCCTATAACGGGATTGCTTTTATTTGAATTAACATCGATTACAGGAGCAAAATTAATATTAATACCCAAACTGTGTAATTCATCTCCGAGTATTTTAGACATTTGGTAAGAGTTTTTAGGGTTGTTTGTCGCAGCTATAGCCATGTTGCCACAGCCACTAGTTCCTTGAATTAGTCTATGAACCCTACCACCTTCTTGATCTGTTGCAAAAAATAGTGGGATTCTATTACCCCCTTGCAAATCTCTAAGTAAAGAAATAGTTTGACGATTATTTTGTATATTTTCCTTAAAAAGAATAAAGCCACCTAGGTTATACTCTTTAAAAAGGTTACAAATAGTTTGGTTTGCTTTAGTAAAAGGAATTGGATTTTTATTTAGATCTTCACCCCAGTAGCGAAAATCCATCATAAAAAGTTGACCTAGCTTAGTTCTAATAGACATAAGAAAGTACCTTATTTTTTACACCTTTGGTTTCCATCTGCTATAAATGCAAATTTTTATTATTACCGATTAGATTATAATAGAAAAATTTAAGAATCAGCATAAATAGTTAGGATATTTTGAAATAGAGAGTATAAAAAAATCTGGTAAAAAGTATCCATATAATTTAACTATCAAAGACATAGAAAATAAATTTTACTGTAAGTAAGGTTTTAATTTTAGTAATATTGTAAATACACAAGGTATTGCTAATTTCATACAATGAATCAAAATAAAATATTTTCGATCCCAAAAGTGATCTTACATGATCATTTAGATGGCGGTTTAAGAGCCGATACAGTTATTGATATTGCTAATGAGCAAAATATAAACTTACCACAGAAAAATCCTCAAGATTTGTCCAGGTGGTTTTACGAAGAATTTTCCTCAAGGGATTTTGAAAGATGTTTTAAAGCATTTGATTTATCTTGTGCAGTGATGCAAACAGAAGATGCTATTGAAAGAGTAGCTTTTGAGTTTGCAGAAGACCATGCTTTACAAAATGTTATTTATGCTGAAGCTAGGTTTTGCCCTTATTTCCATAGAGAGAAAGGGTTGTCTTATAACCAAATTATAGAAAGTGTAATAAAGGGATTTGAAAAAGCTAAAAAGAAATACTCTATTGAAACAGGGATATTAGTTTGTGGTATGTATCATTTAGATGATAAAACTAATCTTGAGTTGGCAAAACTTTGTACAAATTATAGCGAAGTAGTGGGCTTTGATTTTGCTGGCATGGATATAAATGGTAGTTTATCTGAGACTCAAATGCAGACTCTAGAATTTTTAAATAAAAACAATATCAAGCTTACAGCACATAGTGGTGAGTTTTCGACTATTGAAAATATAATAGATGCTGTAAAAAGTGGGGCTAGTAGGATAGGGCATGCGTGTAATTTATTTGCCACAAAAGACCAGCAATTACTTGAAGACACTGTTAAATTACTGATAGAAAAACAAATCCACATTGAATCAAATATTACTAGCAACATAGTTTTGGGTTTTATAGAAAGTTTTGAAGTTCATCCATTTAAAAAGATGTTTGATAAGGGTATAAGTATAGCTTTAAATACTGATGATCGTTTAATGATGCAAAATCTAACAATAACAGATGAATATACAATGGCATGTCAAAAAACTAATTTATCATTAGATGATATTATTACTATGAATATAAATGCAGCTAAAGCAGCTTTTACGAATAAGCAAACCAAAGAAAATCTTATTGAAAAAATAAACTCATATAGGTAGACGTTTTAAAGACTATTTTTAAAATAGTTGTTTTGCTCTAACACCTACAATAGTTATAAATATTGCAAAAAAAATGTTTAAATTATTTAACTCCTAATGGAGTACATTTCGAAATCAATATAAACATTGAGAATACAATTTAGCTTTCTACCGTTGTAGATGAGGATTTCAATAATGATAATAAAAAACCGTCTATTGCCTTTCTAACCCAACAACATCTTCCATATTTACAATTTGTTTAACCATATTGGGGTCAGTTGGCTTTATTCCGCTATCTTGAGCTCTTGGTGGTATATTGTTAAAATTCATTGCCTTTAGATCATAAGTAACATAGCCACTATCTATACTCATAGCATACACTCCGGCTGTTCCTATCCCCTGGTATACTGCATTATCTTTGTATGCTATAGTTAGGTTATTTAAATCTTTGATAGTTGTCCAAAGAGTCATAGATTTTTCATATGGTGGTACAGATGTATTTGCAATTATAGATGTAGCATGAAAATAAGCTTCTCTATTTGATTTTGGTTCAGGCATTAAACTAGAAAGTATATATGCTCTAATAAAACGAGAAGCTGCACTAAAATCACCTGGCATACCTATTAATTGTGCTACTTCAGGTCTTGAACTATTAGCAACATCATTATAATTAACAGTCTTATCAGCAAATTTACTTTTACTTTGTGGTTTTAGTAAGGATTTATATTCTTTAATATTTTCTAAATGCCAATCATAAGTTGGAGCGTTTGTTAAAACATCACCTGCTTTGGGATAAATTTTTATCTTACCATTTATAAACTCTAAAACAGCACTATTACCATATTTATCACGTAATGATATATGTAAAGGAATCCCAGTTACAAATATTCCAGGTTCTAACTCAACAGCACTATTTACAATTTGATGATTCTCTATTAATGTTAAAGCTTCTGGTACATCTTTAGCAACTGCAAGTAAAAAGTTTGTAATATCATATATAGCAATGACGGGACGTTTATCTTTAGGATCATATTTGGGATAAATAGTACCATGTAAATACAAAATACTTAATGACAAGCCTTGTGTATTCATACCATCTGTTATACGCTTATCAAAGCCAAATCTACCAAAGTAGCCATATTTGTTTTTCCAGCTAGTTAATTGATCTTTCGGTATATTAACTGCATCTATAACAATATCAGTTGTATTTTCTACATTCACATAACTCCAACCATTTTCGAAAGCTATATTAATAGGAAAATCCATAGATCTAGCTTCTACTTTATATCCATTTTTATTTATAAAAACACTTGTACACATATTCTTATCTCTTTTTTCATATAAGTTAGTTATATCAGACTATATACTATAATTACTAAGTTAAATTTATGATACATAAAATATGCAGAAATGAAAAACAATATAAAACATAATTGAAGTATCACTATATTATTAATTAGTTACCGAACTATAAAGCACGAGGATGACGGACCGCGTAGTATTCAATAGTTGAAGTAGATAATAGTAATTTAGGTAGTAATTTATATACCCTTAGAAATGTTTGCTACACCATCTTTTTGATATGAGTGATAAACTTCTAATCCAAGCTTCCTTTTAATGTGGCTAAAAGAAAAATATCCGCGAATGTATTGCTCATTTTTAGAATCTTCATCATATACAACTATATGATGATAGCTAGTATTCATTAAAGTATTCAGTATATGTCCTATTTTTGCATCTTTTATCATTGAGTGAGGAATAGCATTTACGTTAGATATGCGAAGTTTTATATCATCTGCAGTTAATTCCGTTATTTTCACACCTGTTTCTTGAGCAGTTTTTTGTAATGCTGTACTCTCAAGATAGTGAAGACCGATAGTTCCAGTTACTTGATTATCAGAGTTTATAACTAATATAAAATCTTTATGGTTATCAAAAAGTTTCTGTTTTACTTCCTGTAAAGGCGCATCCCCAGTTATAGTTAAGGCTCTATGTTCTTTAAAGTCTCTAAATACATTTACAGCAGGGCTTTCTAGGTATAATAGTTTGCTAGCTTCATCATTAAAATAGCTGACAGCTTTTGTATCAAAGTGCGATAATTCAATAATTTTAAAATCCTTTAGGTCCACTAGTTTCTCCTAGTATAAAATAAGTTAAGTTATGTAATTGGAATTTTAGACAAAATGTTTAAACTTTTCAAAGTTTATCAGATATTATTTATATTATGATAGACTTTAATTTGTAACATATGCGGAATTATTTAGTTACAGGCGGATCAAAAGGCATTGGTAAGGCTGTAGTGGATTTGTTACTACAGAAAGAAGAAAACTATATTATTAATTTAGATATTTTAGAACCAGAATTGAACCTACCAAATATTAACTATATAAAGATAGATTTAACTGATTACTCACAAATCAAAGTAGCTATGGAAAGTCTTCCTCCAGAAATTAGCTTTGATGGAATATTTTTAAACGCAGGAATGTTGATTAAAGGTTCTATATTTGATTTAGAAATAGAAGAAATCCAAAAAGTTATAAATCTAAACGTGTGGGCAAATATTTATATAATAAAAGCTTTAAATGGTAAACTAAAGAAAGAGGCTTCGATTGTTTTTAATGGTTCGGATCAGTGTTTTATAGCCAAACCTAATAGTTTTGCCTATACTTTAAGTAAAGGAGCCATAGCTCAGATGACAAAATCTTTAGCTTTAGATTTAGCTAAAGACCATATTCGTGTTAATACTATTTGCCCTGGAACAGTCGATACTCAGCTATATAGATCAACTATTAAAAGATACGCTGATAGTCAAGGTATTGAAATGAAGGTGGCACATAGTACAGAAGAGCAAGAATTTCCATTAGGACGTATTGCTCAACCTCAGGAAATAGCAGAGCTTGTATATTTTTTATTAAGTGATAAAAGTAAATTTATGACTGGTGGTTTAATACCTATAGATGGAGGCTATACAGCTAAATAGACGTATTAATCTAAATTAAAAGCCAAATAAAAGTGTTATAATAAATTTATATTTTTATAACATTTTTTAAAACATGATTGAAACAGATAGAATAATTTCTGCAAACTCTATCCAAAGTAATGATGAAAAGGCTATCGACAGGGCTATAAGACCAAAAACTTTAGCAGATTATGAAGGTCAGCCTAATGTCCGTGAGCAGATGGAAATTTTTATCCAAGCCGCTAAAAGTCGTAATGATGCACTTGATCATACCCTTATATTTGGACCACCAGGATTGGGTAAAACAACTCTTTCAAATATTATCGCAAATGAGATGGGTGTTGAACTTAAGCAAACTAGCGGCCCTGTATTAGAAAAAGCTGGTGATCTGGCAGCTTTACTTACAAATTTAGAAGAAAACGACGTTTTGTTTATAGATGAGATACATCGTTTAAGCCCTGTAATAGAAGAAATTTTATATCCGGCAATGGAGGATTACCAGCTTGATATCATGATAGGTGAGGGTCCTGCTGCTAGATCTATAAAAATTGATTTGCCTGCTTTTACTTTAGTTGGAGCTACAACAAGAGCAGGGCTTTTGACTTCACCACTTAGAGATAGGTTTGGTATTATTCAACGTTTAGAGTTTTATTCTATAGAAGATCTATCTAAGATTGTTTATCGTTCCGCTAAGCTTTTAAATTTGGACATTACAGATGATGGTGCTAAAGAAATCGCAAAACGTTCACGTGGTACCCCAAGGATAGCAAATAGATTGTTACGACGAGTAAGAGATTACGCTCAAGTAAAAGCCTCTGGTAAAATCAGTCTGGACATAGCCGATAAGGCATTAGGTATGTTAAAGGTAGATCCAGTAGGTTTTGATCACATGGATCATAAATATTTGCTTACATTAATGGAGAAATTTGGAGGAGGGCCTGTAGGTTTAGATACTATGGCAGCTGCTTTAAGTGAAGAGAAGGGCACTATAGAGGATGTTATAGAACCATATTTAATTCAACAAGGTTATATAATGAGAACAGCTAGAGGTAGAATAGCGACACTCTTAGCTTATAACCACTTTAAATTAAAAATCCCAGATAATCTAAACTCACAACAGCAACCTCTAATTGTAGTTGATGGTATTTAGATTATTATTTGAACATTTATATAATGTTACTAATAGACTAATTAATTTTATGATATGTTTAAAATTTTATAATATATTTATTTTAATTTTGTTTTTGATGGATATGATTTATATTGCGGTTAGGATATATAGACTTTTACGAACTAAAATTATATCAGTATCTAACTTTTTTTACCAGTTAATTTTTTTCTTAGGAATCCATTTGTTTAAAAGAGCTTTATACTTTGCTTCTAAAATTTCCTTAGGAGGCAATTCTGGTAGTTTAGAGTATAAATCAGCTTTTTGGAAAGCTTTCAATAAAGGTAATAATAACCAATCTTTTTCACTAGCTAACTCTTGGTAAGCTAAACCACCGGTTTGTGGTGTATGCCAAGGGTAAAAAGAATGGTATCGTAGAATATATAAACCTTCATAAGGTATGTTACTCCCTTCTTCAAAGACTTTATAAATATACTCATCATGTCCAAAGCTCATATGAACTTTATCAAAACCACAGCCTTTTTCATAGATGCCGTAATGGGAGTTTGTTTCTGTATTGTATTTATTATAGTCTTTAGAGCCCTTAATGAACTCTTTGTGAGAAAATACATTGGCCTTAGCGAAAGGACACGCCACAGGATAAGTATCTCCAACAGTAGACCATTGAGGAAGCCCACCATATTTAGGTAAAGTCATAATTTTGCCTAGATCATGTATGAATCCTATTAGAGGAAACCATGACCAATCTGTAATGTGACTATATAAATTTGTAAGAGTTTCTTTTTGGGTATAAAACTCTTGCCACTGTGATGGTAAACTATGCCACTCATGGTCACGAAACAACGATTTAATAAAAGCATTTTCTCTAATTTCAGTATTATTTTTTAACAGCTTATTTTGGCAAGCTTCAGCTGTTTGGTAAGCATGTTCTATTTGAGGTAGATCATTGTCTGGATCACTCTCATCATGGACATCTTCAAGTAATTTAAAGACCTCATAAACATCCATATTACCTAACTCAAGCTTAAAGTATTTATTTTTCATTTGTTGAACATACTCTAGAGATTGGTTGGTATGCATCTCTTTATAAGTTCTTTCTACTCTATTTTGGAATTTACTGTCTGTATAGTTACGAAATTCACCAAACGTATTTTTTTCTGTTGCTTGAAGCATAACGAGGCCCCCTTAAATTATTCTGTAAGTATAAATTTGTTGCTTTGAATGGTGTAACCTAGTCAGACCTCCCTAAATGTTTAGTCGGTACACCTTTGTTTAAATTATCTTCTATAGTTTCAAGAGATACTCCTTTTGTTTCTGGAACAAAAAAGTATGTAATTACAAACGCTAAGGTGGCTATACAAGCATACATACCAAATGTAAATGAAACTCCTAAAGCTGTTAATATAGTTAAGAATGTTGCAGCAACAACAAAGTTGGCTAACCATTGTATTGAAGCTACAAAACTCATAGCAGAACCACGTACATTTAAAGGAAATATTTCCGATATAATTAACCAAAATAGTGAACCTACACTTATACAATAACCAACCACGTATATCAATAGACATATTAAAGCTAAAATTGCTGTTGTACCAGAAGAATCATCATTTAATAAATAAATCATACTAAACAAACTTACTGCTGCCATAGCTGAACCTATTAATAAAAATCTTCTTCTACCTAACCTATCTATAAATATAATTGTTACAATAGTAGCTATAAAGTTAACTAGGCCTAATGCTAAAGTCATCAACATTTTAGTTTCAGCGCCCTCAAAGCCTATGTTAGACATTATATATGGACCATAATACATAACTGTATTGATACCAAAGAACTGTTGGAAAATACCAAGAGCTAAACCTATATAAAGTACTGGGCGTACTTTTTTATCAAAAATTGCAGAAAATTTTGTCTTTACTGATTTCTCCAAGTTATTTTGGATTGCTTTTAACTCTTCTAGAACATCACCTTCAGTTCCACGAATCTTTATCAAGGTTTCACGAGCCTCATGTTTTCTACCTTGAGAAAATAGCCATTTTGGAGAATATGGCATAAAGCACATACCTATAAATAGTAGGATTGCAGGAATTAGACCTGTAGCTATCATTACACGCCAATCACCACTAGCTGTAAGTAAATAGTTAACTATAAAAGCGATTACTTGACCACCTGTTAAAAAAGCTCCATTCCAAAGTACAAGAGAGCCTCTTTTAGATGCTGGAGCAACTTCTGCAATAAATAATGGTACTGCATACGAAGCTACACCAATCGCAGACCCTAACATAAAACGTCCTAAAACTAAAAATCCAATATTAGGAGCCAAAGCTGCTATCAAAGTACCTATTATGAAAAGTAAACTAGTAGCAATCATTGCTTTTTTACGTCCAAACTTATCAGTAAAGTAACCACTAGTAAGAGCTCCAAAAAAAGCCCCTAAAACACAGAAGCTAACTACTATCTCTATTTGCCAGTGTTCAGCTGTGAACTCTTTTTGAATAAAAGGCGTAGCTCCTGCAATAATTGAAGTATCAAAACCAAATAATAGTCCCCCAATAGCAGCTACAGCTACTACAATAGCCACGTAAAATTTAGTAGAAGTAGATTTCTGATTGTTCACTATTTCATTCTCCATATTAGATATTAGATGTTAAATGTCTAAGTTAAAGATTTTGATAGATTGCGTATATGTTAAATCATAAGCTACATCTAAAGCGTCAGCTTTTGATAATCTTCCTAACATAACCATTTCAGCTAGATAGTTAGCGTCTACACGTCTAGCTATATCGTGCCTAACAGGTATAGACAGTAGGGCACGAGTATCATCTATAAAACCACAACAATTATAAAAACCAGCTGTTTCTGTGACAGCATGTCTAAACTTTTTCATACCTTCCGCAGAATCATTAAACCACCATGGTGGACCTAAAAACACGCTTGGATAATGCCCAGCTAATGGAGCCAGCTCACGAGTATAAGTAGATTCATCCATAGTAAATAACACCGTTTTAAAATTACGGTTGTTACCTACTTTACTTAAAAGAGGATGTAAGCCATTTACATAATCACATTTAACTGGAATATCACATCCTTTATCATTACCAAATTTTCTATGAATACGTGGATTATGGTTTCTAAATACGCCAGCATGAATTTGCATTACTAATCCATCGTCTGTTGCCATTTTGGCCATTTCTGTAAGCATTTGACCACTAAAAATTCTTTTTTCTTTATCAGAAGCTATATTAGTTAGTATTTTTTTAAACAAACTTTTACATTCAGATTTATCTAGATCATATGTTTTAGGTATACTAATACCATGATCTGAAGCTGTCGCACCATTTGATTTAAAAAATTCTCTACGTTCTCTTAAAACCTTTAGAAAATCTTCATATGATGCTATTTCTGTATTTAGTTTTTTGGCTAATTTTTTAATATTTTTATGCACAGGATGTAGCTCAGGATTTGTAACAGTATCTGGTCGAAACGTAGGTATTATCTTACAATCAAAATCAGAGTTTGCTATATTTCTATGAGATTGAAGGTCATCATCAACATTATCAGTAGTAGCTATAACTTTTATGTTAAATCTTTTACATATTTCTCTAGGTAGGAAATCTTTTCGTTTTAAACAATTATTTATGTGCTCATATAGCTCATCAGCTGTTTCTGGGGTTAAAGTTTTGTTATAACCAAAAACATTTTTAAGTTGCGCGTCAAACCATAAACCAACCTGGGTGGCTCTAAATAAGTACCAATTTTCTGCAACTTTTTGCCATATTTTTTTAGGATCTGTTTCTACTGATTTATCATCTTTACGAGAGATACCAAAATCCTCTAATCTAAGGCCTTGAGAATAAAACATTCTAAAAATATAATGATCAGGCTTTATAAGTAATTCTACAGGGTTTTCAAAAGGCTTATTTTCATCAAACCAAATTGGATCAGTATGCCCATGTGGACTAATTATTGGTAAATCCTTAATATATTGATAAATTTCAAGAGCAATTTCTCTAGTTTGTTTATCAATAGGCATTAATACGTTGTCACTTAGCATTTTCTCTCCTTCTACACTAGTGATGAGCTTCCTATAGCTATAACATTCTCTTGATTAAGGTATTTATCTTTATTGGTTGTATTAATTCCACCAGTAGCACAAAATTTAACTTGAGGGAAAACAGCTTGGTAAGTTCTTAGGAGATTTATTCCACCAACTATTTCAGCAGGAAAGAGTTTTATAACATTAAATCTATATTCTAATATAGTCATTATTTCAAAAGCTGTAACCCCTCCGGGCACGTAAGGAAGGTTATGGTCTCTAGCAAATTTTAGCATTTCTATAGTTGTTCCAGGAGAAACTAAGAAATCTGCACCTAAGAGTGAGCATTTTCTTAATTGCTCTAAAGTTGTAATAGTTCCAACGCCTATAACAAAATCTTCATTACTCTGAATAACTTCTTTAATAACTTCTAATGCATTAGGTGTTCTAAGAGTAAACTCAACGATTTTTATATTTTTATTACGAAGTTTATATAAAATGTTATTTGCTTGATCTGTTGTATCAGCAGCGACGACTGGTATTAGAGGGTTCTTTTTTAAGATATTTTCTAATGACATTTTAAAGCTCCTTTAGAATTTCTACATAGGTATCTGTATATTTTTTGTCTATTATAGCTCCATGATGTTGTATGATTTCAGCAGCAAAACTTTGTGCAAATTTAACACTATTTTGTATACCTATGTTATGATCAAGTCCGGCTAAAAAGGCTGCATTAAAGCTATCTCCAGCTGCGGTTGTATCTATAGGTTTAACCATATCTGTATTTACTAATATTATCTCACTTTTAGCTAAAACAACAGTAGATTTAACACCACGCTTAATTACGATAGTTTCGATACCAGCTTTGTTATATCTAACTAAAGTCTGCTGATAGTCTGTATCATCAAATAATAACTGTTCATCCTCAAAAGTAGTTATAACTATAGTTATATATTTAAGGATTTTTTTTAGGTAAATTTTAGCTTGATCTTTTGATTGCCAACATTTAGGGCGATAATTTAAATCAAAAATAATTTGTTTATTAGAATCTGCATTTTTAAATTCTTTTAACCAGCTAATAAAAATTTCCAATTGGCTTTCGTCCCACCTTGATAACGAAATTCCAGAGAAATACAGATATTGGTAATTGTTAATGTAACTATTTAACTGATCTTTTGTAACATGTTGGAAAAGTTGTTTTATTGGTGCTTGCTCTCTCCAGTAATAAAAACTTCTTTCTCCAAAATCATCTGTCTGGATAGCATATAGACCAGGTACTGTATTTTTAAGCCTTAAAACCGTAGATGTATCGATATTTTCACTTTGCCATTGGCTTATCATTTGACTAGAAAAGTCATCGTCACCTAAAGCTGTAAAAAAAGAAACTTCTCCACCTAATCTAGAGTAATAAAGGGCTGTATTTAAAACATCTCCACCAAAGTTTAGTTTAGCGTGCGAACCTAGCTGAATTTTGCCACTAAGCTCTAGCATGCATTCACCAATAGCTAGTAATTTATTTCCCATTTTCTAACTCTTTTTTAACAGCATATGCAACACCACGTACTTCTGCAAGACCTTTCATCCGTCCAATGCAGGAGTATCCAGGATTTGTTTTTTTATCCAAATCACTTAACATTTGTTGACCGTGGTCAGGACGCATATATATAGGATTAGAATCTTTTTCAATTTTAAGAATTTCTTTTATTAAAGCATACATATCAGTATTACCACATAAATGCTCAGCTTCGTAAAAACTACGACTATCTAGATCAAGAGATACATTTCTTAAATGGGTAAAGTAAATTCTTCTACCAATTTTTTTAGCCATAAGTGGCAAATTATTATCCCATCTAGAGCCCAGCGAACCGGCACAAAAGGTTATACCATTGGCCATAGATGGTATAGTTTTAAACAACCAGTCATAATCTTCTATAGTACTAATAATTCTAGGTAAACCAAACAATTCAAATGGCGGGTCGTCTGGGTGGATCGCAAGCTTAGCTCCAACTTCTTCAGTAACAGATATAACCCTTTCTAGAAAATATACTAAATTTTCACGTAGCTTTGTTTTATCAATACCTCTATATTCATCAAGTGCTGCCTGGAATTGTTCTAAAGAGAAACTTTCCTCAGCACCTGGTAGACCAGCAATAATATTCTTTGTAAGTGTGTTGATTTCACTTTGACTCATGTTTTCAAAATATGCTTTAGCTTGAGACACGATTTTAGGTTTATAATCTTTATTAGCATCTTTTCTTTTTAAAATATGGATATCAAAAGCAGCAAAAGCAATTTCATCAAAAGATAAAGTCTTTGCACCAGTAGCGGTTTTTTTATCCAAATCTGTACGCGTCCAATCTAGAACAGGCATAAAGTTATATATTATTAGTTTAATACCACATTTAGCTAAGTTACGAATACTCTGACAGTAGTTCTCTATATACTTATCGCGAGTAACTTTACCTTTTTTAATGTCTTCATGAACGGGTATACTTTCAACAACTGACCAGGTTAAGTTAGTTTTACCTAATTTAGTCGAATTTTCTACCTCAGATTGTCTTTTTTTAATTTCATCTATAGACCAAACTTGACCATTAGGGATGTGATGTAGGGCAGTTACTATATCTGTAACACCAGTTTGCATAATATCTTCGATACATACAGGATCATTTGGACCGAACCATCGCCATGACTCTATCATTTTATACCTCTAAACTTAAACGTTTTAATTACTTGTAATACGCCTTTTGAGCCAATTTCTTTTGTATAATAAATTACTTTTTCCACTAGTGTTTTATTGGTAGAAAGCTCTTTTGAGAATATTTCCTCAAGGTTAATAAATTCATTAACTATTTTTTCAATAGTGCTATTGTTTTGATAAATAAAGAAGTATTTTTCTTCCAGTGGATCAGATATTCCAATATTTTCGCCTATTTCATTCTTACCAGAATTAAATAATATCCAGCCAGCTAAACCCACTGCTATAATGTCAAATTTGTGATTATTCTGTATTAATTTTTTCAACGAGCCTAGCCACCTTTGAGGAATTTTTTTAGAGCCGTCCATCGCTATTTGCTCAGTTTTGTGTTTTAAATGTGGATTAGCAAAACGATGTAATAATTTATTAGCATACTCTAAAGTTGAAACGTTTTCGGGTAAACCATCTACTAAGGGTGCTGCTATTTCTAACATATATTTTTTAATAAAATTATAAAATTCAGGCTTAGCAATAACCTCATCAACAGTTTTTAACCCAGCATATGCTCCTAAATAAGCAATTAAGCTATGACTGCCATTTAACATAGTAAGCTTGAGTTTTTCAAAAGGTTCTATATCTTTTACAAACTCAACTCCTACTTTCTCTAGAGTAGGGCGTCCGTTAGCAAATTTATCTTCAATCACCCACTGAGAAAATTTCTCCGTAGCAACAGCTGATAAGTCTTTTTGTCCAATCATATTAGCGATGTTTTCAATAGTTTGTTCAGTTACAGCAGGAACTATTCTATCTACCATTGAACTAGGAAAACTACAGTTACTTTTTATCCAGCTAACCAAATTTTTATCTATTTTATTTGAAAAATCTAATATAGCTTGTTTAAGGATTTTACCATTATTAGGCATATTGTCACAACTAAGCAAAGTTGCGGGGTGACCATTTTCTTGCCAACGTTTATATAGACCAGCAACAGTAATACCTATAGCTGTTTTAGGTGTATTAAAATTTTTAAGGTCATAAATAATATCTGGACTTTCAAGATTTAATTTTTGTGTAGATAAATCTACGTAATAACCTTTTTCAGTTACTGTGTAGGTTATTATTTTTATTTCTTTAGTACGGATTTTATCTATAAGTCCTTGCGATTGCCCATTACCAGCAAAATATACTTCTTTCAAGGCTCCAATAATTTTATTGCTAGTACCGTTTTCATCATTAGTTGAAAGAGTGTACATACAATCATTTAAGCGAAGGTTATCAATAAGCTTTTTATTACTTCTGATAGTGCCACTAATATAGCCCCAATTAAGAGCATCTTTATCATTACAATTAAGTAATTTATCTACGTAATATACTTGGTGAGCTCTATGAAAAGCACCAATTCCAATATGTAGTATTCCTGTCTTTAGTTGAGATCTATCATAGTTGGGTAAGCTACAGTTTTGTAATTTTTTCAGCTCAAGCATCGTGTTCTAAATCCTTGTTCATATTTACAATTTTTAGTTTTGAAACTTTAAATTTTTCATGACCGATATAATGCCAATCTACTTTCAGTTTACCATTATTATTTTCAAGTTGAATAGTTATGACACCATTTTTTCAATTAACTCATATTCATTGTTTTAGGCAAAGCAGCGTCTCCCATTAGTACATTAGAAAATTGCAAATTAACTTGAATAATAAAACTAAAAAATGTTTAATTTATTTAACTCCTAATGAGGTTCTATTTTGGAATCAAGATAAACGTTTAGAGCACAATCTAGCAAAGGCTTAAAGCAACTAATGGTAAAAAGAATTATCAAAAACTCGACAATAAAATGTTATAATAAATAATCACTTAAAATTAGATATACAAAAGTTATGATAAATATTAAGAAACAAAATCCTTTTTTCCTTTTATGTTTTTTCGAATTTTTTGAAAGATTTGGGTATTACGGTTTTAGCTACACAGCTATATTATTTTTTATGAGTAAGTATGGGTTTAATTTTACCGAGAAAAACGCAGTTTTATTGTTTGGTGGTTTTGCATCATTAACCTATGTTTTTAATGCTGTAGGTGGTTTTGTTGCAGATAAAGTTTTCGGTATAAAAAAGACCATGTTTTTAGGGTCTATATTTCTTTTAATTGGATACTTTAGCTTAGCTCTTAGTCCCTTTATACAAAGTATAAGTAGTTATGTATACTTTAGTTTAGCATGTATTATAGTTGGTTCATCCTTGTTTAAACCAGCACCTACAAATTTAATATCTAAAATGTATACAGATAAAAGAAAGCTAGATTCTGTATACACTTATTTTTATATGTCTATAAATATGGGTTCTCTATCAGCGTCTTTATTAGTTCCTATTTTAGCTACAAACTATGGATACACTGTTGCGTATGGAGTTTGCTCAATTGGTTTTGCAATAGGAATTTTAAACAGCTTGGTTAGTTATTCAAGTATAAAAAATATTGATAATGAAATTGGTTTAACAGGTGTAGGTACGCTCAAAACAGTACTTATAGTATTTGTTTTTATACTTGCTATTGCTGGACTTAGTTTTATTTTACAAACAAATGACACGATAAATTATATACTATGGTTTGGTGCTGGACTTATTTTTGGGATCTTTGCGTTTCAAATATATGTAGAAAAAGATCCTCAATCTAAAAAGAAAATTCTAGCTGCTATTATACTTTTGGTTTATGCAGTACTTTTCTTTGTAATTTATCAGCAAAAAGCAACTTCTTTCTTTTTGTTTAACGTTCACCACGTTAACTTAAACCTTTTTGGTTACACTGTTAATCCACAAACAATACCTGGGGTTTTAAATACAGCGGGTATTATAATTTTATCTCCAATATTAGCTTTTGTTTACACTAGATTAGGAAGTAGAGATTTAACCTTACCATTTAAGTTTGCTTTGGGTATTTTACTTTGTGGATTTGCTTATGGAAGCATGTTTTTAGCTTGTTTAGTTAATGATCCAACTGCGAAAGTAAGTATGCTTTGGGAAGTTTTAGCAATAACAATATTTTTCTCATCTGGTGAACTATTAATATCTGCTTTAGGTTTATCTTTAATGGCTAAACTATTACCTGAAAGGGTTACAGGATTTGCAATGGGAACTTGGTTTATCACTTCAGCTATAGGTATAAAGATAGGTACAACTATCGCTCAAGCTGTTACCACTGGTATAAAATACGATACTGACGTAGGATTTTCAACTCAGATGACTATAGAGAGTTTTCATAAATACCAAGAGTTATTTGGATATATATCCTTGATAGCTATAGTTTTTGCAGTAGTTGCTTTTTTGATTGGTAAAACACTCAATAGAATGATTCAAAATTAGATTTTTAAAAATTTTTCTCAAAAAATATAATTTTTTATAATTTGTTAATATTTATCTGTCCATGAGAAAACTAGCTAAAAGCTTAATTTTATAAGTTTTAGAATTTTAATAAAAATATTTTTTGTCTATAATATCGATAAGTTTTTAAATGGAAATAAGTATGCAACTAGTAGAGCAAATGAAAGAAAAAGCTCTTGATGAGCTTAACCTTGTCACAGATAGAAAATCTGTCGATGATATACGTGTTAAATACCTTGGTAAAAAAGGTGAGCTAACTGATATGATGAAAATGATAGGCTCATTACCAAATGAAGAAAAGCCTAAACTTGGCCAAGCTGTAAATGTTGCTAAACAAGCTTTGCAGGATGCTATAAATACAAAACTAGCTTTTTTTGAAGAACAAGAGATTAATCAAAAACTAGCACAAGAAAAAATAGATGTGACTTTAAAAGGAGTAGGGCAAAGCCAAGGCTCTCTTCATCCTGTTACAAAAACATTAAATAGAATAGAATCTTTTTTCAAACAAAACGGCTTTGGTATAGAATTTGGACCTGAAATAGAAAGTGATTATTATAATTTTGAAACATTAAATATTCCCTCACATCATCCAGCTCGTGCTATGCATGACACTTTTTATATTGATCAATCTCATGTTCTTAGAACACATACATCTGGTGTACAAATTCGTACTATGGAAAAGCAGGAGCCACCAATCAGAATTATAGCTCCAGGTAGGGTATATCGCTGTGATTCTGATGTTACTCACACACCGATGTTTCATCAAGTAGAAGGTCTACTAGTTGAAAAAGATGTATCTTTTGCAGACTTAAAAGGTTTATTACATGCTTTTTTAAGTTCATTTTTTGAAAAAGATCTAAAAGTAAGGTTTAGGCCTTCTTATTTTCCATTTACTGAACCCTCAGCAGAAGCTGATATAGAGTGTGTTATATGTGGAGGCTCTGGTTGTAGGGTTTGCAAGAATACAGGGTGGCTAGAAGTATTAGGTTGCGGCATGGTTCACCCTAAAGTTTTAAAATCAGGTTCTATAGACTCTACTAAATTCCAAGGTTTTGCCTTTGGTATGGGAGTTGAAAGGCTTTCTATGCTTAGATATGGAATAGATGATCTAAGAATGTTCTTTGAAAATGATCTAAGATTTTTAAAGCAGTTTTAAGAAGAGTAGTTAGCTTATAGATAGACTATTTAATTGGGTAGAAAATGCTGAAAAAAACCAGTAAAAGAATTTTTACTAAAGTTGATTACTGGCATACTTCAGATTTTGTAATTTATGGGACTGTTGCAAACTGAAATTGAATATTTTTGCCTTGTTACCTCCCATCTAACTCCAGCTTGCAACAGCCCCTTTATTTATTGCCTTTGTTTTTGTTATCATCTTCATCTTCATCTTCATCTTCATTTTGGTTTTGGTTGGTACCACCTTTGTTATTACCGACAGAAGATGTTTCAGAATCATGCTCTTTTCTAGTTTGAGCAGCTTTTTTAGCTATTTCACTTTCTTCCTCTGATGATTTATTATGCCTTTCTTGAGCTCCTTTTTTACCCATTTCAGAGAAAGCATCAGGATCATGCTCTTTTCTAGTTTGAGCAGCTTTTTTAGCTATTTCACTTTCTTCTTCTGATGATTTATTGTGCCTTTCTTGAGCTCCTTTTTTACCCATTTCAGAGAAAGCATCGGGATTATGCTCTTTTCTAGTTTGAGCAGCTTCTTCACTTATCTCTGTCCTACTTTTTTTTGTATTGTTATTGTCGTTGTTGTAAGTCATAACTAATCCCCCTTAGTTTGTTAGTTGACTACTTGAAAATATTAACTCTTGTAGTGTAAAAAATTAATATTTTCAAACGAAAGCCTACCATAAAGTAGAACCTTATCTAGGATTTTTACAGCAACCTTATAATTCTAGGTGGATTTTAGTATATGACATTAAAAAATGGTTTTAGATCGCAATTATATAGATTATTTTTATAACGGTTCATCAACTTCAACTATAACATACAAGTCTTCTTCGTATACCCCACCATTCTCATCTTGAGATTCGTACTCTTCTAACGCATTTTTAGCCTCTTCATAAGAGTTAAATACTTCTATTGAATTTCCAGTTTCTCTATCTTGTACTTCGTATTTTCTCATTTATATTTCCTTCTTTATTTGAACCACTCAACTAAATAGAAATAACATAAAGTTAAATAATTTACAAAAGTAAACACCAAATTTAAGACCAATTCATGTGACATTTTAGAAAATTTGTTAATACAAAATTTACACACAGATATATGTTGTTATAATAGCATGAGTTATTATTTTAAATTTAAAAGTTTACGTTAGTAGATTTGAAATATTATTTTATATATAGAATAATACGCTGTAATTAAGTTATTTATTTTGCAGATGTTTTAAATCAACATCTTTAGGAGATTTTACAAATGAAATTTAGTCATAATTGGTTAAATGAGTATCTAGATGCTACTCAAAGTAGTCAAGACCTAGCAGACACACTGACATTGGCAGGCTTAGAAGTTGACGCTGTAGAAGCAGTAGTTACTGAAAAAGTCAGTAATGTTGTAATTGGTCAAATAAAAACTATTACAAAACACCCTGATGCAGAGAAATTAAATGTTTGCACAGTAGACGTTGCTGAACTAGAGCCTTTAACAATAGTTTGTGGTGCTAAAAATATCTATGAAGGTATGAAAGCGCCAGTGGCAAAAATAGGGGCTGTGTTACCGGGTGACTTTAAAATTAAAAAATCCAAATTAAGAGGCCAAGAATCTTTTGGAATGATGTGTTCAGAACAAGAGCTTGGTTTGGCAGAAAATGCTGATGGTTTAATGGATTTACCACAAAATGCTCCTGTCGGTGAAGATATTAATAAATACCTTAATTTAGACGATAATATTATAGAAGTCGATTTGACACCAAATAGGGCAGATTGCTTAAGTGTCTATGGCATAGCTCGTGAAGTTTCGGCTCTGACAAAATCACAATTAAAAACTATTGAAATAGTTGAACCAAAATCTCAAATACAAGATGCTAAAGATATCAAGATAACTGCTTTAGATGCTTGTAAAAGTTATTATGGTTGTATTATAAGAGATGTTGATACTTCAGTTACTACACCTTTATGGATGCAAGAAAAACTTAGAAGAAGCGGAATTGGTAGTATTTCTTTATTTGTAGATGTTACGAATTACATAATGTTACTTTTAGGTCAACCAATGCATGCTTTTGACCTAGATAAGTTAGACGGTGGTATTAATATTCGGTATGCAAACGACCAAGAAGAGTTAACTCTTTTAGATAATACAAAGGTTGTATTAGATAGCGACACTCTTGTGATAGCTGATGAGAAAAAAGCTTTAGCAATAGCTGGAGTTATGGGTGGCTTAGATTCATCTATTACAGCTAATACTAAAAATATATTCTTAGAAAGTGCTTTTTTTGTGCCAGAGAAAATAGCAGGTAAAGCTCGTAAATATAATTTACATACAGATTCATCACATAGGTTTGAAAGAGGTGTTGACCCTAAGCTTGCTAAATCTGCTATGAAGTTAGCTATACAGCTAATAACTGATATAGCTGGTGGAAAAGTTGGTGAAATTTCTTGTCAAGAAGATTTAGAGTTTTTAAATAAACAAATTACTATAAATTTATGTATCAAAAAGCTAAATAGAGTTTTAGGTACGGATTTTGAAATTGATTATGTGCTTAACGTACTTACAGCATTGCATATGCAAGCCAAAAAAACAGATGAATGTTGCTTGGAGGTGACTCCTCCATCATATCGTTTTGATATGGAAATTCCTGAAGATTTGATAGAGGAGGTTGCTCGAGTTTATGGATATTCAAATTTACCAGAAACTATGCCTTTATATCGAGCATCTAAAGTAAATATTTCAGAAAGTAGACAGGCGGTAGAAATTTTAGAATCTAGACTTATCGATAGAGGTTACCATGAAATTATTAACTATAGTTTTATCGATCCTAAATATGACGAATTTTTCTTTGATAGTAGAGGAGTAACTATACAAAACCCTATTTCGCAAGATTTATCTGTAATGAGACAATCTCTTATCCCAGGATTATTAAATACTTTTAAAGTAAATATCTCTCGTCAGCAAAATAGAGTAAGAATATTTGAAAAGGGTGCTTGCTTTAAGTTAAAAGACAATCAAAGAAGTCAGCTTAATAGAATTGCTGGATTAGCTTATGGTGACCTTTTGAATATTAATTGGTCTAACCCTAAAAAAGTAGATTTTTTTGATATGAAATCAGATGTCGAAGCATTATGTAATGATGTAGGTAACTTAAGTTTTGAGGTTTGCGATGATATTCACTGGTTACATCCAGGCCAGTCTGCCTACATCTTAGCTAGAAGTAAGAAAGTAGGAACTATTGGAATGATCCATCCATCAGTACTTAAAACCTTTCAAATCAAAGCAAAAGCTCCTATAGTTTTTGAACTAGATTTAGATATTTTAACTCAAAAAGAAATTCCTAGTTTTGAAAAAATTTCTAAATATCCATCAGTATCTAGAGATATTTCATTTCTAGTTGGTAAAGATGTTTTAGCTAGCGATATTATAAATGCTATTAACGAATTAAATATGACTATCTTAAAAGATATAAATATCTTTGATATCTATCAAGAGCAATCAAATGTTAAAAAAAGTATAGCTCTAAGTGTGCTTTTCCAAGATAATAATCAAACTTTAGATGAGAAAATAATTCTAGAAAATACAGAAAAAGTTCTAGAAACTCTAAAAGAAAAGTTTGCTATAGAACAGAGAGTTTAGTTTACATCAAAGGAGTAAGTATTTTCATAATACTTTCTACTATTAAACTACTTCGTTTATTAGTTATATGAGATGTATCTTGACTTGAATCTCCAATAATTTTTTCTGCCCACTTATATAACTTTAGTACTTGCTTAGGAGTATAAATAAATGTAGTTAGTTCATAATTTAAAAATAGACTACGATTATCAAGGTTTACAGAACCAAGCATGGCTATATTTTCATCTATCAAAACAGCTTTTGCATGAACCATATTTTTTGTAAAATGCACTTCAATATTGCAATTAAGTAGTTCTCTGATATAGCTAGTTCTAGCTTTATCAACTATTTTATGATTTGACTGTTTAGGAGTTATAACTTTGACATCTATGCCTCTGCGTTTAGCAAGTACTATTGCCTGAAACAAATCAGCTGAGGGTATTAGGTATGGTGTAATAATCCATAGTCTGTTTTTTGCTGAGCTTATTGCTGTAATTAAGCCAGCATATAGCTGGTCTCGCTGCATATCTGGACCAGATGGGATAACCTGGGTAAAGCATTTTTCTTTAACATTATTTTTTATTTTAAAGTCTAATTCTTCACTTGTTGCGAAATGCCAATCTGAACAAAAAACTTTTAGAAAGTATACTAAAGATTCTCCTTGAATTTTAAATAATAAATCATCCCACATTCCTTCATGCTCTATAGGGCTCATATACTCATCGCCAATATTCATACCGCCACTAAATACTGTATGGTTATCAAAAATGTAAATTTTACGGTGGTTACGATAATTAATGTAGTTACGTAAAGGATTTATTAGTATAGGCATAAAAAAAACAACTTTAGCACCTAACTTACGTAAATTACTGAATATTCTCCTATTATGACGGTAAACATAAAAGGATCCTAAAGCATCTATCATTATTTTAATTTCTACACCACAAGAGGCTTTTTTCTCTAACGCATTGAGTATTAATCTAGAGGTTGTGTCGTATTTAAAGACATATGTTTGTATATATATATTTGTTTTAGCAGAATTTATAGCTTCAATAAAAGCTTTGTATGAGCTTACACCATCAGTATATATTTCAAAAGAATTGTTAGCTGTTAAAGTAGGCAGCTCAAGATTTGAAAAAACATTTATAATATCTGTAGGAAGGTTTCTATAAGCAGTATCACCTTTAATACAAATATTTTCTAAAGAAGGCTGACGTATACTCATAGCTTCTTTTTGCCAAAAACTCCGTCTATCTTTACGCTGAAATATAAAAAAGAAGGGAATAGCTATATATGGAATAAATAAGATCGCTAAAAGCCAAGCTAATATATTTGAGGCTGATTTTTTATCAACGATAAGCTTCAGAACAACAATTATAGTGAATACTTGGCAAACAAACAGAATGATGTTTGCCTCTAAAATATATACCAAACTTAATAAAAAATTTTCCATTTATAGAACAACGCGTACCTAACGTTAAAAAAATAATTTCAGAATCTATAGGAATTTTAACATATGTGAGGTCTACTATATATGTTAGGTTGACTTAATTTTTGATAGGTTAACCTATATTTCTTAGTCTTTAGACCAAAAAAAACAATTTTAACTACCTTTTTAAAATAAAACTAATAAAGTATAATGTCATCAAATTATAGAAAATTAATTGCATGAAAAAGATAGAGAACGTTGAAAAAAAGAAAGTCCAACCTGGACAAAAGTTACTACCTAATATAAAAAATATTATCCTAATTGCTTCAGGCAAAGGAGGAGTTGGTAAATCAACTGTCACAACTAATCTGGCCGTAGCTTTTGCTAAGATGGGAGCCAAAGTCGGTATTTTAGACGCTGATATTTACGGCCCTAGCCAGCCAACTTTACTAAATCTTAAAGATAATCCAAAAACTACAGATAAGAAAAAAATTATTCCTTTAGAGCGATATGGTGTAAAGATGATATCAATCGGTAACCTAATTGATCCAGAATCCGCTGTAATTTGGCGGGGTCCTATAGTTTCGCGAGCATTAATGCAACTTCTTAATGATACCGATTGGCAGGATATAGATTATCTATTTTTAGATTTACCACCTGGAACAGGGGATATCCAATTGACCATATCGAAAAATATGCCTGTAACAGGTGCTGTGATTGTAACTACACCCCAAGATTTATCCTTAATAGATGCTAAACGTGCAATAGCAATGTTTGAAAAAGTGGATATTAAAACTTTAGGTATAGTAGAAAATATGAGCTATTACATTTGTCCAAAATGTGGTAATAGTGAGCATATTTTTGGTGAGGATGGTGCTCATTTACTTTGTGGTAAAAACAATATTGAATTTTTAGGAAGTTTACCTTTGCATAAAGATATCAGAGAAAATTCAGATCACGGTAAACCATATGTAAGTCTAGAGAAAAACGATAGTATAACTATAAGCTATCTAACAGTAGCTGAAAGTTTATTACATGAAATACAAAAGTTACCTAAAGCAAGTAGCTTGGATTCTATTGGCGTTAAATTAGAAAAATAAGTGAGTAAAAATGACAATTAAATCAGATAAATGGATTAAAAAAATGTCCCAAGAACAAAACATGATAGAACCTTTTGAGGCAGGGCAAGTTAAAATAGTAAATGGTGAAAAAATAGTTTCTTATGGAACGTCAAGCTATGGGTATGATGTACGTTGTGCAGATGAGTTTAAAATTTTTACAAATATAAATTCATCTATAGTTGATCCTAAAGATTTTAGTGATAAGAACTTTGTAGATTTTAAAGGGAATGTTTGTATTATTCCTCCCAACTCATTTGCTTTAGCACGTACCGTTGAGAAATTTAAAATACCTAGAGATGTGCTAGTAGTATGTCTTGGTAAGTCTACTTATGCAAGGTGTGGTATTATTGTAAATGTAACGCCACTTGAGCCAGAGTGGGAAGGATATGTAACCCTAGAATTTTCAAATACAACTCCATTACCGGCTAAAATATATGCTAATGAAGGTGTTGCTCAAATGCTATTTTTTCAATCTGATGAACCTTGCGAAACTTCATATGCTGATAAAGGTGGTAAATACCAAGGTCAATTTGGAGTAACACTTCCTAAGTGCTAATTTTTTTATAAAGCTAATTACTAATCTTTTGGTGTTATCCTACCTGTAATAGCCTGGAAAGCTCTTAATTCAAACATTGATAAACTAGCAAAAATATAATCAAAAATATCAGCTTGGATCTTTTCGTAGCTTACCCAATCGGTGTCATTTGTAAAAATATATATCTCTATAGGTAAACCAGATTCAGTAGGTTGTAATTCTCTTATTAAAAAAGTTAGATCGTGGTGTATTTTTGGATGTTTACGTAAATAATTTTCTATATAAACTCTAAGCAAGGTTATGTTAGTTATTTTTTCATTATTATTTTTTGCTACATAATCTTTTAGCAACTCCTCTTGTTTTAACTTTCCTAAAAGGTCATCATTACAAAATTTTATAGTATCAATATCAATATTTATTGAACGCTTTATTCTACGGCCACCGGTTTCAACCATACCTCGCCAGTTTTGGACACTATTACTGATAAGAGCATATGTTGGGATTGTTGAAATAGTTTTGTCAAAATTACGTATTTTTACAGTATTTACAGAAACCTCTATGACATTACCATCAACGCCAGCAGCTGGTACTGTAATCCAATCACCCACTCTCACCATATCTAAAGCTGCTACTTGAATATTTGTAACAAAACCTAAAATAGTGTCTTTGAAAACTAACATTAATACAGCAGATAAAGCACCTAATCCTGTTAAAAAAGCAATAGGGGATTTATTTAATAATTGTGATACCACTAATATAAAAGCTATGAAAAATAAAATTATCTTTATGATTTGAGCGTAACTACGTAATGAATGTCTTGCAAAATATGGTAAAGTTTGAAAATATTCAAAAATAGCATCTGTGAAAGCTATGAAAAACCATATAATAACTAATGTCAAATAAATTTGAGCAATTAATTCTATAGCATTTACTAAATTTAATGTCCAAGGACAATCTGGAAAACTGGCTAAGCTAATAGCTACATATATAAAAATGGCAGGCCCTATATGGGATAACTTTCTAAAAACATGGTATTTAATTAAAGATTTTCCAAAATTAGAATCCTTTTTACTAAAAAAAACTTTAACAATAGTTACTATATATTTTTTTAGTACCAAATTTAGCATCCAGGATATAAATAGTACTATTACAAAAATAGTCGCGAAACTCAAAACATTTGCGATACTGTTATTCCCTAGCAATTTAGTATAAAAAAATATTAAAGTTTCCATCATCGTGTTCCTCTTAGATATTATTTTCCTTGTGTATTAGAAGATTCTAGATTTTTGTCAGAACTAGAGCTATTTTGCTGAGATCCTTTATTACTAGCAGCTATTGATGTAGTAGTATCATTACTAACTTGTTCAGGTAAAAGTAAGGCTATTTGGTTAACCATATTATTTACTAATTGATCCTGTAAATAATTATAAGTTCTACTTGCTTCATTATCTTGAGCTAGTACTGTACCGGAGTTAGACTGCCAGAATTGTTGTGTACTTAGGGTTTTATTCGGTACAACTGGAGTTTCATCATATGGTTTAACTATGTTATATGTTACTGTGTATATTAGCTGATATGTATTATTTGAAGCACCGCCAACAACACTTGTCATTTGTGACGTCTTAGCAGCATCTTGGATATTTATGATATAATCAGCATCTTTATCATTTGTGACAATATTTGCTTTATAACTTACTAAAGTTTTTCTTAGTTCATTTGCGTATTGATCAAAGTCATTAGATTCAATATAAAATTTCGTGCCTACAATACTATCAAATGTACTAACACCACCATTTATTGAGACGCCACGTGGGTGAAAACCACACGAAGATAATAAAATAATAAATAATACGAGAATATACCTTTTCATTTAAAGCACCTATTTTATTACAATGTTTATTAGTTTTTGTGGTACGTAAATCACTTTTATAACTTCTTTACCTTCAATTACAGTTTTTACATAGTTATCGGATAAAACAGCCGCTTCAACTTGCTCTTTTGACAAATTAGCATCTAGTTCTAACTTGGCTTTTAATTTACCATTTATTTGTACCACTAATACGAAATCATCTTTTTTAAGAGCTTGTTCATCAACTAACGGGAAATTAGAATTTAAAATATCGTCCCCTAAGTTAAGCTCTTGCCATAGATAATGACATACATGCGGCGTAAAAGGAGCTAATAGTCGAAGTAAGATATTAAAGCCTTCAGATTTTATATCTTTTGCTAAATTTTCATTACTGTTTAAACTATTTAATATTTTCATACAAGCAGAAACTACGGTATTAAACTGGCTTTTATCAAAGTCAAAAATAGCCTGCTTAAGAGCTGAATGTATCTCAAAACGAGTTGTTTTATCACTTTTTGTAAGCTTTTCGTGGTCAACTTGGAAATTAGCGATTAGCTCATTTTGATTGGTTTGAGCATAGTTAAATACTTTACGTAAAAACTTATGTGCTCCTTCAACACCTGTTTCTGACCACTCTAGAGATTGCTCTGGTGGAGCAGCAAACATACTAAAAAGTCTAACCGTATCAGCGCCATATTTATCTATTAATTCTTGAGGGTCTACAGTGTTACCTTTTGACTTAGACATTTTTGCACCATCTTTTAAAACCATACCTTGAGTAAGTAAGTTTTCAAAAGGCTCATCCGAAGAAACTAAGTCTTGATCACGCATTAATTTATGGAAAAATCTAGCATATAATAAATGCATGATAGCATGTTCAATACCACCTACATATTTATCTACTGGTAACCAATAATTTGCTTCAGTGTCAAGCATTTGATTGGCAGTAGGGCAAGTATATCTTGCATAATACCAAGAAGATTCAAAAAACGTATCAAAAGTATCAGTTTCACGTTTTGCTTTAGCGCCACAGTTAGGGCAACTAACTTCCAAAAACTCTAGCATATCTTTTAAAGGAGACCCTGCAGCTGTTAGGGTAACATCAGTAGGTAACCTTACTGGCAAATTTTCTTCTTTTTCTGGTATTATTCCACAACTATCACAATGAATCATAGGAATAGGGCAGCCCCAATACCTTTGACGAGAAATACCCCAGTCATGTATTCTAAAATTAGTTGTTTCATAACCTTTATCATTATCAAAAAGGTATTTTTTAATAGCTTGGTATGCTTGCTTAAAGTTTAAATCATTGAATTCGCCAGAATTTATCAAGGTACCTTTCTCTACAAAAGCTTCTTTTTCTAAATTAACATTTAGCTTTTCATCATTGGATTTAATAACTTGTTTTAGAGAAATATTATACTTTTTTGCAAACTCCCAATCTCTTTGATCATGTGCTGGAACACACATAACAGCACCAGTACCATAACCCATTAGTACAAAGTTTGCTACCCATACATCTACTTCTTCGTTAGAAATAGGGTGAATAACTTTTATAGAAGTTTTAAAACCTTTTTTCTCTTGTGTTGCAAGATCTGCTTCCATAGTCGAAGATTTTTTACATTCATCTATAAACTTATTTAAATCAGAATTTGACTTTGTTTGTTCTAAAACCAAAGGGTGCTCCGGAGCTACAGCTAAGTAACTTACACCCATTAAAGTATCAGGGCGAGTAGTAAATACTTCTATATCATCTTGGTGGCTATTTTTAATCTTAAATTTAACTGTTAAACCTTTAGATTTTCCAATCCAGTTAGTTTGCATTGTTTTAACAGCTTCAGGCCAACCATCTAATTTATTTATATCTCTTAAAAGCTCATCGGCATATTCAGTAATTTTAAGAAACCATTGTGGAATTTCTTTTTTTTCTACTAAAGCACCAGATCTCCAGCCACGACCATCTATGACTTGCTCATTTGCTAAAACTGTTTGATCAACAGGATCCCAATTTACTACAGAGTTTTTGCGATAAGCTAAACCTTTTTTATATAACTGAATAAAAAACCACTGTTCCCATTTATAATAATCCTCATCACATGTGGCTATTTCTCTTGACCAATCAAAACTAAAACCTAGAGAGTTAAATTGATATTTCATATGAGAGATATTACTTTTTGTCCACTCATATGGAGATCGTTTATGTTTAATAGCAGCATTTTCAGCAGGTAAGCCAAAAGCATCCCACCCCATAGGATGTAAAACATTTTTCCCTAGCATTTTTTGGTATCTAGCAATAACATCACTTATTGTATAGTTTCTTACATGTCCCATATGTAAAGTACCACTAGGATACGGTAACATTGACAAACAATAAAATTTTTCTTTAGATGTATCTTTAATAGCTTTAAAACTATTATTTTCTTGCCAATATTTTTGAGCATCTTGTTCTATGCTAGTGAAATTGTATTCTTTCATTGAATAATAAAACCTAGTTAATTTATTGCGAAAACTAATTAGGTAATTCTATGTGAAAACAAACAAAATATCTAGTTCTCAGACATCCATGTTTCTAAAATCACGCAAGCTGCTAAAGCATCAACTTTCACGTGACTGACTTTTTTATTTTTAACACTTTCTAAACGCCACCGTGCTTCTCTAGTTGAGTAAGCTTCATTTATTAGATGCACGTTTTTTTGGTATCTATCTTCAACTTCTTTAGCAAAGTTACGAGCGTCCCTAGTTATATCGGTATCAAGATCTTTTGCGTCTAAGGGCAGTCCAATTATAATATCAGAAGGATTCCAACGTTTTATAATCTTACCAAGCTCAAACCAGTTGGGTTTACCATCATAAGCTTCAATTGTGCCAATTGGGGAGGCTGTTTTTGTGATCATTTGACCACTAGCTAGCCCAATCCGCGCTCTACCATAATCTATAGCTAGTAAAGCTTTAAACATAAATTAAGCATGCCCTATGTTTTTAAACAAGGTATTTAAATTTTGGAAACTATAACCGGCATGTTCTAGGTGATGTTGCCATTTTGATTTATTTTCATAATTAAATAAAATTTTTTTACTAAGCTTAGTTGTAACAATCCAATCATTAGATTTAATTTCGTTGGTTAGCTGCTCAGCAGTCCAGCAACTATAACCAACTATTGGTAGAAAATACTCTGGCAGGATATTATTAGCTAGATCTTCTAAAATGTCTACAGAAGCTGTAATAGCTAAACCTTCATCTAGTCTAATAGTTGAACTATAGTTTCTACCGTTAGTAGTATGTAAAATTAAGATTTTGTGTGAACTAATAGGCCCACCCATATAAAGAGGATGATTAAGGATTTCTTCGAAAGTGTGTAAACAAGGTATCTCTAGCTCTTCAAACACATCTTTCAAGGTTTCTGTTAAAGGTTTATTAATAATTAGCCCCATAGCTCCATACTTATCGTTCTGACATAGGTATATTACAGATTGCGTAAATATAACGTCATTCTTAATAAGTGGAGTTGCAAGTAAAATTTCACTTTTATGGTTTTGAAACATATTATATGGTTATAACCTTTATTTTTTTAATAAAACAAACATGAAAAAAATCAATGCAGCGATAGGGATAATTCTAGATGATAAAAGTTCTAAAGTCTATATAACACTAAGACAAAAACACCAAACTTATTCTAACTACTGGGAATTTCCTGGTGGTAAAGTTGAGAAGGATGAAACTTTTGTAGAGTGTATTAAACGAGAACTTTATGAAGAGGTTGGAATACTAGCGAAATCTATAAATAATTTCTTTAAGAAAAAATATGTTAATAGAGATGGTGTGGAAGTAAGTTTAGAATTTTTTATTATTGATAAATTTGAAAATAAGCCTTATCCAAAAGAAAATCAGCAACTAGAGCTTGTAGAAATTTCGGAACTTAAAAAGTATAAATTTTTACCAGCAAGTTTAGAAATTATCGACAGATTACAAGTTGTTTATTCGTAAGTTTTTACCCATCAATTTAGTAAAAGAGTAGTTATCAACATGTTTTAAACAGTCACTTATCAATAACATATATAATTTAACATAATATATATTATGCGAATGTTTGCTGAGTCCGATATTGATTTTGTGCAAAAGAGTCTCTGATTATGTATTTAGTTTATTTTTCTGCTAAAAAACCATACATTTCAGGTTTAGCATTTCTATAAGTTGCAATCTTATTTAATCTCTGTTTATATTCTTCATTAGCAGTACCATAGTCCTCTGTAACGCGCGCTTTAGTTGCTGCCTGCATCTTTTTAAAACTAAAATTACCAGGTGTGTGAGCTTCAATTCTAAATAGTTTCATTAGTAACTGCCCAAACTCTACGTCAATATCTTTATTAGTTTCAGATAGCCTTTCCTCAGTCCATTTAAGAATTTTTCCATCAATATCAAAACGCCTTAATTCTAGTAGAATGCTTAGATAAAGACCTTCTCTTATATAAGGCCCAAAAAACATTGCAAATGACGCAATATGATTAGTTTTATCTAAGGAAATTGGATATTCATAACTACCACCAGAAGCATTTTGTTTGCGATTAATAATCTTCCTTTGATCTCCATCATAAAAGTTAAAAGAAATGTCATGATTATCTAATAATTTCCTAAGGTATATAACCTCACCCTCATCCTCATCCTCATCCTCATCTATGTATTCTTCTATTTCTCGTGCATATTTAAGCATATCTTGCCAAAATGGCAGTTTATCAAGCTTTGTCATATTCCCAGATATTTCAGGTAATACATCAACATTTTTTTGTTCTGTCATACAAATAAAACCATATGAAAATAATCCTGCTTCTTTAGCTGGAGCAACATATTCATTGCTACCAAAATGGCTCAGTATCCTGGTATCAAATTTAGCTGGTTGTAGATGCCAAAAAACAAAACGCAAATTGCCTAAATCTACAGCATCATATTTCGAATTACTATTTCCTCCACAATCTTTATTGGGGTATAAGGATTCATAAGTTTTTAAAATAAAATCATTACCATTCCATATTTTATCTGTTGTTGTACCAGTGTAATGTTTTAAATTAAATTCACTTTCAAAACAAAGTTTTTTGAGATTCGGATAGCCTTTAAATATATCTACTTTTGACATCCCATGTTCTTCTTGGAGTTCTATTTTAATTGCTTCAATTCTAGCTTTACTCAAGGTACATAAAGATGAGTATGTATCATTACACATTACATCAGCAAAGTGTGTCTTACGGAAGGCTTCTTTATTAAGTAATAATCTTTTTTTATTTATCTCTACTAACTTTTGTAATTTTTGTTTTTCAGCAGGTGATAATTCTTTAGGTAGCTTTTTATCATCTATCTCTAATAACGTTTGTAATAATTTTTTTTCATCAGGTGATAATTCTTTAGATAGCTCTTTATTATCTATCTCTAATAACATTTGTAATAATTTTTCTTCATCAGGTGATAATTCTTTAGATAGCTCTTTATTATCTATCTTTACTAATCTTCGTAATAATCCTTTATATCCTTCTGTATGAAGATATTCTCCCATAGGGTAGCAATTATCACTTTTTGTAAACTTTTCATCTGTATACTTTTTTGGCAAACGCTCCATTATTAATGGCTCATATGCCTTCATCTTTTTACGTCTCCAATAGGTTTGAAGTTTAGAAGCAGCAATATTTTTCATTCTATCATTTACATTTTTCACTCTATCAGCTGGAGTTTCAATACCTCTAAATAATTCAATTCTTATATCCTTAAATTTTATTTTAAATATTTCATTCAAATATTCCAAAAGTCTTTGATATTGAATAGATTTAGTGATTTCGTCCATTAACGCCGTGTCTTGCTTAATTAAAAGGTACATCATCTTATATGAGATAAGTTCTTTCATAAAATCGTTTGACGGTGTTAATGTATTACTATTTTTATTTATAATTTCAGACATCTTAAAAACGCTAGCTCTTAGTATTTCTATTGACCTACTTGCCCTCAAGATTTTTGTCTTATCAAACAACTCTAATGACTCAAATTCAACTTTAGCTTTATTAATGTATTCCATACAAATTGTCCTTATCTAATTTATTTTTTTATAAATTAAATATACTACTGGAAGATTTCTTTTCATATACTGTAAACTTGATAGGTTATGTTGAATTTTGACAGCTTAGATATTTATATAGCTAATACCATATCTGCCAATAGCTACTGTTATTGCCTGCACATCAAAAACTTAAATTAGTCATAAACTCCTTTATTATAAATGCACCAATTTATGTTGGAATTGGTATAACTCCCTATAAAACTAGTGCATATAACATTCTTGGACTTGTTGAAATTTAACGTTGACAAGCCCAAATTTTGTTAAAATAGTATGGTAAAAGTTATTTGAAATTTATTTAACCACGAATCAAATAGAAATAATAAGACTTAATGACTCACCTTACGCATGTTACTTATGAATTTCTAATTTCATATAGTTGCTTAAGAGCAATAGCATTAGCTCTAACCAAGAGCTTATATTTCATAGCGAAGTGGTTTAGTGAAGTTTTTATCTTGAGCATTTCTAGTTTACAAAAAGCCACTAATGAGCAAAAAATATGATTTCTTTGAGTTTTCTCAACTTTAGTTGGTGATGCTGATAAAGAAGTATTTTGCTTAATTGATTTATGATAAACCTCTATTTGCCATCTTTTTTGATAGTCATGATATAACTGATTAGAATCTATTTCTAAATCATTTGTTACAAGATATAAAATTCCTTTTGTACCGTTCTCGTTTATGAAAATCTTTTTTGTTAAAAGTACAGGGAAATTCATATCTTTAAGCCATATCTTTAAAGATTCTCCATCAGCAATATCAAGTTCAGAGAGTTTAATAAAATCCTTACTCTTTCTAGCATAATCACTCAAGGCAACAACTCTATTTGACTTCATACCAAGTATGAATTTCTTCGATAATGTGTGATGTATGAAATTCATATTATCTTTAGAGCAAAACCAGCTATCTGCCAAAATATATTTAAACTTAACATGATTAATAACTGCTCGGTTTATCATGTTTTGAAACATTTGGTTTTTAGTAATTTTAGATCTTCTTTTATACCGTTTATCTTTTTCATCATAATATCGCTCATCCTTTTTCACTATTTCATAGTCTATTGGAATAGATAAATTTGATGTACTAAGCATACATGAGACTATATTAATACCCTTTACATGAACACCTTTAGCATGAGAGTGATGCCAACAGACTATATCATTCTCATCTGTACTTGGCTTTTCACTAATTGTATCATCCAAACAAAGAACATCGTATTCGCTGTTATGTTTTCTAACTAAAGGCTTTATATATTTCCAAAATTCTAAGCTTGTTAAATCTGACTTGTTTAAAAACCTTGTTATTTTGTCATGGGATACTTCTTGATCTAATATATCTGATAATTTTGTAGCCGTAGCATACTTAGTTTGGCTTATAAGATAATCTGTGTATATGTCTAGTAAATCCTTGTCCATCTCTTAGATATAGCTAATCCGAAAATATTTTGTTAAATACATAAGAAATAGCATCAGCTAAATTTTCAAAATTATTATTAATTTTCCTAAGCATTCTTTTAAAATTAGCCCATACCTTTTCAATAGGGTTCAAGTCAGGAGAATAAGCAGGAAGGTATAAGATTTGCACATCAAATTTTTTAGCAATGCCCACTAATTTAGGAGATTTATGAAAGCTAGCATTATCCATTACTACAGTTGTTTTGGGTTTTAGTGATGTACATAAATGTCTTTCAAACCATTCATTAGACCTCTTGCCGTTGCAAAAATTGGTACAAATAATTTCCTTTTTCTTCCTATCCACGATAATTTGCGTCTTTAACGTATGTCGCTTCTTTTTGCCAGAATAAAAGGTTTTTTGTTTTTTTTAGGTCGTTCAATGGGTGTTTCTGTCGCATCTATCAGTACAACCTCATAGTTAACATCACTTTTTAATAATGCCTTACGTCCAGGCAATGAGAATTGCCCATCTTTAATCAGAGTATCTTCAACCCAGCGTATATTACGATAACAAGTACTTTCACTTAGACCATAGCTGCGTGAAATATGAAAATATGTTCTATATTCACGTAAATATTCCAGCGCCATAAGCAGCCTATCTTCTATAGACAATTTATTCGGCTTGCCTCCTTTTGCTTTTAGTTGGAATTGCGCTTCATTTAATATCTTTATCATGACAGTAAAAGTAGTGCGTTTAACACCTGTAAGTCTACGAAATCCTTCTGGCGACTCATCTTTAATCTGCTCAAATTTCATCAACACCATTCCAATAAAAATAAAAAGTTTAACCAATTCAGCAAGTTATGCAAGAGGTCTATTAAATATTTGAGTATCAGTATAACCACTATACACCAGTGGAGCTATAATATTCTTATCAAAATAGTTATATCCAGCAATAATACTCTTTCTTTGAGTCTTATATGCTATAACTTCTCCATAACTAGGCTCACCAACAAGTGACCAGCCTCTTAATACTGATAGCTTATTATCAACACCCATCTCATCAAGATAAACAAGTAGCTTTGGATCAATAGATTTAAGAATATTTAAATATCCTTGTCTGTCTTGTTCTTTTCTTTGTTTATATTTTGGCGTCTTTTTTTAAAACTAAAACCCAATCTATTTAAGCAATCATAGAATGTGCTTCTAGCAAGATCGGGAGCTAAATATTCTCTAATTTCCAGAGCATTAGCATCAGGATTAGTTTGTAAATATTCTTCTATTGCTTGTTTATCAGTAAAGCTTGCTTGCCTTCCATTATTAAATCCTAACTTAGAGCTATAGTTACCTGTAGTTTTATAACTTTCAACCCAACATCTAACTGTACGTATATCTATGCAAAAAAAATCTCTTAGCTCTTTTAATGTGAATCCTTCTTTATATTTATTGATTACTATATCTCTAAAATCTTGGCTATAAGCTGGCATCTTTTTTCGATTTATTATAACATATTAGCGAAAATATTTCGGATTAACTATAATACAATTTTTTCTATGATCAGTATTCTAAATATCTTTTTAAAACTTGCAATTTTTTGCGTAAGGTGAGTTAATGAATTAGAGTCTGTTGAAATCTAGAATCATGTAGACTAAAGTATGTTAGAATATCGGTATATTAATTTTTATATGATTATGTATTTAGTTTATTTTTTTGCTAAAAAACCATACATTTCAGGTTTAGCATTTCTATAAGTTGCAATCTTATTTAATCTCTGTTTATATTCTTCATTAGCAGCATCATAGTCCTCTGTAACGCGCGCTTTAGTTACTGCCTGCATCTTTTTAAAACTAAAATTACCAGGTGTACGGGCTTCAATTCTAAATAGTTTCATTAGTAATTGCCCAAACTCTACGTCAATATCTTTATTAGTTTCAGATAGCCTTTCCTCAGTCCATTTAAGAATTTTTCCATCAATATCAAAACGCCTTAATTCTAGTAGAATGCTTAGATAAAGACCTTCTCTTATATAAGGCCCAAAAAACATTGCAAATGACGCAATATGATTAGTTTTATCTAAGGAAATTGGATATTCATAACTACCACCAGAAGCATTCTGTTTGCGATTAATAATCTTCCTTTGATCTCCATCATAAAAGTTAAAAGAAATGTCATGATTATCTAATAATTTCCTAAGGTATATAACCTCATCCTCATCTATGTATCCTTCTATTTCTCGTGCATATTTAAGCATATCTTGCCAAAATGGCAGTTTATCAAGCTTTGTCATATTCCCAGATATTTCAGGTAATACATCAACATTTTTTTGTTCTGTCATACAAATAAAACCATATGAAAATAATCCTGCTTCTTTAGCTGGAGCAACATATTCATTGCTACCAAAATGGCTCAGTATCCTGGTATCAAATTTAGCTGGTTGTAGATGCCAAAAAACAAAACGCAAATTGCCTAAATCTACAGCATCATATTTCGAATTACTATTTCCTCCACAATCTTTATTGGGGTATAAGGATTCATAAGTTTTTAAAATAAAATCATTACCATTCCATATTTTATCTGTTGTTGTACCAGTGTAATGTTTTAAATTAAATTCACTTTCAAAACAAAGTTTTTTGAGATTCGGATAGCCTTTAAATATATCTACTTTTGACATCCCATGTTCTTCTTGGAGTTCTATTTTAATTGCTTCAATTCTAGCTTTACTCAAGGTACATAAAGATGAGTATGTATCATTACACATTACATCAGCAAAGTGTGTCTTACGGAAGGCTACTTTATTAAGTAATAATTTTGTTTCATCAGGTGATAATTCTTTAGGTAGCTTTTTATTATCTATCTCTACTAAAGTTTGTAATAATTCTTTATATTCTTCTGTATGAAGATATTCTCCCATAGGGTAGCAATTATAATTTTTTGTAAACATTTCATGTGTATACTTTTTTGGCAAACGCTCCATTATTAATGGCTCATATGCCTTCATCTTTTCACGTCTCCAATAGGTTTGAAGTTTAGAAACAGCAATATTTTTCATTCTATCATTTATATTTTTTGTTTTGTCATCTCGAGTTTCAATACCTCTAAATAATTCAATTCTTATATCCTCAAATTTTATTTTAAATATTTCATTCAAATATTCCAAAAGTCTTTGATGTTGAACAGATTTAGTGATTTCGTCCATTAACGCCGTGTCTTGCTTAATTAAAAGGTACATCATCTTATATGAGATAAGTTCTTTCATAAAATCGTTTGACGGTGTTAATGTATTACTATTTTTATTTATAATTTCAGACATCTTAAAAACGCTAGCTCTTAGTATTTCTATTGACCTACTTGCCCTCAAGATTTTTGTTACTTTACTTGTCTTAAGAAATAACTCTAATGACTCAAATTCAACTTTAGCTTTATTAATGTATTCCACAAACAATAGAGCTCCAGAAAAATGTTTTATTGCTTTAATAGTCTTACACATTATATCACATAACATTTTATTTTTAAGAGTTTTAAGTTATTATCGTTTATAGCTTTAAATATATCAAGCGATCCTAGATAGAAACTTCCCTACCCTTATAGCTTTTCTTTGACCAATAGCACATTTAGCTACATATATAGCGAGATTTTTCACATAGTAGATAGCATCTTGGGAGTGTTTTAAACCTAAGTTACAAGCGTCATCTATAGAGATCACTTCAAACATAAAGCCATCTTCTTTATGCCCTGTTTTTTCATCGAACCCGTTAATTTGGTATACCCAATCATAACTTTGCCTAAGCTCAATTTCTAAAACTTTATTTCTTAATAAGTTTTTTTCAAGGCTAAGTTCTTGATTCATTGGGTTAAAAGCTGTAATAATAGCAAATTTTGTTGGATAATATTCAGGTACTACAGGTAGCTCAAATTTAGTATTAAAATACCAGTCCGGCATATTTTCAGTAGCATTTCTACTCATATACTTCTAGTTTCTTTTGAAGTTCAGAGGCTGTAAAAACACCGTTTAAAGTTTCAACTTGCTTGGCATTTTTAAATATGATTAATGTGGGAATGCTTCTAATACCAAATTTGGCAGCTAGATCTTGATTATCATCGACATTCACTTTCGCAACCAAAGCATTTTTATAGTCTTTAGACAATTGGTCAAGTATTGGTGCGAGAGTTTTGCATGGACCACACCAATCAGCGTAAAAATCTACAAGTATTGGTTTTGAGGTGCTATTAATTATCTTATCGAAACCCACTTCATCTGTTTTTATAACGTTACTTATAGCCATTTTTATTACCTCTCGATAAATGTTACATTTGCTTTTATATTTATATCTTTTGAAACTGCAGCTTGATTAGTATTATCATTATAGTTATTTGCTACTGTTTTCATTAATACCAAATTACCACTAGAAGGTAATATATTATAATCGGGACCATACTTAATTGAATGTATGATGTAATTACTATCAGTCTGCTTATTAAAGTTACTTAGATATTTTTTTGCATCATTATATATTTTTATCATCAACTCTTGTTTTGCGTTTTCGATATCTTGAGTTGGTGGATTATAATCTAAAATATCAACAACTAGTTTTTGTCCATTAACTTTTTGATTATCTAAAGCAGTTTGTAGTTTATTTAATTGAATTTGAGTAATTCTAGCTTGTAATTCTAAAGTGATATTTAAAGCCCCACTTTGACTTGTACTTTGTTGAATATTTTTAACTTTCCAATCAGTATCAATAATATTTTTAATATCAGCAGTAATTTTATGTTGAACGTTATTTATATCTTGTAAAGTTGTTGTAGCATAAGCTGTGACTTGGACTAATATGCTATCACTTTTAACTCTAGTTTCAGCTTGAGTGGCATAACTTATAGTATTATATTTCCTCTGATCTTTGCTATCACATGCATATAACGATGTCATTGTAGCAAGACTAATCAAAGTCGTAGAAATAACTTTTTTCATTAACTTAACCTTTTTACCCTATAGTCTTCTTATATTCTAAGTTTAGCAGATAAATCGTAGTTAATTAATAGAGTAAATAGAATTATAGCCGAGTTTTATATAACTGAATCCAATACACTATCTAATGACTCTAAAATCTCTTCTATTATTTCATTATCAAAAGGAAAATCATCGGCTGTTAATTGGGATTTAACGAAACTTTCTAACAATAAATGTTGTGCATCATGCAAAGGAAGTCCTCTAGATTGTAGATAGAACAAAGCTTCTTTATCTAACTCCCCTATTGTTGCTCCATGAGTACAAACAACATCATCAGAATAAATTACCAACTCAGGTTTAGTATTTATTTCAGCCTTGTTACTTAATTGAATATTTTTATTATTTTGAAAAGCTTGAATTTGTTTAACGTCTTTAGCAACTACTGCTTTAGCATTAAACCAAGCTTTCGAATTTCCATTAACTACTCCACGAAAGTTTACATTACTGTAAGTATTAGAAGCATTATGATTAACAAGAAAAGTAGTATTAGCAATAGCTTGGTTGTTGAGCAAATAAAGCCCTCTGATATCAAACCTTGAACCTTCTTGATTAAGGTTAGCTACAAAATCATTTCTAAGTAAAGCATCTCTATTTAATAAATTAAAGGCATTAAATTCTGAGTTTTTTGCTAAATTTACTAAATAATTTGCTGTAGTTAAAAACTCTATATTATTAGAGTTATCAGCATTGTTTGTAAAATTAACTCTTGCTGACTCAGCTAACTCTATGTCTAAAAATAAATTGGTAGCCGAATTTGAAGTCAAATTCACAAAATCAATATCCAAATTCAAACTAGCGAAAATATCAATTTTCAGTTTTAAAGCAATATTAGTCAGCTTACCTTTTGCATTTTCAGTATTTATAAATATCAGGCTTAGACAATCTTTAGTATTTTTTGCTATTTCTACTATAAAATGTTTTGAATTTTCTATTGCTAATTTAGACATTTCTCTTATGTCTTTGTTAAATTCTAAACTACTTATAGACTCTAGTTTATTGTGATAATCAATTGCCAAAACTCCGTCAATTATGATTATAACGTTTTCTTGCGTATCAAACTTAAAACCTTCAAGATAGTCTTTAGCTTGTGGAGATTCTTTAAGTATTTCGGATATATTGTTCTTATCGTAAATAGCAGCTAGATTTGTATATTTCCAGCTTTCTTGTTTAATAGTTGGTAGAGAATTTTTGTTTATTAACATCTTTTTTAACCTTTTTAACTATTTAACCAAGAATAACCTTTCTCTTCTAATTCTAAAGCAAGGTCTTTATTTCCAGTTTTAACTATTTTTCCATCCGCTAAAACATGAACAAAATCAGGCTGTATGTAATCTAAAAGTCGCTGATAGTGAGTAATTACTAAAAAGCTTCTATTATCACTACGCATAGAATTTGCACCGTGAGATACTATTTGTAAAGCATCGATATCTAAACCAGAATCAGTTTCATCCAGAATAGCTAATTTTGGCTCAAGCATCATAAGCTGAAGCATTTCATTACGTTTTTTTTCGCCACCAGAAAAACCTTCGTTTACTCCACGAGACATATATTTTTGGTCAATCTTGAGAACTTGCATGTTTTCTTTTAATTTTTTCATAAAAGAAATAGCATCCATTTCATTTTCACCCTTTTGCTTTCGAATGCTATTTATAGCAGTTTTTAAAAACTGGACATTACTAACTCCAGGGATTTCAATAGGGTATTGTAAACTTAAGAAAATTCCAGCTGCCGCTCTTTCAGATATACTTAGTTCTTTTATATCTTTTTCAGCAAACTTTATAGAACCTTGAATTATTTCATAACCACTTTTTCCAGCTAAAACATTACTTAAAGTGCTTTTACCAGCTCCATTTGGTCCCATTATAGCATGGACTTCACCATAGTTAACTTTTAGGTTTAGACCTTTTAAAATTTGTTTATCACCAACATTTACATGTAGATTTTCTATTTCTAACAACATTTTATTAACCTTATTTATTGATTTGTATTAAGTTAATTTGGATTTTTTAACCAACAGCACCTTCTAAGCTTACTTCCATAAGTTTTTGTGCTTCAACGGCAAATTCTAGGGGAAGTTTTTTGAAAACTTCTTTACAAAATCCATTTACTATCATAGCGATAGCATCCTCTTCAGAGATTCCTCTTTGCTTACAGTAAAAAAGTTGATCTTCAGATATTTTAGATGTGGTTGCTTCGTGTTCTACTTGTGAGCTATTACTTTTATTTTCAATGTATGGATAAGTATGAGCACCACAATTATGTCCTATAAGTAAAGAATCACATTGAGAAAAGTTTCGTGCATTATCTGCATTAGGAGATATTCTAACTAATCCTCTATATGCTTGAGATGCTCTGCCTGCTGATATTCCTTTAGAAATGATTGTACTTTTAGTGTTTTTACCAATATGGATCATTTTAGTACCAGTATCTGCTTTTTGAGCATGGCGTGTTAAAGCAACTGAATAAAATTCGCCTACAGAATTATCTCCTCGTAAAACCACGGAAGGATACTTCCAAGTAATAGCAGAACCTGTTTCTACTTGTGTCCAAGAAATTTTAGAATTATCACCTTTACACATACCTCTCTTGGTTACAAAATTATATATGCCACCTTTGCCATTTTTATCACCTGGATACCAATTTTGTACAGTAGAGTATTTAATTTCAGCACCTTTTAAAGCAACTAGCTCAACTACAGCAGCGTGAAGTTGGTTTTCATCTCTCATTGGAGCAGTACAGCCTTCTAGATAACTTACATAACTACCCTCATCAGCTATAATAAGTGTTCTTTCAAATTGTCCTGTATTTATAGCATTTATTCTAAAATATGTAGATAATTCCATTGGGCAAGTGACACCTTTTGGTATATATACAAAAGAACCATCACTAAATACAGCCGAGTTTAATGCTGCAAAAAAATTATCACCTTGTGGGACTACAGAACCTAAATACTTTTGGATTAAATCGGGATACTTTTGTACAGCTTCGGATATTGGACAGAATATTACTCCTGCTTCAGCAAGCTTATCTTTAAATGTAGTCACTACAGATACAGAATCAAATACCGCATCTACAGCTATGTTTTTAACACCTGCTAGCATTTCTTGTTCATGTAAAGGAATGCCTAGTTTATTATAAGTTTCAATAATCTCCGGATCTACCTCATCTAAACTTTTAGGATGGTTTTTCATAGATTTAGGAGAAGAGTAATAACTAATAGCTTGGTAATCTATTTTAGGATAATTAAGATCAGCCCAGCTAGGTTCTTGCATTTCTAGCCATTTTTTATATCCTTTAAGACGCCAATCTAGCATAAATTGAGGTTCGTTTTTTCTAGTTGAAATTAGCCTGATAACATCCTCATTTAGGCCAGCAGCTATAGTTTCAGTTTCTATATTTGTAACAAAACCATGTTCATAATCTTGTTCAATGAATTTATCTAAATTTGCACTCATTTTATTTAGCTCTTAGTTATTCTTTATGATTAACGATATCATAAATTGAAGTATTAGAAAGCATACTTAACACCCTATTATTCATAATTTTCCAATAATTATGTACAGTACACCTTTTTAAAACACTACAGCTTTTTTGCATATCGCAACATTCAGTAATATTGACATCACTTTCCACAGCTTTAACTACCTCTAACACAGATATTTCTCTAGGATTTTTAACTAAAGTATAACCACCTTCAACACCACGTTTAGAAGATACTATACTCGCTAAGGAAAGAAGGTTTAGTAACTTTCTTATAGTAGGTATGTTTAAGCCAGTTACCTCTGCTATTTTTGCAGCACTATATGAAGAAGAATCATTTTTAGCGATCGTAACTACTATCAATAGTCCATAATCTAATAATTTACTTATCTTTAGCATAACATTTGCTCAAACTATACCATTTTAGTATCATTTTGCTGATATGATAATAATAAACGCTAGCAAAGTAAATTAAAATTTGATTATTTTAATACCTTAGATTAGTATGTTTGCAATCTATTATTTTTTAAACATTGTATCAATAATATATGAGAATTGCTATTTTAGGTGCAGGACAACTAGGTGTTTATTTAACACAAAGACTCAGTTTAGACCACCAAGTATCAGTTATTGATTTAGACGAGGAAAAATTAGGGTTTATATCTTCTGCTTTTGACGTGCAAACCATAATTGGTGATGTCACTAAACCTAATATAATGGTGGAAGCTAACTTTAAAGACACTGACATGTTAATAGCTGTAACTTCTGATGATACTACAAATATAGCTGTATGTGATATGGCTTATAAACTATATAAAATACCTTATAAAATAGCTAGAATCAGGGATTCCGAATATAGTAGGTTTCCAAAGTTATTAAACAATATTGATTTAGTGATTAAATCTTTTTTTGAAACTACAAAACAATTAGAACAGTTAATCTTTCTACCAGGTGCTTATTTTATATCCAATTTTTTTGACAAAAAAGTACAAATAGTTGGTGTTGAAGTTGCAGAGAACTCCCCTTTAATAAGTTTTTCAGTAAAAGATATATATTTAGGTTTAGGTGATGTAAAGGTTGATATAGTATCTGTATATAGAGGCGATGATAAGCTTGACATAAACGATCCTAATATTTTGATTAAAGCTGGAGACAGAGTAATGTACTTATCTGATAAAGCATATTCTCCTCAAATATTATCTATATTCCAAACTAAAAAGGCGAACATCAAAAAAATATTTATAGCCGGGATTAATCACGCAAGTATAACTTTAGCTAAATCTCTCGAAAATAAAGGATATATAATAAAAATAATAGATCCAAGTGCAAAAAAATGTGAAGTAGCAATAAATCAATTATCTAAATCAACAGTACTACAATATAATCCTATTAATAATAATCTTTTAGTAAATGAAGGAATAGATGAAGCTGATATGTTTTTTGCTCTTACTAATTCCGATGAAGTTAATATTATGTCATCAATACTTGCAAAGAAGCTAGGTGCTAAAAAGACAGTTGCTACTGTTAATAGTGCTGAATATTACTCTATTACTAGAGATTTAAAATTAATAGATTTATCTATTTCACCACATAGTTTTTCATATACAACTATTAAGGCCTTTCTTACTCAGGTTGATATACTTAAGATGTATGAGGTTGAAGGTACAGAAGAGTTGTTAGTTGAAATAAAAGTTCATGGTGAAGAAAATATGTCGACTATTATAGGTAAAAATATTTCTGAGGTTAAATTACCAAATGGATTAAAAATTCTAGCTGTTATGAGAAATAATACACCTATATTTTATATTGATAATATAATTGTAGAGAATGAAGATCGTCTTATCATTAAAGTAAGTAATAAAGATGCCCTAAATATCCTAGAGAAACTTTTCCAAGTAATGCCATTATACATTGCTTAAAAGGTTACTAATTTATGTTATTTTAATGTACTATAACTTTTATGTTTAATTTTTTAGTTTTTTATTTTTATGGCAAATAAAGTATTTGGTAAAGAAAAGATTGGTATCTTATTATTAATATTATTAATGACAGGTGCAATTGATAATATTAGAAACTTACCATCAACAGCAACTTCTGGTACCTACATCTTTTTCTTTTTTCTTTTAGCTGTAATTTTATTTTTAGCTCCTGTGGGTTTAGTATCTGCTGAAATGACTTCTACATACACAAATAAAGGTGAAGAAGGGGTATATGGCTGGGTTAAGAAAGCTTTCGGACCAAATATGGCAATGTTAGCTATTTGGTTTCAGTGGATTAATACACTTATTTGGTTTCCAAGCATTTTGACGTTTCTAGCTGGAACTGTTGCATATCTATTTAATCCTGACTTTGCTCAAAATATAAAATTTACGGTCATATTTATAACGATAGTGTTTTGGTCTTTAACTATAATTAATTTAAATGGCTTAAAGATATCTGCTATCTTTGCTAGTATTTGTACGTTTTTTGGTATGGTTATTCCAATGATGCTTATGGTAATATTCGCTTTGATATGGTTAACTTCTAACTACCCTACTCAGTTACACTTTAGTTTAGATAATTTGACTCCTAGCTTAAACTCTACTGATTCATGGATGGGTTTAACAGCCATCATAGCTTCATTTTTAGGACTAGAGTTAGCAACGGTTCACATTACAAAAGTTGCCAACCCTAAAAAAAATTTTCCATTAGCTTTGTTAATATCTACAGTGTTTATAATTTTTACTATGATATTAGGCGCGTTAGCAGTTAGTATTATTTTTCCTCAGTCAGATATAGATGTTGTTCATGGTACTATTAAAGCTTTTAAAGTGTACTTAGATAGCTTTAGTATTCCGATATTTTTTTACTATCTGTTGGGTATAATGATAATTGTAGGATCAGTTGGTTCTATGATTAATTGGATGATATCCCCAGCAAGAGGTTTGCTACAAGCTGCAGATAGCCATTTTTTACCGAAAATTTTAGATAAAACCAATAAACATGATGTACCTAATGGCATCTTAATTTTACAAGCAATTATTATGACTATAATATGTTTTCTACTTGAATTAGTTCCTTCTGTTCAAGCTTATTATTGGTTATTAACAGCTCTTAGTACACAGATATATTCTTTAATGTATTTAGTAATGTTTTTAGCAGCTATCAAATTAAAGCTACAAAATAAAACGCCTCTAAAAAATGAAGAAGACTTTCGTATTCCATTTGGTAAGTTTGGAATGCTGGTTGTTTGTGCAGCTGGAATTATGGGTACTACAATATGTATATTGGTTGGATTTGTTCCACCAGATAATATGTATGATAACCCGATAGAATTTATAATTTCTTTGTCTATCTCTCTAATAATAGCTTTATTGCCAGTATTATTTTTTATGGCGTATAGAAAACGTTATTTAAAGAAAATGGAATTAATAAGTGTAAAATAGATTAACATTAGTGCTGTCAATTACTACAACATTTAAATACCTCTGGGTTTATTGTTTTGGAAACCTTCTTGTGGTCCATCGAACATCATTTGTCGGTTTAGCTTTCTATCCTCATCAGAAAGTAGATTCAAATTGTGTTGCATATTTTCAGACACTTGTTTTTTTGGGGGTTGTAGATTTGTAGTTAAATTGCTATATTCATCATCTGCGCCCTTTTGTTGATCATCGATTTTTCGATGTGGTGGCATCCCCTTTGGTCTGATTGAAGGCGGCATATTATCAATTTCTTGTTGTCCCCCATCTATGTTATTTTCTTTAATTTTTGGTTTCATTTTTTTTATTTTCTTACGTTGAGATTCTATATCTTTCATATTATTGTTTAGTTGCTTAGGAGACTGTACTTTTTTAGGTGGCATTTCATTGATATAACTATTAACGTCTACACTATTAGACAAATCGCTAAACCCAAGCGATGCTAAGCTACAAAATAACATTGATACTAAAAGTTTTTTTTTCATCACTTATCTCCACAAGTTTGGTTAAAAACTCTTTTTAATAATATCTTCTAGTTCTATAGTGTCCTTTGCAAATAAACGGATCCCTTCAGCTAATTTGTTTGTAGCCATTGAATTTTGATTTAATTGCCAGCGAAACTCAGCTTCTGTAAGAGTTGGAGTTTGTTTTATAACTTCGATACTGTTAGACAAACTAGTATCCAATTTTTCATATTTGTTTGCTAATTCTTCTAGTAGCGCTGGTGAAATCGTTAAAGCATCACATCCAGATAAAGCCATGACTTGATTAGTATTTCTAAAACTAGCACCCATGACTATAGTTTTAAAACCATGAGTTTTATATAGTTGATAAATACTTTTAACAGAATTAATACCAAGATCTCCTTCAACAGCTGGAAACTCACTTAAATTATTCTCTTTAACTTGCCAGTCTGTAATTCTACCGACAAAAGGTGAAATTAGATATACACCAGCTTCAGCGCATGCTTGAGCTTGAGCTTTGTCAAATATAAGAGTCAAGTTACAGTTGATACCCTCTTTTTCTAGAATCTTAGCAGCTTTGATACCTTCCCAAGTTGCTGCTATCTTGATTAAGACTCTATCTTTAGAAATATTATTTTGCTCATACCTAGATATTATTTTTTTTGCATAATCAATAGTTTTTGCAGTGCTAAAAGAAACTCTTGCGTCAACCTCACTAGATACTTTTCCTTCGATAACTTCTAATATCTTAGATCCAAAAACCACTAGTATTTCTATTAATGCTTCTTGTATTAACGTTTCTTGACCAAGAGTAGGAAAGTTCTGTTTAACTTGAGAAATAGATTTTTCCAATAGATACTCATATTTTTTGTCTTTTACAGCTTTTAAAATTAAGCTTGGGTTTGTGGTTGCATCAACTGGTTTATATTTTTTGATTAGTTCAAAATCTCCAGTATCTGCAACTACTCTAGATACTTTTTTTAACTGCTCTAATATTGATTGTGTCATGACTAAAATGCCTCCATAAAATTTTAGAAAAATAATTTATTTTTTTGAATATTTGGTTTTTAACATAGCAAAAACTGCTCTAACAGCCATCATTTCACCACCAACTGGCTTACCAGCTGTAGAAGATAAATTCCACGCCATTATATCAAAATGAATCCAGTTTGGTGGATTGTCTCCTAAAAAATGCTCTAGAAATAAAGCTGCTTTAGTAGCTCCTGCATATGGCGATAAATCGGCATGTACTAAGTCTGCAAAGTCACTTTTTAGGTTTTTTTTGTAGCAAGTAGCTAATGGAAGCCTCCAAATGGAATCTTGAGTACTTTGACTATGGGTGTATAGTTCGCTAGCGGTGGTATCATTGTTACTAAAGAATGCAGAGATTTCAGTTCCTACTGCAACTCTAGCAGCTCCTGTTAAGGTCGTAAAATCTAATAATAAATCCAAATTTTTTTGTGATTCCTCGTAGAGAGGTTCTGCTAATATTAACCTACCTTCAGCATCAGTGTTCGTAACTTGAACAGTAGTACCATTTTTCATTTTTATGATATCACTTGGACGGAAGGATTTAGCATCTATAGAGTTTTCTACAGCTGGTATACTTAAACTTAAGCGTACTGGTAGTTGATGTTTCATAATTATATAAGCCAAACCAATAGCATTAGCAGCTCCACCCATATCTTTGTGCATAAGTTGCATAGCAGAAGCAGGTTTTATATCTAAACCACCTGTATCAAAAGCTACACCTTTACCAACTATAGAGATTCTAGGATTTTCTTTATTGCCCCAGTTTAGCCTAATTAAACGAGGTTCTCTATGGCTTGCTTTTCCTACACTATAAATACCCATATAACCCTGATTAGCAAGTTCTTGACCTACTACTTCATCAAAACTAGCATTAAATTTATTAGCTATTTTTTTTATAATTGCTGATATCTCAGCTGGACCCATATCTTCAGCTGGTGTAGAAATCATATCTCTAACGATATAACATGCTTCTATTTCCGGTAAGATATAACTGTATTCATTAGGCAATAATATTTTGACTTCATTAACATTTTTGTTTGAAGAAAGGTATTTCCCAAATCTATAAGCTCCTAATGCAAAGCCTATATAATAAAGAGCTAAATCACTTATTTCAGAATACTCTATATAGTAATTTCCTTTAACTAACTGGTTGGGTAGGTTTGCTATAGAAAACATATCATCGGTTACTATGCATATAATTCTATCTATATCGCCAGCCGAATTAGGAATAATTAAAGTCGATTGCTTTTCTCCTAAATGAGAGTTTTGGATAAATTTTTGCGTAAATTGGTTTTGATTAGTAACCCAATTCTCAAGATTATTTTTTTTAACCAAGTAAATAGGATACAAATTTGTATCTTTTTCTGTAATAAAGCAGTTTAGTTGGGTTGATATGTACATATTTATAACTCCACCTTTTGATTAAACAACAACCATTCATTAAAATCTTCTACCGTTTTTGTAGTTAATATACCAGCAGTTTTATATAAGCTTAAAAATCCTAAAATGTAATCAAATTCAGCATTGTTTAGCTCTATAAGGCGTTGGTAATATTGGTTTAATAATATGAAATATTGAGTAATGGTAGTTGTACCCTGATCATATCTTTCTTTATATTTTTCATAAGCGATCTTAGCACTAGCAGCAGATTCTCTTAATGAAAAAACTTTATTTTTTCTTAACTCTACAAATCTATAAGCATACATAGCGTCATTTTGAGCAACCCTTCCTGTTTGTATCATATCAAATTCTGATGACTGATAATTGTAAGCTGCTTCTTTAAGCTCAGCAAAGTTAGTACCACCTGATAAAATGTTCCATTCTAAATTTATTCCAAAGTAAAAAGCGTCAACAGCGCCTCTTGCCGGTAAAAAATTATCAAAAATTGGGTTACCTAGGGATGTAATAGAATTATAACCTGGTGAATACTTTATCTCAAAGTTAACCTTTGGCATAAATGGGCTAGTTGCTGACTGATAGTTATAGAATTTACTTTCTTTAGTGTGTATAGAACTTAAATATGCTGGGTTACTTCTCATAGTTAGCTCTTCCCATTCTTCTTCTGAAGATGGAGAAGGGTTTTTAAGTTCAAATTCATTACCGTATATTACAACAACATCATCATTGTTAGTAAATTTGCGTAATTCAGCACGAGCAACTTTTTCTTCTCGTTTTGCAGAAGCGTAATCAGCATCAGCTATATAATAGTTTGCTTTAGATGTCTCATAATCAGCTACATCTGTTGCTCCAGCATTATACTTATTCTCTAATTCAGTTAGATTTGTTTTAGCAGCTTTACGATTATATGCTGTGTACTCAACATTCTTTATAGCTTTAGCTAAATTAAAATAAGCATAACTAACATCATACAAAAATTGTTGATAATTTGTTCTGTAGTCTTGCTGAGCAAATTGTGCTGTTTCTTGGGCAGATTGTAAATCTTTATAGGCACCATAATCATATAAAGGTTGGGTTAAACTGACTAAACCTTTTATTGAGTTGTAAGGCCCTGTTTGAATGTATGATTGGCTATTTCTGCCTTGTAGTATATTGTTTTGGCTTATAGTTCCAGAAATATCTATTCTTGGCAATAATCTGCCCAGCTGGATAGCTGGATTCATTTGACGAGAATCAAGCTGATATCCTATATACTTATATTGAGGCGAATTATTTATAGACTGTTGTATCGTACGATTATAGTCAGCAATAGTATCTGCAGCATAGCTAGTATATAGAATAAATACATTTAGTAGTATTATTAAAAAATACTTTCGTACTAATTTCAAAATTTCCTGCTCTTAGTTTAAGTTGGATAAAATAAATTTTTGTGTTAGCTCTAGAGCTATTTGTATATTTTGAGAATTATTACCACCGCCTTGAGCCATATCTGGTCTACCACCACCTTTACCATCTATGTATTCACTTAGATATTTGGCAATGTCTCCAGCTTTTATTAAAGAGGTAATAGATTTGCTTACGCCTACTACAAACTGAACCTTACCAGCAATTATAGTGCTAAGTACCACTACGACTTTATCATTTTTTGCTTTATAGTCATCTACTTTTTCACGCAGTGTTTTTATATCAACGTCATTAATATTTGCTATAATTAAAGTTATATCATCATATTTGGTTTCTTTTATAGAACTATTTGAACCTGATAAAAGATCTTTCTTTAACTTGGAAATTAGCTTCTCTTGAGTTTTTAGTTGTTCTTGTAAAGAATATAGTTTGCTAAGGATATTAATATCATTACATTTTAGAGTATTTTTAATGTTAAAAAGCAAATTTTCTGCCTCTAGAGTATTTTTAATAGCTTGATCGGCTGTTACTGCTTCTATTCTGCGGACACCTGCGGCTATGCCGCTTTCTGATACTATTTTGAATAATCCAATCTCTCCTGTACGATTAACATGAGTGCCTCCACATAATTCTGTAGAAAAATCTCCTATAGATATCACACGTACTATATCACCATATTTTTCTCCAAATAGTGCTTCTGCACCCATTGCTTTTGCTTTTTCTTGAGTAGTTTCAATAACAGAAACCAAAAAGTTAGCTCTGATTTGAGCATTTACTAAAATTTCAATTTCTTGAATTTGCTGACGTGATATAGCTTGATCATGAACAAAGTCAAATCTTAATCTTTTAGCGTCAACCAATGAGCCTTTTTGTTCTACATGGTTACCTAATATAATTTTTAGTGTTTTATGTAGTAAATGAGTAGCACTATGATTAGCTGCTGTAGCTATTCTTATTTTATCATTCACCCTTGCAGTGACTTCATCATTGATATTTAGAGAACCTTTTACTAGTTTACCTATATGCAAAATTGCTGGACCTGATTTTTGTACATCCTCAACAATAAATTCTAAACCTACTCCTTCTAATATACCTTTATCACTAACTTGCCCACCAGATTCAGCATAAAAAGGTGTTTTATTGAGTACAACTACCACTGTGTTATCACTACTATCTAGACTTTGAACAAGTTTACCGTCTGTATATATTTCTATAACTTTAGCATCTTCAATTAAAGTTGAGTAACCTCTAAACTCTGTTTTTGTCTGTGAGCTAATAACATCATTATAATCCACACTAAATTTTCCAGCTTCTTTAGAGCGCTGTTTTTGGAGCTGCATATGCTGCTGAAAGGCTTCTTCATCGATCTTAAGACCTTTTTCTCTTGCCATATCAGCTGTTAGATCCAAAGGAAAGCCATAAGTATCATATAGCTTAAAAGCTATCTCCCCAGAAATAGTATCCCCTGTTATATTTTGTATTTCATTTTCAAAGATTTTTATACCATTCTCAACAGTTTTTAAAAACAATTCTTCCTCTTTAATTAAAGTTTTTTCTATTAAATCTTTCTTGTTAATAAGCTCTGGGTAAGCTTGTCCCATTTGATTTATTAGCTCGTTAACAAGTTTATAGAAAAAGACTTCTTTAGCACCTAGTTTATTACCATGGCGTATAGCTCTACGGATGATTCTTCTAAGTACATACCCTCTACCTTCATTAGATGGCAATACTCCATCAGCTATTAAAAAAGCACATGACCTAATATGATCTACAACCACTTTTAGAGATGGTGAATTTATATCTAAAGCGTTAGTTACTTGTTGAGCTTTCTTAATTAATGCTTGGAATAAGTCAATTTCATAATTACTATTTACATGTTGAAGTACCGCAGCTATACGCTCAAGTCCCATACCTGTATCTACAGACGGCTTTGGTAGTTCTGTCATGCTACCGTCAGCATGCCGGTTATATTGCATAAATACAATATTCCATATTTCTATATATCTATCACCATCCTCTTCAGGAGTTCCAGGTAAACCACCAGCAATATGTTCTCCATGATCGTAAAAAATTTCTGTGCATGGACCACACGGTCCAGTGTCACCCATTGACCAAAAATTATCAGATGAGTTTATCCTAATGATTCTTTCTTTTGCTAAACCAATATGCTTATGCCAAATATCAAAAGCTTCATCATCACTAGCATAAATAGTTACCCAAAGCTTTTCTATAGGTAGGTTAATCTCTTTAGTCAAAAATTCCCAAGCAAAGCTAATAGCTTCTTTTTTAAAGTAATCACCAAAGCTGAAATTTCCTAACATTTCAAAAAATGTATGGTGCCTAGCAGTATAACCAACATTATCAAGATCATTATGTTTACCACCAGCTCTCAGACATTTTTGTACAGTAACAGCTCTTGAAAAATCTCTTTTTTCAATACCTAAAAACGCATCTTTAAACTGTACCATCCCAGCATTAGTAAAAAGTAAAGTTTCATCACCAAAGGGTATTAAAGAAGAACTTGACTGGTGGCTATGATTTTTAGATTTAAAGTAATCTATAAATTTATCACGTAATGCTTTTGTTGTAATCATACAAATACTTACCTTTAATAAACAATAAAATAGCTATCGCTTCTTTATTCAAAATACTTAACATTATAAACTATTTTATCTACTAAAATAAACTCTACTAATCGTATTTATACTTAATTAGTATATAATTGCTAACAAATATAATTATTATAGAGCGGAAAATGAAAAAAAAATTAGTCATAACTATAGTTTTAACTATCATAATAATTACATCCTTCCTTATATACCATTTTATAAAGGCAGTTAAAGTAGAAGAATCTTCCAAACAAGAAGTTGCAATAACTCAACCTAGTAACTACTGTTTGATCACTTACCAAGTTTCTAAAGATAATGCAAAAACATGGCAAAAAATCACTGTAGATGATGGCAGGACTCCTTCTGAAAAAGCAGAATGCTGGAAAAAATACTTACTGCTTTTAAAAGAATTTAAAACTGATATCAAAGAAGATAAAAAATGGTATGGTGAAAATCAAAATGGTCAACTTATAACTAAACCAGCTATGAAGTTTTCTGAAAAGCCTTTTACTAAAGTTAAAAAGAGTAAGAAACCTTTAAAAAATGAAAGTACTAGTTCAATAGAAGAGCAAGGCTAGAGTTAGGATACTGCTAGACCTTTCTGCTATTTCCGTTTAACAACTATTATAGCAATCCATTATTAGTAATTTCATAAAGTTAATCAGAGATCTTTTAATATATTATTTTTATAAAATTTTTCAAGTTCAGCAAGCTCATCAGCAGCGCTTTTACCTTTTGGAGGAGGATTGTTTTGAATCTGGTTATCAAGCTTAGTTATAAGCCCCTTTAAAATTTTTTCCATACGGGCTTTATGTTCGTCCATACCACTTAGGGAGACACTAGGTTTTTTATTGCTAGGAGAAATTTCTTCATCTATTTCAATAATCCCATCACTAGGAAGGTAGTTTAAAAGAATATTATGAATTTTGCTTGCCTTTTGAGAGATTACTGACTTATAAATATTAGGAATAATAGTATTTGTCAGTAATTCAGCATAAAACTTAGTATTAAACGACGATGTATCGTAAAGCATACCTCCAACGTTAAAATTCCCTATAGAACCAATAAATACAGTTGTGGAGATACACTCGTTAAATAAATCTTTTCGTGGTGCCTCATTTGGCAGGTTATCAATATTTATATTATTTGGATTAGCTAAAGGCTTTAATGGAGGGAATGTATTCATTTTTTTATTATGATCTAATAATGCTTGTCTAATTTTACTGTTATTATCTCCTATGGTATTGAAAAATGTCTTATACACACCATAACCTTCATGCTCTCTAATTGCATTTTCTGCAGTTCTAATCAAGATCTTGGAAAAATCATTTGGAAATTTATAAATATATGTAATAAATTCTTTAATAATTCCATTTAGTTCATCTAATTCATTTGGTTTATTTTTAAACATAAAAGATATTTTGACCGTATTGAAAAAATTGACAGTAAATTTATTTTACATAGAATGGGTTATAAAGTCTTTAATTTTTACATTTTTTTAAGGCCTCTCTATCTGCTTATTCAAAACCTTACAAACTTCCCTAGCTACCCTACTAGGCAAGACGCCTATATAACCACCAAATTTTTTAGCCAAGTTATCACCTGCTAAGCCATGGACATATACAGCCAACCTACTTGCTGATAAAGTGTCTAAACCTTGAGCTAAAAATGCCCCTATAATCCCAGATAAAACGTCGCCTTGCCCTGCTACTGCCATTCCTTGATTACCAGTGGAATTTATATAAATAATATTTTCCTGGCAGATTAAACTACCAGCTCCTTTTAGTACTACAGTTGAATTATACTTTTGTGCTAGCTTTCTAACTGCTTCAAATCTGTCATCTTGAATATTCTGGGTACTACAATCCAGTAATCTAGCTGCCTCTGCTGGGTGTGGTGTTATTATCTTATTTTTTAGTTTTATAAATTTTTCTCTAATTTGTGGATTTTTAGCAATTATATTTAATGCATCAGCATCAAATATAGCTGGTTGGATTAGGTTATCTATGATTTTCTCTAGAATTTCTTGAGAATATTTAGTTGTGTCAAACCCTATACCCAAAGCTAAACTAGTATAAGTTACTATTTTTTTAATAGTACTTTCTAAATCTTTGGTCATAAGCTCAGGTGTAGTAATATCAGGGCTAAAGTCAATATCTAATGGTGTTAATGTGACTTTACCACAACCACTATATAAAGCACTAATTCCAGCTAGCTGTAATGCTCCATTCATGCCTATATTACCACCAACTATTGCTAGGCTACCATAGCTACCTTTATTAGTGTTTTTCTTCTTTCTTAAGATAATATCTAGATTTATATCTTGAATTTTATTTTTATAAACTTGGTAAGGTGTTGGTATTAACTTTATAAACGAACTATCTATTAGCTTTGCAACTGTGACCTTACCTGCATAATCTAAACCCTCTGCAGTATGCAAGCCTTGTTTATCTGCTAAAAACGTAATAGTTTCATCTGCTAAAATTGCCTCTTTATATACTTTAGCATTAAAAGCACCTAATCCACTAGGAACATCTATAGCTAATGTATATTTAGATTTGCTATTTATAGCTTTAACGATTTCTGAAATATCACTTTGTAAATCCCTATCAAGCCCTATACCAAATATACCATCTACAACTACATCATAATTACTAATATTAGGCATGTTTACCAATGGAGATTTAAGTTTAAAAAATTCAAGGTAATAGTTTTGATTTTCTGGGTGGGCTTTTTGGAAGACTCTATAGACATTAACATTATAATTTTTGTTATAAAGTTTGATAGCTGCAGCGATAGCATCACTACCATTGTTACCAGCGCCGACTATAAAAAGTATTTTTGTATCTTGTGAGAATTTTGCCATTATATGCTTGACTATTTCATCAGAAGCGTATTCTATAAGGTTTATACCCTTAGCAATAGCATATTCTTCTATATTACGATTTTGCTTTTGAGTAAGAAAACACATAGCTTTGGCGAGTTTAATTTAGAGCTTTATTGAATATAATAGAGTAAATAATGGTGTATTTGTAGGAATAAATTGGTATATACCTATGAGCAATATGATCAAGATTGCAATAAATTACTATTTATATAATTTCTAAAGGAATTTAGTGATGAATAAAAAATCAGTCTTTTATAAAATTTTCGATATCTGGGATAAGATCTTCCGGCATATCCTTAGGTGCAAATCTCTCTATAGTTTCACCATCTTTACTTATAAGAAATTTTGTAAAGTTCCATTTTATTCTTTCTGTACCAAGCACACCTTTAGCATGTTCTTTTAAATACACAAACAATGGTTCTGCGTCTTTACCATTAACGTTTGTTTTTTTCATAATTGGAAACGTTACATTATAGTTAGTCTCACAAAAATCTTTAATCTCAACATCAGTTCCTGGTTCTTGACCACCGAATGAATTACAAGGAAAGGCTATAACCTCTAAATCAGGGTATTTTTCATACAAATACTGTAAACCTTTATATTGCTTCGTAAAGCCACATTTACTAGCTACATTCACCACCAATAAAACTTTATCCTTAGGTAGGTAAAAGTCTGAACCGTCGTTTGCTGTTAATTTAAAATCATAAATGCTGTTCATTATATTTTCCTTTTTTTTATTATATACTTTTAAACTTTTTTCTCTAAATCTCTGGAGTTTGAGATTATCACATCAAAGACATTATTTACAAGCTCAGGCGAAACATCATACTGCATAGCTATAGCTTCATGAGTTTTTTTAAGCTTTGCTTCTCTGTCTGGGTCATATACAGCTAAGTTATGTTTTTTCTTATATTTACCTACTTGTTTTACTATTTGTTCTCTTTGGGCTATTAGCCTAATAATTTCTTGATCAATATTGGTAATCTTTGTTCTATATTGATCTAACGAAGGTGTGTTATGCTTTCCCATAGCAGATACACTGCCCCAACAAATTATCCCTACTATTAGTATAGTTATAGTTTTTTTCATAGTTTTAATTATTTTTGATATTTTGTATACTATAATCTTTTAAAAGGATTTTTAAAAGCCCATAATTGCTAATTTGTTAATAAAACATTTAATTACAATGACTAAAGATAGAGATTTATTAGATATTAATACTGAAAATTATCTAAAACCTAAGATATGGAAACTTTTCAATTGGATGATTTTTTGTTCATTTATGCTAGTGTTATGCTCTTACATAAATGCAATATTCTTTACTAGTGCTTTCATAGCTACAATCATGGTTTTACTAGCTATCAAACTTTATCTAATAAATAAACTACCACCTGTAAATTTCAGGATTTATATAGTAGTTTTTTTTGCAGTATTCATATTATGCGAATACAACCATTTACAAATTGTATACTATAAGTTATTTAAAATAAGCAACCTTGATTATACTAATCTGATAACTGATCCAGGAATCTTTGTAGGAGCTTTATGCAACATAGTTTTTACAACTAAAATCCAAGTAGCTCCTACTTTATTTTTTAGTGAAGAATTTATAGCTTGGGCTCAATCATATCTACAAGTCTCTTCATCGGAAGTGGTTCTTCATATTGATGCTATATTTTTTATAATATTTGGTTATATAGTACCAGTATTAATTAATGCCTTTTATGCAATGCTTTGCGGCGTAATAAGTGTAAGGACAAAACAATTGCTCAGAAAATAAACTAGAAATAAAAGAAAATTCACTGTAGGCAATTTATGAAAAAAAACCACTGTCTGTGGTACTCGCAACTGGATTCGAACCAGTGACCCCTACCATGTCAAGGTAGTACTCTAACCAACTGAGCTATGCGAGTAAATCGAGCATAATTATAGGTCTTTTTTTTGTTGATGTCAATGTTTTACAAATTGACAAAAACACTATCACAAAACCCAGTCATTGAAGCAAGTACAACATTATTTTCTATTTCGATATTAGCATTTTAAAGCTCTTTTTTTATACCATCTAATAAAAACCACTGTCCCATCTGCTTAGGTGAGTTAAAAATTATACCATGCTTAACAAATACTTCCTGGACTTCTTCAACTTGATTTTCTATGATTCCAGATAGAGCAAGTCTTCCACATTGCTTTAGACTACCAGCTATATTTTCAACTAAGCTTATTAATACATTTGAAAAAATATTTGCTACAATCAGATCAAATTCTTGTGTTGGTGGCTTATCACTAAAATGTATCTTATCAACAATACCATTTTCTTTAGCATTTTTCTGTGAAGATTCAAGAGAATTAGGATCTATATCTATACCTTGAGCATAACTAGCACCTAATTTGATTGCTCCAATAGTAAGTATACCTGTACCACAGCCATAATCTAAAACAAGGGAATCTTTAGTTACATGCTTTTCTAACCACTCAAGACACATTTTAGTGGTTTCATGATTACCACAGCCAAAAGCAATACTTGGATCAACTATTATATACGTAGCTTTATTATCTTTAGGCAATTCACGCCAGTTTGGATACACTATAATATTTTCACCAATTTTTATTGGTTCATAATCATATAACCAAGCAGCTTCCCACTGCTGGCCTTTGATAACCTCATAATCAATCTGACTTTCTAAGATATTCTCAAACTCTTTTTCAAGAGTAGCTATTATCATAGCTATATTATGATGATTTTCATATAACACTATAACGTTAACAATATCATTTGGCTTATCAATCTTAGTTATAGATCCAACCCCATTATTAAAAAGATAATCTTCAACAAGATCAAAAAAATTAGATTTTATCTCAAATTGTAATTGGTGCCACTGTTGCATTTAAAGCTATATTCTAGAAATTAATTAAATTGAAAGTTATTATACAATATATTATGGCTGACTATAAGACCAAAAAAGTCTGTTTGCATCATCTGATGGACTAAATTCAGTCTCTCTGTTATCTATATATTCGCCATATCTAGAGTTTATAAACTCTCTATCTGGCGGCACATATGCAGCACCTTCAGCACGCTCTTCTTTAACCTCTGGACCATCATACATATTGTATGGATCAGCTGGGCGCATGTAGGCATAACTCATACCCAAGCTTAGGATTCCTATTGTTATTAAAGTTAATTTTTTCATAATATATCTCCTTACAAAGACTTATTAGCCTACTTTCCATTATAACCTGTTTGCTACTTATATGAAAAAAATTTAACTCTTAGAGAAATATTTTTTGTTAAAATAATTTCTAGGCAAACTCATACCTAATCAAACAAATGCAAGAATATAATGGGAAATATAATAAAAAAGCTATTCTTTTAGTTAACCTAGGGACACCTGATAATTATGATATAAAATCCATAAAAAAATATCTTAAAGAATTTTTATCAGATAAACGAGTTATAGAAGCTAATCCTATTTTATGGAAGCTAATTTTAAACCTTATAGTCCTACCTATTCGCTCCAAAAAGAATGTTCATAACTATAACAAAGTTTGGAACAAGGAACATAACAAATCACCTTTACTACTATATACAGAAAAGCTAGCTAAAAAATTAAATCAAAGGCTTGAAAACCACATTGTCGACTACGCCATGAGATACGGTAATCCTAGTATTGAGGCTAAAATTAAAGCTCTACATGAGCAAGGTGCTACTGAAATAGCAATATTCCCACTATATCCACAATACTCTGCTACTACTACGGCTACAGTTTATGACGAAGTATATAAAGTTTTAACCAAACTTCGATGGCAACCAACTATAAAAGGTATAAACCCTTATTATGATAATAAACATTATATTGAAGCTATTAGTCAACAGGTTAGTCAACACTTGCAAAAATTAAGCTATATCCCAGATACAGTTTTATTCTCATTTCATGGTTTGCCAAAAGAGTATTTTGATGCTGGCGACCCTTACTATTGTCATTGTCATAAAACTTATCGTTTAGTTAAAGAATCTTTAGAAACTGAATATCCAAATATGGATTTTGAGCTATCTTTTCAATCACGATTTGGGCCTAAAAAATGGTTAGAACCATACACTACAGCAAAGTTAGAAGGTTTTGCTAACCAAAATAAAAAGGTTGTTTTAATAGCGCCTGGATTTAGTGTTGATTGCTTAGAAACTCTAGAAGAACTTGCTATTACAGAAAAGCAAAATTTTATAAAAAATGGTGGCGAAAAATTTAGTCTAATCCCATGCTTAAACGATTCTCAAGCTCACGTTGAAATGTTACACAAAATACTAATCCAAGAACTATGAAAAAAATTGCTATCCACTGGTTTAGGCAAGATTTACGCCTGGCTGATAACCCAGCTCTTAGTCACGCAAGCCAAGCTGATGAAACTATAGCTATATATATTTTTGATGAAAAGCGTCTTATTGGTGGAGCAAGTAAACTATGGTTACACTACTCATTAACAAAGCTAAATGAGTCTCTTAATAACAAACTTAATACCTATATAGGTAATCCTCTTGAAATTGTGAAAACACTTGTCAAAGAAAATAGTATTACTGACTTCTATTGGAATAGATGCTATGACAAATATAGTGTCGATAGAGACACTCAAATTAAACAACTTCTCCAAGAACATAATATAAATGTTAAAAGCTTCAATAGCAGTTTACTTATAGAACCATGGCAATGTAAAAAAGCTGATGGCACACACTATAAAGTTTATACACCATTTTATAAAGAACTTATTAAAATTAGAGAAAATAGACCAAACCTTGGAAAACCAAAATTTAAAAAGCTTACAAAATTAGCTAAGGCAGTTAGTCTAGATTCTTTAGGTCTACTAAAACCAAAACACTCATGGCAAGAAATTATCAAACAGTGGAAAGTTGGTGAAGAAGCAGCTGTCAATATATTGGAGCGATTTTTAGATGAAAAAATTAAAGACTATAAAGTAGCGCGTGATTATATGAGTTTAGATGCAACATCAAACTTATCGCCACACCTACACTTTGGTGAAATATCACCAAATCAGATCTATAATGCTGTACAAAATTTAGATTTAATAGGCAAAAATGAAGAGCATTTTATAAAAGAACTAGTCTGGCGTGATTTTTGTTATTACCAAGCTTATTACTACCCTGATTTAGATCATAAAAATATCAATCCAAAATTTGATAAATTTGAATGGCAAAGTGACCAAAACCTACTAAAAAAATGGCAACAGGGACAAACAGGCATACCTATAGTAGATGCGGGTATACGTCAACTTTGGCAAACTGGTCATATGCACAATCGTGTACGTATGATAACTGCTAGCTTTTTGGTTAAAAATTGCTTAATACACTGGAAAGAAGGTGAAAAATGGTTTTTTGATACTCTTTTTGATGCGGATTTTGCTAGTAATAATGCTAATTGGCAATGGGTAGCTGGCTGTGGACTTGATGCAGCGCCCTACTTTAGAATATTTAATCCAGTTTTGCAAGCAGAAAAATTTGAAGCGTATGATTATATTCGCAAATTTGTACCAGAATTAAAAAATTTACCAGACAAATATTTGATAAAGCCATGGGAGGCTAGTGAAGCTATGTTAAAAGAAGCCAAAATTACGCTAGGTGAAACTTATCCAAAACCTATAGTTGACCTTAAAATATCTAGAGAAAGGGCTCTAAGAAGATATAAAAGCTTATAAAATAATCTAAAATATACTTCGAGCCTTTCCACTTAACTGTGTAAATTCACTTACATGAATCTCTGAATTCTATGCTCAAACTCGATAGCGAAATAAGGCATAGCCTCATTCCAATATTTAACAGGCATAGACCATTTTTTAGTCAAATAATCTATAGCCAAGTACAAAGATTTGAAAACAGAGTCATCTTTAGGAAATAGCTTTTTATTCTTAATGACTTTCCTAAACTGGCTATTAAGCGATTCAATCGCATTAGTAGTGTAAATAACTTTACGAATTTTTGGAGGATATTGCAAGAATACAGTTAAATTATCCCAATTATTTATCCATGACTTTGAAATTAAAGGATATTTAGTATCATATTTATTTGCAAAGTTATCAAGCTCAGATTGAGCTATTGCAATGGTATCAGCATCATATATTTTCTTTAACTCTCTAGCTACCTCTTTCTTGTCTTTATATGGCACATACTTAAGACTATTACGAATTTGATGAACGATACAAAGCTGATGCTTTGTCTCAGGGTATATAGCTTGTATAGCATCAGACATGCCTTTTAAATTATCAGTACATGCTATAAATATATCCTGTAAGCCTCTATTCTTTAATTCAGTAAAAACACTAAGCCAATATTTAGCACCTTCATTTTGACTGATCCAAAGACCTAATACATCCTTATGACCAGTTAACGATATGCCAAGAGCCACATACACAGCTTTATTAATAATATGCTTGTCTTCTCTAACTTTAACGACTATACAGTCAAAAAACACTATTGGATAAACTGACTCTAAAGGTCTATTTTGCCATGCTTTAACATCATCAATAATAGCTTCTGTAACATCACTTATAAAGCTTGTACTTATCTTTGTATCATATAACTCAAATAACTGTTGTTGGATATCTGTAGTACTCATACCTTTAGCATACAAAGATATAATTTTTTGGTCTAAGCCGTTTATCTTGGTGACTCTTTTGGGAACTATTTGAGGTTCAAAGTCACTATCTCTATCTCGTGGAACTGATATTTCCAAATTACCTGTGTCTGTAGCTAATGTCTTGTTACTATAGCCATTCCTAGCATTTGATGAATTAGTCCTTTGGTGTTTTGAATAACCAAGATGACTATTCATTTCTGCATCTAGTGCTTTTTCTAATAATCGTTTTGTTAGTTGCTTTAGCAAACCATCTTTCTCAAACATTTGATTAATATCAACACCTGAATCTATTATTTGATCTGCAATAGCTGTGTAAATATCTTCTGACTTCTTATTCTTAGACATTGTTTCTATCCTTAATATTTCGCTAGAAATAATCTAGCAGGTTAATTAAGAATTTACACATTTATTTGGAAAGTCCCTATACTTCTTAACTAAGCCTTTTAGGTTATAGAATTTCCTTTATAGTATTTAAAATATCTCTAGCTATTTCTTGCTTATGTTTATTTCCAAACTCTAAACTACCATCGTTCATCTTAGAAAAAATAGTTATACTACTACTATCTTGACCTAGTACAGATATATTATTAGCGATCACCATATCTAAGTTCTTCTTTTCTAGTTTCGCTTTAGCATACTCTATTATATTTTGTGACTCTGCTGCAAACCCTATAGCAAATATTCCTGGGTAATGTTTTTTACAATTAGCTAAGATATCAGGGTTTTTTACAAACTCTAGAGTTAAAATTTCATCACTTTTTTTTATTTTATGCTCAAATTTTTGTTTTATTTTATAATCAGCTACTGCTGCACACCCTATAAATATATCTTTGTCTTTTGCTAGCTCTAACATAGTTATATTCATACTATCAGCACTAAGTGTCTCAACTATCTTTAAGTTAGGATGTCTAATACTAAAATCTATAGTTGTTTTAGCTTTTAAAACAGTAATTTGCGCTCCTCTTAGTAAAAATTCTTTGATTAGCTCAAAACCCATTTTTCCAGAACTATAGTTAGACAAATACCGAACACCATCTATATCCTCAACTGTAGCACCAACTGTTAGTAATACTTTTTTATCTTTAAAATCTTGCGATCCTGTTAGTAGCTCAAATAACTGTTCAGGTTCATGTAACCTACCGTATCCAATATCACCACAAGCTTGTTCTCCCTGGTCTGGCGAAATTATATTAAAGCCTAAACTTTGTAATTTTGATATATTTTCTTGAGTAAGTTTATTCTGCCACATATTTACATTCATAGCTGGAGCTATATAAACTTTAGAGTAATCATTATTTGCAAGTAGGCACTGACTTAATAAGTCACTAGCAAAACCAGTAGCAAATTTAGCTATCGAATTAGCAGATGCAGGTACAATTATTATTTTGTCAGCCCAACGTGATAAGTGTATATGCGCCATACTTTGCTCATACGAATACATATCTAAATTGCAATCGGTATAAACTTGACAACCCAAAGCAACTAAAAGCTCTGGCTTAATAAATTCTAATCCACCTTTTGTGATAATACTCTTACACTCGTAACCACTTTTTATAAATAGTCGCATAAGGCCAATAGCCTTAAAAGCAGATACACTACCAGTTACACCAAACAAAATTTTATTAGACATTTTGTAGCTCTCTAAATAAACATCCTTTAAGAACTAGAAATAAATTATACAGCCAAATCAGATGTGTAACTATATATAATGACAGTTCCTTATTTATAGAATGCGTTTTCTTTTATAAATAAATATTATCAATAACACCATAAACGCTATAGCTACAGCCATAGTGTTTATATTACTTCTAAAAGTATTTTCATCTGTGATCCAGTATGCAAGTACCATCCCAAAAAAAATACTACTAGTCCGACCTAATGCAAAGATCATGTTACAAGAGAGAGACCTAACCTCTGTGGGAAATTCTCCAGCAGCGTATTGGGCCCACATTATATTATAACCACCTCCTATTAAGCCTATAACTACTCCATAGAAGAATATTGTAGCTGAAGATATATAACTATATATAAATATGCTTAGTAAAAAAATAATTATGTTTATTATAAAAAATAAGTTTGGAGTTTTAAAAAACTGGTTGTAAATACCGCTTAAAATACAACTTATAATGTTCCCTGTAAAAAAGCCAAATAAAAATACTTTTACTAAGATGGCAAAATCAATCTCGGAAGAGATAAACCTTACTAAAGCAAACATAACTGTTATTACGAAAAAATATGGTATTGTTATTAAAAAGTTTAACAGTAAAGGTTTACTATAATTTTTGAACAAGAAAAATATGTTACCAGCGTTTTTAAATTTATCAGACGCATATAAGTGTATAAAATGTGGAGATTCTTCTAATACTTTCCTAATAGCATATATCCCTAAACCAGCAACCCCTCCAAATATAAACATAAATTTGTAAGAAAAAACTCCAAAAAGTGTTGCTACAATACCCCCAAGAACTCCTAGTATATACAAGAGACTCATTCCCCAAGCAGCTAATTTAGGTGGGAAAAATTCAACTATAAGTACTGTAGATACAGCAAACTCACTAGCTAATCCTAAGTAAGCCAAAAATCTTAAGGATAAAAAGACATAAATACTACTAACAAATATTGACAATATAGTAGTAACAGAATAAAGCAGTATACTATATTTAATTACTGTAATCCTGCCAAATCTATCTGCTAATATACCAAATAATATTGCCCCTATTAATATACCGGCCATTTGCACATTATTGGTTAGGTAATACATCTGTTGTATAGATGTTGAATTTAAAACACCAAACTGCTCTTTGAACAAATCTACATAAGAAACGCTCATTACAGTTAAATCATAAAAATCTATAAAATAACCTAAGCATAAAATAGCAAGAATCCATTTAGTATTTTTTTTCATATGAATGAATCTAATTTAATAAAACTAAAACAATATTATAAGAGCAAAAAATTTATATAGCTATAGCCAATTTATTTATTAATACTGTTACAAAACAAAATGCTTAAAAATATCAACAACGTGGTTGATAACGTAGTAGTTTATGGCAAATTAACTTATATCAATCGACAATAATGTTTTTCTCATTAGCAGTTGCTTTACAAAAAGTCACATAACGTTTGTCTGTTACTATCCAATAAAATATAGCTCCAATAAAACCTTCTAACAGATAGTTATCAAGCGGTGCAACAATAGCTAAAAATATTATAAATGGAAGAATTAGACAAGCCAATTTTTTAAAACCTACTCTTTTGTATTCAATACTTCCATATAGAGCCATTAATATTACTAATACTATACTCATATTAATATTTGTTTGAACCTCAATAGTATTTAAAAGTAAAGTTAAAAGTACAAATACTACCAAACCAAATAAGCGTGTACGAGGTGCTAAAGCACCCATACTAATTGGAGCAGCCATATAGCCTATTATATGAAGGCCTGTTACAATTATCATTAAGCCCGCCCAATTATCTGAAAATAATAAAAATATTGCTGATAAGCAAAAATTAGCAAGCAATGATCTTCTAGAGACATTAACTTTGGGTGTTATTTTTGCAAAGTATCTCGGCATTTGTCCTTCAGAAGACATCGCATAAAGCATCCTAGAAGATGCCCCTAGATAGCTATAACCTGTCGCAGATGGGCTTAAAATACTATCAGCGATCAATAAAAAAGCTATATAACCTAACCCCAACATAGTAGCTAGCTGCAACAATGGCGACTCAAAATCTAAACCTGACCAACCGCCTTTTTCTACCAAATAAGCATGTGGCACTGCTTGCATAAAAGCGTATTGTAAAGCTGTATATAAAGCCAATACCAAAATTAATGCTATTATAATAGCTAGAGGTACGTTTCTACTAGGATTCTTAACTTCACTGGCATAAGCTACTACTGTTTGGAAACCATTAAAAGAATATATCAAACCACCTGCAACAATAGCAGTTAAAGCGTTAGAAAATCCAAAGTTGCTATTGTTAGGAATCTCTGAAGAAAACATACTAACATGCTCATTGCTATGTGTAACAGCATATATTATAAATATTATTACAATAAGAACTGGTACAAACATCTTAAAAACTGTAATAGCATTATTAACTTTAGATAAGAGTTTAACTCCATAAAAATTAACTAATAGATATAATGCTAGAATAAATAAAGCAAAAAGCTCCCCTGGAAAGGTAAGAGCATTATCTGTCATAAGCCAGGTCATACTCTTTACTCCAGCAAGATATTGAGTAGTAGCTAATGCTTCAGTAGAAATAACTACAACTATTCCAAACCAGTTTGCAAATGCAAATGGCATGGCGAAGATACTGTTGTGAGAAATAGAGCCTTTCCACTTAACTGTGTAAATTCACTTACATGAATCTCTGAATTCTATGCTCAAACTCGATAGCGAAATAAGGCATAGCCTCATTCCAATATTTAACAGGCATAGACCATTTTTTAGTCAAATAATCTATAGCCAAGTACAAAGATTTGAAAACAGAGTCATCTTTAGGAAATAGCTTTTTATTCTTAATGACTTTCCTAAACTGGCTATTAAGCGATTCAATCGCATTAGTAGTGTAAATAACTTTACGAATTTTTGGAGGATATTGCAAGAATACAGTTAAATTATCCCAATTATTTATCCATGACTTTGAAATTAAAGGATATTTAGTATCATATTTATTTGCAAAGTTATCAAGCTCAGATTGAGCTATTGCAATGGTATCAGCATCATATATTTTCTTTAACTCTCTAGCTACCTCTTTCTTGTCTTTATATGGCACATACTTAAGACTATTACGAATTTGATGAACGATACAAAGCTGATGCTTTGTCTCAGGGTATATAGCTTGTATAGCATCAGACATGCCTTTTAAATTATCAGTACATGCTATAAATATATCCTGTAAGCCTCTATTCTTTAATTCAGTAAAAACACTAAGCCAATATTTAGCACCTTCATTTTGACTGATCCAAAGACCTAATACATCCTTATGACCAGTTAACGATATGCCAAGAGCCACATACACAGCTTTATTAATAATATGCTTGTCTTCTCTAACTTTAACGACTATACAGTCAAAAAACACTATTGGATAAACTGACTCTAAAGGTCTATTTTGCCATGCTTTAACATCATCAATAATAGCTTCTGTAACATCACTTATAAAGCTTGTACTTATCTTTGTATCATATAACTCAAATAACTGTTGTTGGATATCTGTAGTACTCATACCTTTAGCATACAAAGATATAATTTTTTGGTCTAAGCCGTTTATCTTGGTGACTCTTTTGGGAACTATTTGAGGTTCAAAGTCACTATCTCTATCTCGTGGAACTGATATTTCCAAATTACCTGTGTCTGTAGCTAATGTCTTGTTACTATAGCCATTCCTAGCATTTGATGAATTAGTCCTTTGGTGTTTTGAATAACCAAGATGACTATTCATTTCTGCATCTAGTGCTTTTTCTAATAATCGTTTTGTTAGTTGCTTTAGCAAACCATCTTTCTCAAACATTTGATTAATATCAACACCTGAATCTATTATTTGATCTGCAATAGCTGTGTAAATATCTTCTGACTTCTTATTCTTAGACATTGTTTCTATCCTTAATATTTCGCTAGAAATAATCTAGCAGGTTAATTAAGAATTTACACATTTATTTGGAAAGTCCCGAGAAATAGCGCTAGACCTAGTCGTAGCACCTCGCACAGGGTACATTGAAACAACTTTGCTTAAGCACAATGCTATTAACAACACAATACCTGCTGCTAAAACCCATGCTAAAAAAGCCCAATTTCCAGCATTTTTCACAGTCAACTGAGCACTAAACAGCCAACCTGAGCCAACCATACTAGTTGCACCGATCAAAACAGCGCTCACCAACGACATCTTTTTAGAACTATCATCAATATTCATATCGCTTCCTTATTATTAAGTTTAGATTTACCACCAACTCAATTCTCAAATAAATAAGTATTATAAAATTAAACTTAGCATTATTTTTTTTAGTTTACAATAAATTTTACTCCTCTAAACTCATTAAAGATGCATTACCGCCTGAAGCTGTAGTATCAACACTTACAGTTTTTTCTACCACAAATCTACGTAAATAAAGCGGAGATGCTGTTTCTATAGCAAGCTTAGTGCATCTACCATCTTTGGCAACGCTTTCAGCTACAAAAGGTATAATCGCTCCTCTACGTAGTGCCAAAGCTTGATGAACTTGTTTTACAGCAGATACACTACCAGAGAAAGCTACTAGTGACACTTTACTATTAAATAGCAATGCTGATGTTACTTCTTCTGTATCTGATAAAACTAGTTGTATAACCTTAGAATTTATACCTGCTTTTAACATTAGTTGAACAACCTTATAGGCTGTAAGACTTCCTGTATACGCCGGTTTTGCTACTACAGTATTACCAGCAAGCATAGCAGCAGTAGTCTGACCTATAAACCTTATAAGAGCATCGTCACTTGAGCACATGCTTACAACAACACCGCGTCCTTTTAAGCTTAGCTCATCAATCTCACCAGTAGGTCCTGGTAATCGCTTAGGATGAGCAAGCTCTTTTTTAGCTTGTAAACAATAATATGCTACTTGTTGAATAGTCTTATCTATTTGAATGTGAGCCTCTTCTACTGATATTTTTGATTCAGTTACCAAACTAGCAGCAATCATATAGCGCTCTTTCTCCAATAAACTCAAGAACTTCTCTATAAAATCTGCTCTTACTTCAGCATTTACATTATTCCACTGGTCAGATTCAGAATAAGCAATCTCAATTGCTTTATCTACAACATCTACTGTTGCCTGAAAAACTTTACCAATTGTCGTACCGTTGGTGTCTTTTAAGTCATTAAAGCTATTTTTACGAGGAGCATCTCCATTGACGATACTAGTAATGCTGTGTCTATTTTTTATATACTTGCTAGTTAGCTTTTCATCTGTAGCTATTTTTTCAGGGTTATAAACTTCCTCACTAGCTCCTACACCAGATAATTTTTCATTTGCTAGTCTATGCATATAAAAAGGTCCGCCTGCTTTAGGACCTGTACCTGACTTTCCTTGACCGCCAAATGGTTGCACCCCTACAATAGCGCCAACTATATTTCTATTAACGTAAACATTACCAGCTTTAATATGGTTTTTAACATAGTTCATAACTTCATTTATCCTGCTATGTACGCCTGCTGTTAGACCATACCCTGTAGAGTTAATGTCTTTTATAAGTTGAGAAAGTTGGTTTGCCTTAAATCTAAGGATGTGTAAAACAGGACCAAACTGTTCTCTACCTAAATCTGATAGTTTGTTTATTTCAAAAGCTACTGGCATTACAAATGTGCCTTTTTGAGTATTTTCGTTGGTTGGTAATTGATACACTAACTTAAATTTAGACTTTTTCTCTTCAATATACGCATTAAGACTATCAGCAGCTTCTTTATCTATAACTGGACCAACATCTGTATCTATACACTTAGAATCACCAACTTTAAGCTCTTTCATAGCTCCAACTATCATTTTTATGTAGTTATCAGCTATATCTTCTTGTAAACACAATACACGTAAAGCAGAACATCGCTGGCCAGCGCTATCAAAAGCTGATTTAATAACGTCTGCAGTAACCTGCTCTGGTAAAGAAGATGAATCAACAATCATAGCATTTTGACCACCAGTTTCAGCTATAAAAGGTACTATCTCACTATCTTTATTTGCTAAAGTTTGGTTTATAATGGCTGCTACCTCAGTTGAGCCTGTAAAAATCACTCCTTTACAAATAGAACTTTTAACCAAAGCGCTACCAACTATCTCACCAGCACCTGGTACAAATTGTAAAACTTTTTTAGGTAATCCAGCTTTAAATAAAAGTTTAATAGCCTTATAAGCAATTATAGGTGTTTGTTCAGCAGGTTTTGCCACCACAGTATTACCAGCTGCTAAACAAGCTGCGATTTGCCCTAAGAATATTGCTAATGGAAAATTCCAAGGACTTATACATACCATAGGGCCTCTACCACTAAATTCTATTTGCTTTAGGTTTTCTGACAAAGCTGGTAACTTAATTGGCCCATTAAACTCTTCTCTAGCTTGGGCTGCATAATAACGGCAAAAATCAACGGCTTCCCTAACTTCATCTATAGCATTACTTAGCGTTTTTCCAGCTTCAATCATAGCTATAGCTATAAACTCATTGACGTGCTTTTCTAATAAATAAGCGAATTTTTCTAAAATGTCAGCTCTTTGGGAAGCTGGTGTATCGTTCCACTGTTCAAAAACTTCATTAGCATTTTTAAGTGCCTTTTTAGCAATTTTTGCGTCAGCGTTTATCACGTATCCTATAACTTCATTAGTGTTCGGATTTATAACATCCTCATAATTATCATCTAACTCTTTTATACCTGATACTATTGGTTTAGCTTTATAAGAGTTTTTAGAGGTATATTTTTCAATTTCTTTATATATGTTATCTAACACCGCAAAATCATTAATATTATAACCTTTTGAATTAAGTCTAGGAGCTACAATATCTTTTGGATATGGGATATTTGGATGCTGCCCACAGCCATGATTTATGGCTTTTTTAACTGGATCCTCTATCAACCCTTCTATAGGCAAATTTTCATCTACAATCCTATTTACAAAGGAGCTATTCGCACCATTTTCAAGTAGTCTTCTTACTAAATAAGCTAACAAATGCTTATGCCCACCAACTGGTGCATATATTCTACAAGGAATATCTTGATACTCTACGTGACCAACAATATTGTCATATAAAGCGTCGCCCATTCCATGTAAACACTGAAACTCATAATCTTTATTGCCGTTAGACAACTCTAAAACTATAGCTACAGTTTGAGCGTTGTGTGTCGCAAATTGCGGATAAATATACTTATGGTTTTCAAAAAGCTGTTTAACACATGCTTGATAAGAGACATCTGTATGATATTTACGTGTAAATACTGGATAACCTTCTAAACTTTGCTCTTGTGCATGTTTAATCTCAGCATCCCAATATGCTCCTTTTACAAGTCTAACCATAAACCTTCTATTAGTTTTTTTAGCCAAATTGGACAAATAATCTAATACATATGGAGCTCGTTTTTGATAAGCTTGCACTACAATACCGATACCATTAAACCCATCCAGTGCGGGTTCATGAGCTAGTCTTTCAACCAGCTCTAATGATATTTGTAACCGTTCTGTTTCTTCTGCATCAATATTCATACCTATATTGTATTCTTTAGCTAGTTCTGTAAGTTTAAGTAACTTTGGATAAAGTTCGGTATGAACTCTCTCATGCTTCGCTACTTCATAACGTGGATGCAAGGCAGATAATTTTACTGAAATCCCAGGATTTTTCTTAATTTCTTCATGTTTAGCATATTTTGCTAATTGATCAATAGCATATAAATACTGCTGATAGTAATATTGAGCATCTTCCATAGTCATAGCAGCTTCACCAAGCATATCAAATGAGTAGGTATAACCTTTTTCAACCTTAATTTGAGAAATTTTTAAAGCTTCCTCTATTGTTTCCCCAAGAACATACTGTTTGCCAACTATCTTCATAGCCTGCTTCATAGCTTGACGAATTACAGGCTCACTAGTTCTTTTAACAAAATTTTGAAACACCCTACGAAAAGATTTTTTAGTATCTTTTAAAATTTTACCTGTAAGTATCAAACTCCAAGTTGCTGCATTAACAAATAGATGCTTTTCGATACCAACATGCTCTTTCCAAGCAACACTTGTAAGTTTATCTTTGATTAACAAATCTATAGTATAAGTATCTGGAACCCTTAGTAATGCTTCAGCTAAACACATAAGTACTATACCTTCTTCTGAAGATAAATCATACTCAATCATAAAAGCATCTATACCAGATTTCTTAAGCCTATCTTTTCTAACTTTTGATACTAAATTGTACGCTAACTCTCGAACTCTAGCTTGCTGGACACTCGATATCTCAGCTTTTTTAACCAGATCCGTTACAGCTTGTTTTTCATCTATCAACCAATAGTTAGATATACTCATTATTTCTCTAGAAACAGGGTAGTTACCTGTGTGACTTAATAATTTATTCATATAAAAACAGTCCTCTATTTTAAATTTTGCTCATTAAACTTCTTTTTCTCTTGGATTATCTTATTAACTAGCTTCTGAAATTTTTCTGGAGGTTTGACACCTTTAAATAACCAGTCAAACATATCACAATCTTCGTTAGTTAAAAACTCAACAAACAATTTTTTACTTGCCACACCCTCGTTCATATAGCAATTATCTAAGTATGGTGCCAGCATAATATCTAGCTCTAACATACCTCGACGTGCAGAATATTTTATTTTACTTATAGAGCTAAATATTTGGTCATTGTTTTTTATTAGCATTTTACAAAAAATGGTTGATATATAGTAGATTTGGTTAAGTTTATACTATAGAATCTTCGCTACCAAGAGCAGTAGTCAAAATTATTTTAAAATTGCTCTTTTAATTATGGTAATATTTTTGTATCATTTTTAACAAATTTTAATAATTTTCAAGTTATTAACATCTTTTCTAATATATTTTCATAAAATAATAAGGATTAAAATCTAATGGCAATTAGTCAAAGTGCAATCAAAATACTTGAGCAAATCGATGAACTAGATTTATTTAGTAATATCTCTGATGAATGGTCGACTCTATTAAATGAGCCTGATAATGAAATAAAAATCAAAAAGCTTTACTCTGCTTTAGTTAAAGAGAGTGTTCGTCGTGAAACAGCTGAAAGATTAGCTAAAGATGCAAAATCATATTGCGATCTTATCCAAGAGCAATCAAAACAAAGAATATCAGACCTAAAAGAAAGTTTAGAAAGTCAAATCACCTTCTTAACGCAACAAATAAAATCTCTAAAAGAAGAGTCTACTAAAAATTTAGATTACTACAGAAATGAACTTAGAAAAGCTACTAAAAATTTAGCAGAGAATAAAAGCTAATTTAAAAACATTCCTAATTCTTTTTGAGGTTTAACTATTATTTCTAAATCTCCTGCTTGATTAAGTAAAATAAACTTAAGTTGTCCATTACTGTTTTTTTTATCAACCAGCATAGCATCTAGATACTCGTTTTTGTTTATATTTTTAGGAAATTCTATAGATATACCAAAACTGCTTATAAAACCTTTAGCTGCTTTAGCTTTTTGACAATCAATCATACCTAGATAATGTGAGAAATCTATAGCTTGTGCCATACCAACGCCAACTGCTTCACCATGTTTTAAGCCTTGATAATTTTGACATTTTTCTATTGCATGACCAAAAGTATGACCAAAGTTTAGTATCGCTCTAGCTCCAGTTAATTCTTTTTCATCCTCAGCAACTACTTGAGCTTTTATTTGGCAACTCTTCTTTAGCATTTCTATAAGAGTCACCGTATCTTTTTGTAGTATTTTTTGTCTATTAGTTTCTAACCAACTATAAAACTCTCTAGAAATAAAACCATATTTTACAACCTCAGCCATCCCTGAAATATATTCGCGTTCAGGTAAAGTTTTATAAAACTCTATCGAGGTATAAACTACTTTAGGTTGATAGAAAGCTCCTATCATGTTTTTACCCAATGGATGATTTATCGCAGTTTTACCTCCTACGGATGAATCAACTTGAGATAGTAAAGTAGTTGGAATTTGTAAAAAATCTACTCCTCTTTGATATATAGCTGCTGCAAAGCCTGTGATATCTCCTACCACACCTCCTCCTAATGCTATAAGAACTGTAGATGCTCGAGTAAATTTATACGTCAGTAGCGAACTTAAAATTTTATCTAAACTTTGCTGAGATTTATACTGCTCTCCATCCTCTAAAATACAAATTTTAATTTCTGTTGCTATAGTTTTTATGTCATCTAATAAAGCATCAAGATATAATTTCTGGAGCGTGGTATTCGTAACTACCAGAACCTGTTTATTAGTTATAAAAGAATGAATATTAGAAAAATCTAGAGAAGAGTCTATTAGTATATTGTAGCTATCACTAGATGTAGGATTTATTTGTAATTTATCGCTCACAATATTGATTCTTCTACCAAAAATGTAGATATTTTATTAACTATATTTTTAACTGTTGCGCCATTTGTTTCAACTACAACGTCAGCTATACTTCTATATAACGGCTCTCTTTCTTCCATAAGCTTTTCTAAAACTGGCTTTTTATCATCTACCCTTAAAAGAGGTCTTTTAGTATCTTTAGCTGTTCTTTCTAACTGTTGCTCTATAGTTGCTTCAAGGTAAACCACCTTTCCACGAGATGATAATAATGATCTAGTATCAGGGTCTAATATAGCTCCGCCCCCGGTAGCTAAAACAATATTTTGCTTTTCCGATAAAATTTCTGCTATAACGTCTCTTTCACGATTACGAAAACCATCCTCACCTTCTAGATCAAATATCCAGTTGATATCTACTCCACACTTTCTTTCTATAGTTTCATCAGAATCAATAAACTCTAATTTTAATTCTTTTGCTAATTGTTTACCTATAGTAGATTTACCAGCACCGACTGGACCTATTAAGAATATATTTTTTGTTCTTATCATTTTTGACTCAAAATTATAAGTTAATTATACACTGTGATAGTTAGTACTAATCACCCCTTTAAATAATAAATTATAGGTAAATAAGATACCTAAAGCTTTTGTTTTTTTCAACCATTATCTTTACTATTAGCTTTATTATTAGCTTTATTATTATCTTTCTATTTTTGTTTCTAATATTTTTGGTGTTATAAAGATCAGAAGTTCTTTATCCTCATTCATTATCCTCGTGTAGCTAAATAAATACCCAAGATACGGAATATCCCCCAAAAGAGGTATTTTAGTACGAGTTTCTTCTTGCTTAGTTTCATAAATCCCCCCTATAACTATAGTTTGTCCATCTTTAGTCATGACCTTTGTGGTTATCTCCCTTGTAGCAATACTAGGCGGTAATGGAGTATCTCCTGAAGATCCTCCTGAATTAGGGATTACCGAGTTTTTTGTCACTAGAATTTCTAAAATAAGGTTGCCATCTGGTGCTATTTGTGGAGTTACTTGTAACTCTAAGACAGCCTCCTGAAATGCAATAGAAGCAGCACCTGAAGCTGTTGATTGATTATATGGCACCTGCTCACCTTGCTTAATAAATGCTGTTTCATTATTGGCAACTATCAAATGAGGAGAAGCCACTTGATTTAATAAAGCTTCAGTCTCTAATGCTTGAATCTCTATATTTAGTTTCATACCGCCAAAAATAGTGTATGCAAGTTCAGCAGTTGCTCCTAAAGCATTCTCTGGCATTTTGAAAGTATCTAAACCTATATTAACCACCTTACCAGTAGCATCAGTAAGACCATAGTTAAATCCAAGTTCTAATGATGTATTCCTATTAACTTCCACTATCCTTGACTCAATTAAAACCTGGTCGTTTGGAATATCTATCTCGTTAACAACTTTCTTAATCTGAGGAATTTTCTCTTCAGTATCAGTTACTATCAAAGTATTAGTACGTACGTCAGAGGTAATACTACCACGTGGTGACATAATACCACCATTTTGTTTAGCCATAGATGTTACAACTGTCTGAGCAGCTTGAGCTGTAGTATAGTTTAAAGGTATAAACTCAGTTACTAAAGTAGCATTATTCTCTAACGATCGTTTAGTTTGTAATTCAAGCTGCTCTTGAGCTGCTATCTCTGAAGCAGTAGCAACGTACAAGATGCTATCCATCTTTTTAGTAGCCAAACCTTTACTAACTAAAACTATGTTCATCACTTCGTTCCAAGGCACACTTTTTAAATCAATAGAGATATTTCCTCTTACACTACTACTTACTACAAGGTTTAAACCAGCAAATTCAGATAATACTTGAAGAACAGTTTGCACTGGAGCATCTTGAAATGAAAGTGATATAGACTCATTTATGTTAAAATTCTCAATTCTACTTTTACGTCTATCTATTTTAAAAGTAAAGTTATTACCTTCTTTAAAATCAGTAAGAGCTATTCTATCAAGCGAGTGAATTATAAAAACTACATCATTATTTTCATTACGTATCTTTATGATATCAACTATGGTATTAAAAACTCTTGTATCAATATTACTAACCCACTTATCAGAAATAGAAGTATTTTTAAAAGTTACTGTAAGAGTATACCCATCTCTAGAAAGCTCAGTTTTATAATCAGAGAAATTTCCCACATTCTCCTCAAAATCGACATTAAAAACTGCGCCTCCATTTAAACTTCTATGAAACTCAAGGTCTTTAATGTGGTGTCTAGTTAATGTTTGTTTACTTTCTTCTCTACCAACAATTTTTACATCATCTTCACTAGCTTTCACTGCTGCAGTTACTGTATCCTTTTTAGCAATATCAGTATCAGCAAATGCCGTACTAAATCCTACAACACTTACTAGTGTAATTAATAACGTCAGTAGCTTCTTTTTACCCAAAAACATCCTCTAACCTTAATTAAATTAATGTATAACTATTTGTGTTTTTTTCCAAACTCTATTTTGCATATCTTGATACCATTGGCTTATTAAAACACCTTCTTTTGTAATATCCTCAACCTCTCCGTAATCCGGACCTATTAGCTCACCTTTTTTGATGTATATAGGTTTTGCAGGTTCTCTAGTATTTTCAACCACACCCCATATGTTTTTATCTTGATAAACCATACCTTTAAAAGAAAAGGTATTTATAGGGTAAGTTTGTAGTTTTGTTTTTTTAGCGTTCATTACCTTCTCTAATTCTGGAGGCATGATTATAGGTTTTGGTCTAGCAACTTTTGATTCTTGTTGTGGTAAGGGTTCTCTTTTTTCAAAAGGAAGATAATGATTCATACTAAATATATTACGTATTTTAGATAACCTTTCGAAAGTTAAAATATCACCCTTATATTCAGGAACTTTAAGTTTCTCTGTGCTTTTAGTAGTTTGTATTTTATTTATTATCAAATTATCAATTTCTTTTGTTTTAGCGGCATAGTTAGCAAAAGCTATACCATACCCTTCCCCGATAAAAACTAAAATAAGCAAAAACCTTAACACGTAGATTTTAAAGTTAAAACACATGTGGTCTAAGCCCCCACTCCTTGACGAGAGTAAGTTTGTAGATTTAACTCTACAACTAGATTTTCATCAGCCTCTCTTTTAATAGCCATATTAGTGATTATAGCTATATCTTTCATATCAATCAAAGCTATAAACAACTTTATTAATTCTGGAAAACTACAACTTAATTTTGCCCTAAAGTTTATAGCGTATAAATCTAAATATTTATTTTTCTCTACTCCAGCTGGTGATAAATCAATAATTGTGACACCTGAACTACTTATAGCTTCATTCAAAGATGATAAAAATATAGGTACAGAATGACTTTCTGGTATACTAAACTTTGTTTCACGGTTGCTTTGCTCTAAGATCTCAACCTGTTCTTTTAATTTTTCTAAATCTTTTTGTTTCTTTATTAATAAAGGAATTTGTTCCTTCATATAATTTATATGATTTTCAACAGAAGCATTATTTGTAAGCACTGGACTAACAAAAATACCATAGAAAATTAATGAAAATAACACTAATAAAACTAGCATTGCTACTAGTCTAAACTTTAAAGGAGCATAAATAGCTTTGTTGATATATCTATTAGATAGGAGAGATTGTAACTTATCTATCATTTTACATAATCTCCTCTAAACGCATTCTCTTCACCAAATTTGAATTGTAAAGAGAAACTTCTTTGACCATTTTTTTCAGGACCAAGGCTTTTTAACTCAACTTTTTTTATTTTGAATTCAACCTCTAAGTTTTTCATAAACACAGAAAGTAGCTTCAGGTCTTTAGTCTCACCATTAAGCACGATCTCATCCTCAGACGCAATATAAGTTATACCTGAAACATCAAGCTTGTCTGTTATAGCTCTAGATATTTTTTCTATACCAAGTAGCATATAAAACTGACTTGCTTTAATATTTGCCAGGTTATCAACCACATCAATCAATTTATCACGTTGCTTTTTAATCTCTTGGTACTGTAAAGAATTTTTATTAAGCTCTGTAATTTTAGTTTGAATATACTGCTCAAGTCTCATGTCTTCTCTACTTGACCAAGATAAGATGATAGATAAACTAAACATCGCAAAAAAAGCAACTAAAGCGGTAAATCCTATATCAATAGCGATATACGTTAGCTGCATTTTTTTATGACGATCTTGAATAAAATTTAATGGTTTCATCACAATGCCTCCATCATAGCTATTGCTACAGGCATTACATATCGATAAGGAGCTTTAATATCTACCTTGTAGTTTTGCTTTTGAATATTTACAAATGGATCTAAAATACGACAATCTTTTGTTGAAAGTTCTTTTATTAACGCAAAAATCTCTTCAAAATTTGCTTTAATCCCATAAATATATATAGCATTATCTTGAGATGAAAAATCAGAAAAATCTAAAGACATGAAATCTATAAATCTTAATAATAATTGAATAGCCTCATCGACATAAGTAGCATCTGTAATCTTAGTGTCAAATATTTTCACAGCTTCATAATTTCTAAGTTCACCACTAGGAGAAAAACTGTATATACATAATTTATCAGTGTATAGACCAAATAAAATACTATTAGTAGCATGTTGTGAAATTTCCGACAAAAACAGTTTCTGCACAAAGTTGCTAATAACGATATTATCAAGAGCGCATACAGAAACAGTTTTCTTAGATTTTTTAGCAATGTTATATAAACGCCCTGTAATCTTAGTATCTGCAATGTAATAAATAGTTATTATTCCTTTTTCCTCTAATTCATCATAAAAATCAAAAGCGATATCTGAGTAACTTTCTGGAAATTTCTTTTTTAAGAAATGTTCTTTTAGGTAAAATTCAACACCTTCTTTTATAATTATTTCAGAGTTTTTTTTATCACATACTATTTCTTCTTTTGATATATCTATGTCTTTATAGGTAACAAAACCCAATCTAGTAAAAAAACCAAGTTTATTTTCTAAAATAATATTGCTAATTACATTTCCTATGTAATCACAAATGAGTTCCCCCTCGAAATACGCTTGCTCAGAAAATATATCACTACTGCAACAAACTAACGAATACTCTTGGTTTTTTTTATCAAGCTTAACCGCTGCTAAGGAATTAAAGTCATACTCTATACCCAAAACAGTTTTTTGCGCTTTTTTTCTTTTTTTTTCAAGTAACAGTGATAGCATCTAAAATAGGCCTATTTTTTCCTTAACAAATTACCTAGCAGATTACATAATACATTAATTCTAGATATATTATTGTAATTATTTTATAATTAAAACCAAATTATGTAAACTATACTTTTAAAAGGTTATAAATAAATGCAAATAATTCTCTTAGGAGCTCCAGGAGCCGGTAAAGGTACTCAAGCAAAAATTATTGAGCAAAAGTATAATATCGCACACATTTCAACCGGTGATATGATTAGAGAAACTATAAAGTCAGGTAGTGAAATTGGTAATCAATTAAAAAAAATTTTAGACTCTGGACAGTTAGTATCCGATGAATTTATTATTAAGATAGTTAAGGATAGAATTTCAAAAAAAGATTGTGAAAATGGTTTTTTACTTGATGGTGTACCCAGAACTATTATACAAGCTGAACAATTAGATAAACTAGGTGTCAACATCGATTTTATAATCGAAATAGATGTTGACGATAAGTTACTAGTAGAAAGAATAACAGGTCGTAGAATTCATCCTGCTTCCGGTAGAGCTTATCATGTAAAATTTAACCCTTCCAAAGTTGAAGGTAAAGACGATGTAACAGGTGAAGACTTAATTATCCGTTCTGATGATAATGAAACAACAGTCAAAGAAAGACTTTCTGTATATCGTGAGCAAACATCCAAATTAGTAGAATTTTATAAAAACTTTAAGTCAAATAACACAAAAACACCGGAGTATATAAAAATCAACGGTGATCAACTAGTTGAGAAAGTATCTCAAGATATTTTTAATGCATTAGGTTGGATTAGTTCATAACTTCTCATATATCTAAACTGATACATTCCAAAATTAACTCAACGAAAGAAATATATTCCATATTAGAGTGGTAGCTAAGACCAATCTGGCAGCTACGATTGAAGCTTACGCCTATATCGCAACCTTTTATTTGGTCTGCTAATGAACTTAAGCTATTTGCATTTAACTCTGGGGTAGTAAAACCCTTATCGCCAGCAAAACCACAACAGTAAATTCTTTCTGGCAGTATAACTTCATTACAGCACAGCTTTAAAAGGTTGGTGTATTTTTCATCGAGATTTTGTTTTCTGGTTGAACAATCAATATGAAGAGCTATCTTATTAAACTTTTTGGTAAGTTTTGTAGTATTAATATTTTCTATAATAAAGCTATTTATATCAGTTAAAGCTATATTTTGTTGTTTTGCAAAACTAGCACAAGAGCTATTATCAATCACAACATAATCATATTGGTTCAAGTTTTGGCTACTAAGTAATTCTTGGGATTTATGTTGCTGAGCATAATTAGCTTTTGAATTATACATCTGACCACAACATATATCCTGAAGATCTTCTGGATAATGGACATCAAAACCTAGCTTTTCTAAGACTAATTGATTAGGATATTTAGAATATTTTTTATTACTAGCAAATATTTTATTAGGACATGATGGTATTAGTAATACCCTATTGTCATTATTGGTTACTGAGTTCTTAAAATGTACATCTTGAACTTTAGGCATAGTTTCTAAATATACCGGTATAGATTTAAAGTGATTATGTAAAATCTTAGTTACCTTTTGCAAATTTGTCTTTCCAATAATATTTCCAGCTAGGTTGGCTAATTTAACTTTTCGCTTAGCTTTATTAATTTCTTGAGAGTGATTAACTAACTTATTTACCAGCTTTTTCTGTTTTAAAATAAAAGCTCCTGTATCTATGTCAACGGGGCATCTAGTTTTACATAAACTTGTAGTTGCACATGTTTTTACACCATAATATTCAAAATCTTTTTGCCACTTTTGTTTATCACCATCTGGTAAAGTAGGTATTTTTCGTATAACAGCATTGCGTTGACGAGGAGTAAGGCTTAAATTACGTGATGGGCATACTGGTTCGCAAAACCCACATTCCATACACTTATCTATTTCACTTCCAATTACACTAAGCTTTTTGAGGTTTTGAATATGTAAGTTTTTATTATGTGTTAACTTAACGTCAGGATTTAAAATGTTTTTAGGATCAAATAACTTTTTTATTTGCCACATGATATTCCAACATTTTTCTCCCCATTCTACTATTGCAAAAGGCGAAATATTTCTTCCACTGCCATGCTCAGCTTTTAGTGAACCATTAAAACCTTTGGTTACTATATCTGCTAACTCATGCATAAATTTGTCATATACCAATACTTCTTCATTATTATGAAAATCTGGTGTTATAACAAAATGTATGTTTCCTGCTAACACATGCCCAAAAATAGCAGCATTAATATAACCATACTTGTCAAAAAGCTTCCTCATCTTAGTTATTAGACTTGGCAAATCTAAAATATTTACAGCTATATCTTCTATAATAACGCTAGAACCTGATGGTCTTAGCCCAGCTATGGTAGGTACTATCCCATTGCGTATTTTCCATAGAGTTTGTGCTTTAGCTTCATCTTGGATAAACCCAACTTGATGAATTATATTTGTTTTTTCTATGTAACTATTTATAAGTTCAAGCTTATCATCTAAATCTTTTTGGTTTGACTCTGCAAGCTCAATCATAATACCAGCTATTTGAGAATCTTCTAAAGAGATTAAAAAAGGCTTTAGCTCAGCATTATTAGCGACAGATTTGAGAGATGCATTATCTAACAATTCAACTGAAGATAAATTAAAAGCTTCAATTTGAGTTGTAAGTTTAACTAAGTCATCTAATTTACCATATATTAAATTTAAAGCTTTATACTTATAGTCTGGTACCGTATTTAAAGTTACATTACTAACAAATCCAAGCGTACCTTCTGAACCTACTATTAATCTCTCTACTATTTTAACAGGGTCTTTAAAATCCAAAAACGCATTTAAGCTATAGCCGCTCGTGTTTTTAATTGAAAATTTCTTTTTTATGAAGTTTGTTAACTCATCATCTTGTAATATTTGAGTTTGAATCTCTGAAATTGTATTTAAAAAGCTTTTTTTAGTTTGCTTAAAATTTTCTATACTTTCACAATCTGAAGTGTCTAAAATGCTACCATCATTAAAAACGACTCGCATGGAATCTAGTGTTGCATACGAATTCTTAGCTGTACCACAACACATGCCACTTGAGTTATTAGCTATAATACCACCAATTTTAGCTGTATTTATAGAGCCTGGATCTGGTCCTATTTTGCGATTATAAATTTTCAAGTATTTATTAGCTTCACTTCCGATAATGCCTGGCTGTAATTTTACCTTTTTTCCATCATTATAGATTTTATATTCTAACCACGAATCTGAAGCTAAGATTACTAAAACTTGATCTGTAACAGCCTGGCCAGATAAACTAGTACCTGCTGTTCTAAAAGTTAATTTTATATCATACTCATTTGCTAATTTAAGGATTTTTTGAACTTCTTGTTCCAGCTTAACCACTAAAACTAGCTTTGGAACCATTCTATAAAGACTAGCATCAGTTGAGTAAGCGTACCTTAATAATTCATTTTCAACAATCTGTTGTTTACTTAGTAATTCTAACAATTCTAACTTAAATTTTTCTAACACAACAAATCCATATACCACAAATCATATAAAAGTCTACTATATTATATAGTTTCATTTTATTACATCAAAATGATTTTACTTTTGATTATATTCCAAAAGTTGTTTATGATGTTGTAATAATTAAAACTACATTGATATTATTAATATATGACTTTACTTGAAAAAATTTCTCGAACTGGCTATTGGAGTGATTTTTATATATATCCTATTACTACTGTCTTTTTTTTAGTATTAAGCTTTAGATACTTCAAGGGTAATTTATTGTGGATACTTGCTTTTGTTTTGTTGGGAATTTTTATTTGGACTTTTATAGAATACATAGTTCATAGATTCTTATTTCATCATTTTTCATTCCTCAAGGAATTACATGCTGTACATCATCAAAATCCTATAGATTTAGTAGGTAACCCAACGTATATTTCGTTACCAATCTACACTATTACACTGTTTTTACCTTTATATTTAGTATTTGGTTTAGGTATAGCAAGTGCAATTTATAGCGGGGCTTTACTAGGAGCTTTGTTTTACTTCTTCATACATCATAGTGCCCACCATATAAAAGCAAAAAAAGGCTCTATTCTATTTCTATACAAAAAACATCATGCTTTACATCATCATTATGAAAATACAAATTTTGCCGTAACCTTTCCATTATGGGATAGGATATTTAAAACAAAAAAATGATTCCTTTGTATCACAAATTTTCTAAAATAATTTTCTTAGCAAACAACCTAATATGATTTTTATCTTTAAAATTACTTTTATGTAGCCACATTTTAAGTGTCCTATTTGAACCCTCTTGGAAAATATAAAGATAAATCCAACCATTTATAATTATATATTTTCTTATTCTCCAAAAGTCACTTTCTTGATTATCTATAATTACTTTAAAGTACTTCCCATTTTCTTTAGGTAAAACAATTGCCTCTAGGACTGGTAAACTAAATAAACACTCATAAAAAATAGATAATATTATCAAAGCAAAACCAATATACAATAAATAGCTATTTCTAAAGTAAACTCCTATTACAAAGCTACTAAGCACAACTGTTAAAATATAAAATAATTTTCGGTATTTACGTGATTTATCTAAGTAAATAACTTTTTGCATAGAGAAAATTTATATCAAATCGTATCCTAATGATTTTAACGCCCTATCATCATCAGACCAACCACTTTTAACTTTAACCCATATTTTTAAGTTGGCCTGCATACCTATCAGATGCTCAATATCTTTACGCGCATCAATACCTATTTTTTTAAGTTTAGAGCCTTTTGCACCAATAACTATACCTTTTTGGCTGTCTCTTTCAACGAGGATACTCGCATAAATATCTGCGATATTTTTTTGTTCATCAATTTTATAGCTATCAATCTCTACAGCTATTTGGTATGACACCTCACTACCTATAGTACGCATAATTTTTTCACGAATTATTTCTGAAACTAAAAACTTAATACTTCTATCTGTAATTTGGTCATCACCATAAAAGAAGTATTCAGATTCAGGAAGTAGCTTTTCTATTCTTGACTCAAGCTCATTAATATTATGCCCTTGCTTAGCTGAGACATAAATAACATCATAAAAAGTAAATTTGTTTTTAATAGACTCAATAAACACACTAGCTTCAAGTGATTTTTTTTTATCAACTTTGTTTACCACTAAAAATATTGGGATTTCTGAATTTTTAATTTTAGCTACTATATTATCCTCTAATTCTGTCCACTTACCCATCTCAACTATAAATAAAATCACATCAACATCTTTTATCATTGTTGTTGCTGCTTTATTCATAAATTTATTTATTGCTTTAGGCTCTTTAATATGGATACCTGGGGTATCCACATAAACGAATTGAGTATCCTCAACTGTCTTTACTCCTATAATTTGGTGTCTTGTAGTTTGAGGTTTACGAGATGTTATACTAACTTTATACTTAAGAATATTATTTAACAGTGTTGACTTACCAACGTTTGGTCGACCTATTATAGAAATATAACCACATTTTTTCATAGTTTAAGTTTTAGATTGTAAGAGTATAATAATATTAAGATTGTAACACACTAGTTAACTCTCTCTGAAAAAGTTTTTTAATCTTAAATTGCCCACATTCTAAACCGAAGTGCGACACATATTTAATTCTTTTTCAAACACCTGGTTTGGTGTTAGCCATTGATGTCGTTTTCTTGGTCTATTATTAATTACCTTGCCATAACTTCACTCATGAAAAGATAGCCACTTCTTAGATGGATAGCCTGGAACTTCTTTGGTTAATATAGGAACCATAAACCCTGAAGAAATTTCTGAAAGTTTTTTCATAATATTTCTAGCGTTGTCAACATTATAATGCTTAGTTCCTGAGACTGTATCTAACAAATGTATATAGTATGGAATTACTTTAGCTTTTATCAGTTTTGTACTTAAAGCATAAAGCACATCAGCATCATCATTTATATCTTTTAGCAGCGTACTTTGATTTAAAATAATTATGCCAAGTTTATGTATTTCACTTAAAACTCTAGTAACATTATCATCTATTTCATTAGGATGATTTACATGTATAACTAGTATCGTATCTAAGCTATGATTTGAAAGAATTTCTAATAACTTAGTAGTTATCCTCTCTGGTAGCACCACAGGTATCCTTGAATGAATTCTAATCCTTTTGATATGGGCTATTTGCTGTATATTCTTTAAGAAAAATTCTAAGATTTCATCATTATTTAATAAAGGATCTCCACCACTTAGGATAACCTCTTCAATACTTTTATCATTTGTTATGTAGTCAAAAGTTTTCAACCAATCTTTTCTACCTGGAATATTATCTTTATAATTAAATTCTTTACGAAAACAGTATCTACAATGCACAGCACAGCTTGTTTGAGCAACCAATAAAACTCTACCGTGATATTTATGTAATAAGCCAGTAACTTTATTATATTTTTTTTCTTCTAATGGATCACTAGTATAGTTTTCAGCTATCACTTCCTCATCTACGGTTGGTAATACTTGTTTTAATAGGGGATCATTAATATTACCTTTTTGCATTTTATTAGCAAAAGATCTAGGGACAATCATCTTAAACTTCTTTGTAATTTCTGATGAAATCCTAGCTTCTTTAATATCTATTTTCAAGAACTCTAATAATTCTAAAGGTGAATAAAAAGATTCTTTAAGTGCTTTTTTCCAATCATTAGTAAACATATATTTGTATTTGATTTTACGGAGTTGCTAGCAAACTTTATTCAAAACATCCGCCAATTTTCTCATATCGTATTAAATTGTCAATTTTTAACTAAAAAACAAGGTTCTCCATAAAGAAAAAATAGGTGATATAAAACATTGATTTATCATAACATTATAGATATATTAAATAAATATAAATTCTATTTTTGAAAGATGATTCTAAAATGATTAAATACAGATATAAAATAACTAGCTTTACAATCCTAATCGTATTGATAACAACCGGGGCATTCGTATATATAAAACATACAGCTAATAACCAATATCAAACACTTCCTAACAATAATGGATCTAATTTAACTGACACATCTTGGGTTAAAAATAAATACTTAAATATAGCATATGCTGCGGTATCTGATGCCCAGAAACTAGACATTTACTTACCTAACGATAAAAAATTTCCTAAACCATATCCAGTTATAATAGCTATACATGGTGGAGCATTCTTAGGTGGAGATAAGGCTGACTACCAACTAAAACCGATGCTTGAGGGTATAAAATATGGCTATGCTGTAGTAGCCATTAATTACCGCCTATCAGGGGAGACAACATTCCCTGCAGCGATCCAAGATGTAAAAGCAGCTATAAGATTTATCAAAGCAAATGCTACTAAGTATAATCTAAACCCAAATGCTATAGCTGTTTGGGGCGATTCCGCTGGTGCAAATTTGGCTGCTCTTGCTGCAACCTCAGGAAATAAAATAACTCAACTAGACGATTTAAGTTTAGGTAATAAAAAGTACTCAGCAAACGTACAAGCTTGTGTTGATTGGTTTGGGCCTACGGATTTTAGCAAAATGGATGATCAGTTTAACCAATCAGGTTTAGGCAAAGCTAATCATTCCCAAGATGACTCTCCTGAAAGTTTATATATTGGTAGCAATGTTGGTAATAGTCCTGAAAAAACCAAGTTATCTAACCCAGAGACGTATATAAGTAAAAAAACTCCACCATTTCTTATAGAACATGGCAGTATTGATAATATGGTACCCACCCAACAAAGTATAAATTTCTATAATAAATTAGTTAAAGTGATTGGAAAAGACAAAGTTGAATTAGTGATTATTGAGGGGGCCAAGCATGGTGGTGAAAAATTTGAAACTAAAGATAATTTAGAGCTTGTATTTAACTTTCTTGATAGAATTCTTAAATAAGAAAAACTCTAAAGAAGGTCACATCTAGTCACTTTGAAGTATTTATTTTTTAGACCTAATTGTGTTTTGTAAAGCTTTACGTATAACCTCTGAAACATCGCCTGCATCTACTAGGGAACTTCTGACCATTTTCTCAGCATCCTTTTGCTTATATCCCAATGCTAATAAAGCATCTACAGCTTCATTAAATATAGAATTAGAAATAACTGTCGTGCTATTTTGAGCTGTTGGATTTTTTGATAGCTCAGTAGAGTTTTTAGTACCAGACTGACCATAAATTTCATTAGCTAATTTAAGTAATTTATCATATATTTCAACAACTAACCTTTCTGCTGTTTTTTTACCAATCCCAGGTACAGTTGCTAATAAACCATAATCTTTATTTTCTATACAATGAAGTAACGTTTTACAGTCCATTCCAGAAAGTATTGCGATAGCGGTTCTGGCACCTATACCACTAACTTTTATTAATTCTTGAAAAACTTTTTTATCAACTTTAGTTTTAAAGCCATAAAGCTGTTGTACATCTTCTCTGACAACAAAATGTGTATACAAGCTTATCTCACTATTAGTCTCACCAAGAGTGTAAAAAGTAGTCATAGGTACGAAAACCTCATATCCAATACCGTTTACATCTACCAATAACGCGGTAGGATCTTTTTCTAGGAGAGTACCTCTTATAAAACTTATCATAATAATTTATTTTTGGTATTTTACTTTTAAGAATAAAGCTTATTTGGCAATAATCAAGTTAACTTTGTGTCTTTATCTCCATAATTTTAGGGACTTTCCAAATAAATGTGTAAATTCTTAATTAACCTGCTAGATTATTTCTAGCGAAATATTAAGGATAGAAACAATGTCTAAGAATAAGAAGTCAGAAGATATTTACACAGCTATTGCAGATCAAATAATAGATTCAGGTGTTGATATTAATCAAATGTTTGAGAAAGATGGTTTGCTAAAGCAACTAACAAAACGATTATTAGAAAAAGCACTAGATGCAGAAATGAATAGTCATCTTGGTTATTCAAAACACCAAAGGACTAATTCATCAAATGCTAGGAATGGCTATAGTAACAAGACATTAGCTACAGACACAGGTAATTTGGAAATATCAGTTCCACGAGATAGAGATAGTGACTTTGAACCTCAAATAGTTCCCAAAAGAGTCACCAAGATAAACGGCTTAGACCAAAAAATTATATCTTTGTATGCTAAAGGTATGAGTACTACAGATATCCAACAACAGTTATTTGAGTTATATGATACAAAGATAAGTACAAGCTTTATAAGTGATGTTACAGAAGCTATTATTGATGATGTTAAAGCATGGCAAAATAGACCTTTAGAGTCAGTTTATCCAATAGTGTTTTTTGACTGTATAGTCGTTAAAGTTAGAGAAGACAAGCATATTATTAATAAAGCTGTGTATGTGGCTCTTGGCATATCGTTAACTGGTCATAAGGATGTATTAGGTCTTTGGATCAGTCAAAATGAAGGTGCTAAATATTGGCTTAGTGTTTTTACTGAATTAAAGAATAGAGGCTTACAGGATATATTTATAGCATGTACTGATAATTTAAAAGGCATGTCTGATGCTATACAAGCTATATACCCTGAGACAAAGCATCAGCTTTGTATCGTTCATCAAATTCGTAATAGTCTTAAGTATGTGCCATATAAAGACAAGAAAGAGGTAGCTAGAGAGTTAAAGAAAATATATGATGCTGATACCATTGCAATAGCTCAATCTGAGCTTGATAACTTTGCAAATAAATATGATACTAAATATCCTTTAATTTCAAAGTCATGGATAAATAATTGGGATAATTTAACTGTATTCTTGCAATATCCTCCAAAAATTCGTAAAGTTATTTACACTACTAATGCGATTGAATCGCTTAATAGCCAGTTTAGGAAAGTCATTAAGAATAAAAAGCTATTTCCTAAAGATGACTCTGTTTTCAAATCTTTGTACTTGGCTATAGATTATTTGACTAAAAAATGGTCTATGCCTGTTAAATATTGGAATGAGGCTATGCCTTATTTCGCTATCGAGTTTGAGCATAGAATTCAGAGATTCATGTAAGTGAATTTACACAGTTAAGTGGAAAGGCTCTAATTTTAGCTATGAATAACTCGTATAAATTGTTGCTTTGATAAATATAGCTAGCTATACCAAAAAGTAGTACGTCATTCCATCAGACAGTCACTGAACGAAATCGAAGTGGTTGACCATGGAATTGTTTGTAATAATTTGTATTTTATATATAGAATCGGCAAAGGCTATTTAAAAGTCTATTTATTCCAATAGCTAGAAGAGGTTGCCGGCCAGTTATCTTTATCAAACCCAGGAGCTTGCTCTAATTCTTCTTTTGTTTTGTTTAGTTTAAACTGCGAATTTGCTGTATCAACTTCAAAAGTAGTCATCGGGATAGCAAATAGTTTATCTCCCATTCCAAGCAACCCTCCAAACGATACAACTACGTAAGCTACTTTACCTGAGCTAGGGTTAACCATAATTTCTTTTACTTTCCCCAAGTTTTCCCCTTTATAGTTGACTACCTTTTCACCTATTAGGGTACTTGCTGGTAAAGCTAAATTTGATATAGCTTGTTTATTTTTAACCGCAACTTTTGATACTACGGTGTCGCTGTTTTCATTTGAATAACCTAAACCTATACCACCAGCTAACAATATGGTTGTTATAATTAATTGTGTTTTTTTCATCGTAGACTCTCCTAATATTTTTTTTATTTTTATAGTATTACCTCTACTTAATCTTTGCTTTTGACACTTCCCCATATTATCTCCTCCTTTTTGTTTATAGTCTCTTTAAATTAACATATAAGATTGCTTACATGAACTTTTATACAGCAGGTTTTCAACGTTAGCTATTTAAAAACTGTAATCTTTTGGCTTTCAAGACGGTAGATCACCGCGTGAAGCACGAGGGTAACCAGTTATGTAATATTTAATAAGCTTTTAGTGTTAATGACATTTATTTAATTCTTTTTTGAGCCACTCGACTTGCCCCAACTATTTTGGCTAAGGATTTGCTACTATGGTAGTGACATATAGCTATAGCTAAAGCATCTGCTGCATCTTCTGGTGGCTTTTTACTTAACCCTAATAAAGACTGTACCATATGTTGAACTTGGGACTTTGCTGCAGCTCCTGTTCCAACTACTGCTTGTTTTATTTGCTTAGCTGAATATTCACTAACGCCTAAGCCATTTATGGCTAAAGTACACATAGCGACACCTCTTGCCTGCCCTAACTTTAAAGCACCTGTTGGGTTCTGAAACATAAAAATCTGCTCAATAGCAGATTCTGTTGGAACGTATGTGTTTATAACTTCTGTGATACCATCTGCAATTTGTTTGAGTCTATTTGCTGTAGTTACTTCTGTAATGCGTATACACCCACTAGCAACATAATATAGTTTATTATCTTGAGCCTTAATAACCCCAAAACCCGTAATTCTTGAACCTGGATCTATACCTAAAATTACCATTTAGCTCCTAGATTTATTGAGAATGTAATATCTATCAAATATGGTTAACCAAGTTGTTCCATTAACTCTTGAGTAAAATTAGCGTTAGAGTATACATTTTGTACATCATCAAGGTCTTCTAATTTATCAATTAGATTCATAACCTTTTCTGCTATTTCCGAATCTAACTCGACTTTAGTTTCTGCATCGAAGGTAACTTCAGCACTATCTGGATTAAAACCTTTTTTTATAAGTGTTTCTTGCACATCAGAAAAATCTTGAGGGGCTGTTATTACATCTATACTACCATCTTCATGGTTAATTACATCATTAGCTCCTACTTCCAAGGCTAGTTCCATTAGAGTATCTTCATCTACTCCACTTGCAAATGAAATAATACCCTTCTTAGTAAACATATATGCCACTGAGCCATCTGTCCCAAGGTTTCCACCGCTTTTAGTAAAGGCATGGCGAACTTCTCCAACTGTACGATTACGATTATCTGTCATACAGTCTACCATAATAGCCACACCATTTGGTCCATAACCTTCATAGCGTACCTCTTCTACGTTGGCTCCTTCTTCACCACCAGCACCTTTGGTGATAGCTCTTTCTATAGTATCTTTACTCATATTATTAGAAAGTGCTGTAGCAATAGCGGCTCTTAGTCTTGGGTTAGCATCTTTATCTCCACCACCTAACCTAGCTGCTACTGTTATTTCTCTGATTAATTTAGTAAAAATTTTACCTCGTTTAGCATCTTCTTTTGCTTTTTTATGCTTGATATTAGCCCATTTACTATGACCTGCCATCTTTTATATCCTTAAATATAACTAACTACTTTTTCAACTAATTTTTCTATACCCTGTGCTGCTTCTAAAATATTTTTAGCACACATATACGCTGGGGTAGAAACTACTTTTACTCCCTCATCAACACAGATATCTGTAGCATCCATTATTACAGCTTCAGCACCCTTTTTTTCTAAAATCACTGCAGTGTTCTCATCATTACCAACAGTTACTTTTGTGCCTTCTGGATAAACTAAAGGTATCATCAACGGAGAAATACAAATATAACCAGCTGGTTTATCTGCAAGGTAAAAAGCTCTTGCAAACTTTAGCACTTCTTCGTTCATTTGATAACTATCATCACCAACAAATGCAAAATCCATAATATTTTTAGCCGCACCAAAGCCTCCTGGAAATATTACAGCATCATAGTTATCACTATCTGCTTCTGCAAGATCTATAACATTACCCCTAGTAATACGTGCTGACTCTTCTAATATATTCCTAGGAGAAGCTTTTGTATCGACAGATTGGTTTAAATGGTTTACTACATGCTTTTGATTCTCATTTAAAGCAACTCCCTGCCATTCTACACCTTGCTTTTCTAATGCTAGTATAGTTAGTATAGCTTCATGTATTTCTGTGCCATCAAGATGCCCGCAACCTGAAAATACTATTGCTACTTTTGCCATTTTTTCACCTTTTGTTTTGATTTTATTTTATAAATCTAAATTATTTTTCTTAAAAATTCTATCTGCTCTATAGCTAGAACGAACCATCGGACCAGATGCTACTTCTAAAAATCCTTTTGCTAAACCTACTTTACGGTACTCATCAAATTGTGCTGGCGTTACAAACCTTTGTACGCTTAAATGATGCTTAGTTGGTTGCATGTATTGACCTAATGTCAAAACATCAACTCCTACACTTCTAGCGTCATCCATAGTTTTATAGATTTCTTCTTCTGTTTCACCTAGACCCACCATGATACTAGTTTTAGTTAAAACGTTAGGGGATTTTTGCTTCACATACTTTAAAAAATTAAGAGTCTGCCAATACCCCGCTCTTGGGTCACGTACAGGATGAGTCAAACGCTCTACAGTTTCGATGTTTTGTGCGATAACATCAACTTGCGTATTTATAATTTTATCTATATTTTGTTCTACACCACCAAAATCTGGTGTTAAAGCCTCGACTTTAATCTCAGCGTTAAGTTGTTTTATTGCTGTAATTGTACTAGCATAGTGCGCAGCTCCACCATCTTCTAAATCATCACGATCTACTGATGTCAAAACCACATATTCTAGATTCATAAGCCTTACACTTTCAGCTGCATTTTTAGGCTCATCTTTATCCAGCCAGCCTTTTGGATTTCCTGTGTCAACCGAACAAAACTTACATGCTCTAGTGCAAACACTCCCCATTAGCATGATGGTTGCTGTACCATGAGACCAACATTCATTAATATTTGGGCATTTTGCTTCTTCACAAACTGTGGAAAGCTTATACTTTTTCGTTATAGATTTAACTTTAAGATATTCACTTGAATCTTGTTTTTTAACCTTCAACCATTCAGGTTTGCGAATATGTACAGAATTTTCTTTTTTATTTCTAATACCATCTTTAACTGCATGAAAACCTTGCTCTGTAGTATATTTACCACCACTTTCAACCTTTACTTTTAAATTAGAAATTTCTCGCATAAATATATAACACTTAGATGTAAACTTAATAAGCTAGCCACTATTATAAGGAATAACCTAAATTTTATAAATACATCTAGTCAGATTTTACTTTAAAATAGTTGTTTTAAACCTTTAGAATGCTTTAGACAAGTACTTACTATCAGGTCAAGTTTGAATTATTACACTTCTATTATCTATTGCTTTCATGCACTTTTTTATGTCTTTTCAAATCACTTGCTTTAGCATATCTTTTGTTACAGCCTGCAAAGTCACACACATATGGTTTTTCCTCTGTATGTCGTCTTTTTTTATGGGTTTCCAACTCTACTTTTGTAAGAAATTTTTTATCACATCCTTCAAAGTCACACACACATAGTTTCTCCCCTGTATGTCTTTTTTTATGGGTTTCCAACTCTAATTTTGTAAAAAATTTTTTATCACAGTCTTCAAAGTCACACACATATAGTTTCTCCTCTGTATGTCTTTTTTTATGGGTTTCCAACTCTAATTTTGTAATAAATTTTTTATCACAGTCTTCAAGGTCACACACATATGGTTTTTCCCCTGTATGTGTTCGTTTATGTCTATTCAACGTTCCTTTTGTAATAAATTTTTTATCACAGTGTTTAAAGTCACACACATATGGTTTTTCCCCTGTATGTGTTCGTATATGTGTTTTCAAAATATTTGCTCTAGCAAATCTTTTGTTACATCCTTCAGAGTCACATACATATGGTTTTTCCCCTGTATGTATCTGTTGATGTTCTTTCAAATTCCCTGAATGAATGGCTTCATGATTACAGCCTGGGAAGTCACATTTATATTGTTTTTTTGTAGATATTTGCTCTTGCTTATCAAGACTATTTTTATTATTAACTACTCTTTCCACAGCAAAACTTTGCTTACTACTGTTTCTTTTTTGGCTTAGTATATTATCAGAAGCTTGTTGAGATAAATTTTGGGAGCGTCTAATGGGTTCACTAGTTTTAAAATTAGTTTGTTTGACAATATTTATAGGTGTGTCGCTAATAGTCTTATTATTCACTATTTTTTCTAACTCAGAAGTCGATATAGAAGCTTTTCTTTTCTTGATTTTATTAGGGTTTTTGTTGTCAGTTACTTCACAATCTTGGCACCATGAATTAATAAAATTAGTTACATAATCTTTAGTTTCATGGTTATTATCACATCTAATAGTAATCTCCGCAGTATAACTATCAATTTTATCTCCACCAGCTATTACTGCACTATTATGGTGACTTTTAATAAGGTTTTGGATTTCATTTTTAGCATTATGAGTATAAATTTCGTCATGTAATCGCGCAAAACTAAATTTATTAAAAAAAGTATCGTTACTTTTAGGACTCAATGGATTATTAACCATATCTGAACCTACGCTAGGGTGTCTAACATACTCAAAACTCTGATCATTATGAAAATTTTTATACTCATCAAAAAAAACTCTATTTTGTGGGCTTAGTGGCTTGCCTGGGCTATTTGAACCTATACTCAAACATCTAGTATTTGTATTTATTTTATCTCTTATAGCTTCATTGGTATTTGAATGCTGAGATTCTAAAAAAGAAGCTCTATTTGCTAAAATATAAGGGCTTTGGGTTTGTTTTTTATAAAGTATGATATATGGTTGAGGGTTTTCGTTGCCATAGCCAGATTTAGAGCCCTCAATTACAGCGTTTATATCTTCATTAGGTGTTATACTTACATTTTTATCATCATATATAACAAAATTGTCTTGGCAGGTATTACGAGATACTGCTATATAATGACCCTCATTGATATTTTGGCCAATATGTACAATACAAGCAATAGGTTTGTAACATAGCCCTTGGATTTCTATATCGTTAATATAAATGTTTCCATCATATTTATTTCCGGAATTATCAAATAATACCAAATGTACAAGTATATAGTCTTGATTTACGAAGTCATAATATTCTTCGCTTATTGCATTTTGCTTAGTACCGCCACAAATTCGGCTAGAACATTGGTATTTATTTTCTTCTTTTAAACCTTCTATTGAGGGATTATTTCCAGTGAAAACTGCATTAGAAATTACTAAATGGGGTTGATTACAATTAACTCCTATAAACGTTTGGCGCTCATCTATAATGCTTTCCCCACTACAATTGGAGCATGTTATTCTCCTTTTATGTATTACACTTGGGTTATCTAGTACAGTTATATTTAAAAATTTTATTATAAACTCTTGTGCATCTTCTTGGGTATTCTTGAAAATAGGAACATTCAGAGCGCTACTTTTTACTTTTGATTGATCGAAACAAGATAATAGTTTACCTATATTTATAGGAGTCTCTCTACCATCAGTTAACTGAGTCATTATTTCATTAATTACGTTAAAAAGGTTAGTAGAAAGAATATAATTCTTATATTGCTGTTGAATAGCACCATCTTCAGATAATCTTTGTGAAATTGCAGATGCTCTTTGATTTATAGCGCTTATATCTGTTAGTTGGCGTAAGATAGGTTCCATACATGAGAGTAATTGTAAACTTGCATTAATATAGCAGTTAACACGATGATTAACTATACCGGCTCTTATACTTGCTTGTTGTTTACCATAAAGTTTTAGTACAGTACTTGGTTTATTAATAGATAAGCTAGGGTTTTTAGTAGTGAAATTATTTATTTGATTTTGAGCATTTAAGTTTAATAAATCAGGTGATCGATGTAAATCTATACTGGATTTTCTAGAACCTAGTATTCTATAAAACCTATTATTTTCACCAGAAAAACTTCTATTTTGAGGATTTAATAGATTATCTGACATTTCTGCATCTATATTAAAAACTCTAAGATCTTTAAAACTTTTATAAGAATCATCATGTCCATCAAATATGCCGTTGTTTTTCAATCTTAATTCACTATCTATACTAGATCGCCTAGAATCCTTAAAACTCAAGCCCTTATAACTATTATTCTCACCAAATAAACCTTTACTTTTTGAACTTATATTTGGACTGGGTAAATTGATTGGAGTGTATGAATTTAAACCAGAATTTCTAGAATTAGAATTTAAACTCATAGTAGCTCTTATAGATTCATTTGGATTTAAATACAGCTGCGGTTTTAAAAAAGGAGTTTTGCTTGCTAAGTTACGTGTTTGAGCTTGTTGTTTACTATAAGGTGTTGGTGTAATACTTGGTTTATAAGTATCAAAGATAGGCGTTTGTAATTTTTGCGAATATAAACCAGTTTTTATTTCATCATCACTTGTCGCTAAAAGACATTTGAGATTTTCATCAAACTCTCCAGTATAATAAGCTTTTTTATATAAATTTATTCCACCGGTGTTATTAGGAAATTTACGCATTATTCGCCCAAGTATTTGCTCACCTTTTGAGCCATACAAATCTCCTAACTTAATAATATACCCTAAATTAGGATCATCAAAACCTATCGTTAAGCTTCTATAGGTTATCAATACGGCATTATCTTGTTTGTTTTTAAAGTTTTCTAATTTATAAATATTCAGATTATCAGTATCATCTATATACTTTTTATTATATTTTTTACTATATATATAATTAATACTTACGTTTTGAAAACACTCTTGTAGATATGAGGTTAACAACTGTAAGCCGTGTTTTGCTGAGTTTGCCTTTTTAAAACTTTGAGGGATTGTTCTTATAAGCTCTTCTAATCTCCTTTGTCCACTCACATAAATTATCCCTTTAAGCGGTTTATTTTCTAGAATTTTGGATTTGATTTGATCAATAGTACAAGCTATTTTATAACTTCTTACTCTCCTTATCACATCAAGTTTAAATGCATTGCTATAGTCTAATTTATACGTGTAATTACTGCTAAATTCTGATCCAGACATTAGTAACTTATCGCTAGAGTTAGGTAATTTATTTAGTAACTCAAACGGAGCGGTTATCCAGGCTTCGTCAAAAATAAAACTAACGTTATTTAAGCTTTCGCTACCTACAGAATCAAATAAATTTATAAAACTAGAATAACTAACAATATATATTCTTTTTTCCCTTGAATGTTGCGGTTCTCTCATCCTCTGAGCAAAATATGCCAATGTAAGACACCTATTGTAACTTGTAGCAATCTTAAGGACAGGAAACTTATACTTAATATCCAAGTTAGGTCGAGGTATATTCTCTAAGATTTCTCTTTTAAAAAATGTAAACATTTGATCTACTAATGACAAAAAAGGTTCTATAATAATTACATCTTTGCCTTTGATATAGTCATTAAGCGCTTTATAAAAAATCACATACGTTTTACCAGTTCCAGTTGGCAAAAAAACTCTTTTAATATTTTCTCGTGAGGATTCTATTTGTTTTAAGGCTTCTTTTTGATAATCCCTGTAATTATTCGTAACATATGAATTAAGTGTATAACTATCTATAGCCGTAGCTAACTTAGAAATATTCTCTTCAGGTATATGATTTTGTAACATGAAAAGTTTTAAATAAGGTATATTTATCTTACATCTTGGATAACGTTTAATAATAGTTTCTTGGAGAGCCATTATGATAGAATCTTCTACATCACTTGCGCCTCGACTTACTGTTAAATATTCTTCAACCCCTTTTAGATCCAAGGATAAGGCGGATTTTCTATATCTAAAAACTTTGATATTGTCTATATCTATATCTATATCTATATAACCATTTTCATAATTATAAGCTGGATTTTGTTTATATAAAACTTCTAACGCTATTAATGTATATGCTGAATCAGCAGCATAATTATAATATTTTACCGGTATCAATTCCCAAAGATTATATCCTGCGTATTTAAAGAGATTTTCAAAGATATAAGAACTATTATAATAAATAATAGCTGTTATACCACTGCGTGTTTTTTGTTTATATTCTTCTTGCCCAATTAAGCCAACAATATGACCATTATTGGTTACCATTTGTTTAGCATATTGATACAGTGACGACCAATCATAGGCACAGTCATTGGCACTTACAACCAGATTTATATCGCCTTCTATAATAAGAAAGTCATCTATGCTCTGAGAATAGGCATAATGCCAAGCAACATATTTCTTTATTACTATATACCTGGCTAAGTCATGGCCTTTATCGTCACACTTTAATTTGATAAAACTTATATTATCTTGTAATCCAGTTATTTGATTATTGTTGACTAATATTTTTTTATATTCAGCAGATGTACATATGACTATTATTTGAATGTCATTATTGCGTATGTAAGGAAGCTTGATATTTTCAATATCGATGCTTATTACAAATATTACTGGCTTTCCCTTTAAATTGATATTTTTTTCTTTTGAAAGTATATAATAACTTAAATCTAATGTGTTTCCTGGAAACGTTATTTCGGGCGTAAAAAGTGCGCTTTTTATAAATACAGAACAATCAGAGTTTGACAAATCAAACAAAGGTAAAATATTTACTTCATTACTTTGCTTTTTGAATACACTACGTGAATCCGCTTTCACACCTACAAGCATTTTATAGTGAATCCCAGTTTTATCAACAAATTCTCTTATACTTAAGAATTGTTTTCTCTTCGCTAAAAAATCCTTACTGTATTGAATGTGCATTCTACAAAGCTGCATAACCCTAACTTTGTCACAATATAACTTGTGAAGTTTTATTTGTACTTCATTAACATTAGATCTCAAATGGGGCTTATTTGCACATTTTTTACAATTATAATTCTCACCACTCATAAGGAGTTTTACAGGTTTAATAGAGAAATAACCACATAGTTTACACATACAGTAAATAATACTCTCATAAGTATCTATAAAACCAACAAAAGCAAGATTATGTTGTTGGTATTTAGACATTAGACCTTTATGTAGAGTTTTATTGCTATAATATAACCCAAAGTAGTCTGGGCTTGCTTTAAATTTATCTGTAAGTAGGGCATCAATTTGCTCTCCATAAACCTTCTCGAACAGTCCTTCATATTGCTTGCATATTTTTTTACATTGTTTGCATATTAAGCCAGAACTCTTATATCCTACTCCTAAAATATTTCTCTCTTTAACTAGCTCAAATGTTTGTTCTATATCATGAAAATTGCATTTAATAATAACCTTAATATGGGTATAGCTATTATTAGATAAAACTTCCACGTTATAGTTATAGTAATTAGTATATGCATAATGCTCTAAAGCGTATTTGAGTTTAACAAATGAATCATACGTGCCATCATATGTACGAGCTATATGATTGAGTGTAATGCAATGAATATTTTGAAGTGACAGCATAAGTTATATTTCTACAAGTTAATGTTTATTTTAAAACAATAATAATACATTTATTACACATAATAACATAATTATTGTTTAATTTATAACTTGTTATTAAATTAAAGAAATTTTATTATCTTGCTTTTGCTTACCCTGTTAAGAATATCGTGGTGCTTTGGTAAGTTGGCAGGTGCATACAGTGTTTGAAAAAGGCCTAAAAGAATCTATTTAAAGGGGCTGTAAGCTGGAATTAGATGGGGTAGTAACAAGCAAAAATGTTCGAAAAAGCACAGTTTACACGTAATAAATGAGCATTTTGAGAATATTTTTAACACAGTTAGACACATATAATTTTAGTTTGCAACAATACCTTAAATCATATGGTGTGCTTGTTACAAGGCTTTTGATTATGGAACCCACATGAAAAAGCTATTTATAAAAATTTTTTGTTAATGAAAGAGCCTTTCCACTTAACTGTGCAGCTCCACCATCTTCTAAATCATCACGATCTACTGAGGTCAAAACCACATATTCTAGATTCATAAGCCTTACACTTTCAGCTGCATTTTTAGGTTCATCTTTATCCAGCCAGCCTTTTGGATTTCCCGTATCAACCGAACAAAACTTACATGCTCTAGTACAAACACTCCCCATTAGCATAATTGTTGCTGTACCGTGAGACCAACACTCATTAATATTCGGACATTTCGCTTCTTCACAAACTGTGGAAAGCTTATACTTTTTTGTTATTGATTTAACTTTAAGATACTCAGTTGAATCTTGCTTTTTAACCTTCAACCATTCAGGTTTGCGAATATGTACAGAATTTTCTTTTTTGTTCGTAATACCATCTTTAACTGCATGAAAACCTTGCTCTGTAGTATATTTACCACCACTTTCAACTCTTACTTTTAAATTAGAAATTTCTCGCATAAATATATAACACTTAGATGTAAACTTAATAAGCTAGCCACTATTATAAGGAATAACCTAAATTTTATAAATACATCTAGTCAGATTTTACTTTAAAATAGTTGTTTTAAACCTTTAGAATGCTTTAGACAAGTACTTACTATCAGATCAAATGAAGTAGCTTAAATTTAAAAATCCATAACTCCGTTAAAAGCTCTTTGAAAACCTTATCTTATATAGCTTTTATTATCGAACCTAGATTATTTTTAATAGTAGCAGTTTTTTATTGATACAGATTTTATGAAAAAATACTAATAAAATACCCGTATAAAGTTTTAGTAAAAAGGATGATTTATGAGTATTGAAAAACAAGCAAATTTAGAAAAAGCTGGTTTTATAGCAACAATAAGAGGTAAAAAATCTCTATACTTTTGTAAGCAGAATGCAAATGTATTGGCCATAGAATTTGATTACTATTATCTTTTTGTACACAGAAATTGGTTAAATGAATTTTTAAAAAATCCTGAACATAGATTTGAAGTTTTTCTAAGCGCTTATGGACAGCCTAATGGAAAAACTATAACTATAAATCTAAGTTGTCAAACTATATACAGCTATACTCGACATAAAACTTCATTATCAGGCGAATCGATAGCTGGATATTTAAATGGAGAATACAAACCGTTTGCTATAACATCAGGCAAATTTCCTTTAAACTCTCCTTTAGCAGGAGTTTCAGATTATACTTTAAAAAAATATGAATATACTCATGAATATTTTCAGGAACTTATCTTAGAGTTGGGTAAAGGTAGTTCACATCAAGGAGTTATGATAGTCAGAAATCGTAGTATGGGAAATGGATCATTAAGTGGAGCTATGGACGTTTTATTAAAAGAACATGAGTTCAATGTATATTCATGGCACTTATTGTTTTGTTTTAATAATAAGACTACAGATCATACTTACGTCAAACAAGGACATAACAATTATAACAATACAACTATGGTTAATACAGATTTAATCACAGATAACAATATATATAGAGAAAAATTAATTAAAAATTATATAATGAATACTTCTTTATTTGGAAAAAGCGATGAAGCGGTCTCTCAATTTGTAGATTTGTTACAAGATCATACTATAGAATTTAAGGATCTTAAACACATAAAGGATTTAGGAGTCTCTGCACATGCTGTTGGGATGTATAAAAACCCTGCTGAAAATGATAAATTATATTTTGTTAAACGATTTAACATTCACGACTCACCTAAATATGACGAAGCTATAGCAGATGCTATAGCAGAGATTATATATTGTAAAATTTGGAGATACTTTATTGGCAACCGTGCTAGTAAGTCAGTGTTGGTTATAAATAACAACCGTATAGAGGGAATTGCATCGGAAGGGTTGAATAAATTCAAAGAATTTGGCGAAATTGATTTAAATGATAGATTTAAATACCCTGGTTTAGCAACTATTTTATTTTATTCACATATATTATGTGAAGAAGATCTCCACATATATAATTATGGTGTATCTGAACAGTATTCAACTAATCAAGGTAAGAACATCCCTGTTTATTGTAAGATTGATCACGATTATATTATAAGTCATCTTAATAAACTGACAGAATTCATTAAGAAACCCTTGGACCCAAGAATATATTGCTTTACTGATATAAACCAGAGAATCTCTTTGTTTAAAGAGCTTATATCAAGTATGCGGTTTACCCCAGGAAAAGCAGACTTAAAACTAGTTTTTGGACATAGTATCCGTCAACTCTATAACTCAAATGCTAAAGTAACAGCTACTACAAACGATATCCAACAAGCATTTGAAGAAGCTATTTCTTTAAATCGTCATTTTCAGGAAGAAATTAACATTTGTTTTAACAATTTTACATATAAAATAAAAAATCAAAAAGTTGGTGAGTACTTCAATTCATTAAAAAATTTATTGAACAACTTTAATGATTTACAAAGTATATCCATTCAGCGTAGGCATATAGATAAATCATTTAAATTATTAAACTTACTTACCCAACGGTTTCAATGTAACACAATGGAATTACTGAGAATTCCTCAAAAATAAAAAAATCTACCTTGGGCCATAGGAAGCCGATGAACAGAGAATTATGGATTCTGTCACAAATTGTTAAATTTATATGTAAAAGTCTAGATCAGATATGACAGTTACCTGTTTTAGACAAGTCTTTATTATCAGATTAAATTTAAGCTTTTACAAACCCAATATTTTTAAAAATTTTTCTATAAACTCTATACGTTGTTCAGCTGTTTTAGTTGTTTTTGTTATCAATAGATCTTGATCTTTACTTAATCGAAAATCCATGGGACTAGACTGAATAATTTTTATTAACTTCTGTAGCTCAAACTTAGTAGAGTCAGAAAATACTATTTTACCAGAACTAGCAAACATTTTGATTTGAGCAATACCTAAATCAATAGCGTCTAATTTTAAATGTGCAACTTTAAGTAAATATAAAACCTCTAACGGTAACTTACCAAAACGGTCTATCAACTCTATTTTTATATTTATCAGCTGCTTATGATCAGCTTTAGATATACGTTTGTATATATTTAAACGGGTGTTAACATCATTTACATAATAATCAGGTATCAAAAGTGGGATATTTAACTCAATATCACAAGTGGTTGAATTTACTATCTCCTGTATATCAAGTTTTTTACCAGCTTTTAAATTATTTATAGTTTTATCAAGTAACTCCATATACAGATTTAGACCTATACCGTCAATATTACCACTTTGCTCTTTCCCAAGAATTTCACCGGCTCCACGAATTTCTAAATCATGATTTGCAAGTGTGAAACCTCCGCCTAATGATTCTGTGCTACTAATAGCCTCTAATCTTTTAGTAGCATCTTTTGTAATAGCTAGCTCATTTGGAATAAGTAAATAAGCATATGCTTGATGATGAGAACGCCCTACTCTTCCACGTAGTTGATGAAGTTGAGCAAGACCTAAGTTATTTGCATTTTCGATAATAAGAGTATTTGCGTTTGGGATATCAATCCCTGTTTCAATAATAGTTGTGCATAGTAAAATATGGTATCTATTATGCTTAAAGTCAAACATAACTTTTTGAATTTCTTTTTCGCTCATTTGACCGTGTGCAATAGCTATTTTCAAGCGTGGAAAGGTCTCTTGTAAAAACTCCTTTTTCTTTTGAATAGTTTCTACTTTATTATATAAATAAAATACTTGACCGCCCCGAATAGTCTCACGAGTTACAGCCTCACGAATTATACTGTTATCATATTCTTTAACAAATGTTTTTACTGACAAACGCTTAGCTGGGGGTGAGGCAATGATAGATAAATCACGCAAAGCTGAAAACGCCATACTCAAACTACGTGGAATAGGAGTAGCAGACATTGTTAAAATATCTATCTCTGCCTTTAATGATTTAAGTTTTTCTTTTTGAGCTACACCAAAACGGTGTTCCTCATCAATTATTAATAAACCTAAATTATTAAAATCGATTTTTGCAGAAATTAGCTTATGCGTCCCTATGACAATATCAACTCTACCACTTTTAAGATCTTCAAAAAGCTTTTCTTGTGCTTTTGAAGTTTTAGATCGAGTAATCACTTCTATATTTACAGCTGTTCTGGCAAATCTATCTTTAAAACTATTATAGTGCTGTTGAGCTAATATAGTTGTAGGAACTAAGATAGCTACTTGCTTTTGATTTTGTACCGCTAAAAATGCTGCTCGCATAGCAATTTCTGTTTTACCAAAACCTACATCACCACAAATTAATCTATCCATGGGTTTACTAGAAATCATATCTTTAAAAACATCACTAATAGCTCTTAGCTGATCAGGGGTTTCTTCAAAAGGAAAATCTGCACAAAATTTTAAGTACTCTTTTTCATCTAACGAATTACTAAAACCCTGTCGCATTTCTCTCTTTGCATAAATCTCTAGCAAGTCCGCTGCTACATCGATAATTTTTCTAATAGTTTTTTCTTTCTGCTTTTTCCATTTATCCGATCCAAGCCTACTAAGAGCTATACTTTCAGTCACAGAAGAATTATAAATACTTATTAAGTTTAGTGATGTAATAGGGACATAAATTTTGGCATCAGCGGCATATCTTAATAAAATAAACTCATCTTTTTTGCCATTTAACTCAACGATTTCCAACCCCTCATATCTACCAATTCCATGGTCTATATGTACCACATGCATCCCAGGTTTTAGGTCCGTAAGGTCTTTAAGATCTGTCGTGTCATACTCGTTTTGTTGGAAGTTTTTTGATACAGTTTTTGTATGTTCAGGAAATAAATCTGCCTCTGTAATTAATACTAGCTGATCATCTAATATTATGCCTTCTTCAAAAGGTGAAACTATAAGAAAATATTGAGCTTGAGATGCTAAAGCTTGCTCAAAACTATCACAAACTTGTATATTTAAATCTATTTTAGTTAGATGCTCTAAAAGTATCTCTGCACGACCATTTGAATCTGTTGAAAAAATCACTTTCTCAAAATTATTTTTTGAAAGTAGATCTAATAAATGCTTAAAAGGATTAGAAAGCTTATAGTTTGCTGAAATTCCAGCTAGTGTTTTTAAATTTATTTTCTTTGATTTTGATATCGATTCTGATAACCACTTTATAGTTTTGTATTTTTCTATGAAATTAATAAATTCATTTTGTGAATAAAAAAGCTCTTCGTAATGTAATACAGGACGGCTTACATCAAATTTTAGCTCACTATACCTAAGTTTAACATCACTAAAAAAAGCTTCTATACTATTAGGAACGTTTCCATATAAATGTATATTTGTAGTCTTTGGTAAATAATCAAATAAACTGAATAACTTTTTATAAAATAATGGTAAATAAAACTCTACCCCGCTAAAGTATTCTTGATTTTGTATAAAACCTGCTATATCTGAATTAAGTGCAGTTCTTGAACAAAGATGTTCTAATTTATCAAAGGCTAGATTTGTTGTATTATCAGTATAAACAAACTCATGTGATGGCATTATATCAATGTGGTTCACATCTTTTTTTGAGCGTTGTGAGTCAATATCTAACTCTTTAATACTATCGACTTCATTGTCAAATAAATCTATTCTATAAGCTACTTTTGAACCTATTGGATAAATATCAATGATACTACCACGGATACTAAATTCGCCTTTAGCAAAAACATTATTAACTAGTGTATATCCAGCCTCAATAAATTGAGATTTACGTTTTGTAGTATCAAAAATGTCTCCTGCTTTTAAAATAAAACTATGCTCTTGTATAAAATCTACTGGAGCCAGCTTTCTAAGGGCATTCTCAATGCTTGTGACTAAAACTATATTTTTTGAGCTCTCATTCGCTAGCTTATAAAGGATTTTTTGACGTTGTGATATGATATCAACCGAAGCAGAAAATCTATCATAAGCTAAAATCTCTAAGCTTGGGAAAAACAAAACTTCTATATTAGAAGTTTTAGATAAGTATTTTAACTCTTTATAAAACCTATATGCTTGTTGTGGTTCTTCTGTAATTATAAGGTTAAAATCATCATTTCTTTTAATATATTCTTTGAGTAAAATACTAAACGATGCACCATAAACATTGGAAATTACATTATCTTTTGGAGTTACATGATTTAAAAGCATTTATAAAAATTTAGGAAATCAAAAGTTATAGCAGATGATAATATAAATTATTCTTTATCGCCAGCTGCAATCCCGAAAATTTGTAATAGAGTAACGAAAATATTGAATAAAGAAACATATATATTAACAGTTGCTAAAACATAATTATTCTCTTCACCTCTAACTATAGAGTTAGTTTGCCATAAGATAAAACCACCTGAGATAAATGCAAAAACTAGCGAAATCACAAACGCTAAGGCAGGTAACTGTAAGAAAATATTAATAACTAAAGCAACCAAAGCAACTATAGCACCAACAGCACAGAATGAACCTACCCTATTATAATTTCTAGAAGGGTTCATCGCTAAAGCAGATAGACCTAAAAATATTAGGCCAGTAGTACCAAATGCCATCATTATTAATTCAGCACCATTTTTAAACATAGTGATATACGCGTTTAATATAGGACCTAATGAGTACCCTAATAATCCCGTTAGAGCAAAAGTTAACACTATTCCCATAGGTGAATTTTTAGTAGCATTTATACCAAATAATAATCCTATGTATACCACTATCATAATTATAGGGTTCATAAAACCAGCATTAGTTTGCATAGCAATAAATGCAGTCAAAGCACTAAATAATAAAGTCATAGATAGTAGTAAATAAGTATTTCTCAGTACTTTATTTGCTCTTAAAGCTGACTCTTGTGTTAATGAGTCAATAACTCTAGTATTATTAAAATCGTTCATTTCTTCTCCTTAGAAGTTTTCTGAAATTATACATCATTTATTATAACATAGGTGTTATATACTTTGTTCTAAAATGTGAATTCATAGCTATTTTTCAAGTATTTTCTAGATATTAATAGAAATATCATACAAAAAAGATACAAACACCAATGATGAATATATTAAGTATAATAAAGTTGTCGTTATAGTTTCATTTTTACCACCTGCTAATATTTTTCCTAAAGAAAAATAAATAGGAACTATAAATATATTAAGAATAATAGACAATGTTATAGATATGATAAACATCATATTGCTCACTAGATTATTATCAATAAATACTGCTATTGCTAATATAAAAACTTTTGTTACTTCTAAGTAAAGCATCACTTTTATCAATTTAGAGTTTATTATTGACTCTATTTTTAAGCTTATAATCTTAAATTGCCAAGCGATATAAACAGCTATACAAAGACCATAATTAAACATAAGGAATATAAATGTACTAATTACTGAATTAATATATTTTGGATCTATACTATTATGGTCATACTTAAGAAAAGTAAGATAAATCATTTTATTTAAAACTATAAGTACTAAACTAAAATACACATATTTAAGAAGCTCTAAGCCAGTTTCTTTATTATTAGTCACAGTCAATACATGTAAATAGACTAAAGAAACGGGTAACACGATAAGATTAAGGCTGCTAAAGATTTTTAGATTAAGAAGTAAGTAAAACAATATTACTGAAAAAACAAAAAATATAATAAAAACACCATAAAAACTTATATCGACTCTTTCTGTTTGACTAGTTAAAGACGTGTTAAGCTTATAGCTATTTTTTAAGAAAAAAATTAGCAAGAATATAATAGTAAAAAGGTAAAACAATTTAAATGAATACGCATCTTTAAGAACAATAAAGCAAATAAAAACACCTATAGCTATTCCCAACAAAGCACTCGAGTATACTCCAATAAAGCCATATAAGCGACGGGAATCGGTCTTTAGGTAAAAAGAGCTTAAATTAAAAAGTAAATTAACTATAACGACAGAAACTCCTGTCCATAAAGCTGCTAAGCTAAAAAGATAGGTATTTTTTATAAAAGACAAAATAATAGCAATGATTACAAATTGTAAGCCATGAATTATCGATTTCGTTGAACCAAAAAAATAGTTACTTATACACCCAAAAACACCAGCAAAAAACATTACAAAAATATGGTCATTTCGGTTATAAAAGAAGTTGATATCGCCATAATGAGTTAAAAGTGTTACAAAAGGAGCTATACACAAGCATAGACAAAAAATCATTATTGCAATGATATGTAAACCCACTGGTTGCTTAAAATCAACGTTAGTTTTTGGAACGCTTCTACCTATAATTTTTTTCATTACTTACTCTTTATTTTCTACTCAAGCTTCATTTTTTTAGTAATAACTGATTTAATTTATCTAGATAAACCTTGTCCTCTGGAAGAGCATTGTATTTTTGTGATTTCCACATCTCTTCAGCTAGATAGTCTATCATAATATGCTGGACTTTATGCTCATCGAAATTATATTTAGCTAGTAACTTTGTATATATACTTGCTATACCTGCTGGACGATTAGTTTGAATTTGCTCAATAACAGCAAGATGTAAGCTAATATGTAAGAAAGGATTTATTTGCCCCATTTCAGGAGAATAATCTTTATCAATATTGTTTATATTTATTTGGTTATGATATTCTGGGTGTAGCTCTATGATCCTAGATATTTGCTCTTCTATAGCAGTTAAAGGCTGTCTATCTTGAAACTTTTGCCAACTATCTATAAAAAGTTTACGCAATTGATCTCTATCTTGGGAAAAAATCATACAAATTTTTCCTTATCTTTAAACTCACAATATTGATAAATTATACAATTTCTACATTTGGGTTTTTGAGCTGTACAAATGTATCTACCATGCAAAATTATCCAGTGGTGAGCATCTTTTAAATACTCTTTTGGAATTACTCTTAAAAGCTTTTTTTCAACCTCATTAACATTTTTTCCCTTCGCCAAAGGAATACGATTAGCAAGTCTAAATATGTGGGTATCCACAGCCATGGTTGGCTTACCAAAAGCTGTATTAAGTACCACATTAGCAGTTTTTCTACCAACTCCTGCTAAGGAAATTAAATCTTCAAAGTTATCAGGTACTTCGCTATTAAACTTTTCTATTAAATCTTTACATGTTGCTATAACATTTTTTGCTTTTGTTTTATATAGCCCAATTGATTTTATATACTCAGCTAGTTTTTGTTCACCTAAAGCATATATTTGCTTTGGAGTATTAGCAACTTTGTATAAAACAGCTGTAGCTTTATTTACACTTACGTCAGTTGCTTGTGCTGAGAGTATCACAGCTATTAGCAACTCAAAATTAGAAGTATATTCTAGCTCTGTAGTTGGAGTTGGGTCATTCTGTTTCCAAGTTTCAAAAATATTTATGCGCTTTTCTTTATTCATCAGAAGTAGAGACTTTTTTCTTATTTCTAAATTTCGCCAAAGAAGCTGCTATATATGCTTTTTTATCTATTTCTTGTGCTGTAGCTATATTTTTATAAATTTCTCGTTGTTTAGCTTTTGTTTGCTTAACTCGTTGCTTGTGAAATTCATACCTTTCACGATAATGATTTTTTTGTTGTATATATTCTTCTTCAGGTAGATTTTGAGGTTGTTTACTCTCTATAAGGTCAACCAAAGAAATACAATCCATAGGACAAGGTTCGATACAAAGCTCACAACCTGTACATTCTGACTCAACAATTGTATGCATAAGCTTTTTGGCACCAACTATAGCATCTACAGGACATGCCAATATACATTTTGTACAACCAATGCACATACTTTCATCTATCTTTGCTATAGCACGAGGCTTTACTATTTCTAAGCTTTCATCTAAAGGAATTTGTGGTTTACCCAAGAGTTTTGATAGTTCTTTTAGAGTTTTTTCCCCACCTGTTATACATTTATTATATTTTTCGCCATTTGTAATGGCCTTAGCATAACTATAACAATCTTGGTAAGTACATTTCTGACATTGAGTTTGAGGTAAAATTTTATCTATACTTTCAATCGATACTATCATATTTAGTACAACTCTATATTTGTTTTATTTTCAATAGACTGGATATATTTTTTGATACTATTAGGGATTTCTAGCAAATCTTTTGCCATAGTTAAAATATAAAATATTGGAAAAATATTTATATCATCCCATGAAAACTTATCACCATTTATAAACGGGGTATTTATGTATGAGTCTATTTCTAAAAGAATCCTATTTATTTCATTGATAGAATCTTTAGGTGGATTTCTTAGGAAAACATCCATACCATCAATATACTGTGATTTTTTATTTATAAAATACTCTTTTGCGCTTTGAGTGGGAAAATCACACTCATTTTTAGGGTGATACGGTATCCTAGGGTAAACAACTCTACGATAATGCGGTGCTAACTCTGCTATTAAACCTTTTACAATAGGACTTATACTTGAGTTGGCTATTTCAAAAGATTGAATTTCTGCGATGTATTTGCATATCTCATCACTTTCTTTTAAAAACGTACCATCATTTTTTTCTAAAAAAGGTACTTGTTTAAAGCCAATTCTATCTATATGAGCTTTCTCATCATCATTTGCTAAAAACTCTAACTGATAGTCTAGCCCACTTAGGTCAGCAACTAGCCTAACTTTGATACAATAAGGACAATGGTTATATATATATATATTCGCGTTTTTACTCTTATTCATAAATTAATAATATAAGCTATATATTTATTTGTTAGGAGTTATTATAGCATAAATTACTTTGTCGTACCGTGGCTTGACTATGGAATCTATTGTTAATTCTACTTTAAGGCCATAGCTTCAGCGACACGTGTGCTGAAACCTTCTGTATAACTAGGACATACTACAATATATAGATTCCTAATAACACTCAAATGCTTTTTTGAAAGCTATAAAATTAACAAATTAACGTTCTAAAGAACCACTAAGCTGACCTTGTTTATTAAAAGCAGCTGCGATAATAACTACAAGAGCCAAAAACATAATCCCTTTACCATACGCCATCATAGAATCAAATAACGAATTAATAAAAAATGTTACAACTAGTAATATAGAAATGTTAAATGATAGTTTAATTCCAGTATTTTCTTCCCTTTGAAGAAGAAAAAATGCAAAAGTACTTACCCAAAAAACACACCAAAAAATAGCTCCAATAACCCCCATTTTTCCTAAACTATTAAAAAAATCGCTATGAAAGTGCTGATAGTCCATCGCAAGAAGTGATGCTTGATTTTTTTTCATAAGATCTTCTTTTATTGTATTTGCTTGCTCTATATTACACCCAACAAAAGGATGCTGTTTAGCACATATAAGTGATGCCCTATATAATTGAAGCCTTATTCCTGTAGAATTTGAAAGAACTTGATTCTTTTCTGAAATTTCAATACTATGAAACATCTCTGAAAATCTTTCTACATAAGAAGAATTCTTAAACCCTGTAAACAAAATCCCCACTATAAATACACTACAAGTTACAAATAAAAGAGTTTTCTTCCAACTTAAAAGAAAAAAAGGTATACAAAATATTGCAATTAACAGGCATATAATAGCCCCTTTACTTGCCATATATAAACATGCTACAGACATTACAACAAAAACGAAAAACATTAAAGTTGATAATAAGTATTTTTTGTTTTCTAAAAACAAAATCATGAAGTAAAAACAACAGGCCGCCTCTGTTGAAGAGAAAAGACCTGAGTAAATAGTATTATAATGTGTTGGATCAAACCTTACTGCGCCAATATGAACGGCCATGAACACTTCAATTAATGTGATTATAGCACCTATCAAAGTGCAAATTAGAAAAAGACTCTTTTGCAAAGTAATATAATTCAACGACATAATTAGAATAAACGGAATAAAAAACACTAAAGGTATAGCCATTAACCGACCATCTAAATGAATAAGTGCCATAAATAAACTATATATTGGTAAAAGCAGTAGTAAAAAGATAAACCGTCTATTTTCTTTAAAAAGCTTATTACACTCTTTTACGTTCTTTATATAGAAAAAAATATTTAGTAATATCAAGCTTACAGCAAGAATTTCTATAGTTCTTAAAGGCGTTAATAAAAAAATCAAACCAAAAGCTAATAAATAATTTGTACACCTTGAATAAAAATTTACACTCATGATATATTTGATATAAATTAAATCGAATTAATAGCGATTATACCCAAATACCTACTAAATACATAACCCTTTTTACTAAAAAAGTGATCTGTCTCAGTATACAATAATTTTTATAATTTAAGCTCAAATACTGCTTTCGTGAGCATTTTCAGACATAAAAGGTATGACATAACTCTTTCATATTTATTATTAGCTATAATTCCAGGACAATTCTAAGTCCCGCAATAAGTAGCTTTTATAATTTCATCTTCTTTTGGCTCTAACATATGGCTTTGATATTGTTTATCAAATTCGTATGGGTGTTTTAGGGCTTTGTTTAAGTTATGAAAATCTCCTAGATTACCACCTTCTGCTGATTTAATGGCTTTTTCAACTTGGTGATTACGTGGTATAACAAATGGATTAATTTGTTTCATATCAGAAGTATCAACTTTTTGAGACCTAGAAATCCATTTATCTAACCAGTTAGCTAAACCTTGGTTTCTTAAAATTTCAAAGTTTTGGTAAGATAAATTATAAAATGTATTCGTATAATCAAGATTATTCTTATACATCTCTATCAACAGTTCTGAAATTAAACTTTCATCTTCGTTTTGGTAACTAGCCAGACCAAGCTTTGATAAAAACATCTTTTGCCACTTAGTTTTATAAATTTCAGAGTATTTTGCAAGCGCTTCTTCAACTAGGCTTATAGCTTCTTTTTCATCTTCAGATATCAAAACTAACAAGCTTTCTGCAAGTCTTGCAATGTTCCATCCACCAATAGAAGCTTGGTTTGCAAATGCATAGCGCCCATTTCTATCAATAGAACTAAAAACAGTTTCTGGATCATATTTATCCATAAATGCACATGGTCCATAGTCTATTGTTTCACCTGAAATAGTCATATTATCAGTATTCATAACGCCATGAATAAACCCTACTCTCTCCCATTGGGTAATTAAGCTAGTTTGCTTGTCTATTACGTAATCTAATAAGCTTAAAGCCTTATTCTCACCATAAGGAATACTATGCCTTTTTATAGTATAATCTAACAAACCTTGGCCATAATTCTTACCAAGCATTGCTGCGTATTGAAATGTTCCAACCCTTATATGGCTACTAGCTACTCTTATAGCTATAGCACCTTGTTCAACTGATTGTCTTTGAACATTTTCACCTGTGGTTATTACCGCTAATATTCTGCTGGTTGGTATATTCAAATTATGCATAGCCTCACTGACTATATATTCTCTAAGCATTGGTCCTAAGACTGCTTTTCCATCACCTCCACGTGAAAATTTAGTAAGTCCAGCCCCCTTTAAATGGATGTCTACTACTGTACCATCTGGCTTTTTATATTCCCCAATAAGTATTGCTCGACCATCGCCAAGCATTGTGAAATGCCCAAATTGATGTCCAGCGTATGCTTGGGCTATTGAGTTTTCACTTTGGTAGCCTAGCAGAAAATCTAACAACTCTGTTTCATCTAGTTGCTCTAACTTTAAACCAAACTCTTTTGCTAATATATTGTTAAAAACTAATAGCTTTGCTTTTGGATATTTATAAACCGGTTGTTTAGAATAAAATTCTGGTGGTAAGCTCAAATAACTATATTCTAATTGAATTAACATAATTTATAGAAATGTTTACTAATTTAGTAACATTTTAACAAAAGATAGCCAATAAAATAGCTTTTAGCTAAAATAATAATATAGACATGTTTTGGAAACTAATAAATGGAGTACCTTAGGTTAGCTATAGTTGATTCAGAAAATTACAATAATTTTGCTGGCGTAGCAGAAAGCAATTTTGATAGAGTGATAGTTTTCACTAATAGCCAAGAACTTGAATCTAATTTTAAAAAAACTCAAATTTACAGCAACTTTGAACTTGTTCCCATTATCTACGGTGAAGGAAATAAGGATAATATGGATGGCTATATTTGTGCTAAAGTTGGAGAATATGTGGAAAGATACCGTAACTATCGTACTTATCTTAGTATTACCATATTTAGCAATGATAAAATATTTAAAGGTATCGCTGCTTACTACACTCGTAAAGGGTTTAACATAGCAACAGCTGCACCAAATGGTTGCGTTACAGGCACCAGTAATACAGACCCAAAAGTTAGAATAAAAAATTTTCTAATGTGCTCAGAAGAGGTAAAAAGCCAAAGCTTTAAAAAAGGTTTTAGTGAAACCGCTAAAGATGCGTTTTATCGATTAATTAGTAAAAAATTAGATAAAGATATCCCTAAAGAAATTACAGATACATTTATTGATAGAAAAGCTGTGTTTTTTTCTAACCATTCACGTAAAATAGCCATTGATGAAGCGAAATTATAGTAGCTACCGGATAAAATTAAAGAGAGTAAATTTATGCAAAGAGTTAGCACTTCTTTTTTTAATCAAGATGCACTCGCTTTAGCACCTGATTTATTAGGAAAAGTCATTTGTAGATACTATAATGATCACTGGCTTTATGCTCAAATTATTGAAGCTGAAGCATATGAATTAACAGATAAAGGAAGTCATGCCTCTTTAGGCTTTACACTTAAACGTAAAGCCTTATTTATGCCAGCTGGAACAATCTACATGTATTACTCTCGCGGTAAAGATTCTTTAAATATTTCAGCTAATGGAGAAGGTTGCGCTGTTTTAATTAAATCAGCTATTCCCTACGGAGACCTTTCCGATAATCAAATGCTTGAGGTTATGCACCAACTTAACCCACTTCCAAATGGAGAAAAACGTTCAACTCATAGACTAATGTCGGGACAAACTCTACTTTGTCGTGCTTTAAATTTAAAAGTTCCTGACTGGGATCAACAACAGTTCTCACAACAGTTTTTTATAGCCGATACAGGTTATCAACCCCAAAAAATTATCCAAACGACACGTCTAGGCATTCCAAAGGGACGTGATGAACATTTACCATACCGTTTTATTGATGCTGACCATGTAAAATCATGTACAAAAAATCCACTAACAAGTCGTATTCCTATTGACTATAAAATTTTAAAGCCTGAATAATCTTTTCTCTCTGCACTCAATAAAAGAATTTCCAAACTCTTTAGCTGTAATATACTATATACAAACTTTATATTTGAATAGGAATCTAAAACTACTATAAACCTAAATCATAAAACCATCACTATAGTTAATCTTCATATCTTTATAGATATACACTTCTTATAATGCTAAAATACGATCATATTTATTTTACACAGTTTTGAATAAAAGTTATGGAATACAGAAAATATATTTGCATTGTTTGTGGTTTTATCTACGATGAGGCTGAAGGTTGGCCAGAAGATGGTATTAAGCCAGGTACTAAATGGGAAGACATACCAGAAGACTGGGAATGTCCTGATTGTGGTGTAACAAAAGAAGAGTTTGAGCTTTTAGAAGAATAATACTTTCATTACTAATGCCATCTCTCTTCCAAGAAGTTACTTTTAATGATAAACACTTTATCATTATGAGAGATGATTTAAGCCACCCTATTTTCTCAGGCAATAAAGCTAGAAAATTAGCTTATATTTTAAAAAATCCACAAAAATACTCGCATGTCAAATCTATCGTTTCATTTGGTGGTAATCAGTCTAACTTTATGCTTGCATTATCACAACTAGCCAAGCTTAATAATTGGCAGTTTCATTACTGGATCAAGCCTCTACCAAAGTTTCTAAAGCAAAATCAAAATGGCAACCTTAAACTAGCTCTAAATAATGGTATGCAACTTTTTGAAACCCAACAACACTCCTTAAATCTAGAAAATATAAAACTAGAATATACAAATCCCAAAGATATTTGTTTTTTTGATCAAGGTGGTAGGAACCCTAATGCTGAAATAGGTATAGCAGAATGTGCTAACGAAATAGCAAAATATTGTAAAGAAAATAATTTTCAAGATTATAGTGTAATAGTAGCATCAGGCACAGGCACCACATCCTTATATTTGGAAAAATACCTACCTAATAAAGTTTATACTGTAGCTTGTGTTGGTGATGAAGATTATTTGAAAAAACAATTTTTTATGGTTGACCCCAAACAACCACCTCCTGCTGTGCTTGTAAAAAACTTCAAATCCACATTTGGTCAACTAGACATAAATAACTATAAATTATATGCGGAGCTACTAAAGCAAACCAACATCGAATTTGACTTATTATATGATCCTATCACATGGAAAGTATTATTAAAAAACTACGATCAATTGCCAAAACCTATAATATATATTCATTGTGGTGGCACGTCAGGTAATATTACTATGCTTAACAGATATAACAGACTAGTAGCTAATTAGTATTTGGCTTTTTAACTTTTTTGGCCACCCCTAAAATGGCTATTAAAAAAACTCTACTATATGGTATTATCCTTAACATTAATTACTAACATTTAAACTTATCGGTATGAAATTTTATTTTAAAAGAATCATAGCTATAACAATACTACCTTTAGCTTTGATTTCTCAATCAATCGCATGTACTGCTGTTACTCTTGTTGATGCAAAGCAGCATGTAGTCTCAGGACGAACTATGGAGTGGGGTTTAGACTGGGACTGGAGAGTTATTTATATCCCTAAAAACACTGAGCAATCCCTAGCAGCACCAGCTGATCTAGTATTACCCATACAAACTTATAAATCTAAATACTCCATTTTAGGTACTGGCATTAAAAATGATCATCAAACCATACTTATAGATGGCCAAAATGATCAAGGTCTTAGCGTTAGTGCTAATTATTTACCAAATTTTACTCAGTATCAAAAAGTTAGCAAAAATGATAATAAATATGTGTCTATTATCGAATTTACTACTTTTATCCTAAGTGAATTTGCAAATATTAATCAAGTAAGACAAGCTTTAAAAGAATATAAAGTATGGTCAGATAGCACAACTATGGTTGATGGTATATCTCCAGAATTACATTTTCTTATTACAGATAAGCAGGGAGAAGGTCTAGTTGTAGAATATGTAAATGGAGATGTAAAGCTTTATGATGTAAATTCTAACGTCAAAGTAATGACAAATGCTCCTACTTACGATTGGCATCTTATTAACCTAAAAAATTATTTAAACTTGAGTAATAAAACTATAGTTAAAGTAAAGATTAGTGATTTCGTTGAAGATAACAAAAACAAACAAAAAACTATTCAAGATATAAATGGATTAGGTGAAGGAAATGGCTTTTTAGGATTACCTGGAGACTATTCTCCGCCGTCTAGATTTGTTAAGGTTGCTATACTAGCGTACTATTCTAACAATGAAAGCCCTGCTCTAGAAAGCTTGGTAACGAAAATAGCTCATATATTACATAATGTTGATATTGCAAAAGGCACTGTTGTCGAGAAAATTAGTGACCAAACGATGTATGATCATACTGCTTATACTGTCATCAAAGATTTAGATAAAAATTTACTTTATTTGTCATCATATTCAAATCCAGCTAGTTCAGTAATGATAGATCTAAATAAGCTAGATAAAAATAATACGAAAGCATTTGATACTATAATTAAGGATATTAAAATTCCAAACACTGATATTACAGACAATTTCCTACAATCCAATATCTTAAAAGACTATTAACTTAATATCGCAATAAATCTGTATTCAAGGCAGAAAACACCTCTACAAATTGGTTAAACTGTTTCACATAAGTTTCCATAGTATGTTATCATCGTAGCGTAGTAGTACATAGTGCAATTTTAAACTTTGGAGAAACTCGTGCAATATAACTATGACATAATTATTATTGGTAGTGGCCCTGGAGGTGAAGGTGCAGCCATGAAAGCTACTAGAAATGGTAAAAAAGTAGCAATTATCGAAGGTGATGCGCTTGGTGGAGGCTGTACACACTGGGGAACAATTCCTAGTAAAACACTTAGGCAAATTGCCAGAGAAATTGGCATGAATGGACAAAAAGGTAACTATGATTTTCCAAAAATGTTAGAGGGTGCTTACCAAATAGCAGACCTTCAAACAGAGATCAAAAAAAATAGATTTATAAGCCATGAGATAGATATATACTATGGTTTTGCAAGTTTTAAAGATAATCATACTATAAGAATATCTAGAAAAAATGGCTCTACTGAAATAATTACAGCTGAAAATTTTATATTAGCTACTGGATCAAGACCATACCACCCTTCAGATATTGATTTTTCTCATCCAAGAATATTAGATAGCGATAAAATTCTTACCTTGCAAGATAAAAACATTAAATCAATTTCTATTTATGGTGCTGGTGTTATTGGTTGTGAATATGCTTCTATTTTGAGAGCCTTAGACATACATATTAACCTTATCAATACTAGAGACAAACTGATGTCTTTTTTAGATGATGAAATTGTTGAAAACCTCACTAACCACTTTTGTATAAATCAACATATCCATTTAATTAATAATGAAACATATAAATCAATACAAGCAAATGATGATTATGTAACTATTACTTTACAATCAGGAAGGATCATAGAGTCTGACTATGTGTTATTTGCTCTTGGTCGCTCTGGAAATATTGAAGGTTTAAACTTAGATAAAATAGGAGTTCAAATCAATCCAAGCAGAGGACAAATAACTGTAGATGATAGCTATCAAACATCTGTACCAAATATATATGCTGTAGGTGATGTTATAGGACCTCCATCATTAGCTTCAGCTGCTTTTAACCAAGGTAGATTTGCGGCAACTCATATTATAGATGGCTCATGTAATGATAAACTAGTAGAGGATATACCTACTGGTATATATACTAGACCAGAAATTAGCTCTATTGGCAAAACAGAACAGGAACTAATAGCTGAGGGTGTTCCTTACGAAGTAGGTAGATCTTACTTTAAAGAATTAGCTAGAGCACAAATATCAAAAAATAAAACGGGTATGCTCAAAATTTTATTTAACCCTGATAGCGGTGCTATACTTGGTATACACTGTTTCGGCCATAGAGCATCAGAAATTATTCATATTGGGCAAGCGATCAAAGCTATGCCAGCTGAACACAATACCATAAGATATTTCTTAAACACTACTTTTAACTATCCTACTATGGCCGAAGCTTATCGTATAGCTGCTATTGATGGTGTTAACAAAGCGAAATTAAAAAAAATAGCTGCAGAGAAAGCAAAAACCGCAAAAAATAATTAACCTCTATATTTTCAAGATTGTAAACTATAATATATAATCATCTTTATTTAAAGTTTTACTAACCACCTTAAATTAAATGTTTGATACATATGTAGTACTCTTTTTTACTTTTCTATTTGGTGCTGCCATAGGCAGTTTTTTAAATGTTCTAGCTTTTAGACTTCCAGAAATGATAGAGCAGCAAGATGAAAAAACTGCTAAAGAAATACTAAATATAATTGATAACGAAGCTGTTGATATAGATGTAAAGCAACAAGAAAATATCCTACGACCCTCAAAATGTCCCAAATGTTCTAACAAATTAAAATATAGACATAACATACCTATATTAGGCTGGTTTTTGCTAAAAGGAAAATGCTATTTTTGTAAAGTCAAAATATCCATTCAATATCCTTTAGTTGAATTAGTAACAGCTATTAGTTTTTGTATCATAATTTATTTATATGGAGTAAGCTGGCAAGCTTTTGCACTTATTTTACTTTTTTGTTTTTTTATTCCTCTTCTTATAATCGACTTAAAACACTATATATTACCTGACGAACTAACTCTTCCTCTTATTTGGATAGGACTAATTATAAATAGTTATGAGGTATTTACCAGCTTAAATAGCGCAGTATGGGGTGCTATTTTAGGGTATTTATCATTGTGGAGCATATATTGGATATATAAAAGTTTTACTGCAAAAGAAGGCTTTGGCTACGGTGATTTTAAGCTTTTGGCTGCTATCGGTGCATGGTTTGGTTATCAGATGTTAATTTATGCTATCTTTGCTAGCTGCATAATTGGCTTAATAATAGCTGGCTTAATAAATTTATTTGGACGTAGAACAAATGTTATTGCCTTTGGTCCTTCTATAATTTTAGCTAGCATTTTTTATCTAGCTACTAAAGATAATCTTTATATATGGTATAATCACGTTATGCTAATTCAATCTCCACTATGAGATGTCAAAGAGAAATTTCATTATCCTAATATTAATAGTAGTAATATTAGTGTTGCTTTTATACATTTTTAGTACTTTTAGAATAAATACAAGTGTCTCAAGTAATAAACAAGGCTTATTTATTGTTCAACAAGCATTCCCACAATATAAGATCATAAAAACTTTCGATACAGGAATAAACTTACAAGGATATGTTCTTGAGGATAAAAAAGACCCTAAAAAGCGTACGATCACATTTACAAGCAATGATGGTAGCGTAATAGTAAATGGTGAGCTTCTAGCTTGGGATAGAAACGAAAATACACTGACTAATCTTAACCAAATTTATATAAGTTACTTTACTTCAGATGATACTGCAAACAAACTTTATTTGGAAATAAAGAAAAACGCTTCTTATATTCAACAAGGAAGTGATACTGCTCCTCATAAATTTTACGCCATTATAGATCCTAGTTGTAGCCATTGTAATACTCTCTTTGATGCTGCTCAACCAGCTATAAAAAAAGGGTTATTAGCTGTACGTTGGATACCAGTTGGTGCATTAAACAACAGCACAAATATCGTTAATAGTTTTTTTAACTCAGAAAATCCATTGAAAGCTCTTTTGCAATTCTATCAAGATAAAAAATATGACAAGAAACTCAGTGAAACTAATCAAAAAACCTCTGGTAACCTTAAGTTATCTAAACTCATAAGTGGTTTTCCAACTATTATTTACAAGACTTCTCAAGGGGCTCTTAAAATTTCTGGTGGCAATAAACTTCCACTTACCAATGCTACTGTAGCTAAAAAAGAAAATGTTAAAAAACTTAATGAGTTTTTACTTCTAACATATGACCAATTTTAAACTCATGAAGAAAATAATTATTTTTTTATCTAGTTTAATACATATTACCATAACTTTTGCTACTTCAAATAGTATTGAGATATCAAACCAAATAGCTAAGTTAGAAACAGGATATGGTGGTAAAATTGGAATATATTTAATTGATTATAATAATAAAAGCCACTTTGGTTATAATGAGAACTTCTACTTTCCTATTTGTAGCGTTTATAAATTTTTAGTAGTTGGTGCAGTACTTAAAGAAAGTATGGAGACCCCAAACCTTCTCAATAAAAAAATAAAAATCAATGAAAATGACATTATTGGATACACTCCAATAACATCTAAAAATATAGACAAAAAATTAACTATAGCAGAATTAAGTAAAGCTACAATGTTAAGTGATAATACTGCTGCTAATTTGCTAATTAAAAAATTAGGCGGCTTAAAAAATTTAAATAAATTTATCCAATCTCTAGGTGATAGAGATACTATAATCACCGCAGATGAACCAGCTATAAATAACGTTAACCTTAGAGATAATTTAAATAAAACCACTCCCCGAATAATTGCTAAAGACCTTAATAAAGTAGCTTTTGATAAAAAAATCCTTAATAAAAAAAACCAATCTCTTTTCAAAAAGTGGTTACAAGAAAATGATACAGGAAAAAATAGAATAGCTTTTAATATACCAGAAGAATGGAAAATTGGGGACAAGACTGGAACATGTGAATATGGGACAACAAACGATGTTGCTATTATTTGGCCTAAAAATAAAAAACCTATTATAATAAGTATTTTTTATACTCAAGTAGATAAAAATGCTAAAGCTAATGATATTGTTATCCAAAAAATTACTAAAATACTACTGGACAACTTAAAGTACGATGACCAAAATTAAAATGATAGTTGGCCTAGGAAATATAGGCAAAGAATACGAAGATACCCGCCATAACGTTGGAGAGTGGTTTATCGCTAAAATTGCTCAAGATAAACAAGAAAGTTTTAGTGTAAATTCAAAACTTAACTCAAATATTGCTAAAGTAAATATTGCTTATAATAATGTAATTCTAGTATTCCCTACTACTTACATGAATAACAGTGGTTTAGCTGTTAGCAAAGTAGCTAATTTTTATAAAATAAAACCAGAAGAAATACTAGTTGCTCACGATGAGTTAGATATTGATTGTGGCCAAATTCGTCTTAAAAAAGGTGGTGGCCATGGAGGACATAATGGTCTTAGAAGTATTCATCAACATTTAGGTACAAATGAGTACCTGCGTTTAAGAATTGGTATAGGTCATCCTGGTCATAAAAATAAGGTTTCAAACTACGTGCTATCAAAACCATCTATAGAGCAAAAAAAGCAAATAGACATTAGCATTGATAATGCGATATGTTTTTTAGATGATATAATAAACTATCAATTAGAGCCTGTAATGCAAAGGCTACATACAAAGTAATTTTATTAAGGAATTTTTATGGGATTTAAATGTGGTATAGTTGGTCTACCTAATGTTGGTAAATCTACCCTTTTTAATGCACTTACAGAAGCTGGAATTCAAGCTGAGAACTACCCTTTTTGCACTATTGACCCAAATGTTGGGATTGTGTCTGTTCCTGATCAAAGGTTAAATGAGTTAGCTAAAATTGTTAATCCTGAAAGAATACTTCCAACTACTATGGAATTTGTTGATATAGCAGGATTAGTAGCAGGTGCTAGTAAAGGTGAAGGACTAGGTAATAAGTTTTTAGCTAATATTCGCGAAACAGATGCTATAGCTCATGTAGTTAGATGCTTTGAGGATGACAATGTAATTCATGTTAGTGGTAAAGTTGATCCTATAGATGATATCAACACCATCAATATAGAACTTATTTTAGCTGATATTGAATCTTGTGATAAAGCTGTTCAAAGGTTTGCTAAAATGAAAAAATCTGGTGATAAAGAAGCTCTAGCAAAAGCTGATTTTTATACTAAACTTAAAGAGCATTTAGAATCTGAAAAACCAGCTAGAACTTTTGAAATGACTGAAGATGAAATTAAATGGCTTAAACAAACTCCCCTACTAACAAGTAAACCTGTATTATATATTGCAAATGTTGATGAAAATGGTTTTGAAAATAATCCTCTTTTGGATAAAGTTATTGAGTATGCAAAAGCAGAAAACTCAAACGTAGTGCCAGTTTGTGCAGCTATGGAACAAGAAATAACTCTACTAGAACCAGAAGAAAAATTAGAATTTTTAGCTGATATGGGACTGACTGAAACTGGTCTTGATAGAGTTATTAAGGCTGGTTATTCTTTACTTAATTTACAGACTTATCTTACAGCTGGTGTCAAAGAAGTTAGAGCATGGACTATACCAGTTGGGGCAACAGCTCCTCAAGCAGCTGGAGTAATCCATACAGATTTTGAGCGTGGCTTTATTCGTGCTGAAGTTATAGCTTATGATGATTATATAAAATATAACGGTGAAAAAGGCGCCAAAGAAGCAGGTAAAGCTCGTCTAGAAGGAAAAGACTATATCATGAAAGACGGTGATGTGGTTAATTTTAGGTTTAATGTTTAACCAAAAATATCCCCATCTCCCTCAACAATAGCCTTTGCATTTTTAGTAATTTTTTCAAGTGACCAATCCCACCAAGCAAGTTTCAGTAACTTTTTAATAGTTTGCTCATCGAAGCGTTTACGTATTAGTTTAGCAGGGTTACCTCCCACAATTAAATAAGGCTCAACGTCTCTTGTAACAACTGATCCCGATGCAACTATAGCTCCATCCCCTATCTTAACACCTGGCATAATTAAAGCATCATAACCAATCCAGACATCATTACCTATAACAGTATCACCTTTACTAATTGAGCTAAGAGGTATATCTTTCCAACTATTCCCAAACGCAGCAAATGGAAAAGTAGAGAAACCTTTTATAGCATGGTTAGCTCCATTCATTATAAAACGAACATTTGCTGCAATTTGGCAAAACTTTCCTATAATTAACTTATCACCTATAAAATTAAAATGATACAAAACATTTTTGTTAAAATTATTTACATCTTCCGGATCATCGTAGTAAGTATAATCACCAACAATAATATTAGGATTATCCACAATGTTCTTTAGGAAACAAAGACGCTTTACATTTTCTATAGGAAATTTAATATTAGCATCAACCATTTATTACCTCTTTAGATTCATATCTACAAAACTGTTAGCTTTATAGATACTATTTTATTATCTCTAATTTCTGTGATTTCCAACAGAACGTTATTGTCTTTTATAGAACATGGTCCTGATGGTAAATTCTCAATCTCCTCAATTATTAAACCAGAAAGGGTTTTAGCATCCTCACTTTCAAACTGAATACCAATATGGCGATTTATTTCCCTAAGTGTAGCGCTACCTCCAATTAAGTAACTACCATCATCAAGCTTACGAATATTATTATGGATATCAAACCTATCAGAAAACTCTCCTACTATTTCCTCCATAATATCTTCTATTGTAACCACCCCTGTAACATCTCCATACTCATCGACAACCACAGCAAAACGCTTCCCTTTTTTTTGGAAATTGATAAGTTGCGTCTGTAAAGATACAGTTTCTGGGATAAAATATGGTTGCTGGGCAATTTTACGCAACTTAGACTTGTTAATACTAGACTTAGATAGTATTAGCAAATTAATTATTTCTTTAAATCTAATGACACCTATTACATTATTTATGCCATTTTCACATACAAGAATATTTGCTGATTTGATTTTAGAAATACGAGCAAGTATTTTTTCTGTAGGATTATTTAAGTCTATATACTCTATTTTATTAAAATGAGTCATTACCTCTTGAATCAAAATTTTATCAAGCTCAAGGACACCTAAAAGCATATTTTTATTTTTAGACCCTAGCTTTGCATTTGACTCATGGACAACAGTATGTATTTCGTCTTTATTTAAAGATTCATTATTTACTGATTCTATTTTAATACCAAATATCTTAAGCGCTACCCTAGATATTATCCCTAAAACTATAACTATAGGATATAAAATCAACATAATCAGTTTTAAAGGCAATGAAAATGGAAATGCTAGCTTCTGTGGATATACTGCTGCAAATGATTTTGGTATGATTTCTCCAAATATTAAAATAATCATAGTAACAGCTATAGTAGATACCATAAGACCTAAACTACCAAAATGAGTTTCTGAATATGACGAAATAACTGCTCCTGCAAAGATGTTTGCAAAAGTATTACCTATAAGTATAGTAATTAAAAGTTTTTCTGGTTTAGCTACTAATGATAAACTGCGCTTTGCAGCTTTATTATTTTTCTTAGCCAAATGCTTTAATTTATATTTATTAAGAGCCATCATACACGTTTCTGAACTTGAGAAAAATGCCGATATGCCTACAAGGGAAAATAAAATTACTATTACGGTGTAAGTATCCATTATCTACTGAATGATTATAAAAACAAACTTGAAAGTAATTCTAACATATACAAGTTGCTAGGTAAAAATATATGATTTTATTTGCTAGATTGTATTCTCAAGATTAGCTAAGAAGTTAAAGCTAATAAATATAATAATTATTTATAAAAAATTTATATATTAAATTTAACAAAAATATATTATATTATTATAGTTGCTCATTAAGTGTTTTAGTTTAAAAAAAACCTGTGTATGTATAATTTAAATTTTAAAAAAAAACGGTTACAAAAACTGTTATTAGCAATAATTTTAACCCTACCAACGTTAGGATACTGCGGATTTATAGATTGGATAAGTAACTATACAGAAGTTATAAATGAGATAGAGCAACGCCTTGAGCAAAAATATTATGGTGAGAAATTTGAAGTTTGGGATGTAAGTTACTCAAGCAATTTGAATGAATATAATTTTAAGTATAAGTTAGAAGACAGCGACGATGTTACTTATATAGGGTCGTATTCCCCTAAAGGAGATAGATTAGTAGCAAATGAATATATGTGGGAAAAAATCTCTAAAGAATGGAGATCAATATTTGAGCAATATGTTAAAGGAGCCAGTAATAATTATTTTTTAATTGGCGGTATTGCTACACAATACCATAAAAATTTCAAAAAATATAAAATCGGTTATAGAAGTAAAGCATTAGACGATTTATTTAGTGAAAGTTTAACAGCTCAAGAGTGGATTGATAAAGATCATAGTGTTATTGCTGGGAGTATATCCATATTTATAGAGATACCAAGAACAGCAGAAGGGATATACAAAACCTTGCAGATGGCTGAAAAAATACACACAAAGCTTAGATCCTTTGACTTGTCTAGCTATAAGTTAGAAATAATAACTTATGATTTACCTAACAAATTTGACATAGATAAATATTTTAATGAAGTTAAAGATAATTTCGTAACTTTAGTTGATTGGTGGTTTGAACCAGGAATTCAGAAATATGCATGGGGATATTTATATTTAGATTCATGTCAAAAGGTTGATACTTTTGAAGAGTCTTGTGATGGTTATAAGGAAAACAATACAAATAATGATAACTTAGCACTAATAAAAAATCATACACCTGAAAATAGAACGCTTAGCTTAAATTATTTAGCCAAAAAATTTCGTTTAATAGATTGGTTCGGCGCACCCAATAAATGTGATCCTATATTTGGATGTTCAGGTATATGGCTTGCAAAACTAAGAGCTAATAAATCATTAAAATCTAGTCAACATTATCCAACACTAGTAAAACTAATAAATGAGGAAGAATATAACTACAAACAACTAGGTAATTAGGCCTATAAATTATAAAAAAGTTTTTAAGAAAGATGATCTAGATGGATGTTTTAATTTTCTAAGAGCTTTTGCTTCGATTTGTCTAATACGCTCTCTGGTTACGTTGAATTGCTTACCTACTTCTTCTAAAGTATGGTCAGTATTCATACCTATACCAAAACGCATCATCAAAACTTTAGCTTCTCTTTCAGTTAACCCTGTCTCTATCAATTCTTTAATTGCTTCTCTTAGGTTTTCTAAATTTGCTGACTCTATTGGAGAATAGTTATTTTTATCTTCAATAAAATCACCTACTGTAGAATCTTCATCATCACCAATTGGGCTTTCCATTGAAATAGGCGTATGCGAAATATTAAGAATTTTCTTAAGCTTTTCTTTAGTCATATTTGGCGTATGTTCGATAATCTCCTCTTCTGTAGCTTCACGACCTTTTTCTTGCATAATCTGGCGCTTAACTCTATTTACCTTATTAATAGTCTCTATCATATGCACTGGCACACGAATAGTTCTAGCTTGGTCCGCAATAGAGCGTGTAATAGCTTGACGGATCCACCAAGTAGCATAAGTTGAAAATTTAAAACCTTTACGATAATCAAACTTATCTACAGCTTTCATCAAACCAATATTACCTTCTTGGATAATGTCTAAGAAATGTAAACCTCTATTTGTATATTTTTTAGCTTCAGAAACAACTAACCTTAAGTTTGCTTCTATCATTTCTTTCTTAGCTTGCGTGATTTTAGCTTCACTTTTTGAGATCTCTAAATTGACTTTTTTAAGCTCTTCAATATCCATCATCATTAAATTTTGGAATTGGTTTATCTGCTTAGTAAGTGTTTCTATCTCACGAATAACATTTTCAGTAAACTTATATTTTTTAGTAATGGGCGCAAGCCAGTCTATTTTGCCTATTTTGTATACTTTTAGGAATTCTTGTCGAGGAGTTTTGGCTCTCTCAACACTTAACCTTAAAATTTTTCTTTCCAATTCTCTAACTTTTACAAATGGTAATCTGATATAATCTACCAATTTTTGTAAATGTGATGTTGATAACCTTAAGTTATCAAATTCTTTAACTATTACTGTATAGAGCTTTTTGTTTGGATTTTCTTGATATTGCTCATACAGTTTCTCAAGGTTTATAAAAAATTCATATGCCCTTTGAGTATCTATTTTTTCCTCGTGATCGCTTTCAGCTAATTTCTCCTCAACATCTTGCTCATCACTAAAACCAGCCATTATTTCATTAAATCTAATATACTTAGTTACAGGTTCCTCTTCTATTTCCTGAGAAGCCATGTATTCAGCAGCCTTCTCTTCTAGCTCACGAAATCTTTCAATATATGTTTTAACAACTACTGGATAACTCAAAATAGTACTAAAAACTTCTGTTGTACCTTCCTCAATCCTTATTGCAATTTCTGTCTCACCTTTTTTATCTAAAAGGTCTACTATACCCATTTCTCGCATATACATACGGATAGGATCAGAAGTTTTTCCTTTCAAATCATCAAGGTTTGCTTCACTTACTTTACGTTCATCCTCTTCTTCTAACTCGGGAGTTCTATCGTAAACATCAATTCCAGCATCTACTAATATTGCCTCTATCTCTTCATACTTTTTAGGATCATCCGAAACATCACCGGGCAAAGCATCTAAAATATCAGCTCTCGTTAAGTAACCCCTTTCTTTACCATCGATGATTAAATCTTTTAGATCTGAGAGCAAATCTTCTTTTGTCATTTAACACTCCAATAGAATTTTATTTTTTATATTTATCATTTAATATTTAAACTAAACACCTAATTTTGCTACTAAATATTTACGTTCCATCTCTTGGATTTCTGTCCGAAGTGGCAACGATGCTAAATATTTAAGTTGCTGCTTTACGCTTAGATTCTCAACTCGTTTTAACATATCTACTATTTGCTTTTGGTAATCAGCTTCTTTTGCATGTTTTTTAAGTGTATTTTCAATACCATAACTCAAAATTTCAAAAAAATACTCTCGACACTCTGGATAGTCTTCCGCTAATAGTTGTATAAGTATAATAGCTTCAACTTCATTAGATGTGTCCTCTTTGAGAATTTTCAAGCTCTTTGCTAAAATATCTAGGTTTTGCGAGGCTGAAAATATCTCAAAAACAGTATTTTTTTGCAACTCTTTAAAATCTTCTATATTTACAAAAATTTCTGCCAATAATATCTGTTCTAAAAGCAAACTTTTGGAGATCTTTAGTTGCTTATTATAGCGCTTTACAGCTAAATTTTGACCTATAGTACTGTCTATTCTCTTGCGTATTTTTAAAATCTTCTTTACTTGATCTATTTTTATATTTACCTTATCAGATATTGTAGCTATTATGCTTTCTGAATAGATATTTTCCTCTACTTCAGTTAAAAATGCTTTTAAATTTTCTAACACTTCTACTTTTGCTTGTGCGGTATTAAGGTCTCGATTACCTACAAAATTTTTAATTAGAAACTCCGCTACTGGTAACGCTTTATCTAAAATATTTTGAAAAGCTTCTAAACCATATTCTTTTATATAATCATCTGGATCTTTATTATTTTCTAAAGTCAGTATCCTAAGTTTTTTATTAGCAGTTAAAGTTGGTAATACTATTTTTATAGTCCTGATAGCAGCTTTTTGTCCAGCTTGATCTCCATCAAAGCATAATACCACCGAATTAGTTTCTCTAAATAAAATTTTCGCATGATTTTGCGTAAATGCTGTCCCCAAAGTAGCAACTGCCCCATAAAAGCCATGCTGTGCTAATCCCACAACATCCATATAGCCCTCTACTACAACTAAACTTTCACTTACATTTTTCTGTTGTTTTTTAAATTGTCTATACTCATATAAACCGTAAAGTATATTATTTTTCTGGAAAATTAGGGTTTCAGGTGAGTTAATATATTTTACACCGTCCTTATCATCTAACACTCTACCACCATAAGCTATAACATTCCCTTGAATATTACGTATAGGGAACATTATCCTTTTACGAAAACGGTCATAAATATTACCGTTATCTTTTTGTACTACCAAACCTGTTTCAATCAAAATATCATCAGTAAGTTTTGCTTTTTTCGCCAATTGGATAATGTTATCCCACCCATCACAAGCATATCCGATACCAAAAAATTTAGCTAACTCGCTACTTATAGCACGTTTTTTTAAATAATCTATAGCCTTATCTTTCATACTGGAATTTCCTAGACTCCAACGATAATATTTTTGAGCTGTTTCCAGAAAACTTATACATTTATTATATAATTGTTCTTGCTGTATATCTTCTTGAGAATGATTTTCATATTCTATAGGCTTACCTATCATTTCTGCTAAATTTTTTACAGCATCAATAAAATCTAAATTATTAACTTTTTTTATAAAAGTAATAGTATCTCCTGACTCTTGACACCCAAAACAATGAAAAAAATTTTTATCCGGAGTTACAAAAAAAGAAGGAGTTTTTTCGTTATGAAATGGGCAACAACCTTTATAGTTTTTACCAGATTTTTTAAGCTTAACAAAACGTGAAATTACATCAACAATATCAACACTAGATATTAGATCTTTGATAAAAATATTGGAGACTCTTTTTGTCATATTTTAAAGCAGCAAAAACTAACCTAAATTTGATTTTACTATAGCACTAACTTTACTCATATCTGTTCTACCAGCTAACTCTTCCTTTACATATGCCATGATTTTTCCCATTTCTTTCATGGAAGTAGCACCTACAGACTCTATAGCTTTTTGCACTATTGCAACTACCTCTTCGTCACTTAGCTGCTTTGGCATATAATTTGTGAGAATTTCTATTTCCCTTTTTTCACCATCCGCCAACTCAACTCTATTAGCTTGGATATATTGATTATAAGAATCTTGCCTTTGTTTGATCATCTTATTAACGATAGCTATCACGATATCATCAGTTATAGCAATTTTTTCATCTATCTGCTTTTGTTTAATAGCAGCCATAGCCATACGAATAGTAGTTAGCCTATTTTTATCTTTATTTTTCATAGACTCTTTCATATCTTGAGTCAACTGATTAAAAATTTGTGACATTGTATAAATAAGATTTCCTAATAAAATAGATGAGAGTATTTAATTACTCTCAAGGTGAATTAAATTATCTTGCTACTATATTGCTTTTGAAAGCCCTTTTTACAGCAGCAGCTTTTTTTCTTTTACGTGCCCAAGTTGGTTTTTCATAGTATTCTCTACTGCGTAGCTCAGATACTATTCCAGCTTTCTCACAAGATCTTTTAAATCTTCTAAGAGCAACGTCAAAAGGTTCTCTTTCTTTAACTCTAACGCTTGGCATACTTCTCTCACCTCACTTAAAAATGCCAGTTAATTAAGTTTATAAAAGTTTAGGGTACACACCATTAAATAACAAATCAAGATTTTAGCATATATTCAATTAAATGCAAATTTTTAATAAAATTACTAGCTCTTAAAGTTAGTACTTTCAAAAATTTTATCAGCTGATTTAGCTACAAAACCTTGGTATAACTTACCATTTTTATCCTGATACCTTTTAGCAAATTCATAGTAACAGCATGGTATAGTTTGCTTACCTTCGATAAAATCCACCTCTACCAAACCAGACAGTGTACTTGACTGCTCTAACAAATCAGCTGAAGTGCCTTTTATTTCTCCACCTGAAGAGTTAAGCTTTATACTATTTTGTTTTAAGAAGTCATTTACTTGTGCTACTTCATCAAATTTTTTTAATTTATTGATAAATACTGTAAAATGATTTGCCCTAAAACCAAAGGCATAAAACCAAGCCGCATATTCAGATTCTTCTAAAAGTTTAGTATAAGTTTGATAACTTAATTTATCCCAACTAGTGCCTGAAATTAAAAGTTGCTCTTTATTGTCTAATAACTTTTGCGGAATAGCTTTGATACATTTTTTCATAGTTTCCTGAACAAAAGAGCTAAACTCTTTTGTCAATAACTGGCTTATAAAAACTTTTGGCTGATTCTCATCTGTATGTTCAAGGTGTATTGCTTTTAGTTTTTTAACGTTAAAATCATAATCTCCACAAATACTATACCCCTTATCTATAAAAACTTGAGCTAAAGTATTTATATCTATACTTGGATCATCTAATGTTCTTAATGCAATATGATCATTGACAGGATTTTCTCCTTGTTTCACAAACAGATCATAAATCTGGGTAACATGAGGATTAAAAGCAACATATTGATCCCATAGCTTATTTAAAATATCTATACTCATAAATTTTTAATCCTCCAAATTAAATTTAATACCTTGCGCTAATGGTAAATCTTTACCATAGTTTATAGTATTAGTTTGTCTACGCATATAAGCTTTCCATGCATCTGAACCAGCCTCACGGCCACCACCTGTATGCTTTTCTCCACCAAAAGCTCCACCAATTTCTGCTCCTGAAGTTCCAATGTTTACATTAGCAATACCACAATCACTACCTTGGCTTGAGAGGAACTTTTCAGCATTTTGTAAATTATTGGTAAAAATAGAACTTGATAGTCCATAATTAACCGAGTTATTTAATTTAATCGCTTCGTCTATATTTTCAAAAGGCATTATGTATAAAATAGGACAAAAGTTTTCTTCTGCTACTATATGCATATCTTTGTTAGCTTCTATAATAGTTGGCTCTACAAAAAATCCTTCTTTTTGTATTTGCTTACCGCCTATTAGAAGCTTACCACCTTGCTCTTTTGCTTTTGAAACTGTATTAATAAAATTCTCAACAGCAACTTGGTCTATAACTGGTCCCATTAGATTTTTTTGATCCAAGGGATCACCAACTTTGATTTGCTTGTAAGCATTAAGCATTTTTTCTTTGACCAAATCGTAGATAGACGTGTGCACTATAAGACGACGCAAGCTTGTACAACGTTGCCCAGCTGTACCAACAGCCCCAAAGACAGCTCCAGGTATTGCAAGCTTTAAATCAGCAGTTTCATCTATTATTGTTGCATTATTGCCACCTAACTCTAAAATACATTTACCAAAACGCTTTGCTACCTGTTGGCCAACATCTTGCCCTACTTTTGTTGAGCCAGTAAATGAAACTAAGTTTACCCTTTCATCGTTAACTAAAGCCTTTGAAACTTCTATATCCTTTGAAATAACAGTGTAAAAAATTTCTGGGTAGTTATTTTCTTTAATAACTTTTTGACAAATATTTTGTACAGCAATAGAGCACAAAGGAGTTTTTTCAGAAGGTTTCCATACTACTGTATTACCACATATTACCGCTAAAAATGCATTCCACGACCATACAGCAACAGGAAAATTAAATGCCGAAATAACGCCTACTACGCCCAAAGGATGCCACTGCTCATACATTCTATGTTCAGCTCTTTCAGAATGCATAGTTGCACCATAGAGCATACGTGATTGACCAACAGCAAAATCTGCCATGTCAATCATTTCTTGAACCTCACCGTCACCTTCTTGCTTAGACTTACCCATTTCTAATGATACTAAACTACCTAAAGAATCTTTATTTTCACGTAGCTCTTGAGCTATTAATCTAACCAACTCCCCTCTTTTTGGAGCTGGCATCTGACGCCACTGTAAAAAAGCTTCTTTAGCTTTTGCAATAGCATTTTGCATATCTTTAATACTGTGATTTAGAACTCTAGCGATAATTTGACCATTAGCTGGATTGAGGGTTTCAATAGTATCTCCACTATCATTTACTATATAGTTTTCTAGACCTAAGTTAAATTTCTCTAACATATTAATAACCTCCTGCTATTCAGCTTGTATCAAAAAACCAGAGTTTTTATAGTAATCTCCAAACTTATTATTATAAAAATCTTTTAAGCAAATAGACTCTTGATTAATAAAACCAGAAGCTTTTTGCGGTTTATTTAGCATGATATCTATAGTCACGCAAAGGCTTGTTGCTGTAGTTAATTGTAAAGCTGAAAAACGCTTTTTAAATATAACTTTGGATGGATATTTTTGAGCAAAATGACGCTCAGACTTAAGACCTTTACGAATCCCGTCTACTGAAACGTATATTAATACTATGTCTTGGTTAATACGTGGGATAGCATTATCCATAATTTTAACCATTAGGTCTAAATCATCACCAAGCTTCATATCTTGCATTAAAAATCTCATTTTTTCGCAATGCCCAGGGTGACGAATACTTTTATAATTCATATTTTTGACTTTATCTTTATAGGTCTCAATCATCGAGCCAACTCCACCTGAAGTACTAAAAGCTTCGTAAGTTAAGCCATCAATCTTAATCTCTTCAATATCAGCTAATGGTGCTAGAATCCTCTTTTGCCCTCCTACTACTGCTTCACAAGGCTTAGCGTACTCATTTACCAAACCTTCTGTAGACCACGTTAAACCATATTGAAGTGTGTTTGAGACATTAAGAGGTAAAGCTCCTACACGCATACGCACAGTGTCAACCTGCTCAAATTCACCCAAAAGATTATTAGTTACAATGCTAATAAATCCTGGTGCCAAACCACATTGAGGGGCAAAAAAACTATTTGATGTAGATGCTAATTCTTTAATATATTTTGTTGTTTCAACATCTTCTGTTAAATCAAAGTAGTTAAGGTCTAACTTAGCTGCTAAGCTTGCTATGCCTTTATTAAAATAAAACGGTAAACAAGAAACTATCGCATCAAAACTATTATCTTTAGCATAATTTTCTAATTTTTCTGTATTAGTTACATCTAATTCAATGTATTTAAGATTTGTATTATTTTTTTCCAAGGTTGGGTTATCTTCAGGTATAACCTTATCAACTAAATGGACAATATATTCACCACTGTCTACAAGCAAGCATGACGCCAAAGAGCCTACACGGCCAGCTCCTAAAATTAAAACTTTTTTCATAAGATACTTCCTTGTGTATTATTATGAATATTCTAATTAAGTTATATCATTTAGCCCATGGGGAGTAAATATGGTTACGGCTAGAAAATCAAACAATAAAATAAAAAACTTTTTTAAAGCTACCTATATCGACAACCCATAACAAAGTTGTTTTACCTTGCTGGACTGATATTTTTTGACGTATATTATTTATTTGGATAGTATAAGTTCCACTATCTATCTGTTGTTCAAACAAATCCACGCTATTTGGCAGCAGTAGCCAACTTCTTAAATCAGCTTCTTTTGGTTCTATTTTTGATAAATCAAATTTCAACTTACTTCCTAGCAACCCACCTAAGGCAAAATTTTTATCATAATTGTACTTTAAAATCTCAATGACTGTATTTTGCATAATTATCTTAGGATATTCAGCCACTAAAGATTTTATAGCAAATAAAGTACCATCTAATAGTGTTTCGGTATAAGTATTGACTAATTCTCTATCATTATCTGAAATTATAACCTTTTTAGGCTCAAAAAATTGGTACTGTGTATTGTAAACAGGTAATTGAAATTTCCTAACTCCAATATTGCCAATATTTAAAGGTGCTTTTATGGAATCTCTAGTGTTTACTAACCCTTGCTCATAAAAAACAACTATCCGACCCATTCCCATTGGAAATGGTGATGTTTGGCTTTCTATTGCAGAATAGAATTCTTGTACTGTTTGGTCAAGATAATGATTTCCAACTGTATATTGTTGAGCTTTTATTAAACTTGTTAAAGCAGCATTATAATCTTTAGATATAGAACTTTCTAAGATAGCATTTAAGTAATATCCCATAGGATTGCCATATGAATTTGGGACCCTGTCAGAAAAATTAGTCATATTTTCTAAAGCTTCGAAATTTTTAACGCCTAAATTTTCCATATTAACAGCATCTGTTTTAAGCTGTTTTTGTGCTAGTTTAGCCATACCTTTAGCTATACCATCTTGCTGAAGGGTCCAGAACTTAGCATCATCTAGTTGCTTTAACGAATTAAGTGCAGAACTTAAATCATTTTGTTTTAAATAGTTTAAAGCTTGATATATATACAAGAAGTTTATAGCGTAGTCAGGAATTACATACGCATTATCAGTGTCATAATAATTATAAGTATTTTTATTTAATAATATTGCTCTTGCTTGCTTTATAGCTTCATCTTTAGATGTCGCCACAGTACTTAAAGCTTTATTATACTCATCTATGGAAATTTGGTACTGATCATTTAGTTGTAATAATCTTCCAGATTCTAAACTATTTAAATTTTTAAGTTGTTCTATATTTCCAATATGGTTATTGCTTTTAATAGCTGATTTTAAATTTGCCTGTGCTAACTTCTCACGTACAGAAAAAAATAATTTAGGGTAGTTACCAGATTCAAATTCTACTTTGGTAAGGTCATCTTTAGCATCTTTATAAGCACTACTGCAGCTACCTAATAAACATACCCAGCAAATCAAAAATAATTTATTTAAATTTTTCATCTTTATAACACCAGTGCCATGGCTCATAAATAAAGCCGTATTTATTATTTCTAGGAAAACTCATTATAAAACCATATTTTGAAGCGTTTTCATCTAGCCAATAAAAAGCTTCAGTATTTTCAAACTCCTCAGTTAAAACTTCTTTTTCACCTAAGGTTGTCAAATCTATAGCTTTACCTGTATGATGCTCACTTTCTCCCACTAAAGCATTTACTTTGCTAATTTGCTCCAATGTTTGACCATTGGCTAATTTTCTATCAATAATCTTTTGTTGATAATCATAGCTTCTAAACCCAGATACAATAAAAAGTTCTATACCATCAGACTTAGCAGCAGCATATAAAGCTAACCAAGCTTTATAAGTATTTTTTTCTAAATATACATCTCTTTGAAAGAAGTCTTTTCCAACTAATACAAGAGTATTTTTATCAGCTTCTGTAAATTTAGGTCTTTTTACCATCTAATTTCTTCTTCTAGTTTGAGTATTCCCTGAAGATATTTATCATGTTCTGCAAGATTACTAACACTTGCTTGACGTAAATTTAGTCTTTCAAAATCTATATCTGCACTATCTTTAGTTGCAGATTTAGAAGTTTGTAATGACAGTTTAGTTTGCCCTCCTGTCATAGCAAGGTACACATCTGCTAAGAGCTCACTATCTAATAAAGCTCCATGAAATGTTCTATGATCATTTCTAATAGCATAACGTTTACATAAGGCATCTAGATTATTTTTTTGTAGAGGATGTTTTTTCCTAGCAACTTCTAAGCTATCTACAATGTTAGCAACATGATCCTCAAGTTTTCCATACTTGTTGTTTTTTAATAAATTAAGCTCCCAATTAATAAATGGTACGTCAAAAGCTGCATTGTGGATTATAATTTCAGCATCTCTAAGAAACCCTATCATATCATCAACTTTTTCATCAAAAGTTGGCTTATCTGCTAAAAATTCATTTGTTAAACCGTGTATCGCTAATGCTCCTGCTTCAACTTCAAAATTTGGATTACAATAAAAGTGTAAAGTATTGCCAGTTATCTTCCTATCAATAACTTCTACAGCTCCAAACTCAACAATCCTATTACCAATTTTAAAATCAAAACCAGTAGTTTCAGTATCTATAAAGATTTGTCTAGACATTTGATAACAACAAAAATATAACTATAATGAAATTATATCAACAGATAGCTATAAATGTACTATTAGTTCAAAAAATACAGAACTAAAACCACATCACTATTTTACACATCTCCTGACTTGACATGAATCTCTCCAAGGGACCTCTATTCTTAGCACATACATAACTACATATAGAAATTAGATCCTGTTTATATTTAATAAGAACAATCAAATTAAAATATTATTTTAAATATTTATTTTTTGTATTATTCCAACGTAATAAATAATTTATTAATTAAATAGCAACTTAACGGGGAAATATTATGAATGAAATAGATGAAATCAAAACACAAGTTGTTTCTATGTTTGACTTCGACGAGCTTCCATTATCTAAAAAAATAAGTTTACACATCAAAAATATCTTAGAACTTAATGGCCCTCAACTGTCGATTGAATCGCTGGATATTGCACTTAAAACCTTGCAAGATCAGTTAATATCTCTAAAAAATGTACAACCTGGAATAGAACAACTTAGAACAGTAGCATCTGACGGTGTTTATCAAAATATTAATACGATCTGTACCCTTTTTTTACAAGAAAAAAATAAATGTTTCTTTGGCTTGAGTCCTGAAAATCAAAACTTCGAAAAATACCCTCAAATATATATTCATTATATACGTATACTTGAATCTTACTTCAGCTATGTGTTGGTAACACTTGACTTAATTCGTGATTTTTTATTTTCAAGTAAGTACCATAATTTGCGTTCATACAATGAATTTCTTAGAAAATTAACAGACTGGAAGTTTAAACAAAAAGGAATTTTAATTATAGAACTCCTTATAATACGGTTTAAACTTCCGGAGTTTGAATTTGAAACTGTACAGTTACCTGCCCATGTTTGTAAAAACATCAAGGCTATCAATTCTATGTATTTAGATGAAATACATCATTATCACCAATCTGGATCTTTAGATGATTTTAAGCTTTTAAATCCCTTAAAACTCTTAGATCCTATAAAACCCATAAAATGTGTTTTTTATGCACGGATGCTTGAATCTTGCTTCAAATATATAGCATCATCTAGTTTAACATTGAGAATCTTACCTAAAAAAACTAATTTATTAGCACAAAAATTGGTGTATAGCTTAGGCATATTACCTCAATTCGAACATACCTGGCAACAATCCGTAACTATGTATAAAGGTATGCAGCGTTATACCAAATACAATCGTGAAGCTATAGTAATGCATATCGATACAAGTGGAGATAGATATGCGGTGAATACCTGTATGATCCTGGACCCTAATGTGGATTTAATAATGATCAGTGATTACAATTCATACAGCAAATTGAGCGGTTATCTCTCTTTTTGGATGGGCTTTGCAAAATCAGCTTTTCCCAAATTATATAGAAACGGGGCAAACTCACGTTTCACAGTGTTCATCGGAGGGTCCCATAAATCTTCTGATGAAGAATATTCAAACAAAAGAGAAATCGATTCTCATAAAAAACAAAAAACAGATCTTGAAAAAAAGATAAATAGTCAGAAAAAAACATATAAAACATTGGAAGAAAAACTTAAACAAGAATTTTATGACAATCACATGAACGAAAAAACCTTTAGTACTGTCCATCGTGAAGAAGAAAATTTAGTTTCGCTCGAAAATGATATTCAAATAGTGAGTGAAAAACTACACCAGTATGAACAAGAATCTAAAGAAGAAATAGCAAACCGTATCAAGTCATTTAAATCAGACTGGGATGACTGTAACTTTGGTGACTATGCCACTATCATTGTCTCAAAAAAAGGGGAAAATGAAAAACATACATATTATTACCAACAATTATCAAATCATCAATTTCAGAACAAATTTCATAACGATATACCCCAAAATTCATCATCACATATAACGAGCACTGACCTTGCACTAGAACAAATAGAAAAATATTCTAGTGTGCACAATAGACGTATTACCAGAACTGTAGGGGAAGCTCATGAGATGATAAAAAAGAGTATTGACAAAAATGGTGCAAAATATATGAAAGATATCATGACTGATAAGCTGAAGGCAAGTTTAACTGATACCGCAAGAACTGCTATTTCAAAATATATCGACACATTATTACAACAAAATCAGCTAATTCAAAACAAAGGGACTTTGGTGGTAATCAGCCGAGGCATGAATCGGGAAGAATTAACACTATTCCGAAATACGGAATACCAAAAGAAAAAAATCACAGATGACGTGAACTTGTTTGATCTGTGTGACACCTCCGCGCAAGGACGTGATAACAAGACCGGTAAAAAGAATTTACACCATATGATGTGTAAAGAATTAAAAGATTTTTATGAGGGCTTGTCAGACACTTATAATATCGTCTTTATGGGAGATCCAATTTATCACCATATGGGCTTTCCAAGCGAAGAAACCAAATATAAATTCTCAGATAAAGTAATTGATGCTACACAAATATGGAACAAAGAACCTTTTAAAAATGATAAAGACGGTTCAACCATGTGCAAACAAGCGTATTTTATCCTAGAACTGCAAAATAAAACAAAAGGTGTAGTACAAACTGGTGTTAGAACTGGCATGATGGAATACATGGCCTATTTTTGTGTTCCAACAGTAGGAATAGAATTTCAAAGAGACTATGATGAAAATCCAGGAACAACTGGCATCAATAGATTACTAAACATCGCATCATGGATAGATGAATGTGAAGAAGAAGGACCAGTAGCAACCTTCCAAAAACATTTTAAAACAAAAAATAATAAATTTGTTCCATGGATACTGTTAGGATCATCAATACCATACGGGGCTTCCACCAAGAAACATCCATTAACACACAATAGGAAATATAATGGATTTTGGCGGGAGTTCAAAGCAAATACCAAAGAATTATATCGATACATTTTCGATAATTATATGTGTAATATAAAAAATAAATTTACAATTTCTTAACAAACTGTGATTTTAGTTTCATAGCTCCAATACCCTCAACTTTACAATCAATATCATGATCACCCTCAACTAAGCGGATACCTTTGACTTTTGTACCAACTTTTATAACTTGCGAAGAACCTTTTAGCTTAAGGTCTTTAATAACTGTAACAGTATCACCATCTTGTAATAAATTACCATTTGAATCTTTGACTATAAGTTTATCATCCTCATTTTTAACTTCATCCAACTTCCACTCATGACCACACTCTGGACAAATTAATAGATCGTTATTTTGATAAACGTACTGTGACTGACATTTAGGACATTGCGGTAAATCTTGCATATTTTTACAACCTTAATAATTTACATAAAAACTATTCTAACACAAAAGCAACTATATCTTTTTATATAAAAATCCTTAAATACAGTGAGAGTAAGTTATCTTGTTGAAAAGACTTATTTGCTTGGGCATTAATATAACTATAACTAAAACCAAGCCAAGCATCTGCAAAGGTATTATATCTAAATCCTGTATCTATAATAACTGCATAGTTAGTACTAGATTGCTGTAGTTGAGAATAACTGACATATGGTACTAGGTCTTTATTGTAAAATCTTGTAGTGTAATTTAACTGTGATGACCATGAATATACTTGTCCACCAGATGATAAAAAGTTATTTGTATTTAAATTTGGAAATAATGAGGTATAAAATACTTCTTTTAAGTTAAAAGATCCAGAAACATCAGTAGTTTTATCTACTCCTTTATCGGTAAAAATAAATTCACTCATAAATTCTAAGTCACTAACACTAATTCCAAAATTAAAATCTACAACCCCAATGTTGTCGTTGCTTTTATTTGTAAAACCTGAGACATTTGAGTAAGCTGAGCCAAAATACCAGTAATCACCTACTGTATTTAAGTCATATGTATATTTCATATTTACAGAAAAACCAAGTTTTGCATTACCATTATAGGCATTTGCAACTTGCAAAAATTGATTCTGAGAAGGCGCTAAAAACACTACGTTTGCCTGCAAACCATCATTATTATACGATAAGTTCACATTACCACCAGACTGCATAAAGTATATCCTAGTAAGTGTTGGTATAAAGTTAGTAGTTTCATCAAAATTACCAAAATTAACCGTAGAAAGTGCAGCATATGTAAATACTGGTAAACGCTTTAAATCTCCTAAAAGAAAATAAATGCCACCAGGATTTACATTCCAATCACCATTATCAGTATAAATGTTTACAGACGCAAAAACAGAAGTCCAATCACCTAGAGTACTTAACATATAATACTCAAAATTATAATTATTTATAGAAGTTGAATTTTGATTGCTAGTGTTATTTCTACCCCACATAGGTAAAAATGAAGCTGTTCCCCCAGCATAAAGATAATCATCTTTTAAAAGACCATTTTGGCGAGATAGCATTATAAACAAAGGATCAGCAGTTTCTTGCTGAGTATTCATCATTGCTTGTGAAAATATTACATTATTATCTATAGCTTGATAATATGGGAGCTTGATCGTATTAAGGCGTGTGTAATCTAATATAGTTTTACCTATATCAACACTAGTAGTTGGAACAAAGGCTTCTCCCTCTTGCTGCTCGATTACATCTATTACAGATTTATTTTCGATTGATGACTGATCTTCTGTAAGTTGCGATTTTTGATTATTATCAGAAGGATTATTAGCTGCATAAACAAGGCTGCTAAATACTAGCATACCTATAATTAAAAATAATTTTTTCATCTATACAGCTTACTAGAATATTTTCAGCATTTTATTATTTAGAAATACAAATATAAATAAATTTTTTATAAAAAAATAGAATAAATATTTAGACTATAGATCATCAACATGGTCTACTAAGTATTCAGCAACACCTTTTGGAGAAGCCTTCATGCCTTGGTCGCCCTTATTCCAACCAGCTGGACATACTTCACCATATTGCTCATGAAATTGCAAAGCTTCAACCATTCTTATAACCTCATCCATATTTCTACCTAATGGAAGGTCATTAACAACTTGATGACGTACTACACCTTGTTTATCAATCAAGAAAGTACCTCTAAAAGCCATACCACCTTCAGCTTGAACATCATAATCTTTTACAATTTTTTGATTAATATCAGCAACCATAGTATAACTGACTGGTCCAATACCACCCTCATTGATTGGTGTGTTTCTCCAAGCATTATGCGTAAAATGAGAGTCTATAGATACAGAAACAACTTCCACACCTAGCTCTTTTAGTTTAGCTGTTCTCTTATCTAAAGCTATTAACTCAGATGGGCAAACAAATGTAAAATCCAAAGGATAAAATACCACTACAGCATATTTACCTTGGATCGCTTTTGCAAAATCATAGTTGTCTACAATCTCACCATTTCCTAATACTGCTGGTGCGTTAAAAACTGGTGCTTTTTTGCCTACTAATACCATAATTACATTCTCCATTTATTGGTTTATGTTTATTTTAAAAGGTTGTTGATTTAACGCTAATAATTTTGCTTATTAATTATTCTTATGTCAACTTTATTTACTCTAATATACTTAAAGATTTCTTTAAAACTTACTGCTAAAATGTAGACCATATAATATGATCGATAACTAACTTAATATGAATAAAAAAATAGTACTTTTTTTAAGTTTAGTATCCTCTTTTGGATACTCTGAAATAGTTAAGTCTGAAGTTTGGAAAGTTGATGATGTAAGTAACACTTATAAAACAAAATATTTCTGCAATAAAGATTTATCTAAACAAGATTGTGACAAAAATATAAAAAATATGCAGGAATTAGATGTGGATATAGATCATCTTAACTCGCAAGATATAAAAAGTCTTCAGCTTAATAAAATTTCGTATAAAACTACAAATACCTTTCCAGCTAGTGGAAAAATTACTTCTAAAGTTTCTGGATTACTCATACTACCAGATACAGAAAAACCGAAAGGTGTGGTTCTATACTATCACCCTACTGTATTTGATAATAGTGGAGTTCCATCAAATTTAGATAAAAATAATAAAACTAGCTTAATGCTTAATACTATTTATGCTGCTCTTTACGCTGCTAATGGCTATATAGTTGTAGCTCCTGATTATATGGGTCAAGGAGATGATTATAAAAATTATCATCCATATGTTCTATACCCTCAGCAAACTGTAAATACAGCTATAGATCTACTTAATGATATCTCTAATGTAATTAAGGAAAAATACAAACTAAGTAATACAAAAAGGTTAAATCTATTTTCTGTTGGCTACTCTGAAGGCGCCCCATATTCCATCTGGACAGCAAAATGCTTAGAATCTACATATAATTGCGATGGTGTTAGCAAACTTGAGAAGTTATACAGGTATAGAGCTGCGGTTGGTTTAAGTGGTGCATATGATATCAGTAGTACTACCCTACGTTTTATGATAGATAACAATGATTCAAAAGCATACAAACTCTATAGTAAAATCATAACCTCTATGTTAAAACCAGCATTAGTAGCAAATACTTTAATGAGCTATTTAAATTATAGTAACACTGATAAAACTATTAACATTAAAGACATTGACAAAGAATTTTTTAACATGAAATGTTCAACATTTGCTCAATCTAAGTGTGATATAGATGGTAAGCACTACACACTTGCAAATGTATTTAACCAAAAAGATCTACCAAATACAGTCTTAGCTGAAGCTGTTTTTAGTAGTTCTCTATATAAAAAATTTCCGAATCAAGAGTCTGCTTCACATTATAGTATACCAACAGGCAATAACTCCATGCTTAATCTGTTAAGTGAAAAAATTTTTCATGACCGTGAATTTTTACAAACATTACAGAGTGCTGACATAGTTGATTTTGGAACCAGGACTAGAACACCAATCTTCATATTTAGCTTAAAAGAAGATTCTATTGTGACGCCTCTTAACTACGACAGTTTCATGGCAAAATCTAACGCTATAGTGGATGGCTTTGTCCTAGATAATGATAAAATAGTAACCAAAAGTATAGATTGGCTACCTGATGCCTTAAGCATGGGTAAGGTTGATCACATAACTGGTGAGGTTTATGCCAATCTTTTTGCATACAAATATATAGATGACTTAAATAAGGTTTACATATAATTATGATACAAGCAATTACAGAAAGAACTGGAATATTAGTTAACTCGAACGGTTTAAAAAAACTAGAAACTGCAAATATCTTTGTAGCAGGATGTGGTGGCGTAGGATCTTTTGTTATTGAAGCACTCGCTAGAGCCGGTGTTGGAAAATTAACAATAATTGATATGGATATAGTAGACCCATCTAATATCAATCGCCAACTTATTGCTTTACATAGTACAGTTGGTAAGCCTAAAGTTGAGGTTATGAATGACAGAATTTTAGATATAAATCCTAAATGTCAAGTCAACGCCATGCAGACTTTTATTAATTCTGAAAATACATATAGTCTACTTACTGCTGAAAAATATGATTATGTAATAGATGCAATAGATACTCTAAATGCTAAAGTTAATTTAGTAAAAGCATCACATGAATTAGGAATAAAAACGATCTCAAGCATGGGTGCTGGGGGCAAAACAGACCCTACGCAAATAAAGGTTGCTGATGTTTATAAAACTGATGTTTGTGCTCTGGCTCGTGCCATGAGAACACGTCTAAAAAAACAAAAAGTTAAAAAAGGTATAAAGACTGTATTCTCTACTGAAAAAGGTATAGCTCCACTACCTCCTAAAGAACCTCAGCCAAACCAACAAGGTCGATCTAGAGCAACTAATGGCACTCTTAGCTATATGCCATCTTTATTTGGGTTAACCATAGCTGGTATTGTAATTAAGGAGATAGTTGGTGATGATTTTAATAGTCAATTTTAACTTAAAAATTGTAATTTATCAGCGAAGCATTCCATAACCTTTTAAGAATTATCTTTTTCAAATTTCTTTAATGGGGCTGTTACCACCCATCTAATTCCAGTTTACACCAGTCCCTTAATTTCTTATGAAAATCTAGTGAATACGTCATAACTCAAAAAGAATAAATATTATAAACAAAATTACTTGCTTCATTTATATACAATATATAAATATTATTATTTCTTTATTTAAAAAATTTTTTTTTAAATAAAGAAATGTTAAAATTAGTATTAAATATTGGAAATAATTTTTACTTACTTTAAACAAATATATAATGACGTACATTTTTGGAGAATATTTTTAATGAACCTATATTTTAACCTATATAAAAATATAAAAGATATATCAGAAGATTGCCATTGGGGCAATTATTATACCGCTCTAGGTTTGCCAGAAGGACTATGTTTTGGTATGGCTGCTATGTGGGGTCAAGCATATTTAGCTGATGATCTTAAGACTTTTTATAAAAGATTAGAGTTACTTACAAGTGTCACTATAAATAAGCAGTTTGATGGCATTACCTATACCAGATTAACTGACCTTATTAACGCTGTACATAATTATGAAAGACAACTACCTAAACGCAAATTAGCTGGACAGGTTATTACTAATCGTATAGGTCAAGAAAAAGAAATATATGAGTTAGTTATTTCAATAAGAGCTTTCTTAGATGGGTTGCTTGCTTACCATCAAGCTAAATATACTTTAGTTAATGGTGAGGGTATAGATTTTAATCAAAATATATTAAAAACTTCACCATTTGTTATAAATAAAGAATTAACTGTTGTTAGTCAAGGGATATTTGGTGATCAAGGGTCTAATGTTACTTATCAAAAGGTTTCTCCATTGATCGAAATATACAATTACCCTTTTATTGGAGACAAATGGGATTATTGTGGTTTCTTAAAACCATTAGTTGATAAGCTTGCTAAATATCAGTTTCGTGCTTATATTAAGGTATCTAGTATTGATCATATGGTTGCATTTAGTATTAAGCCTACTTCTTCAAATCATTATAAATTAAAATTGTATGATGCTAATAATTTATATAGGAATCAAGTTGAAGCCGTAACATTTACTGATGTTTATGGTTTAGTTAATAACGGTATTTTTGAAGCTTTTGATTTTAATGTAGAACAAAATAGCCTCCTAGCTTTAAATTTATCAATCTATATTAGCCCTACTATAGGAGTCGATAAAATTGATGCTTATGAAAACGCTTGTCGGATTAAATTTCAAAAAAAGCTTGATAAAATTAAATTGGAAATATGCAACCAGTTAAATAAATATATAAGTAGCTATTTAAAATGGAAAAATCATAAGAAGCGTGCAATATATACTAGAGATAAAGTAAGAACAATAGATATAAATAAGCTTTATAATTTTATTGCAGATGAAAAACACATATTACGAAGAGAAGAAAATCTGAATGAGCCAACGGAAATACATTTTAATAATAATATGCCGTCATTAGAGAACAATTTAGAAAAATCTGCATATATGAGGATTATTGAAGTTTCTCTAAAAAAGATTAAAGCAACTTATGCTGGCAACATATATGATGATCGTGGTTATAAGGAGATGCTATTTAAAAAAATTTGTAGCAAAGGATATCATTGTAATACTGATTTTTTATATATTGCTTGCCGAAATGGCCACACAGAAATAGTTATTGAGCTATTGAGACATCCTGAAATTGAGGTAAACAAAGGTACAAATACAGGTGCTACTCCTTTATTTATTGCTCGCTACAATGGTCGCCAAGAAATATCTCGTGCGATAGTTAGAGCGGGTGGTGTAGGCTCTCTCTCGTGAAGAGGCCTGTTGAAAGCATAGTCGATTTGCGCAATTTAAGCTTAATTTTAATGCTGCGCACAAATCAATAATTATATATTTTTTATTAATATTTACCATATTTTGATACACCAATCCCTAGTTAAGACATAAACTTAATAAAAATAATGGAATTGTTCAATGTCAAAATTGCTCTGCTGCAACACTTATGTGATAAATCTCTTTGTTTACCAAATATCATCTGCAAAGGCTCTGCACCACTGCTGGGAAAACTATCTGCAAGCACAATCATAAGAATAACTCGAAAAACAAGTCAAATGTTTCCAGCTATCACACAATAACTACTAAAACCTATAAGCCAAGGTTGTCATAACTTTTGACTGGAGTTTCATTATAATTCTGACAGGTTTAGGAAGTTTCTTTCCCCCTGCTTTCTCCGCCTCTACAGCATGTTGTGCCTCGTCAAGATACATCTGTTTTAAGATCTCTCTAGAACGATTATCATTTACAGGTAAGTTTTTTAGATGTGAATCCAAATGTTTCATTACTTGTTTTTCTGTTTCTACTACAAAACCATAGCTTAAACTATCACTTATAGCTCCAGCTGTAGCTCCTATACCAAATGATGCCCAATACCAAAAAGGATTTAATAAACTTGGTTTTGCATCTAACTCCTGTAATCTCTCGCCACACCAAGCTAAATGATCATACTCTTCATCAGCAGCTTGATATAAATAGGTCTTTGTTTCTACTGATTTAGCTACTGCAGCTTGCCCACGATATAAGCCTTGAGCACATATCTCTCCGGTGTAGTCAACTCTCATTAGACCTGCTGAATGTTTTTTTTCTGCTTGGGTTAACTGTTGATCATATATGTTTTTACTAGGAGACTTCCTAGTAGGGCTAACTTTAGCCTTTGTAAATTTTGTGTAGCTATCAAGCTCTTCTATAACCCTATCTAAAAACGATAATTTTCTCATAAAATATAAATTCCTTTTGAAATTATATTTTGCTAATAAAGTCCATACAAAGAAATTATTGCAACTAAGGCAAATAATATGTTTAGTGCTAAAAAAATCCAGCTCACAGTAAAACCTTGTCGTATAGAAAAAACTGCATAAACAGACAAGAATATACCGCAAATTACCATAAATTCATTTCTGGCTAGCACGATCCCCAAACATAAGCAAACTAAACCAATAAATGCACAAATTCTAGCAAAATTTAGTTTATGCCTAGCAAAATACCAAATAGCAAACACAAAAATCAAACCAACAAAAACAGTTAAATTATAAACCTGTGGAGCTTGATAAAAAACCACTATTGCACTTATTACAAGTGCGATACCTTCCAAACCTGTAAAAAACTGCTCCTTTTGAATCAACGCTGCCACAAACAACAAAAGTGTGGCATACAGTATCACCACATTTTTCTCAAAAATACCTTTCTCAGCTAGCCCAAACACAAACAGTGCTAAGCCGATTAGACCCAGACAAAACCCTATATTATTTATGTATTTTTTTAACATGCTTTAGTAAGATCACTCTTTACTCTAAGGTACACATTATATGCCTATAATTATACTTGTAAATACGAATTTTAGCAAAACTTTAATTTGTTAACTTAACAACGTATTATGTTATAATCTGTTTGTTTTATTTAACTAAAATATATAAAGGAGATTTAATGTCTAGAAAGAAAATTGCTCTTATTGGTGCAGGTCATATTGGTGGAACTTTAGCTCACTTGGCACTTATCAAACAACTTGGTGATGTTGTTTTATTTGATATTGCTGAAGGTATGCCTCAAGGTAAAGCTCTAGATCTAGCACAAACGTGCCCCATTGAGGGAGTAGACTTTAAGGTTAAAGGAACAAATGATTATAGAGATTTAGAAAACTCTGATGTAGTTATAGTAACTGCAGGCGTGCCAAGAAAGCCTGGTATGTCTCGTGATGATCTTCTTGGTATAAACATAAAAGTTATGCAAGCTGTTGGCGAAGGTATCAAACATAACTGTCCTAACGCGTTTGTGATCTGTATTACAAATCCTTTAGATATTATGGTTAATATGCTACAAAAATTTTCTGGTATTCCAGATAACAAAATAGTAGGCATGGCTGGCGTACTAGACTCTGCTAGATTTAGAACTTTCTTAGCAGAAGAGCTAAATGTATCTGTTCAACAAGTTCAAGCTTACGTAATGGGTGGGCATGGCGATACTATGGTTCCTCTTACAAAGATGTCTAATGTAGCTGGTGTTTCACTTGAGCGTCTAGTACAAGAAGGTAAACTTACCCAAGAAAGACTAGATGCTATAGTTGCAAGAACTAGAAATGGCGGTGGTGAAATTGTTGCTTTACTAAAAACAGGTTCAGCATACTACGCTCCAGCTGCTGCTGGCATCCAAATGGCAGAAAGCTACTTAAGAGATAAAAAAATGATTCTACCATGTGCAACTAAAGTAAAAGCTGGTATGTATGGCCTTAAAGAAGACTTATTTGTGGGTGTTCCCACTGAAATTTCAGCAAATGGTGTTAGAGCTATAGAAGTAGAAATTTCAGATGAAGAAAGAAAAAATTTACAAGTTTCAATAGATGCTGTTAAAGATTTAAATAAAGCAGCAACAACTATTTTAGCTAAATAATTTTTTACTAATCTTCTTAATCCTTTATATTATCTAGCTCTTAAAACACCTCTAGTAATGTCAAGGATAATATTTCCTTTTTTGCTATTTTAAAATCCTAAAAAGTTGGTAGAATTCTAATAATAAAATATCAATTATACTTATTTAGTATAGTTTTAATTTATTTGTTAGTTTATTAATAAGGTTTATTATGGCTAAAGAAAATTATCTGGGCATAAATATAGATGTCTCAAAAGACCAAGAGCTTTCTCTACAAGCTCAACAGCTACTTACTAATTATTATTGCTTAGAGAATGAACCATCTCCCCAGCATGCTTTTGCTAGGGCTGCTATAGCGTACTCTTTTGGTGATACCAACTTAGCACAACGTATATATAATGCTGCATCTAACGGTTGGTTTATGTTTGCTTCCCCTGTATTATCAAATGCTCCACTTCCTGGGGCTAAAGTCAAATCTTTACCTATTAGTTGTTTTTTATCTTATGTGCCAGATTCCTTAGAAGGGTTAATAGAGCATTCATCTGAATTAAGATGGTTATCTGTAAAAGGTGGTGGCGTTGGCGGTCACTGGTCAAGAGTTAGGTCAGTTTCTGATAAGGCTCCTGGACCTATTCCTTTCATGCATACTGTAGATGCTGATATGGTTGCATATCGTCAAGGTAAAACTCGTAAAGGTTCCTATGCAGCATATATGGATATATCTCACCCTGATATAATTGAGTTCTTAAGTATTCGTGTACCTACCGGTGACGTAAATAGAAAGTGTCTAAACTTACACCATGCTGTAAACCTAACTGATGAATTTATGCAAGCAGTTGCTAATAATGATAACTGGAAACTAGTTGACCCTGATGATAGATCAGTTAGAGATATAATCAAAGCCCGTAAGCTTTGGGAAACTATATTAGAAACTCGTTACCGTACTGGTGAACCGTATTTAAACTTTATTGATACTGCTAATAGAGCATTACCAAAAGCTCAAAAAGAGCTTGGGCTAACTATTAAAGGTTCAAACTTATGTAATGAAATTCACCTTGTAACAGACGAAAAACGTACAGCAGTTTGTTGTCTATCTTCTGTGAATTTGGAAAAATATGATGAATGGAAAGACACTACTCTAATCAAAGATCTAATTAGATTTTTAGATAATGTTTTACAGTTTTTCATAGATCACGCTGGTGATGAAATAGCTAAAGCTAGATATAGCGCTTCTCGTGAAAGAAGTCTAGGGCTTGGAGCTATGGGCTTTCACTCTTATTTACAATTGCATAGAGTACCATTTGAATCCAAAGAAGCTGAAAAAATAAATGAAGAAATTTTTAAAAGGATAAAACAACAAGCTATTGAGGAAACTCTAAAGTTAGGTAGAGAAAAAGGTGAAGCTCCTGACATGGTAGGAACTGAGCGTAGAAATGCTCATTTACTTGCTATTGCTCCTAATGCTAATAGCTCCTTAATACTAAATACTTCCCCTAGTATAGAACCTTGGAAAGCTAATGCTTTTACATCTAGAACAAGAGTAGGCTCCCATTTAAATAAAAATAAATATTTGGAGCAAGAACTAGAGAAACTAAACAAAAATACAGAAGAAGTTTGGTCAGAAATTATAACTAACGGCGGTTCTGTGCAACAACTAGATTTCTTAAGCAAAGAAATAAAAGAGGTATTTAAAACTGCTATCGAGATGGATCAAGACTGGCTAGTGTACTTAGGTGGTGCACGTCAAAAATATCTATGTCAAGGTCAATCTTTAAATGTGTTTTTTCCTGCTGGAGCATCTCGGGCATATTTACATAAAGTACACTTTAATGCTTGGAAATATGGTTGTAAAGGTTTATATTATTTAAGAACAGAGACATCAAATAGAGCTGAAAATATTTCTAAAAAAGTAGAAAAACAAAGGCTTGTAGAGTTTTCAGAAGTAAAACAATCTGAAAGTGAATGTATCGCATGTGAAGGATAAAACTATGAAAGTTAAAATATATACTAAAACTGGTTGTCCATTTTGTACTGGAGCAAAACAATGGTTTGATCAAAATGGTATTAGTTATGAAGAAACTGTTCTTGATAATAACCAAGAACGTAATAATTTTTATGATAAAATGAATCAAAGCGGTAAGGTAAAATCACATATTAGAACAGTGCCCCAGATCTTTATAGATAATGAGCATATTGGTGGTTTTACGGATTTACAGGCTAATGAAAGCAAGATTCTAGGTAAAAAATAGGTAATAACGTGGAAGTAAAAATATATACAAAAACTAATTGTCCTTTCTGTGATTTAGCAAAAAGCTGGCTTGGTGCTAATGATATTCCATTTACACAAATTACCCTTGACAATGATAATGAAAGAGCCAAATTCTATGATGAAGTAAATAAGAATATCTTATTAGTAGAAGAGCATGTTAGAACTGTTCCACAAATTTTTGTAGGTGATGTCCACATTGGTGGTTATGATAATCTAATGACTCGAGCTGGCGAGGTAATCGCAAGGGTTAAAGGAACTTCGCTTACAACTTTCTCAAAGACATACAAACCTTTTAGCTACCCTTGGGCTGTTGATCTAACAGTTAAACACGAGAAAGCTCACTGGATCGAAGATGAAATTGACTTGTCAGAGGATGTTACAGACTGGAAAAATGGCAAAATCTCAAAAGTAGAAAAAGAATATATTACAAATATTCTAAGACTTTTCACTCAGTCAGACGTTGCAGTTGGTCAAAACTATTATGATCAGTTTATACCAGCATTTAAAAATAATGAAGTTAGAAATATGCTAGGCTCCTTTGCGGCTAGAGAAGGTATCCACCAAAGAGCATATGCCTTACTTAATGATACTTTAGGGTTACCTGATTCAGAGTATCATGCTTTTTTAGAGTATAAAGCAATGACAGATAAAATTGACTTTATGATGGATGCTAATCCCTCTACCCGTCGCGGTTTAGGATTATGTTTAGCTAAAACCGTGTTTAATGAAGGGGTTGCTTTGTTTGCTTCTTTTGCTATGCTACTAAATTTCCAGCGCTTTGGGAAAATGAAAGGTATGGGTAAAGTAGTTGAATGGTCGATACGCGATGAGTCTATGCATGTAGAGGGTAATGCCGCTTTATTTAGAATTTATTGCCAAGAAAATCCTTATATTGTTGATAACGACTTTAAAAAAGAAATATACCTAATGGCTAGTAAAGCCGTAGAGTTAGAAGATAAATTTATTGACTTAGCATATGAGTTAGGAACTATTGAAGGACTAAATGCCGAAGAGGTAAAAATGTATATCCGCCATATTACAGATAGACGCCTCACGCAATTAGGACTTAAAGAAATATATAATATAGAAAAAAATCCTCTAACTTGGTTAGAGTGGATTCTAAATGGTGCTGATCATACCAATTTCTTTGAAAATCGTGTAACAGAATATGAAGTAGCTGGTTTAACCGGTAATTGGGATGAAGCATATAGAAGTTAATAATTGTAAGTCTTGTCAAAAATTATTACATCTTGTCAATTACACTTAATACCAACTGAATTTTTAATCTGATATACTCTATTTAATAGAAAAGCTGTGTCAAATAATTATATTCGAGGTAACAATATGTCATCAGTGCATAGTATATGGGTTGGAGAACGGGAAATTTCAGATAGTTATTTGACCCGCATTCAAAATATGATTAAAGTGAACCAGAAAAATAATCATTATATATGGATGGACCGTCAGCCTACAAAAAAGGAATATGAATATACTAAGAATGGAAAGTTAACATTTAAGCACATATCTTATTTGAAAATAGCTATATCCGACAAGCGATATTCTAAACACAAAAATAAGCTTCATCAATTGTACGAACTGGCTCTTCTTGAATCAAAAACAGTTTATGGAAAAGCTTTTGCAAATAATTATTTTAAAGAACTTCTTCTTTACGTTGGCGGCGGATTAAATGAAGATTGGTCAATTGTCAGAGACCTTGGCGCAACATTTGAGGATGATTATTTACCAACAGTTGACGACATACTTAAGACAGTACATGCTCAATTCCATAATATGTATGATACAACTATTAATTATAATGCAAATACAATTCCTACTCCTCTAACGAATAATGGTAGTACGGTTGTTATGATAGGTAGAGCCGGTGCTTGTGGTTTAATTACAGATAATGATGGAGTTTTGCCTATATTAAAAAAATACGCTCTTGTTGATTGGTCGGCTTTTTTTACATCTGACACAAGTAAAGAAAGCTTTGATGATAGGCCAGCACAAGAATTAAATCCACATAGATATGAGGATAAAGAAAACCCCCTGTTGTTATTACAGCAAAAAAATGTTAACGAATTATCTATAGATGAGCTATTAACGCTCGCCCACTCGAATATAAAATTAAGAGAAATCTGGTCTAAATTTAGTTTGATTGATATGTATTCAAGTACACAGATTAAAGATAAACAAACCACTTTATTTAAAGATATGCTCGATACCATAAAAGAATATAATGATGAAATAAATTCTTTAAATGTTAAGTGTATTGCTACTTCTTTTGATAAAAAAGATCAGAAAAAGCATAAAGCTTTTTATGATCAAATGAGCCACAAGCAAACAAGACTCAAAGAATATACTGAAAGTGCAATGTTCGTAACTGATTACACTAATCTTCCTTCATTTACAATGATGAAAATGGCTTGTGATTTTCTGTATGTTTCATCTATCGAATGTAATGGGCTTTGTGTAGATACTGGCTACGATGAAGCAGTAGCTGAACAGAATCGGAATTTATCTTGGGTTCCTGGAGCTAAAGAATTTAATTCTTATAAGAAAAATTATGACCATAATGATTTTATTAATCGTCCTCGATCAAAAAGCTCTTATAAATCTAATACTCTAGAAGATTCTGAAAAACGTAAAAATAAAGCTTTAATTGCTATAAAAAAACCATGGAAATTTTACTAATTTTTAACCAGGGTAGTTTGTAGAAACCTTCTGTACTAGCCCTATAATCATAGGTCTTTTTCTATTTTCCAAATAAATAAATTATCGTTTTCGATAGACAAGTGACTGTTGTCGACGATGGTTTCTATTTACAAACTGAAACTATAGTTTAGCAAAATTAGGCTTTGTACTCTACTAGAATTCGGCCAACATGACTCTACCCAGATGATACTTCTTAAAAATACTATTCTTTATATCCTCTTTTTTTAGTTGATTTAAACTAGGAAAAATGGCAAAATCTCAAAAGTAGAAAAAGAATATATTACAAATATTCTAAGACTTTTCACTCAGTCAGACGTTGCAGTTGGTCAAAACTATTATGATCAGTTTATACCAGCATTTAAAAATAATGAAGTTAGAAATATGCTAGGCTCCTTTGCGGCTAGAGAAGGTATCCACCAAAGAGCATATGCCTTACTTAATGATACTTTAGGGTTACCTGATTCAGAGTATCATGCTTTTTTAGAGTATAAAGCAATGACAGATAAAATTGACTTTATGATGGATGCTAATCCCTCTACCCGTCGCGGTTTAGGATTATGTTTAGCTAAAACCGTGTTTAATGAAGGGGTTGCTTTGTTTGCTTCTTTTGCTATGCTACTAAATTTCCAGCGCTTTGGGAAAATGAAAGGTATGGGTAAAGTAGTTGAATGGTCGATACGCGATGAGTCTATGCATGTAGAGGGTAATGCCGCTTTATTTAGAATTTATTGCCAAGAAAATCCTTATATTGTTGATAACGACTTTAAAAAAGAAATATACCTAATGGCTAGTAAAGCCGTAGAGTTAGAAGATAAATTTATTGACTTAGCATATGAGTTAGGAACTATTGAAGGACTAAATGCCGAAGAGGTAAAAATGTATATCCGCCATATTACAGATAGACGCCTCACGCAATTAGGACTTAAAGAAATATATAATATAGAAAAAAATCCTCTAACTTGGTTAGAGTGGATTCTAAATGGTGCTGATCATACCAATTTCTTTGAAAATCGTGTAACAGAATATGAAGTAGCTGGTTTAACCGGTAATTGGGATGAAGCATATAGAAGTTAATAATTGTAAGTCTTGTCAAAAATTATTACATCTTGTCAATTACACTTAATACCAACTGAATTTTTAATCTGATATACTCTATTTAATAGAAAAGCTGTGTCAAATAATTATATTCGAGGTAACAATATGTCATCAGTGCATAGTATATGGGTTGGAGAACGGGAAATTTCAGATAATTATTTGATTAGCATTCAAAATATGATTAAAGTGAACCAGAAAAATAATCATTATATATGGATGGACCGTCAGCCTACAAAAAAGGAATATGAATATACTAAGAATGGAAAGTTAACATTTAAGCACATATCTTATTTGAAAATAGCTATATCCGACAAGCGATATTCTAAACACAAAAATAAGCTTCATCAATTGTACGAACTGGCTCTTCTTGAATCAAAAACAGTTTATGGAAAAGCTTTTGCAAATAATTATTTTAAAGAACTTCTTCTTTACGTTGGCGGCGGATTAAATGAAGATTGGTCAATTGTCAGAGACCTTGGCGCAACATTTTATAATAATTATTTACCAACAGTTGAAGAAATGCTTAATAGAAAACTAGCTGTCAATCCTAAACCTCCTCAGTATATATTAGAAGACTCGGGAATCAAATGGTATGATTATTATTTAACTTCTCCGAATATTAAAGCAGTAGGCGGTTCTACGGTTGTTATGATAGGTAAAGCTGGTACTTGTGGTTTAATTCCAGAAGATAGTAAAGATGGAGTTTTACCTATATTACAAACATACGCCCTCGCTGATTGGTCAGCTTTTTTTACATGTGACACAAGTAGAGAAAGCTGGTTTAGTAATCCAGCACAAGAATTAAATCCACATAACTATAAAGATAATATGAAACCTGCTTTGTTATTCAAACAAAAAAATGTTGAAACTTTAGCTACAGATGCTCTATTAGCACTCGCCCACTCGAATATAAAATTAAGAGAAATCTGGTCTAAATTTAGTTTGATTGATATGTATTCAAGTACACAGATTAAAGATAAACAAACCACTTTATTTAAAGATATGCTCGATACCATAAAAGAATATAATGATGATTTAAATTCTTTAAAGGTTAAGGCTATTGTAAAATCTTTTGATCTAGAAGATAAGGAAGAGTATGATAGTCTTCTTAATCAAATGAAAGAAAAAGAAATACTAATGAAAAGTTTTTTTGAAAGTGGGATGTTAGTAACTAGTTACGTTAATCTTCCTTCACTTACAATGATGAAAAGTGCTTGTGATGAACTGTATACTTCATCTCTCTTTTGTAGTAATAATTTAGATAGTAACTACAATTCAGGAGAAGCTGAACAAAATCGGAATTTATCTTGGGTTCCTGGAGCTAAAGAATTTAATTCTTATAAGAAAAATTATGACCATAATGATTTTATTAATCGTCCTCGATCAAAAAGCTCTTATAAATCTAATACTCTAGAAGATTCTGAAAAACGTAAAAATAAAGCTTTAATTGCTATAAAAAAACCATGGAAATTTTACTAATTTTTAACCAGGGTAGTTTGTAGAAACCTTCTGTACTAGCCCTATAATCATAGGTCTTTTTCTATTTTCCAAATAAATAAATTATCGTTTTCGATAGACAAGTGACTGTTGTCGACGATGGTTTCTATTTACAAACTGAAACTATAGTTTAGCAAAATTAGGCTTTGTACTCTACTAGAATTCGGCCAACATGACTCTACCCAGATGATACTTCTTAAAAATACTATTCTTTATATCCTCTTTTTTTAGTTGATTTAAACTACTTAAATAATTCTCACATTCAATTAAATTGCTTTCATATAAAAATCGAAGGCTATTTTTACACTTTAAGTCTTTTGGATATGTGTTATTTTTTATTTTATACCATTCAGAAAGCCTATCAATATCATCTGCTGTTACTACAAAAAGGTGTTTTTTTACTCTTGTGATAGCTACATAAAAAAGCCTGCGTTCTTCTTCTAAAATCTCTTCTGATATTTTTGAATTATTTTCACCAAAAAAACCTCCTTCTGTAGCATCATGGATAACTACGTAATCCCACTCTAAACCCTTTGCTTTATGCATAGACATTATTTGAACCTGATTAGGATTAGTAACATTAAGTCCTTGTTGAGTAGATTTTAGATATAGTTCATATAAAAGGTCTATAAATACATTAAGAGTTTCTTTGTTACTTTTAGCAAAGCTAGATATTCCTTCAATTATCTGAAGTTTTGACCTACTAGAATATGTCTCTGCCGAGACTTTAGATATAAGCTTTTCTATTTCTAACGTTTCAAATATGAAGTCTATGGCTTTACCTGGTCTTTTTGCACGTGTATTATTGAAAATAGTTCGCCAACAGTGTGCCACAGCAAGGATATTTTTTTCTTTAAAAGGTTTATCAACATTTTTACTTAACTCTATAATTAAACTTGTAGCTTGATCGATATTTTTAGCAATTTTTACAGCTAAAGCTTGTTTTTGCTCTTTTTTAAGGTATAAAGATGGATAGTCAAGCATAGCCTTTATAAATTCTATACGTTGATCTATAGTATGTTTTTCAAGGCCATAGCCTTTGCTTAAAAGCATTAGATAGCCATAAATAGCTTTAAATATATTTTCACTAAAAATGTCCTTATCAGCAACCACATGATATGGCAAATCATTATATAAACAACTTAATTCAAAAACGGTTGTTGAATTATATTTTCTAACTAATATAGCGATGTCACTTGCGTTGATTCCTAGTTCAATTAGAGCTTTTAGTTTTAACACAGCTTTATCACTATTATCTAGAATACTAATATTTGTAGTTCTATCTAACTTTGGATAAGTAATACATAGGTTATCATGACGTTTTTTATTATTGGCTATAATGTTATTAGCCATAAGTGATATTAAATCACCATAGCGAAACGTATATGAAAGTTGATATTGTTTGACTTTTTTAAAGTCCTTTTTGAAGCCCTCTAACATATAATATGGAGTTGATCCACGCCATTGATATATAGTTTGATCCACATCCCCTACTGCCATGATGTAGGTATTATCGCCTACTAGACACTTTAAAAAAAATTGTTGTATTGGGTTTATATCTTGGTATTCATCTATAATGATATGTGAATATAAATTATTAGCTCGTGAGATATTTGCTTTATCTTTCTCAAAAAATTTTGCTGGAAGGTAAATCATATCGTCGTATGTAATAGCTTTTAACTTTTCACATTGCTTGTTAAATTCAACAAATATTTTATCCAAAAGTTTCTTTTCTTTAGAGTTTAAACTTTTTAGTTTTTTATTATCTAAGCAAAGATCAGATTTTAAAATAGAAATATATTCTTTAAAAGCTTCTACCCTATCACTATCTATCTCTTTAATAATTTTAAATTCCTTCTGGTGGGTTTTAATTAAATTTAATAAAATACTGTCAACCTCATAATCTTTGAGAATTTTATTAAATTCAATATATCCTGCTTTAGCAAAAGCTTGTAAAAAGCTATTACCTAAAGAATGCATAGTACGTACATTTATATACTTTGATTTCTCAGCTGATAAAACTTTTTTTAATCTGTTTGCAAAATCTAATTGTGCTGATTTATTATACATAAGAACAAGTATTTTATTTGCTGGAATGCCCTTAGCTAATAAATACTCTATTCTTGCTATAAGTGTTTGAGTCTTACCACTTCCTGCTACTGCTGAAACTAATGCATGACTAACTATGTCATGCTGTATGATTTTTTGTTGCTCGGATGTATATTGCATTTAAAGTTTTTTTAAGAAGGTTCTTTATTTTTTGTAGAGAAAAGTTTAGAAACTATATATAAAACAGTGAGTACTATTTGTTTTACAATACTAGCTATAAATTTAGCTATATACAAAAGTGTGTACCCAAGGTATTTAATATAGCTGCTAACACTAATATTAGCTTTATTATCTTTAATAAACCTAAATGGACTAAAAATAAGTAAAACAAAACTGACCATAACTATATACGAGAAGATAGATCCTAATGCTTGCTCATACCAAATAGAAAATTTGTAGAATAATAATAAGGCTAAAGCGATCAATATTACTAATGAAAAAAATACAAATAAGCTTTTTTTATTCATTTGAGTCTCTCCTATTGTTTAGTACTGTCATGATACCACTATTTACAGTAAGTTATGTTATAATCTTAGCTTTAAATTATACAATATTATTTTTTATGACTACAAACCAAAGACTAGATATAACTATAGAAGCTTTAGATGATTTAAAAGGCATAAATATCCAAACTATAGATGTTGAGCATTTAACTGATATAATGGATAAAATTGTTATCTGTACTGCCTCGTCAACTACACATGCCAGAGCATTAGCTAAACACTTAGAGCAAGAGCTTAAAGAAAACTCGATTTCTATACTAGGCATAGAAGGTAATAATAAAGCTGACTGGGTATTAGTTGATATTGGCGATATAGTTACTCATATAATGCTTGAGGAAACAAGAGAGCTTTATGCTTTAGAAAAACTTTGGGATATTAAACGCAAAGATAGCTAATTATGTAATTATGAAACTAGAACTAACTTTAAAGCAATGGCAAAAAGTTAAAAATTATGCTGTAAATGAGTTAGGCTTATCATCATTATCAAAAGCTGATTGTGATTTATCAGAATACATCCCTTACTATAATAAATGGATAGAAAATGGCTACCATGCTGAGCTTGATTATATGGTTAAGCATGGTCAAAAACGTTTTGTTCCTGATCAACTAGTTCCTGGTACAAATAGTGTTATAGTAGCTACCCTTAATTATCTTAATCGCCCTATTTCCACAAAGACTGAAGTAAAGCGTCTAAGAGCACCTTCCGAAATAGCTGAAGTTTCTATATATGCTCATGGTAGAGATTACCATAAGGTAATGAAAAAAAAGCTACAAAAACTAGGAGAATATATAGATAAAATTACAAGCGATCACCAATTTAGAGTATTTACAGATAGTGCACCAGTATTAGAAAAGCCATTAGCTGAAAAAGCAGGTCTTGGCTGGATTGGTAAAAACTCAATGCTGATGAACAAAGAACAAGGATCTTTTTTCTTTATTGGAGTTATATATAGTAATTTAGATTTATCCAAGTTACCAAATACAGATCTTAAATTAAATGAATGTGGAAAGTGTCAAGCATGCATTAAGCTTTGTCCGACTGGCGCAATTTTGCCCAATAAAATGATCGACTCACGTAAATGTATATCTTATCTAACTATAGAAAATAAGGAGGCTATACCTCTAGAGTTTAGAGATAAAATAGGTACTAGAATTTATGGTTGTGATGATTGTCAGTTAGTCTGTCCTTTTAATAATCAAGCACCTGTGACGACTGAACAAGATTTTCAACAAAGAAATTTTTTAGTAAATAGACCTTTACTAGAGCTTTTTTCATGGTCTAAAGAAGACTTTGATAAATATACACAAGGTTCAGCTATTCGTAGAATTGGTTATGATGCTTGGATAAGAAATGTTTCTATAGCCATAGGTAATTCACCATATAAACACGAAAATTTATTAGCTTTAGAAAATAAAAGAGCCGAATATTTAGATAATTTTCTAATATTGGAGCATATCGATTGGGCTATAACCAAATTATATAATAAACAAAAATCATCTATATAAAAGTTGGGATTATTCATATAGTTTGTTAGAATGATTTTAAAGTTACTAAAAAAATTTCAAACAATGGGAGAAAATAAATAATGAAATTAACTAAAACTTTAATTATAGCTCCACTATTAGCAGGAGCACTCGTAGGTAGTAGTTTTGCTGCTGACAGCAAAGATGATATCAGTTATTCTGTAGGTTACTCAATGGGTAAAACGCTTCAAACACAAATGGCTCAAAGTAATATCGCCGCTGATAACGAACAGATAGTAAGTGGTCTAAAAGATGGTATTCTAGGTAAGGATGCTAGATTAACTCCTGAACAAATGCAAAATGCAATGGTTGAATTTCAAAAACAAGCTATAGCTAAACAAAAGGCGGCTGTTGAAACCCAAAAGCAAGAAGTAACTAATGATAAACCTACTCAAGCAAGTAATAATGTAGTACAAGCACAATCTGGGAAAACACAATTAGCAGGTACAGCTTCAGCTGAACAAGTAGCAAGTCAAACTAAGTAACCATTTTGGTTAAGGAGTAAAAATATAATGACTAAGAAAAAACTTTTAAAAGCGTTAGCAATTGCAATCATAACTACTAGTCTAGTAGCATGCTCTGGAAGTAGCGATAATAATGATGAAACTACATCTTCTGTAGCTATAAGCACACCTACTGCAAATGAATCTAACGTGGATAACGTTAAATCAGATGCTAGCTACACAATTGGGTACGGTATGGGTTCGCACATTACTCAAGATCCTAATCTAAAAGATTACGGCTTTAATTCTGATAAAGTTATAGCTGGCTTTGAAGATGCGATTAATGGTAAGAAGCCTGCCATTTCTCAAGAAACTATTGATAAGAGCATGAAAGAGCTACGTGATAGTTTAATGCAAAAAATGAGTGCTGAACAAGTTACTAACTTCTTAAAGGTCAAAGATAGTATATACAACTCGGATTTAACACCTAAAACAGATATAAAAGATCCTGCTGTAGTTATCTATGAGTTCTTTGATTATCAATGTATGTATTGTTCGAAGGTTGCACCAGAAATTGAAAAAGCAATAGTAAATCATAAAGATGTACAGGTTGCGTTTGTAGAATTTCCTATCTTTGGCCAAAGAGCCCCTGCTTCTGAATATGCTGCTGAAGTAGGCACTGCTATATACAAAATTTATGGTGCTAAAGCTTATGTTAAGTATCATAATGGTATATTTGCTACTGGTGAAGATGAAGGTAAACTTAAAAATTCAACTATTGATAATGTAGCAAAAAGTGCTGGTGCTGATATAACTAAAGTTAAACAAGTAATTAAAAATAATAAAATTTCTGAGCATCTACAAGATACTTTGGAGATGGGCTTTAAAGACTTAGAAATCCAAGGCACACCTTTCCTAGTTATTGCACCTGCTGAAAAAGCTGATGATAGCAATACTACTATAATCGGTGGTTACACTCAATATTCTAATATTGAAGAAGCCATCGCAAAAGCTAAAGCTTAACTTTTCTTTATTTCCTATAATTTTTAATTTTGATAAGTATTATCTGTTAAAATAGTTTATCGAAATTACAATAATTCCCCCTATAAATATGAAACTTAGAAAAGGTAGTAAATATTTAATATTTTTTATAGTTATCTTCGTTGCTTTGCCTCCTTTTGCTATTGACACCTATATTCCTGCTTTTGGTAACATAAGTGAATTCTTAAATGTAGATGTAAGCAAGATGACTATTACAGTATCTACTTACCTTGTAGGTTTTGGTATAGGTATGTTGATATGGGGAGCATTATCAGACAGGTATGGCCGCAAAAAAATACTTATCTTAGGTATGCTTATATATACAATTAGTACTATCTTATGTTCATTAAGCTCAGACTTTGAAACTTTAATTTTTATGAGATTTATCCAAGGTCTTGGTGACTCTCCTGCTGCTGTAGCTTCTATGGCTATATTAAAAGACTGCTACCGTGGGCAAAAATTAATCAAAATGATGGCAACTATGATTATGGTATTTATGATTGCCCCTATAATATCACCAATAATTGGTAGCCTTATTATTTATACAACCGGTAAATGGCAGAATATATTTCATTTTTTAACCCTGTATGGTGTAGTTTTATTATGCTTGACATTTATAATGCCAGAAACCCACAAGCCACATAAAAGATCATCAAGTTTATTACAAAGCTTTTACGTGTATATAAAACATACTAAAAATGTTCCTTTTATTTTAGGAGCTATTGGTGCTGGACTATGCTTTGGAGCACTATTTAGCTTTATAAATGCTTCATCAAACATTATTATAGAATATTTTAATTTAGGATATTTGCAATACTGCATTTTATTTGCGACTAATATTTTGGGTATAGTCTTTGCAAGCTACTATATAAAGAAAAATATAACTCCATATAATCAAAATAACATTATTTTTTCAGGTTATCTTATATCTACAGTTGTTATAATAATTAATCTAATATGCTCTTATATATTTAATAACATCTACGTTTTTGTATTATTAAATACTCTTGCTACAGCTTGCTTTGCTTTGGTAAATATTACATTGACTTCAAAAATTATAGACTTACTCAAAGAAGGCTTTGCTGCTGGTAACGCTATAAATAGATTAACCAAATTCGCTATAGCTGGTATTGGTGGGTTTATACTTAGTTTTTACTCCATCTCAGAGCTTATGGTAGAGATACCAGTCCAACAATTAGGATTTATAATCCTATCTTTAGTTCTATTTTTAGGAATAAAAAATAGATTGTTTCCAAAAGGTTAAAATATTTTCTTATGAGTATGACAATACGGTAAAGAGCCTTTTTTAAAGTAATAATCCAGATGGTAATCTTCAGCAATATAAAAAAGTTTTACTTCTATAACTTCAGTAGCTACGTTGTAGCCTTTATCATTTAGCGTTTTCTTTAGGTTTGTGGCTAGTTGTCTTTGTTCATCAGTATAATAGAAAATTGCAGATTTATATTGTTCTCCTATATCAGGACCTTGGCCATCTACTTGTTCAAAATCATGTATTTCAAAGAAATATTTTAAAACGTCATCTAGAGATAATTTATTCTTATCAAATATAACTCTGACTACTTCTAGATATCCTGTATCACCATCACAAACTCTTTTATAATCAGGATATGGCTGATCACCACCACAATAGCCAGATTCCGCAAGGAGTATTCCATCTAATTTTTTTAAGTAATATTCCACACCCCAAAAACACCCTGCTGCTAGTATGATTTCTTCTGTTTCACCAAAACCTCTAAACGGTATAAAATCCACAGACGCTGAGTTTACACAGTATCGAGTATTTAGTTGAGTATATCCTTCACCATGGAAAATATGTCCTAAATGTCCGTCACAACTATTACATAAGATCTCTATTCTACGACCATCTCTATCGGGTAGTTGCTTTACATTATCAGCGATATGAATATCATAACTAGGCCAGCCACAACTTGATATAAACTTACTATCTGATTAAAACAATGGTGTAACACAATTCCTACAAATATAAGTTCCTTCACAATCTAGTTCATTATACCTACCAGTAAAAGGCTTTTCTGTAGCTTTATTTATGATAATATCGTTTTGTAACGGAGTTAAGCTTTTAGTTTTTAGCATATAGAGTCCTAATTTCTTCAAAATAAACTTGCCTAAGAGAATTATCATATAAACTTCCACAAATGTATATTCTTCAACTATAATTTTAGCCAATAACAGTGTTACAGTAGCTATGTTTAAGCCTTGAAAGGGGCTGTTGCAAGCTGGAATTAGATGGGTGGTAACAAGACAGACGTATTCGAAAAGCGCAGTTTACATGTAGTAAATGAGCATTTTGAGAATGTTTTTAACACAGTGAGAAACATATAATTTTAGTTTGCAACAGTACCTGAAAGTTCTCACGACTTTTAATTTTAACTTTTTGCTAGAAAATGTATTTATAAATCTTTTATTTTAGTCAATAATTCCATCTAATAATCGACTATTTACTAACGTATAAAACTAATTTCTATAAAAACAAACATGCACTATAAGAGAAAAATTCATGATTCAAAACTTGCTTTTAAGAGTTGATTAAATTGAAATACCAAAATAAATTTAGCATGAAAATTTTATAGTGAATTACTACTCTATAGCAAAAAGGATAAAATTGCACACTTTTATATTTGATAACTATATGGGGGAGAAGATGGTTATGCAGATAAGTTTTTTAAAGACTATTGAGCTATTCTCTCAAGCATCAAATACTACACTTGAGAAGCTTTCAGAAATTTCAACGAGTTTTTTTTATAGGAAAAATACTTTAGTTATGGATTATGACCAGAGTTTACAAACTTTTCTGTATGTAACTAATGGCTGGTTAAAACTTTTTAGAGTAAGTGTTGATGGTGAAGAAATTATTATTGATATCCTTTCACAGGATCATTATTACGGTGAATCACTTATTACAACCTCATCTAGAGAAGAAGCTTATATGGCACATGCCATTTCTGATCTTAAGGGTTTTACTTTGCCTCTTGATAAATTAAAACTATTGTTAACGTTAGATAGCAATTTATCATTTAGCTTTTTACAAAAAATGTCGCAAAAGCAACTTTTATTGAATGCACATATTGAACATCTATCTATCCAGAACGCTATGCAGCGTGTAGGGTGTTTTTTATTAAGATTAAATAACAATGTTAATACTAATTATCAGAAAAGCTCTACTATACATTTACCCTATCCAAAAAACATATTAGCCTTAAAACTTGGTATGAGACCAGAGACTTTTTCAAGAGCAATTAGCAAACTTTATACTCGTTGTAATGTTCAAATTAAGGGGGAATATGTTAATATCCCCCAACCTAAAAAGTTAATCTCTTATGTCTGCCAACATTGCTCAAAAACATTTCCTTGTAACTTACCAATTGATTAGTATTTATAATTATAAACTATGATTCTGCATTAGCATCTTTAAATAAGTCGGCTAATGAAGTCTTATCTTTTACACGATGAATAACATCTATAAGAGATAAAATACCACAGAAAGCCCCATTTTTATTTTTTATCAATACGCGGCGTATATTGTGGCGAGTCATTTGAGAAACAGCATGCTGTAATGAATCCTCTTCTTCACAAAAGACTGGATTCTTACTCATAACTTCTGTGATACAGGTTTTCTCTAGGTTTTTATTTTTTGCTATCGCTCTGACTATAATGTCTCTATCAGTGATAACACCTTTAATATCCTTATCGTCATCGACTATCGGCAAAATACCACAGTTAGATTCTTCCATTTCCTTAACAGCCTCTAATACAGTTGCGCTTTCATTTAAAGTTATAGGCTCCTTTGTCATCAAATTTGCTATTTTCATAATTACCTTCTCCTTACGTTAAATTAGTAACTTAAAATTTAACTAACTTTTTGTGTACCTTCCTTGATTTTAATCAATGACGCCCTTGGGAAAAATAGAGAATAATAGTAGTTGCTTTTCTAACACTACCAATAGGAGGTAATTATGAATTTGCTAGCTACTAAGAAAAATGTTCCTATTAATTTAGGTCAGCGTAAGAATACACCATTCTGGTCAACAGCACAAAACGAGTTTAATAAGGCATTTAATAATATCTATGAATGGTTTGAACCATTTAGCTCCTCTATTGAACGTTTTGAAGACTTATCTCTTTGCCCTGCTGTAGATGTTGTTGATGAAAAAAATCAACTTAAAATTGAAATTGAAATGCCAGGATTAGGAGAGGATGACATTAAAGTTTCCATAGACAACGGAATTTTAACAGTTAAAGGAGAAAAAACCACCTCTAGGCAAGATAAAGATAAAAACTATATGATGCGTGAAATTAATTATGGTAGTTATGAGCGTAGTCTATCTTTGCCTGATACAGTAGATGTTGATAAAGCTAAAGCATCATTTAAAAAAGGGATGCTTTGGGTAGTACTGCCTAAGAAACCTGAATGTACCAAAGAATCTAAAACTATTGAAGTTGAAAAAGCATTGTAAGCTCATAAACTTCATAAAACTAAACTTACAATTTTAGTGTTTTAAATGTTTGTAACAGTCCTATGATTAATATTACTATTTAAACTAATAATTAAAAAACATACAATAACTGTAAAAGTAAAAAACATACTGTCTCAAATGCAAACTCTGACTCAAAAGCTCCAAAAAGAAATAAAGAAATTACACTCAAATCAAGGTAGAAAAAAATCGCAATTCTATATTATTGAAGGGCTTAGGTGTTGCCAAGAGGCATTAGTTAGGCTCGATAAAACCCAAATTGCAGCACTTATATTGACCAGAGAAAGTGATAATGAAAGCTACGATATAGAGCAAAAATTTATCGTTTCTGAAAAAGAGTTTACTGAGCTTTCTCAAACACATAACTCCCAGGGAATCATGCTACTTGCATATAAACCAGAGGTTAAGGATCTAAAATTTAATGATGATTTTTTATTAGTCTTAGATCGTATCCAAGATCCTGGCAATATGGGGACAATATTACGCACTGCTATTGCTGTTGGGCTAACCGAAGTTGCTCTTATAAATGGTACTGTAGATCCCTTTAATCCTAAAGCAATACGCGCTGGCATGGGCGCTCAATTTAGTTTAACTTTCGGCTACTTTGAAAGTTTAAAAGAACTTTGTAATCATCCACAAATAAAACAACGTCAAATATGGCTAACAACTCCACATGAGGGAATATCATGTTATGACCAAAGTTTTAAGCTTAATAATAGTATTTTAGTTTTTGGTGAAGAAGCTAATGGAATAGTAGATTTCTCACTTGGACAAAAAACTATGATTCCAACACTTAGTAATATAGAATCATTAAATGTGGCTCAAGCTGCTACGATATATTTGTTTGAGAGCTTAAGGCAGAAATTAATAATTTCGTGATACTATTTTAAAAAATTTTAAAGAAAATTAGTTAACAATATCCTTATCTGCTACGGCTAGGTGTAAATAATGAAGATGCTTATCATATTGATTAATAATATCAGCTATAACCTGCTCTTTTGAGTAACCCATAATGTCATAATACTGACCACCATGGCTTAGAAAAACTTCCACTCTAGTATATTTATCAATATCATCATCTCTATAACTAGGGGAGTCATAAACTCTAAGCATAACTGTATATACAAAATTATCTGAATTTATCTTAGAAATTACCAAATGAATTTGCTCTTTTCCTAAGTCTACTTTTGTATCTAACCCAGTTTGTTGCATTTTATTAGCTACTTCTAGTATAGCTGGTTTTACAATTTCTTTTAGAAACTCTCGGGCTTGGTTTTTTGTTGGTTTGTTAACTATAGCTGCTAACCTGTCTTGCCAAGATGTATTTGCCTTAACATACTGAACAACTGTTGAGTGAGTTTCGATACTCTTTATACGTAAAAAATCTAACCTTAAACTCTTTATAAGAGATATACACATAAAAAAAAGTATAAATAATAATGGAAAAGCACTGATTATAGTTGCAGCTTGCAGTGCTTGCAAACCTCCTGCTAAGAGTAAAGATATAGCTAGCAAACCACTTAGTATGGACCAAGAAACACGGTGAGCTGTAATTGATTCTTTAGCATTACCTGTTGCTAGTATATCTATCACTAAAGAGCCACTATCTGCTGAAGTTACAAAAAATGTTATAACCAAAAATACAGCTAAAATAGACGCAAAAGTAGAAAATGGAAAAAATCTTAAAAACTCAAATAAAGCTACAGGAATATTATTTTGAGAAGCATTTATTAGCTCTGAGCCTGCCCCACTCATAACTATATTAATAGCTGAATTACCGAAAATAGTCATCCATAAAAATGTAAAACCAACCGGAATAAATAAAACGCCTACGACAAATTCTCTAATAGTTCTACCTTTTGAAACTTTAGCAATAAATATCCCAACAAACGGCGACCAAGCTATCCACCAACCCCAATAAAATAAAGTCCAACTTTTTAACCAAGTCTGATTGTTTTTATTGTAAGCATATAAATTAAAAGTTTTATTAACAATAGTGCTTAAGTAATAACCTATGTTTTGGAAATAATCTTTTATAAGGTCTGTAGTGTGGCCAAAAAACAATACAAAAGCTAGTAACGCTAATGCTAAGATAATATTAAAATTACTAAGAAGTTTGATTCCTTTATCTAGCCCTAAGGCTACTGAAACTGTAGCTAGAAAAACAATAAATATTATGTAGATAATCTGCATGTTTACATTATCTGGAAGTCCCACTAAAAAACTCATTCCGGCACTAACTTGCATAGCACCAAAGCCTAAGGATGTAGCAACTCCAAAAAGTGTACCCAGTATAGCAAATACATCTACAGCATGGCCTATAGGGCCATAAATATGCTTGCCTAATATTGGGTATAGTATAGACCTAGGCAATAATGGCAAGTCATGACGATATGCAAAGTAGGCCAATGATAACCCAACTATAGCATAGACAGACCAAGCCTCTACTCCCCAGTGAAAGAAAGTAATATTCATAGCTTCTTGTGCTAAATAAAATTGGTCTAGTGACTGATCAGGTGGAGCTAGATAGTGTTGCAAAGGTTCTGCAACACCGTAAAACATAAGTCCAATACCCATACCCGCAGCAAAAAGCATAGCAAACCAAGAAATATTACCGTATTGAGGTAAGTCATGTTCTTGACCTAATTTTATATCCCCAAATCTGCTAAACATTAGAAATATGCATAAACAAACAAATATACTCATCCCTAGTATATATAGCCACCCTAGGTTACTTAAAATTAAATTTTGTACTACTCCCATATATTTTGAGAATACAGTTGGGGCAAATATACCCATTAAGGAAAAGGTTATTGCTAAAATAATAGCAGGATAAAATACTGGCGCATATGCGCCTTTATTACGTTCTATCATTTTTTTAGTTTTTTATATTAAGGGTACTTATTAACTTAACATAATAAAAACTAATAATCAAAGTGGTTAAAAATAGTAACTAGGTTTTGGTTTAACTATTATTCCCTTGTGGATTCTAACTCTTCTAAAGCCTTAAACCATTGTAACTCTGTTTCCTCTAATAGCTCTTTTAGGTTTACATGCTCTATAAGAGTTTCCTGTAATTTTTCTTTATTACCATATAAATTTTGGTTTTGTAATTGTTTCTCTATAACTAGATTTTGTTGTTGTAGCTTATCTAAACTTTTTTCTAATTTTTTAACTTTGTCTTGGAGAGGTTTAACCTGTTTTCTTTTATCTGCTGAAAACTTACAATTTTCCTTTTTAACATCTACACTTTGGGATTTTGCGGAGACATTATTCTCAAGCTTTTTAATTTCTAAAATATACTTGTAATAATCATGCATATCACCGTCAAAAACTTTAACTTCACCCTGCCCAACCAGCATATACTCATCAACCGTAGACTCTAACAAAAACCTATCATGCGAGACAAGAATAATAGCTCCTTGGAAGCTTTGCAACGCTACTGTCAAAGCTTCACGTACGCCAATATCTAAATGGTTTGTAGGTTCATCAAGTAGCAAAAAGTTTGGTTCTTGATAGACTATCATCGCCAAAGCTAACCTTGCTTTTTCACCACCAGAAAAACTGTCTACTTTAGCTAAAGCTTTATCTCCCGTAAAGTTAAAACTCCCCAGAAATGTTCTAAGTTTTTCTTGGGTAGCTTTCGTATCTAGCCTTTGCATATGTAACAAAGGACTAGCTTGCATATCTAACATATCCAAAGAATGCTGTGAAAAATAGCCTACTCTAAGGTTTGGATGCTTTTCAATCTTACCTGAAAGTATATCTATTTCACCAATTAGAGATTTAATCAGTGTTGATTTACCAGCACCATTTAGACCCAAAAGCCCTATACGCATTTCATTATAAATAACCAAATTTATATTATTTAAAACCTTATTTTGAAAGTATCCCAAATCTGCATTTTGTAAACTGACAAGTGTGCCATTTAAACGCTCTTTTGGTTGCTTAAACTCAAAACTAAATTCTGACTCAGTTTTTACAGCTTCTATGCGTTGGATTTTATCAAGCATTTTGACTCGGCTTTGAGCTTGCTTGGCTTTTGAAGCTTTAGCCTTAAAGCGATTAATAAAACTCTCTAAGTGCTCTATATGCTTTTGTTGTTTTTCAAATTGCTTTTGTTGAAGTACTTTTTGTTCATACGATTGTTTTTCAAAAGATGAATAATTACCAGTATATGCAACTATCTTTTTTTCATCTATGTGAAAAACCTGCTTAACAACATTGTCTAAAAAAATCCTATCATGCGAAATAAGCAACAAAGAACCTTTATATTCTTGCAAATATTGCTCTAACCATAAAACTGCATCTAAGTCTAAATGGTTTGTAGGTTCATCAAGTAGCAAAATATCTGACTCTTGTAAAAGTGCTTGAGCAAGGTTTAACCTTATCTGCCAACCACCAGATAGCTCTTTTACTTTTTGTTCTAATTGACTAATACTAAACCCTAAGCCTGCTAAAAGCTTACTAGCTTGAGACTCTATAGAATAGCCTCCTAACGATTCATATTCCTCATGGCACGTAGAATACTCAACAAAATCTTCTTTATCTAAAGCTTCTGCCATCTTATGTTTTAAAGATCTTAGAGATTCAACACCATTAATCACATAGTCTATAACTGTAGCTTCAAAATCATCAACTTCCTGTTTAACAGTAACTATACGCGTATTTTTAGCTAGCTCTATATCACCTTTATCAGGTGAAATATTTGCTTGTATCAAGTTGAAAAGTGTAGTTTTACCGGTACCATTCTTACCAACTAAACCTATTTTTTGATTTTGGAAAATAGAAAAGTTAATATCATTAAATAACTCTTTTATCTCAACTTGATAAGATACATTTTTAAAAAAAATCATTTATTTGTACTTTTTATATTTATTAGAAACAATTATATATAGTTAATCCCTTATAAAAAAGTCACGCTGGATTAATTTTAGTATCTCACTGTAGGCAATGTTTTTATTGATATTTTAAACTAAAAAAGACGATATAAAAACTGCTTACTTTACTGTACTATTTATAAATAAAAAATAAATAAAAAGTTTAATAAAAAAGTATGTTAGAGATAGTAACTATCTTATATGATGATTTTGAAACCTTAGATGTATTTGGTCCAATTGAGGTCTTAGGAAGCTTCAAAGGCGATTTTGGACCAAACTATTATTCAATTAATGGTGGTATAGTCACTAGTAGTCAAGCAGTAGAAATAAACACTAAAGATTTCTCTAAGATAACTTCTAAAAATTATATTTTATTTATACCGGGTGGTATGGGTACTCGTCAGCTAATTCATAATAAAAAGTTGATAGCTGAACTTACTAGGCTAGCAAATAATGCTAAATATATTTTTACGGTCTGTACTGGTTCTTCTTTATTTTCCCAAACAAAGTTACTTGATGGTAAAAAAGCCACCTCAAATAAGAAAGCTCTAAACTGGACAAAATCTATAGCTGCTGATGTTATATGGATAGATAAGGCAAGATGGGTTAAAGACGGTAATATCTATACAAGCTCAGGAGTTAGTGCAGGCATAGATATGAGTTTGGGATTTGTTGCAGATTTACTAGGTTATGAGGCAGCAAAACAAAAAAGTATAGAAATAGAATATAACTGGTATGAAGACTCTAGCATAGATCCTTTTGCAGGTATTTATAAATAAAAAACCATGAGTAGGGTAAGAAAAATTATACATATTGATATGGATTATTTCTTCGCTCAAGTAGAAGAAAAAGCAAATCCAAACTTAAAAGATAAGCCTTTTGCTGGTGGTGGCACAAATCCCAAACGTGATGTAACATTATTAAGCTTGTTGATGTAGGACTAACCGCTAAGCCAATCTATCTGTCGCAATATGGTAATCTTCATCTTCTAAAATGTTTAATTCCACTAGATCACCCGCTTTACCTAGTAAAATTTTACATTCTTGATTTAAATGGCGTAAGTGTAATTTTTTACCAAGCTTAGTATATTCATCAGCAACCCACTGAATAGCATCTATAGCAGACTGGTCAGCTACACGTGAGTATTTAAAGTCGATTATTACTTCTTCTGGGTCTTTAGCAAATTTAAATAAACCTTTAAAACCAGTTGTAGAACTAAAGAACAAAGGCCCGTGAACAATGTATTCCTTCTCACCATTTTCATTAGTTTTCTCTTCTACCCAAATATTCTTGGCTGTTTCCCACGAAAATACTAACGAAGCTATAATGATACCAATCACAACTGCTATTGCTAAATCAAACATTACTGTAGTAATTGTCACGACTATAATCAACAGCACATCTTTTTTAGGCACACGACGCATCATTTTAAAAGATGCCCATTCAAAAGTTTCTATCACAACCATAATCATCACACCAATTAATGCTGCTAAAGGTATTATTTTGATCAAGGGCATAGCCAATAAGATAAATATAAGTAAAAATACCCCTGCTGTAATTCCGGATAAACGCCCTCGCCCACCAGAAGATATGTTAATCATACTTTGACCGATCATAGCACAACCACCCATACCTTTAAAAAAACTAGATACGATATTTCCAACCCCTTGAGCGATACATTCTTTATTACCTCTACCACGGGTTTGCGTACGCTCATCAATAAAAACTAAAGTCATCAAAGATTCTGATAAACCGATAATAGCCAATATAAATGCATATGGCACAATGATTTTAAATGTCTCTAAAGATAAAGGAATATGAGGAATACTAAAGCTATGTGATATACTTCCCCCACTCATTGCCATTAAACTACCTACTGTTGGCATACTAACACCTGCTGGCATTGGTATAAATATCACAATCAATGTAACTACTATAATAGCTGTAAGTGCTGAAGGCAAAAGTTTTGTAAAACGAGGTAAGTAATGAGTAATCGCCATAGCTAAAAGTACTAAACTAACCATAATCCAAAGACTAATTCCACTAATCCATACAGAAGGCTCAACTCCTGGTGGTGAAATCCTAAAAGATTGGATTTGTGATAGAAAAATCACTATTGCTAAACCATTAACAAAACCTACCATCACAGATTTAGGCATCATACGGATAAATTTACCTAAACCTAAAACTCCTATCACAACCTCTATAACCCCAGTAAGTAAAACCGTTGCCATTAGATAACTCAAACCAGTTACAGGATCGCCCGGAAATAGTAACATGATAGATACCATAACAACGGCCATAGAACCAGTTGCACCGGATATCATACCAGGACGACCGCCTATAATAGCTGTTATTAGACACATAAAGAAAGCTCCCCACAATCCTACTGTTGGATTAACTCCTGCTACTAAAGAAAAAGCTACTGCTTCTGGAACTAAAGCTAAAGCTACGGTTAAACCAGATAAAAAATCCACTCTATAACTACCACCAAATGGCATCAAAAAATTACTAATACCTTGTTTCATTTCTATTTATTACCTCAAAATATTTTAAAATTTAAAAGCATGCTCTAAAAGCATTCTTTTACGTATAATTATATACTGATCGCGGATACAGACTTAATGAATAAGAAAATTAGAACTAAGGTGGAGTGATAAGTTTCATTATAATTGAATCTATTAATTTTAATAATTTGATAGTAAATAATAATAACAAAAAAACACCTAGTATAAAACCCTAAATCCAATCAACCCACTCTTTTGCAATAAATACTACCTCTAACAAAACATACAAGTTAAACTAACCATATATAGTTCAAGGAGTTTTTAATATGCCTGTTATGTCTGATAGTCTAGGTAAGGTTTTTGTAAAAGATGGAGCATTATATGGAGCTCAAACTCAAAGAGCCATAGATAACTTTAAAATTAGCAACCTACAAATGCCTAAGAATTTTATAAATGCTGTCTTATATATAAAAGAAGCTGCTGCTATAGTTAACTATAACTCAAACAAGTTATCTTTTGAAAAATCACAAGCAATACAAAAATCTACTCAAGAATTAAGAAATGGTAATTATTCTAATCAATTTCCTTTAGACGTGTTCCAAACGGGCTCAGGTACTAGTACTAATATGAATGTTAATGAAGTCATTTCTGGATTTGCAAAAGAAAAATTTGGAATAAATTTAGACCCAAATGATGATGTTAATATGAGCCAAAGTAGTAATGATGTAATTCCTACAGCTATAACTGTTTCTTCGCTTTTATTAGTCAAAAGAGACTTGATACCTAAGCTAGAAAAGCTTATCAAGGTATGTAAAACTAAAGAAAAAGAATTAAAAGGATGTGTTAAAACTGGTAGAACTCACTTAATGGATGCTATGCCTATAGATTTTTCTCAGGAAATATCAGGCTGGAGATTTCAGTTTGAAGAAAATTTACAAAGAATACAAAACTGTATTCCTAGATTTTGTAGATTAGCTCAAGGTGGAACAGCTGTTGGTACTGGAATTAACACACCAACACATTTTGCTAAAGAAATAGCAAAGGTCATTTCTGAAATTACAGGTGTTAGCTTTGAGCCTAGCCAAAACCATTTTGCTTTGATGAGTGGTCAAGAAAACAGTTTAGAACTTTCTTCATGCTTAAAAAATACTGCCTCAACGCTTATGAAAGTTTCAAATGACCTAAGGATAATGAACAGCGGTCCTTTATCCGGATTTAATGAAATAGAGCTACAAGCTCTTCAACCTGGAAGTAGCATAATGCCAGGTAAGGTAAACCCTGTAATACCAGAGGCTGTATGTATGGCTTGTGCTCAAGTTATTGGTAATGATACTTGTATTACAATTGGAGCTCAGAGCGGGCTATTTCAATTAAATGTTATGCTACCTGTTATAGCTTACAATCTACTTCAAAGTATATCTTTAATAGCAAATTCAGCAGAACACTTAGCTGAAAAAGCTATAGCTACTTTTAAAGTTAGAGAAGACAACATACAAAAAACTGTCTATAGAAATCCTATATTAGCTACAGCTCTTAATGAGCATATTGGATATAAAAAAGCCGCTGAAATAGCTAAAAAAGCTTATAAAGAAAATAAATCTATACTAGAAGTTGCTTTAGCTGAAACAGATATAAAAGAGACAGAATTAAAAGAAATATTAGACCCTAATAAGCTTATTTGTAAAAGTCTAGACTAATTCACAACTGTATAAGTACTTGTGTTTTAAATACACCGTTTAATAAGAGCCTTTCCACTTAACTGTGTAAATTCACTTACATGAATCTCTGAATTCTATGCTCAAACTCGATAGCGAAATAAGGCATAGCCTCATTCCAATATTTAACAGGCATAGACCATTTTTTAGTCAAATAATCTATAGCCAAGTACAAAGATTTGAAAACAGAGTCATCTTTAGGAAATAGCTTTTTATTCTTAATGACTTTCCTAAACTGGCTATTAAGCGATTCAATCGCATTAGTAGTGTAAATAACTTTACGAATTTTTGGAGGATATTGCAAGAATACAGTTAAATTATCCCAATTATTTATCCATGACTTTGAAATTAAAGGATATTTAGTATCATATTTATTTGCAAAGTTATCAAGCTCAGATTGAGCTATTGCAATGGTATCAGCATCATATATTTTCTTTAACTCTCTAGCTACCTCTTTCTTGTCTTTATATGGCACATACTTAAGACTATTACGAATTTGATGAACGATACAAAGCTGATGCTTTGTCTCAGGGTATATAGCTTGTATAGCATCAGACATGCCTTTTAAATTATCAGTACATGCTATAAATATATCCTGTAAGCCTCTATTCTTTAATTCAGTAAAAACACTAAGCCAATATTTAGCACCTTCATTTTGACTGATCCAAAGACCTAATACATCCTTATGACCAGTTAACGATATGCCAAGAGCCACATACACAGCTTTATTAATAATATGCTTGTCTTCTCTAACTTTAACGACTATACAGTCAAAAAACACTATTGGATAAACTGACTCTAAAGGTCTATTTTGCCATGCTTTAACATCATCAATAATAGCTTCTGTAACATCACTTATAAAGCTTGTACTTATCTTTGTATCATATAACTCAAATAACTGTTGTTGGATATCTGTAGTACTCATACCTTTAGCATACAAAGATATAATTTTTTGGTCTAAGCCGTTTATCTTGGTGACTCTTTTGGGAACTATTTGAGGTTCAAAGTCACTATCTCTATCTCGTGGAACTGATATTTCCAAATTACCTGTGTCTGTAGCTAATGTCTTGTTACTATAGCCATTCCTAGCATTTGATGAATTAGTCCTTTGGTGTTTTGAATAACCAAGATGACTATTCATTTCTGCATCTAGTGCTTTTTCTAATAATCGTTTTGTTAGTTGCTTTAGCAAACCATCTTTCTCAAACATTTGATTAATATCAACACCTGAATCTATTATTTGATCTGCAATAGCTGTGTAAATATCTTCTGACTTCTTATTCTTAGACATTGTTTCTATCCTTAATATTTCGCTAGAAATAATCTAGCAGGTTAATTAAGAATTTACACATTTATTTGGAAAGTCCCTTTAATAAAGTAGCTCGCTCAATTTTAACATTACAATCCATGGAGTGATTCCCTATGATGTTTCAAAGCGCCACTTCGAGTAAATGTAAGATTGCACACTTCACATACATATGGCCGCTCTCCTGTATGTTTTCGTTTATGTCTAATTAAAACACCTGGTCGAATAGTGTAATAATCACAGCCTTCAAAGTCACACTCATATTTCTCCCCCTGTATGTGTCCGCATATGTGTCTTTAGTTCAATTGAGGTACTAAAGCTTGTACCACAATCCTCAAAGTTACACACATATGGTCTTTCTCCTGTATGTATTCGCTTATGTTTAGTTAAATCGCCTAGTCGAGTAGCGTAATAATCACAGCTTTCAAAGTCACACTCATATTTCTTTTTTATATGCCTTTGCTTATGTCTAATTAAATCACTTGATCGAATAGTATAATAATCGCAGCCTTCAAAGTCACACTCATATTTCTCTTTTTTTGTATGTATTCGCTGATGTTTAGTTAAATCACTTGGTCGAATAGTATAATAATCACAGCCTTCAAAGTCACACTCATATTTCTCCCCTGTATGTGTCCGCATATGTATCTTTAGTTCATTTAACTTACTAAAGCTTGTACTACAATCCTCAAAGTTACATACATATGGTCTTTCTCCTGTATGTATTCGCTTATGTTGTATTAACTGCGTTGAAACCTTAAAACTTTTACCACAGCCTTCAAAGTCACACTTATATGGCCTCTCTTGTGTGTGTATTCGCTGATGCCTCTTTAGGTGCGATAAATTAATAAAAGCTTTATCACAATAATCACACTTATAGGGTCTTTCCCCCGTATGTGATAATATATGTATTTGCAAACCGCCTAATTGTTTAAAAGTTTTTTCACAACCTGGAAAAGCACATAAATAAGGTCTTTCTCCTGTATGTGCTCGCATATGAACGTTTAAAATCGATGGATAGGGAAAACTTCTACCGCAGCCTAGAAAAGTACAATCATATAGCCCGCTCGTGTGGGTTTGATTCTGCTGACTAAGGTCTATTCTGATTTCCTGTTCTAGAGTATAAGGTGATAAATCATAACCCTTCCTTTTTTGACCGACTATATTGTAAGAAGATTGCTTTGATAAGTTTTCAACAGGTGAGGTAAGTTTTTGAGGTTTGTTAATCTTTAAATTACTTTGTTGTATTTTATTCACATTGAGCACACTAACGTTATTTTCTACTAGCTGGCCTGCAAAATAATGGTCGCCAGTATAACCTAATGTGATGATATTATGACCATTACCAACCGTTTGCATATTGTTACCGCCTACATATGTTGAGACAATATTAATACTCAAGCCCGGGTAAGCCAATGAGAGTAATTGTGGTGCTAAATCGCCAGCAGAATTATTCCAATTACCCATCTGAATTAGGCTACTTCTAATATTAGCTAAGTTACCCGCATTATATCCAGAATTCCTTAAAGCTTGCTGAAAATTATAACTATCAAAAACTTGTAATAAATCATATCGCATTGCTTGGATTATTGCTTCATCACTAGCTCTATTGATAGGTAATAAATGAGCACTATTATTATCTCTTGCTGCTCTTAATACTGCTCTATAGAAACAATTTCCATCAGATTCTACATCTTTATAATTACTTATTTTATACCGCTGGTTATCAGGTGGTTTTCTTGGTGTCTTAGAAGGTGGTTCATAGTGTAAAGCTTTAATTAGTAAGTCAATTACTTCCTTGCTAAGATTTATATTAGATCGGTCTGAAAAAACTTGAGTTTGTTTAAATTTATAAAATTTATCTACTTCTGGTAAAATATCTTTACTAAATTTAAGCTTATTTTCCCCATTAAACTTACTTCTTACAATCCTGCTTATAATTATAATTTTTGATATATAATTTGTGATGCTCTTTATCTTTTTCTTAAAATATGGACTACTTCTATTAATAATGTTTTTTGATAAAAGAAAATTTATTTCTTGAGCTGTTAATAAATCCTTCCTAAGAGATCTGGCTATATCTAAAGAGTTTTGGTTATTGAGCTTTAAAGTCGTTAAATGTAATTGTTTTATAAATTTGACCAATTCACCAAAATCCTGTTTGTCCCAAAATGTTTTGAACAAATTATCAAAAATTTCCTTACCATCATTATGATTATATTCTATTTTTGTGAGACCACTTTTTGCTCTGGGGTTTTGAGAATATTTGTTTGGATTGTTAAACATAATTCCATAATATTCTAAAGCCTTATCTGTACTTTCAAGTTCAGTTTTATAATTATAGCAAAATACAGATAGAAGAACTCTAGCGTAACCATTAGCAAAAAATCCTGATTTTTTTCCTTCAAATTCTTGTTTCTCTTTATATACCGCATTACTTGAGTAAAGGTATGATATATGAACAAAATTTTGTTTAGGATATTTAGGCTTATTATTACCAGAATTACCCCAATTATAGTAACAGTGTAACCGATGATCTATCGGAGTATCATAAACCAATACTGCTAAAATTAATTTAGTTACTTTACAAACTAATAATAATGCACCTCCATCGATATCAGGTAAAAATGGCCTTAATAGATTATCTTTTGGATTATCTATTAGATTAACTAACTCTTCAGGTTGTAATTGTTGTTTACAAGCATCTACACTCAACTTAGGAATTATATACTTATTGTCTCGAAGCAGTTGGTTTTTAGCTGCTATTGCTTTAGCTTCTTTTACTACAGTTGGTTTTATTTTACCAAACTTAAGATATCCATACTCTGTATAACCAAAGGCAATTTTAAAACCTGTGCTCTCATAAACTAAAGAAACTAGCTTCTCTGACCATGGTATAACGTAAATATCTGCTGCAATTGTATTTAAAAAATCTTTAAATCCTTCAGGAACATGTAAATTATATAACATTAGTAATATCCTCCAAATCAGTTATGATGCATTCTATTGACTTATAATTAGTCTGTTTATCAGTATGACATAAAAAATATTATATTATAAATAATTTTAATATAATATAGTTTTAAATTAATTTAAACATGTAACAATTATGCTGGATTTTTTTGATAACACCACGATGATATTGACCCATTTTATTTAACAAAGTTCTTATCTACCCTAATTGATTTTCATCAGTTATAGAACTTTAATCGTATTTAGCAGAAGCTTCACATTTATTACTAAATTTGGTTCATGGTCGTGTTTACTAGTGTTATCATGTATAATTAAACTTTTATTTCCAAAAACTCATAAACACAAATTCGACAAGGAAAACTATGGAACAAATAGTTGTATGTGCAATGTATAAGTTTGTCACTCTTGAAAATTACAAACAAATGCAGAAACCTATTTTAGATGTGATGGTAAAAAATAATGTCAAGGGAACTCTTTTATTAGCTAATGAAGGAATAAATGGTACTGTAGCAGGAACACGCGAAGGAGTAACTGCTCTACTTGATTACTTAAAAACTGATAAACGCTTAGAAGATATCGACTATAAAGAGTCTTATCATGATAAGATGCCATTTTATCGCTCTAAAGTAAAACTCAAGAAAGAAATTGTAACTTTAGGAGTAAACGATATAGACCCTAATAAAGTCTGTGGAAAACACGTAAAACCTAAAGATTGGAATAAATTAATTTCTGATCCAGATGTAATGTTAGTGGATACTCGTAATGAATACGAAATTGAAATAGGAACTTTTAAAAATGCGATAAATCCTCATACGGATAATTTTAGAGAATTCCCAGAATATGTTGATAAAAGTTTAGATCCTAAAAAACACAAAAAAGTAGCTATGTTTTGCACCGGAGGTATTCGTTGCGAAAAATCTACGGCTCTTATGAAAGCCAAAGGTTTTGAAGAGGTTTACCATCTACAAGGTGGTATTCTAAAATATTTAGAAGAAGTACCTCAAGAAGAATCTCTATGGCAAGGTGAATGTTTTGTTTTTGACTCAAGAGTTGCAGTAAATCACAATCTTGAAAAAGGTAGTTATGACCAATGCTATGCTTGTCGCATGCCTATAACAGAAGAAGATAAAAAAAGGTCTGAGTATGAAAAAGGCATAAGCTGTCACTACTGTTATAATAAATTAACTGAAAAACAAAAATTACGCTTTATAGAGCGTCAAAAACAATCTCAGCTAGCAGCAGAACATGGTTTTTCTCATGTGGGAGACGAGGCTAAAAAATTAGCAGAATTAAATAAAGATAAAAAACTAAAAGCAAAAGAGAAGGCTCGTCAGCAAAGTAAATAAATTTATAGCTAGTAGCTACTAGCTCCTATTTTTTACCTAAATCTCTAAGTTTAGAGCCAGAAACTAAGTTACTTTCTATTTTTTCTAAGCTAATTCCTTTTGTCTCTGGTACAAAAAACTTAAGAAATACAATAGAAAGTAAACAAAAACCAGCATATACGATAAATAATAATGGTTTACCCCATTCACCTGCACTCATTATTACATTTGAATTACTTACAACTACATACACAAAAGTCCAGTTTATAATAGTTGTTACTGTTAGACCCACTTCACGAACTCTCTGTGGAAAAATCTCAGAACATAAAGTCCAAGCAACAGGTCCCCAAGAACATGCAAAGCCAAATATATAAACCAAACAAAAAACTAGTAATACATATTTTGGAGCATTAGAAGTAGTATGGCTTATATCAATTAGATAAAAACTATATGCTGCTATCAATAAAGAGATCATCATAATTATAGCTCCTACTGTTAATAACTTTTTTCTACCCCATTTTTCTACCCATTTTATAGCTGGGAAAGTAGATAAGAAATTAACAAAGAAAACCATTAATCCTGCTAATATAATATTTAAACCAGCACCTTCTAAAAACTTAGGTGCATAATAAATCATCATGTTTATACCAACAAGTTGCTGGAACATCTGGATCATAACACCCACAAACAAAATTTTCCAAAAATATTTCTTAGTAATAGCTTCTGCTATCGAAACTTTTTTCTCCCCGAGTTTTTGCTTGATTTCACTAATTTCTAGCTCAACCTCATCTTTTTTTCTGGTTTTAGCTAAAATAACTCTTGCCTCTTCTTCTCTATTTTTCAACATCAACCATCTAGGGCTTTTTGGTAAAAAGAAACAACCGACAAGCATTAAAAATGCAAACAGTGTTATTACACTAAACATTAGAGTAAGAGAGATTTTCGTATGACCTACAAACTCTACTATAATCACGTTTGTAAGGCATATTAAAAATATCCCAAAAGTGATCATAAGTTGAAATAACGTAGACATTGCTCCTCTTACTTTTGTTGGAGCTGTCTCAGCTAGGTAAAGGGGTGTTGCAAAAGAAGCTAGTCCCACACCAAAACCTAAAGTAAATCTACAGGCTGTTAGAATTTCGATAGGTGGCAATAAAGAAGAAACAAGAGCCCCTATCAGAAAAGAAAAACCAGCAACTAGTAAAGTATTTTTCCTTCCTAAATAACGAGTAAAAAAACCACTGCATAGAGTTCCAGCTATCCCACCAAAAGCTAAAATAGCATTAAAATTACCCTCTTGTATACTCCCATCTGCAATACCATATATATGATTAAGAGTTTTGCCAGCATTAGCAATAAACCCCTGATCTAAACCAAATAGCAAACCACCAAGAGCTGCTACTATGCATATAAAAATAACGATTTTTCTGAATTCTTTTTGACTTTCCATTAGTTAAAGCATTTTTAATACACTGTTACTATAAAATAGATTATTTAGTAAACTAATGCAATTACAATTTACACCTAACTTAGAATAAACTCATATAAATAATAGAAAGTACAAAACTGCTCTGGGTCCCCAGATATTTAAGTAAAATATATTAAACAAGTTTAAAATACATTTACCTTTTTTATGATACAATTTAATTGGTTATTGCAATACGTATGATTTTAAAATAAGATGCAAAAACTTATTATTTGGGAAAAATATGTTTACTTGTCAAATTTGTCAAAAATCTTTTACAGATAAAAATCAATTTCGTATTCATACGAAAATTAAACATGGAACAAATTTTTTTTTTTGAGGATGATGAATTAGAAAGTATTAAATTATATTCTGGAATTTTGTACCAAGAAATTAACAACTATATAAGAGGTATTAAAGAATTTCTTGATTTTCATATTAACGACGAGAAAAAATTAAAATTATATAATAGTATAAGAGCTTTAACTCTAAAGGAGTTGCCTAAGCCAATTAGAGTATATAGAGGGGTCGATTTTAATTACCCAACCAACTTAAAAAAAATCAATTTAAAGGGATTTTCTAGTACAAGTTTAGAGAAAGATATTGCTTTGAGGTTTGTAAAAGGGTTAAATCCAACTTTATTAATTATAAATAGAGTTGTACAAGGAATTGATATGAGCCTTGACTATAGGCTTAATAATGTTGAAAAAGAAGTGATTTTACCAGATGATACTGAAATATTAATTACTTTTGATAAATATGAAACTCAATATAGAGTAATTGAAGGAACTTTTATTAAAAAACTTAATTTATTTCCTACTTTTAATACAAATATGTACCCCAAAAAACCAATTTTAAAAGATGTACCAGTATTAAAAAAAAGACGATCTTTTTTTGATTCTCACTGTGACAGTGACGACTCTTACTTTGATACTACCGAACCTATAGAAAAAAAGAAAAGTAAACTATTTAGCGACTTTGATGATAGATTAGCAGATCTTGAAGATTTTATAGATAAAATATAGCAGTTAATTAAGAATTTACACATTTATATGGAAGGAGCAATTTTTATATAAAAAGCTACCCAAACATATTTTTTAATGCTGAAATGTTTTGCTTTGAATTCTTTTTGCGAGTTTCTGGACATTCTTTTTCACTACCAACCCAATATAAATCTGTCTCTGGTAGCTCTTCTATAAACCTACTTGGAACAGTGACTATTTTTTCACCAAATTTTTTACGATGTTTTGTAAGTGTTATCGTTAAATTTTCTTTTGCTCTAGTTATAGCTACATAAGCTAGGCGTCTTTCATCTTCTATAGATTCTTCTTCTATACTTTGCTGGTGAGGTAATATACCCTCTTCCATTCCCATTATATAGACTTTTTTAAATTCTAAACCTTTTGAAGCATGCATCGTTATAATCTGAACTTGATCACCGTTTTTTTCTTCATTATCTCTATCTAAAATGTCTATAAGCAACATCTTATTCAAAACCAAAGATAAAGAATCAAGCCCATTATACGCTTCATCCTCTAACTGATTAACTATCCATCTTATAACTTCTAATACATTAGCGTACCTAAATTCAGCTTGTTTTTCTGATGAGCTTGAGTCTATTAACCACTGTCTATACGAAATTTTTTCAACAAATTCTCCTAAAATCTTTTTAAGCTCTACTGTAGAAATACTAGCTACAATCTCTTGTTGAGTAAAAATTATTAAATCTTTAAATTTGTTAAGATTTGCTTTAGCATACTCACGCAATTCTACTTTATCTAGGTTATAGAGAGTATGAAAAAAACTACAATGATAAAAGCTAGCATACTCACCAAGTTTATGAATAGTTGCGCTACCTACTTCTCTTTTTGGAGTATTAATAACACGTAAAAACGCTCTGTCATCATCAGGGTTTACAATAAGACGTAGATAAGAAACAATATCTTTAATTTCAGATTTTGAAAAAAATGAAGTACCTCCACTTATAGCGTACGGAATTTTATGCATTTGCATATACCTTTCTAATACAAAAGCTTGATAGTTACTACGAATTAATATCGCATAATCAGAATTTTTTGAATTTGTTTTTATTCTATCAAAAAAAATATCACTAGCGATGAATTGTGACTCATCTTCATCATTTAGCAAACTTATAACTTTAACCTGATCACCATATCCTTTAGCTGACCAAAGTTTCTTTTCAAAAATATGGCTATTATTTTCTATAAGTTTGTTTGCGACATTTAAAATTCTACCTGTAGAACGATAGTTTTGTTCTAGTTTTATAACTTTTAAATCAGGAAAATCCTCTTGTAAATGGCGTAAATTTTCTGGTCGTGAACCTCGCCAGGCATATATAGACTGATCATCATCACCTACTACTGTAAATTTATTTTTACCTTGCGTGAGATACTTTAATAGTTGGTATTGTGATTCATTAGTATCTTGATATTCATCTATTAGTATATATCTAAATTTATCTGACCATAGTTTTTGTATATGTAGATTAGTTCTAAAAAGCTGAATTGGTTGAAATATTAAATCATCAAAATCAAATGAGTTATATGACTTTAAATATTTTTGATACTCTTGGTAGATAAACATTGCTTGCTGCTCTAGTTCATCTTTAGGCTCAACTTGCTCTGGCATTAAAAGCGCTGATTTCCAAAATGAAATTTTAGATTGTATTGCTCCAGCATTTTGCTTTGGTAGTTGATACTCTTCATATGCTATATCGTAAATAAGAGCTAAAGAATCAGCGCTATCAAAAAGTGTAAAGCTTTTTTTATACCCTAGATCAACATAATGTTTCTTTAAAACTGATAAACCTAATGAGTGAAAAGTAGTTATCATCAAGCCTTTAGATACATCTTTATCAAGTCTAGCTCTGACTCTTTCTTGCATTTCTTTGGCTGCTTTGTTGGTAAAGGTAACAGCTAAGATACTTTTAGCAGGATATAATAACTGCTCTATAAGGTAAGAAATTTTCTCAATAATAACGCTAGTTTTACCACTGCCAGCACCGGCTAATACTAATAAAGGTGATCCTATATACTTTACAGCCTGTTGCTGTTGGGAGTTAAGATTATCTAGCATTTTATGATTTTATGGCCATCTTCTAGCTGGTATTCTGACTCTGTAGATTCTTTATGGAAAACTACTAACATATAACACCGGTTATCTAAAAAGATTTTATTTACTACGTTTGCTAATGGTTTACTGTTTTGATCTTTCAAATCTAGTTCTTGAATATCAAAACTAGATTTTACAACTGCCAATTCTTTTTTCAACTTAGCTTTATAGTGCATTCTAGCTATAACTTCTTGCCCCATATAGCAACCTTTCTTGTAGGATACTACATTTTCTAAACTATCTAACTCTAGTTCTGCTGGAAGAAATTTTTCAGTATTTTTTGCATCAATAATAGCTAGTTTATTTAGGATATTTTGTTTTTGGGCTGCTTCAAAACTGATATCAGACTCTAAACTACCTGTAGGTAAAATATCGTGCTTTAAAAATCCATTATCAGTAAGAAATAAAGCATATTGACCATTTATAGAAAAGCTAACTTTAGAAAACATACCATACTTTTTAAGCCAAGATTGCAGTATTTCTAAAACACCATCTTCTACAGAAAGCAAGAATTTATCATCAGCTATATATTTGATAAAACTTAACGAAATTATTCTACCCTTGAGGTTTGCAAACGCTGTAAGCAAAAGGTTGTTATTTGATGATAATAGATTTAAATCAGCAGTTGCAAGACCTTGGAGAAACTTTTTAGTATCTACACCTTGCACTTCTAATATTTTAAAATTTTGGTATTGATAAACACTCATAAATATATGTAACCTTTATTAGTCTAGATTTAACAATTTTCTTAACCGTAGCTAATCAATTAATAATTTATCACAATGAATAATGTTTAAAATATCAATAATATGTCACCACGCTCGTGAAGACAGGCTTCGCTTTGTGTGACATATTAGTTTTATGGTAAATTAGCTATAACAAATTTTATATATTTAAGATAAACATGTAAAGCTTAGTTAAACCAATTAACAAAGCATATTTTAAATGATTTCAGATAATAATTTTTATGCTTTTAAACGTCTAATTCGATAGTTAGCTATTATTATAGAAGAAATAATCACCAGCATACCTATCATCTGTACAATGGTAATTTTTTCATTAAGGAATAATACTGCTAAAATTAAAGTAAATATAGGCATCAATGCAGTTAACATCCCTGTAGTTGGTGCTTGAAGATATTCACTCCCCTTACTCCAACATAAATAAAAAAGTCCTGATGCAACACCTAAAATCAATAGCATAACCCAATCAAACATACTTAACTTTTCAATAAACCCAAAATCCACCCAGAGCAACATCGGTAGTACAAAGATTGCATTTATGACATTAATAATAATCGAGCCTATTAATGGATTAATAGGAATTTTCATAACTTTAATCAATACATAATAGCCAGCCTCTGGTAACATAGCAATAAGAATAAGTAAGTTACCCAACCAGCTTATACTATTAACGCTAGTACTATCGTGAGAATACTGTAAATTAACCATGATTAAACCTATAATTGCCGTTAGAACACATATCCACTGTTTCAATGTTATAGATATTTTTAGTAGTAACCACATAGCTAAAATCACCATTGCAGGCAAAGTACTTGTGATAATGCCTGCCATAGTTGCAGAAGTATAATGAATCCCTGAAAGCATTAACAAATTAAATAATGCTCCACCACATAAACCTTGAGCAACTAATACCCACCATGCTTTTCGAGGCATTGACTTAAGAGCCAAGACTTGTGTGGTTTTACCACTAATGATTAAAATTATTAGAAGTGACATAGCACCGATAATGAAACGCATCTCTAGCAAAAAAATCAAAGGAACATGTTCTACTAAATATTTTGATCCAGTGATATTTATGCCCGTAACAAACTGAGCTACTAAAATACAACATAAACCAAATATAACCAATGCTCTGGAGTCTTGTTTCATGTCAATAACCTGAAAATTTTAAGCTCAAAATAAACTTTAATTATGACAGACAAAAGCTATAAAACGCAATTGAATTTTTTCATTAAGATCTAGCTTTACTTAGTATCAGGTCGAATAAATTTTCTAATAAATGTATTAACTATACTTATCCATAATGGACTAAATAGCAATGATAATGAAACCAAAGTTATACTCATTTGATATGTAGTATTATCTAAGATATTTAGCACATATCCCATTGTTATAAGTACAAAACTAAACTCTCCTATTTGTGAGAGCATCGCCCCACCCATTAGAGCTTCTTCCACTCGCTGACGCAATGCTCTAAATATAAGTGTATTGATAATAGTATTAATTACAAAAATTAATATTAGAAAAATAATAAACACAGATAAATTATTAAATACCAATTTTAAATTAATAAGCATACCTATGGAAATAAAAAATAAAGCCATGAAGATAGTTTTTACTGTAGCTAGGCTATTACCGACCCACTCTGTTTCTTCTACTGTAGCTACAATCATTCCTCCTACAAAAGCCCCCAAAGCTGAAGAAAGACCTAACTCACCTGTTAAAGATGCCATCCCAAAACATATTATCAATGCAGCAAAAACTTTCATTTCATCATCTTTCCCAAGTGCGGGTATAAAAGGCAATTTGATACTTTTCTTAATAGCCATAATAGCTGCGATAATAATAACCAGAGTACCACCTACAATCTGTAAAACAATCTGACTATAAGATGGGGCCTCACCTCCTAAAAAACCTATAATGATAAGCATAGGAACAACCGCTAAATCTTGTACAAGTAGCACTCCTAATACATTTTGGCCTAACCGAGTCCTCATACTACCACTGTCATGTAATAATTTTAGAACTACAGCTGTACTGCTTAAACTTACAACAGATCCAAAAAGCACTATCTTGGCTAAAGACCATTCTAAAGCTATTCCAACTAATGAAACTAGCAGGGTTGTTATAGTAATTTGTAACATAGTCCCGATAACTGGAACTTGCCAGTTTTCAGCAAACTTACGTGGTGAAATCTCCATACCTGCAAAAAATAATAATAAAATTACTCCTATTTCTCCTAATCTAGCAAGATTATGATTATCTTCTATAAGGTTTATGCCATATGGACCTAACAGTATTCCTGTTAGTAAATACGCTACAACATATGGTTGTTTAAGCTTTTTTATAATCATCGTAAGTACTAGTATTCCTAGCATTACAAATACAAATAATGAAATTAAAGGTTCTGTATGCATCTTATATATCTTTTAAAATTGTGTCTTTATATTAACCATTGTCCTACAGTTTTTACACTTGCTACCCTATTTATATTATTAATAGATGCTACATGCGCGGCTTCACTATAAGTTGTACACGCATCCTCTAAAACAGTTACATTATAATCTCTATCATGAGCTTCTCGAGCGGTTAGCTCTACAGCCATATCCGTTGATACTCCCATAATTATAATATCTTTAAAATCATTTGCTTTTAAAACACATTCTAAATCCGTGTTATAAAAAGCACTTATTCGGTGTTTAATTACGATATGATCATTAGCTTTAACATCTATTTGATCATAAATTTTTGTTCCCCATTTCCCTAGCTCTAAAGCATTAAATTTTTTAGCGTTACTAAAAATTGGTGAGTTTTCTGGACACTCTATATAATTAGCTGAAAATCCAACCTTCACATGTATAACTTGAATATCATTTGCACGTGCCTTGCTTATAGCCAAATTTGCATTTTCAATGACGTCATTTTTGACTAAGTTAGGTATAAACTTAGCTGCTAGCTTTCCTTCTGGATGTACAATTTCATTAATAAAATCAATTGAGAGTAAAACTTTTTTTACCATTTTACAACCTAACCTATACTTATAGTTAAATAACTTACTTAGCTATATTATACAAAACCATTGTTTGTTAAACCAACAAAAGCTACTTCTAATGATAATAAATTAGATTATTCCCCTATATCTTCATTCCAAAGACTAGGACTATCTTTGATAAACTTCTGCATTATCTCAATACATTGGGCATCATTTACAACTGTAACGTTTATATCATTGGCTTTTAAAAGTTCTTCTTGCCCCACAAAATTAATGTTTTCACCAATCACTACATTTTTAATACCATAAAGTAATATAGCTCCTGTACACATCGCACACGGTGACAAAGTAGTATATAGAGTAGCCTTTTGGTAATCAGCTGCTTTTAACCTACCAGCCTTTTCTAAACAATCCATTTCTGCGTGGAGTATAGGGCTACCTTTTTGGATTCTTTGATTATGTCCAGCTCCAACAATTTTATTATCAATCACTAATACCGCACCTATTGGTATACCGCCCTCTGTTAGTCCTTTTTTAGCTTGTTCTAAGGCTTGCTGTAAATATTTATCCATTTCTTAGTAAAACTTTAGGTTATTTATATAAAGCTTATAATACTCTAATATAATCGAACAGCTTTATTTTTACTTTGTCAGTAAAATACTCTGTAAAGGGGCTATTGCAGCTAACAATTACCTCCAGCTGTATTATTGAAATTATAAAAGATTTATGTAATTTTATAAATTATTCAGCTTTTTTTATCATAAAATGTTTAATTACAAGAGCCCTAATTGGACTAAACCATGATACACACCATCATGGTAATTCGCTTTTGTTATTAAAGTTGCCTTTTCTTTTAACTGCTTAGAGGCATTTTCCATTGCTATAGCAACATCAACCCTATCAAACATTTCTAAATCATTATTGCCATCACCAAAAGCATAAGTTTCATAATCTTGTAAGTTAAGATATTCAACCATTTTATCTATACCATCAGCTTTAGTATGACCTGCCAAATAACAATCAACATAACCATGTTCAATGTGCGGTGCTGTAACATAATCATCACCTAAGGTGTGTTGTAACGCTACAACATCAACATCCCTACCTAACACTAGAGCATTATAAATTGTTACATTTTGTAAGTTATGAGCTTTTATAATCTTATCTTTATTAACAATCACTTTATTATAAAAATATTTCAAGTCTTCTGATTCTAGATCATCTACGTAAGCAAAGTCACCTTCAAAAAGCCAATTATGATTATGCTTTTCGCAAAATTTAAGCACAGAAGTTATAGCTTCTTGAGGAAAAAGCTTTTCATAGACTAATTTATCACCAACTCGTATTACAGAACCATTTGCAGTAATATAGCCATCCATTGGTAAATCATACACTCTAGGTGGAACAAAATTTGGTGTCCTTCCTGTAGCTATAAAAGTTTTAAAACCTTGAGCTCTAAGCTTTTTAATAGCTTGAATATTTTTATCAGAAACAAAAAGTTGGCCTTTATTTTCGTAGACCAACGTACCATCAATATCAAAAAAGAACGCTTTTTTCATTTTTCTCCTTAGTAAATAAACATCGCGTCGCCATAACTATAGAAACGATATTTTTTATCTATAGCATGTTTATACGCATTTATTATATTTTCTTTTCCTGCAAACGCACTTACTAACATTATTAAAGTAGATTTTGGTAAATGAAAATTAGTAATCATTGCATCAACTATATTAAATTTTTTGCCAGGATATAAAAATATATCTGTCTCACCTTGATAAGCTTGTATTTCACCACTTTGCCCTGCTGATTCTAAAGAACGCACAGAGGTTGTACCTATTGCTATCACTCTACCACCATTAGCTTTTGTTTGACGGATCTTTTGGCAAACATCTTCTGGTACCGATATAACTTCTGAATGCATTTTATGACTCTCTACATCATCAACCTGTACAGGTTTAAAAGTACCAGAACCAACATGTAAAGTTATATAAGCTGTACCAACTTCTTTATCTTTTATCTGTTGCATTAATTCTTCTGAAAAATGCAAACCTGCTGTTGGTGCTGCCACTGAACCTAAATCTTTTGCATAAACTGTTTGGTAACGCTCAGCATCAAATTCTTCATCTTCTCGCTTCATATACGGAGGTAGTGGAATATGCCCAAACTCTTGCATTAACTGGTAAATATTCTTTTTATCTTGTAACTCAAGAAGATATATACCATCATCTTTATTCAAAACTTTAGCCAATGTGTCTTGAACATAAATTTCACTACCTATAACTGGTGAGCGATTTGCTTTGATATGAGTTTCAAAAACTTTTGGTGTTTTGATTTTTTCTACTAAGAATTCAAGCTTTGCACCTGTGGTTTTTTTACCATAAAGGCGAGCTAACATTACTTTACTATTATTAAAAACTAGTAAATCGTTTGGATTTATAAAATCGATAAAATCTTTAAATTTATAATCTTTGATATTGCCAGTCTCTTTACTTAACTTTAAAAGTCTACTTTCATCACGCTTATCCAATGGATAACTAGCTATTAGTTCCTCTGGTAATTTATAATCAAAATCATCTGTTTTCATTTTTATCTCTTTTTATAAAACTTATATTTGTAAAACTCCCCTCTTAAGAGGAGTATCTTGCTAAGCAAAGGGAGTAGAGTATAGTAACTACTAACTACAAAGCTTGTTTTACAATAATTCTTTTTATAAAACTATTTTTATCAACAAACTTTAGTCCAAATCTACGTATTTTTTTAATATACTTATTATCACTACCAAATACCTCTTTAAAAGTTTTCATTAAAGTAATCATTTTAGTATTATCAAGTTTTCTATCACGTTGATATTTGTCTAAAGTTGATTCAGCCCCCAATAATCTACCTTTTGCAAAACTCTCACTTAGAACATTAGTCAAAGAAATAACATCTTTAAAGCCAAGATTTACACCCTGTCCAGCAAGTGGATGAATACTATGAGCAGCGTCCCCTACCAATACAACTTTATCTTGAATATAACTTTTGGCATGGCGTTGCAGCAATTCAAAGCCAAACCTTTTTGTTAGTAATTTAGTATCACCCAATATGTTTCCAATCGCTAAAGCTAAAGCTTTTTCAAAGACTTGCTCTTTCAAACCCATTAAATAATTAGCGTAATCTGTCTTAACTGACCAAACAATTGAAGCTTTATTTTTATTCTCCAAAGGTAAAAAAGCTAATACACCTTTATCATAAAACCTTTGGTATGCTGTTTGGTTATGGTCCTTTTCGAGCTCTAAGGTAGCTACTATAGATATGTGATCATATGGTTTGACCTTTGTTTCAAAATTAAAATAATCTCGAATAAATGAGTTAGCTCCATCAGCTCCAACCACCAGACTTGTTTCTATAGTTTTATTTTCCAAAATGATTTTAGCTATATTTTGGCATCTTTGAACTTCTTTGATTTTTTGATTATCAAATATTTCAATACCAGTTTGGCTAATTTTTTCCAATAAAGCTGTTGTTATAACATCGTTCTCTACTATATATCCTAAACTATGTTCTGATATTTCCTCTGCTGTAATAGTAATTTTTTCATCAAAATTATCATCCCATACCTGCATTTGATAATATGGTGAAACCTTGTAAGATCTAATAATATTCCACACATCTAGTTCTTTTAAAAATCTTTTTGAGGTATGGTTTATAGCACTAACTCTAGTTTCTATTCTGTTTTGATCTAGTACTTTACTACTAATGCTTTTAGCCTCTACTATCGCTACTTGCAAACCTTTTTTATGTAGAGCTAAGGCTAAACTTAGCCCTACCATACCAGCACCTACAATCACAATATCTTTTTGCAACATCATCACTCAACAACCTTTCTCATAAGAGTTGAACCCTTGCTAAGTTTACCCATCATTACACGAGATAGAGCTTTTTTAGCTAATTTACTACGCTGTAGTAAATGTAATCCAATATTTCTACTTACAACTAACTTTGGATCATTTGACACAAACCAGCGAATAAATCCATGCGTTATATAAATAGTTCTATCGTGATCTGGTTTTCTCACATTAGCAAATTCTGCTAACTTTTGATTTAAAGTTTGTTCTGAAAAATTATTATTCAGCAAATCATATAAAAACCCGATATCACGAATACTTAAATTTAAACCCTGACCTGATACTGGATGTAAAAAGTGTAAAGCATTCCCAAAAAATAGAATATTTTGTTTATATACTTCTTCAGATTGCACAAGGTATAGTGGGAATATAGCAGGCTTAGAAACCAGTTTTAGTTGCCCTAATCTATAACCAAACCTATCTTGGATAAGCTTTTCAAATTCTTTAGCATCAAGGTTTAATTTTGATTTTGACTGACTTCTATCTACTGTCCAAACACAGCCCATAGTATTATCAGTTTTTGGCAAAACAGCTAATACTCCATCACTCATAAATCTTTCAAAAGCTGTGTTTTTGTGCTCAAGTTCAGTTTGGATATCAAAAACTACAGCATCTTGCTTATAATCAGTAGTTTTAGCCGCAACATCTAACATCTTACGTATACTTGAATTTGCACCGTCACAAGCAATTATAAGTTTAGCTTGGATTATCTCCTGATGAGAACTAGTTTTATGTTTAACTATTAAGGAATAGTTTTGATCTTGTTTTCCTAAGTCTTCAATATTTGTGGCAAAAGATTTTGTAATATTAGGGTTATTAGCAACGGCTTCTAAAGCTACTCTAAGTAATTCTTGCATTGGAGCAATAGTACCTAAGAATGGTAAATTTTCATCTTTTGCAAATATTTCTGCTCTACCATATTTACCTTTATCTGAAATGTGTACTTTTTGAATAGGCTGTGTACTACTTGTAATTTTATCCCATATTTCTAAGGTATTTAAAAATGCTATTGACGAATATGAGAGAGCTAAACTTCTATTATCATTTTTTACTTCTAGTTCATCTTTTTCTATGTGGATAATGTTAAGCTTCGCCTTAGCTAGAGTCAAAGATGTTAGTAAACCAACAACACCTCCTCCTACTATTGCTATATCATATTTACTAGCCATAAAATTTCTAAACCTTTTCACTATCTATTAGAAGCACAGCTACACGTGTGTATTCTAATAATTCCAAAAAATCACTTTCGCTAGTATCATTATCTTCTAAACTACTATAATCCATATATGATATTTGCATAAGGTCATAAATAGCCTCTTTTACTTCTTTACTTTCAGCGTTTTCATAATCTAATCCAAATAAGCCCACTCCTGATAAAAAGCCCTTAATCCAATGGCTAAGGCCTTCAGCACGGTAGCTAAGAGACTCTTCGTCTCCTGGAATAAATAAATCAAAACTTAAGCCTTTTTCATCAAACTGATTTTTTGTAAAATCATATAGTTCTTTCATGGTTTGTAGGGCTGATGCTGCTATGATATCTCCTTCTTCAAGTGACTTAGTCATCAGTGAGTCAGACCAAGCTGTAAATTTGACTTCTGCACCAAAGCTAAATAAAGCGCATAATAATCCATGAGCTTCTGAAGCAGTTGGCAAAGCTTGCATAACTTTCAAAGCTTCATTTATATCTTCAAAATTAGGTTTTTTATTTTTTTGCATAAAAGAATATTTATCATTTTATATTTATTGCCAAATATTCTACTTCATATGGCAGCTTAGTTATAGATGTTTTTTGAAAATGTAGATATAGTTAAGTTAAACAATTTGTATAAAAATTGTTGTTATAACTTAATGAAAGAAATTTTACTATATAGATTAGGACTTGAACTAGTCTAATTAATAAAAACATAGGAGCTGATTTTTGAATTACATAAAGTCCTTTATCGTCGCTGGTATAGTAGTTACATTTTTAACAAGTTGTACACCGCCGCAATCATATGATAAGAACTTATGGTATAGATATCACAATAAATCTTCTTCAAGTTCTAAATTACACTCTAAGCTTATAGAAATGAATGAAAAAACAGGTAGTAATTTTAATTGGACACATTATGACGTTAGAAATAAATAAGGTAAATAATATAAATCTGTTGCAAGCTGGAATTTTAGATAGATTAAACACAGCCCATTCTTTAAAAATAAGTAGTATGCCACATTGTGGAAACTTTACCTACAACAACTTCTCTTTCTGGTATATTGATTAAAAAATGTAAGCCTGTACGGTCCTCAATATCTTTTATAGAAGTCCTATAATTAGCGACTTTTTTCTTCTCAACTCTAGAATTTGGCATTACAAAAGCTATAGCTTTATTTTTAGTAGGTACATATATTATCTTAAAAAAATAATCAGGTACTGCTATCTTATTATCACCTATCGTTTTATGAATTTTTTGTTTTTTGTATATTGGACCAACATAAACATAAATACTATCATACATATTTGCCCAAATACGCTCATCTGTTTCTAAAGCTTCCCACCCTTGTCTATTTAAGCCAGCTTTTTGTGGAGAAATATTAGAAAGTAAAAATGACTGTTCTGCTGATTTTTCACTAAAATCAGTAGAAGCATATGAGGCAAGATGTCCTCTATCATAACCAGATTTCTTATAATCACTTAATTGAGCCCTATAAACAAAAGGCACGTCAGTGTCTTCACGAAAATTATCATCTCGTTTTTGCTTATTGGCAACCTTTGCTTTAGTAAGCTTAAAAGCAACCCAACTAGCTTGCTTAGTTTGATAATTATAACCAACCACATAGCCATCTCTACATAGATACAAATTAGCCTGACCTAGTCCATCAGTAACATCAAAGCTAGGGTTACCAAACTCCAGAAAACCATGACAGTAATCAGTAACAGCTGGTAAAGTTCTTTGTGGAGCATATTGTTTTAAATTATCAAACTGGTTTGCTTGTTGCTTCTTAGCTTCTTCACTTTCAGAAAAAAATCTTGCTATAATATTTTTATTATCTTCTGAAGTATAGTGTTTGATTGGCTCTCTAGTAAAATAATCATAGATAGCATATCTAAAGTTTATAAGTTTCTCTTTAAAATTATACTTATCAAAATAAGCTCCTGAAAAACCTGCGATTACAGTAATGCCAAGGTAGAGGAATATTTTAATATGTTTTTTATCCATATTTTTTTATTTGATATGTCTTGTTTTGAGTAATAAGAAATCTCTTACATCTTTTTCTTCAATTAATGGCAAAACTTCTTTTCTAATCCTACTATAATAGTTATTTATAGTTTTCTTCTCTGTGTACGTCAGCATATACGTTTCTATTAACTTATATTCATAAGGTATTAAAGTTAAATCCTCGAAACAATAAAATGGTCCGTGACCTGTAGGAGATTCTTGGTTACGTTGTTTAACATAACATAAATTTTCTATCCTAATACCAAACTCACCTGGAAAATATGCTCCTGGTTCATTACTTAGTATCATCCCAGGCATTAACTCTACTTTAGAACTTGAATTAATGCGTTGGGGACCTTCATGAACCCCTAAGAAACTACCTACACCATGGCCTGTGCCGTGACTATAATCAGCACAAAAATGCCACAAATGTTCGCGTGCTAAAACGTCTAATTGAGACCCTGTAGTCCCTTTTGGAAATACAGCTCTACCTAAAGCTAAATGTCCTTTTAACACTAAAGTGTAATATCTTCTATGCTCTTTAGTTGGCCTACCAAAATGTAGTACTCTAGTTATATCTGTAGTACCCTCATTATATTGTCCTCCAGAATCGCATAGTAAAGGCACTTGATCATCAAGTGTTTTTAACTGCGAGTTATTTTTAGGCTTGTAATGTATAATAGCACCATTAGCGCCATGCCCTACAATATATGGAAAACTATCTTCAACATAGCCTTTTTGCTGTGCTCTATATTCAGCTAGTTTGGCAACAGCTTGTAGCTCATTGATCCCTTGATAATTATTCTCTAGCCAATACCACCACTTTATAAATGCCGCTGCGTCTTTCCTATGAGCGTCTTTAGCGCCATTTATTTCTACGGAGTTTTTTATAGCTTTACTTAATACAATAGGTGATCTATCCACTAGTATTGAACTTTTAGAATTTTTCTCTATTGCTTGTTTTATAGCATAGCTAGCACTAGTAGCATCTAATAGATACTTAGCTTCATAAGTAGCCAAATCCTCAAAAAATTGTGTGTACTCTTTAACTATAACATTATTACTTGTTAAATAAGCCTTTATCTGCTCATCCAATTTAGAATTATCTATATAAAAGTAAACTTCTTCTAAAGTCATAACTAAGTAACTAATAGCTACTGGAGTATGTTCAATATCTCTACCACGAATATTAAGAGCCCACATGATTTCATCTAAACTAGAAACAACTAAAGCGTTTTGAGATTTTTCTTTTAACTCTTTACGGATAGTGTTTAGCTTTGATTCAACAGATTGACCGGCGTATTGGATTTGCTGTTCAAATACTCTTGCAGTTGGTACAGCTACTACTTGATTTAATTCCTGCTGAGCTCTTGCAACCAAATTCTCATCATCAAAAATTATCTTTCCACCAGATTTTGTAGCAATATCTAATAAATTTGAAACTCTAGTTATACCTATTTTTTTAGGATCTATAGCTAAAGTTTTATCAGCAAAACTTTTAGCTAACCATTTTTCAATTTCAGATTCAAAACTAGCTTGCTTTAATAAAGTAAAATCACTCTTTGCTAACTGATATTCAGCTTGAGAAAAATATCTACCATCAGTAGATAAGTATGCATGATCTAAAGTTACTAAAACATCCCCTGCAGATCCATCAAAGCCACTAATCCAACTACGATACTGCCAACACTCAGGTACATATTCATTATTATGATCGTCTATCGAAGGCACCAGATAAAAGTCATAGCCTCTTTCATTCATTAACTTTCTTAAAACTTGTAATTTTTGTGACATAAATATCCTTTTATACTTATTTACTCAAACCATATAAAACTAGCTTGTCTGCCTGTAACCCCTTCTTTACGATAGGAATAGAATCTTTTATTACTAAATGTACATAAACCTGAATCAACTACATCAAAACAATGATTACTATTTAAAATCTGCTTAGCAATAAACTTAATATCAAAAAAATATTTATTTTCTCCTTTTGGTTTAAAAGCTTGAATAAACGTTTCGTCTTGCTTGATAAAACTATCATATACGTCTTGGCCAACTTCATAATACGGTTGTGTTATACAAGGGCCAAACCATGCAACAAGGTCCAAACCTATAAATTCTTTTAAGCTAACTTCTAATACTCCATGAGCCAAGCCTTTCCAACCAGCATGTACTGCAGCTACTTTTGTCATTCTTTTGTCAAAAAGTAAAATAGGAAGGCAATCTGCTGTCAATACAGTACAAACTTGATTTGGTTTATCTGTATAGATGGCATCACAGAACTCTCCATCATACTCCTCGAAACTTTTTATAATATTTGTATGATTTTGTCTAAGCCACTTAACATTGGCGTTTACACACGATTTAAATAAATTACGATTTTTTTCAACTGCTAGAGGATTATCTCCAACACTATCAGATAGATTAAACTTAGCAAACTTTCCTTTACTAAAGCCTTGAGTATTATTTGTATAGCCAAACTTAAGCTTTGGGAATGGCGTTTTAATAAAAACTACTGACATCTCTCTACCTACTCACTTTTTTATAATTATTTCTAACATAATTCTCGACTATCTCTATAAATTCGTTAGAGATGTTATCACCTCTTAATGTATGAGACTTTTTACCGTCTATAAATACAGGTGCTACTGGTGATTCTCCACTACCAGGTAAACTGATACCAATATCAGCATTTTTAGACTCACCAGGGCCATTTACCACACAGCCCATAACAGCAACCTTCATGTTTTCAACACCTTTATACTCTTCTTTCCATTGGTGCATCTTTTCATCAAGATATTCTTTGACTTGGCTAGTTAGCTCCCTAAAAAATGAGCTTGTTGTTCTACCACACCCTGGACAAGATGTTACACTTGGAGTGAATGTTCTTAAACCAAGATTTTGCAGTATCTCACGGCAAACTCTAACTTCCTCTGTGCGCGGAGCATTTGGGGCTGGTGTTAATGATACTCGTATAGTATTACCAATACCTTGTTGTAAAAGTATACCTAAACTAATAGCACTAGCAACTATACCCTTTGTGCCCATACCAGCTTCTGTAAGCCCAAGGTGTAAAGCGTAATCGCATTCTTTAGCTAATTTTTGGTAAACAGCTATCAAGTCTTGAACCTCACTAACCTTACATGAGATTATTATTTTATCTTTTGCTAAACCTAAATCTTGAGCATATTTAGCACTTTCTAAAGCTGATGTTATAAGAGCTTTATGCATTATCTCTTTTAAGTCTAATGGATTTGCAGAGGAATTATTTTCATCTATTAATCTTGCCAGTAAACTTTGATCTAAACTTCCCCAATTAACTCCTATACGTACAGGTTTATCGTTTGCTATAGCTATTTTTATAATTTCAGCAAACTGAGTATCTTTTTTCTTCCCAAAGCCAACATTACCTGGATTAATTCTATATTTGGCTAATGCTTTTGCGCATTCTGGATATTTACTTAAAAGAGTATGGCCATTATAGTGGAAGTCCCCTACCAAAGGTACATGACAATCGTGTTTTGCGAGCTCTTTTACAATTACAGGAACTGCCTTAGCAGCTTCTTCGTCATTAACAGTAATCCTTACAATTTCACTACCAGCTCTATGCAATGCTAAAATTTGTTTTACCGTTTTATCTATATCAGCCGTGTAAGTATCCGTCATAGACTGCACTACTATAGGGTTATTACCACCGATTAAAATATCACCAACTTTTACAATACTTGTTTTATACATACGAAAACCCAAAAATTATGCTTTTACATTTTAAATACTATTTCAGAACATATACAATGTAAGATTATATCACTATAAACTTTATTTTTCAGACCTATGCACTTTAAAGAGCTAGAAAAATTCCTAAATGATTATTTTGAGATTAATGCTTATAAAGACTATGCTCCTAATGGCTTGCAAATACAAGGCAGCAAAAATATTAAGAAAGTTATAACTGGAGTAACAGCTTGCCAAGCTTTAATTGATGAAGCTATTTATGAAAATGCTGATGCTATAATAGTGCATCATGGTTACTTTTGGAAAGGTGAAGATTATCCTATTACTGGAATAAAATATCAACGCATAGCAAAACTTATAAAAAATGGTATACATCTATTTGCTTACCATTTACCCCTAGATGGTCATAGGGAAATTGGCAATAATGTACTACTAGCCCAAAAATTAAATCTGGAAAACATTTCTTTTTTTGATACTGGAGTGAAGCCTGATATTTCAGTAATAGCTGATTGTAATTTAGATTTAGCTAGTTTTAGCAAACTTATAGCAAAAATTTTAGGTAGAGAACCTTTAGTCATCAACACTAAGAGCTCAAACAAAAAAGTAGCTATATGTACTGGTGGTGCTCAAGATTTCATAGAATATGCTTATAACGCTGGAGCAACTACCTTTATATCAGGTGAAATATCAGAACGTACACCCCATATTGCTAGAGAACTAGGCATAAACTATATCGCAGCTGGTCACCATGCAACTGAAAAAGAAGGTGTAAAAGCCATTGCAAATCTTCTTGAAGAAAGGCTTAACTTAGAAGCTAAGTTTGTAGATATTAATAATCCTGCTTAAACTATTATTTGATAAAACCTTGTTCGATTTCTTCTAGGGTACGACCATTTGTTTTTGGTACAAACTTAAATGCTATAAAGCTATATACTAGAGTACATACTCCACATATGCCTAAAATCACACCATAATTTCCATTAAAATGCTGAGTAACAGGCATTACAGCAGAAGCCAAAATTGCAGAAGCCATGCTATTTAAAAACAACGCCATAGCTAAACCTTTACTTCTAATGTTTGTAGGTAAAAGCTCTGACATGATAACCCATATATAAGCTCCTGGACCAATAGCAAAGAAGAATATATATAATATAAAACCGATAAGTAAAGCCACTCCTTTAGCTGAAGTATCAGGCATAACATACATTAAAACAGCTAAAGTAAGTAAAACTATAGAAACCATCAAAGTTCCAAAAGTAATTACAAATTTCCTCTCGATCTTATCAGCTATAAGAACAGCTATAATAGTTGTAACAAAGTTAAGACCTGTTATAGCAACCCCACCAACAACAGCAGCATAAACAGAGCCCAAACCAGTTTCTTTTAGCATAGTTGGTGCATATTGTAAGATACTGTTTATCCCAGTCATCTGAGCTAAGATAGCAACTGAAAACACAATAAGCATCGGCATTAAATAATGTTTTTTTGTAAGACTTGATAGCAGACTACCTTCATTTTTGGTTTTCTCAATTAGAGTTTTAACCTCTTGCATTTGTCGTTTTGCTGCATCTACACCTATAGTTTCAGTAAGGATCTTTTCTGCTTCCTGTTCTCTATTTTTCATAATTAGCCATCTAGGAGACTTAATTAGAAAAAATCCGCCTATAAACACAATCAGACCAGGAACCAAAGCTGTAAGAAACATATTTCTCCAATCACCGATTTCTAGACCTGTAGTAGGATCTTTTGATATGAAGAATAAACTTATTGCTACAGACATTAATATCCCAGCAGTCAAAAACAATTGAAAGCATGTAACCGCTAAACCACGGATCATACTAGGCACAGACTCTGTCAGGTATAATGGAACAGTTATAGATATAAAACCAACAGCTATGCCTTGAACTAATCTTGAAAACACAAGAAAATTATAACTTTCAGCAAAATAAATCATAAAAACTGATGCCATAAATAGCAAACCAGATGCTGTAATGATATTTTTTCTTCCAAAGATATCAGCTAATACTCCGCCAATAAGAATCGCAAAAGCTCCGCCAAATAAAACAGAGCCTCCTAAGAACGACTCCTGCGCAGCAGTCATACCCAATTCAGATTTGATAAAAGGTAGAACCCCACCTATTATACCAATATCATATCCATATAGCATACCCCCCATTGCTGAAAAAAATATCAGCATTATGATCTTGAGTCTTGCTTTTTTAGTATTCATAAAATTTCTCCTGATAAGAATTTAAACTGTTTCTGTAACTTTTTTAAGGTTTGTTGGGTTATCTGGATTAAGACCAAGTAAAATAGCTAGATCATTAACCATAATGTAAAATTTTTGCAGTATCACTATTGGTTCAAGTACTGGGTGGGTTTTTAATTCTGCATTTAAACTAACCTTAGCTTGGGTTTCCAATTTAGCCCCAAAGCTAGCAAAAATAGTATTAACTCCTAAGTTTGACATCCTATTTACAATATCAACTGTTCCGGGCGCGCTTTCATCATTCTGTAAGACTGTAAAAGTTGTAAATGTTTGGTTCATAAGAGCAAACGGACCATGTAGCACTTCGGCCCCACTAAAAGCTTCTGCATGAATTCTACAAGTTTCTTTAAATTTTAAAGCCATCTCTTGAGCTATAGGAAATCCAAAACCACGACCAATAACAAACATATTTTTGCTTTTTTTAAAAGTATCAATAGCAGCAGTCCAGTCTAAAGTCAGAGAAGCTTCTAATACTTTAGGTAAGTTTTCTAAGGCTTCAAGTAAGCTTTCTTCTTGAGAATATTCTGCCACTATGTTAACTAAAGCCACTAGTGAGGTAATAACACTTTTTGTTGCAGCAACGGCATTTTCCTCACCAGCCCTGACAGGTAATACTAAATCTGCCACCTTAGCTAATGGAGATTCTTCCTTATTAACAATTGCTAAAGTAGTACAACCTGTTTTTTTACACCCCTGCAAAGCCAACCTCAAATCAGGGCTACCTCCAGATTGCGAGATAGCTACAGCTAAAGTTTCACTATCACCTATATTCTTGCCATAAATAGTAGTTACTGACGGTGACAATGATGAAACACTAAACCCTAATTTTACTTCAAATAGATATTTAGCAAAATTCGCTACGCAATCAGAGCTTCCTCTTGCTATTGTTATTATTCTTTTGATATTCTTAGATTTTAATAATTTAACAATGTCACTTACTATATCTTTATTTAATTCTAGCTGATTAGCTACTTTCTGAAAGCTACTAACAGCCTCTTGATGCATAAGCGTATTTGACATATTACTATTCCAGAAGACTAATTAACTTCATTATAATAATAGATTATATTTTTTTACAACATAAATTTGTATTTAAATATTTTAATAGAAGTTATTAGTTTATACATGTACAATATCCAATCATTTGTAATATTTATAAGTTATATAGAGGTTTAAATAAGATGTTCTTCATTCTAATAGTAGTTTTTTTACTGCTAATTTTTCTACACCTAAAAAGCTATAGTTTTAACTTTAGGACTATATTAGCACTAATCACCGGGACAATTGTAGGTATTTGCTATATTACAGTGGGTTATCATAGTGAAGCCTTCATCCAAACTAGTAACATATTAGGTAATGGCTATATTTCTCTATTAAAAATGCTAATTATCCCTATAGTTTTAACTTCTATAGTACATTCTATAGTTAACCTAAAAAATTATACTGGCTCCTCTATAATTAAGTTTGCTTATAAAACTATAGCTACTTTACTTATCCTAACTGGAGCAAGTGCTGCTATAGGAGCAACGGTTGCTATTCTTATGGACATTGGACACGGGCTAGATATACCTTCAATAGCTGGTAACTTTGCTAAAGAGATAAAAACTTCTACTTTTTCAGAAACTATCTTAAGCTTTTTACCTGATAATCTATTTCATCAAATGGATAATAATAACGTCATGGCTATCGTCATATTTTCCATCTTACTCGGTTTTTCTATGCTTATAGCCCACCGTGAAGATAGCAAACTTGCTAAACCATTTATCGATTTTATAGATTCAGCATTTTTTATAATCAAAAAGCTTGCAAAGATAGTTATCGCAATTACACCTTATGGTGTGCTCGGCCTTATGATCCAAATGAGCATAGAACTTGATAAGAATAGTATATCAACAGTTCTATACTTTATTTTAACCTGCTATATAGCTATGTTTATTGTTTTAGCTATGCATATTGGTCTATTAGTAATATTTAAAACTAACCTGGTTAGGTTCTATAAAAGTATTTGGAAGGCTATGTTAGTAGCAGCTACCTCCAGGTCAAGCATGGGCACACTACCTTTATCAATAGAAGGTTTAAATAAATATGGCACATCTAGTACTATTGCAACATTTGCTCCTACTATGGGGACTACATTAGGAATGAATGCTTGTGCTGGGGTATTCCCTGCTGTATTAGCTATTATGGCTATGAACGCTACTGGAGCTGATATTACATTCTCATGCGTTATAATTATATCTTTTATTTGTATGCTAGCATCTTTAGGTGTATCTGGTATACCAGGTACAGCTTTTGTAGCAGCTGGCGTAGTATTTTCTTACTTCGGCTTACCTTGGCAGCTTATTGCTCTAATTATAGGAGTAGATGCTATTATTGACAGCTTTAGAACCCCATTAAATATTCATGGTTCTATGACTACAGCTATTATTGTTGATAAAACTACAAAGATTAATTAGGCCACATCTAAAAGGTCTTTATAAAATATAATCCTTTAAAGTTTAACTTATAATGCTTCAATAAACATTAATCTTAGATATATTAAGTATAAATATCAACAACTTCTCTCTCATCAAAATATTCTTTAATTCCATTTTTATCTAAATAACACTCATGCCCCTTACCAGCTAATAAGATTACATCATTAAAAGTAGAATTTTTAATGCAATGGTTTATCGCTTTTTCACGTGAATTAATAAAAATATGGTTTTCAGGTTTTAAAAAGCCTTCTTTAATATCACTAAAAATATCTTCTATATTTTCAAAGCGATTATTATCTTCTGTTACAATCACTTTATCAGCAAATTTTTCTGCTATTGTTGCCATTTTAGATCGTTTAGTTTTATCCCTATTACCACCGCAGCCAAATACACACCACAATTTAGCTTTTGAATACTTCCTTAAAGTTTGTAAAACCTTCTCTAGAGCATCTGGAGTATGAGCATAATCTATTATAACTTTAGCATTATTAGCTAACTGTATAATCTCCATACGGCCTTTTACTGGTAAGATTTTAGAAATATTTTCAAGTAAAAAGTTTTTATCAACATTATTAATCAAAGCTCCTATACTTAAAGCCAAATTTATTAGATTAAATTCACCAATCAAAGAAGTTTTAAACTGGCCAGCAAACTCACCTTTAATGTATACGTTAAAACTAGTAAGCATATCTCTTACTTCGCTAACCTGTACATATATATCGGCTTGCTTTGATTTTAAGCTTACAGTTACTACAGGAGCTACAGATAAATTAACTAGCCTTTTACCATACTCATCGTCTATATTTATTACAGCTTTTTTTAGGCTTTTAAACTTAAATAGCTTAGCTTTAGCCTCAAAGTAACTATCCATAGTCTTATGATAATCAAGATGATCATGACTAAGATTACTAAATACTGCGACATCAAAATCTACTCCCTCAATACGCTTTTGATCAAGTGAGTGTGAAGAAACTTCCATTACTAAATTAGCAATATCAACTGTCATTCCGGACTCCGGTCCGGAATCTACATCAGTTTTATCACAATACGTAGTTATTGTTTGATATAAAGACAAAATATCAAGCGTTGTATGTGAGCTTTCTTTTAAATTAGGGTAAATACCATTACCATTTGTACCAAGCAATAGTGACTTTTGTCCAGCTAAATTTAAAAATTGCGCAACGTAATTAGAAATAGAGGTTTTACCATTTGTGCCAGTTATTCCTATTATATTTTGTGGTTTTTTGTAGTTATAAAACCATTTTGCTAAAGTTGGTAATTTATCTTTTAGATTATCCACAAAAAAGACATTTTCTCCATTAGCTAGTTTAGGATTATCAGATAAAACAAGTTTTACACCTTTAGCTAAGACATCCTCAATATATTTATTACCGTCAGTAATTTGACCTTTAAGAGCAATAAATGCTGATTTATTATCACATTTACGACTATCTAAATATAAGGATTGAATTTGAAGATTTTTAGCATCTAAAGCTTTAATCCCAAAAAATTCTAATATTTGATTTTTCATGCTAGAAATTCATCCTCTAACGATTATTTTAACAGGAGAAAACCTCCGTAACTCTTCCATCATCCTCGTGCTTAATACGGGGGTCTATTGACTAATCGCTAATATCTTAATGATACCCGCGTACGCGGGTATAACTCTACTTTTTTATTTAATAATAGTGATAACTATTCCTTAAACGCTGGAAAACCTAGTTTTTCTCTGGCTTGATAATATTTTTTAGCTACTTCTAATGCTAATTTTCTTACTCTTAAAATATAGCCTTGTCTTTCTGTAACAGATATAGCATGGCGGGCATCTAATAAATTAAAAGTATGCGAAGCTTTTAATACAAACTCATATGCCGGAAGAGGTAAATCTTTTTCTACTAATCTGTAACCTTCTTTCTCAAATAGATCAAACTGTTTAAACAGCTCTTCAACATTTGCTTCTTCAAAGTTATAAGTCGACATTTCAACTTCATTTTGGAAAAATACATCACGATAGTATAAAGGTCCATTTTGCGTATTGGCCCAAAGAATATCATACATACTGTCAACATTTTGAATATACATTGCTAAACGCTCAAGACCATAAGTGATCTCACCCATTACAGGTTTACACTCTAAACCACCAACTTGTTGAAAATATGTAAACTGTGTAATCTCCATACCATTTGACCACACTTCCCAACCAAGACCCCAAGCACCTAATGTTGGTGATTCCCAGTTATCTTCAACAAAACGAATATCATTCTCTAATGGGTCTATACCAAGCTCTCTTAATGAACCTAAATAAAGTTCTTGAATATTATCAGGGGATGGTTTCATCACAACTTGATATTGGTAGTAATGTTGTGTACGATTAGGATTATCGCCATAACGACCATCTGTAGGTCTTCTTGATGGTTGTACATATGCTGCTGTCCAAGGCTCTGGACCTATTGCTCTAAGAGTCGTTGCAGGATGAAATGTTCCGGCTCCTACTTCCATGTCTAGCGGTTGAATAATAGCACAACCTTTTGATGCCCAATAATGGTGTAATTTTAAAATAATTTCTTGAAATGCCAGCATATTATATTTATAAAAAGAAAGATTAAATAACTATCGAAAATTTTAACATATTTATTAGGACATAAGAAGAAAGCAAAGGAAACATCTAAAAAATTAATATAACCGAACTTTAAGAAGTTACGCCTTGACTATTTAGATGACCAAACAATATCAAGCTCTTTAGCAGCTTTGACATCATCTAAACGACGAGCTGGTAGATTATATGGAGCTCCTTTTAAATATTCAGGATTTTCTTTAGCAATATCACGAATCTCTACCATTGCTTGGATAAATTTTTCCATACTATCGACATTTTCAGTTTCAGTAGGCTCTATTAGCAGACACTCTGGCACTAATAATGGGAAGTACATGGTAGGAGCATGTACGCCTCTATCTATCAAACATTTAGCAAAATCTGTAGCTGTGACACCATATTTTTGTAGCTCAGGCTTCAAAGTTACAATAAACTCATGTGAAGCCCTTCTTTCTGGATAAGCTATAGTAAAACCTTCCTGTTTTAAACGTGCCATCATATAATTAGCATTTAAAGTAGCTATTTCGGATGCTTGTGTCAGACCATTGCCACCTAAAAGAGCTGCATAAATATACGCCCTAATTAATACGCCAATATTACCATTAAACGCAGATAATCTGCCAATAGTATTTGGCACATCTTTTTCTTCTAACCATACAAATTTATCGTCTTTTTTACCAACCATTGGTATTGGTAAAAACTCTTTTAGCTTATCATTCACAGCTACTGGACCAGCACCTGGACCGCCACCACCATGAGGAGTAGCAAACGTTTTGTGTAAATTCATATGTAAAACATCAAAACCCATATCTCCAGGACGAGTTTTACCCATGATAGCATTTAAGTTTGCTCCATCATAGTACAATAGACCGCCTGCTTCATGCACCTTCTTAGCAATAGTTGCTATGCTTCTTTCAAACACACCTACTGTAGAGGGGTTTGTTAGCATAATACCAGCTGTTTTAGGTCCTAGAACTTTTTCTAAAGCTCCAAGATCAATATCACCGCACCTTTTAGTAGGAATTTCAATAACTTTTAGACCACAAACTTTTGCAGTAGCTGGATTTGTACCATGAGCAGCATCTGGCACGATGATTTCATCCCTTTCACAATCTCCACGCTTTTGATGATATGCCTTTATCATAGCAACACCAGCAAACTCACCTTGAGCACCAGCCATAGGAGTCAATGAAACGCCAGTCATACCAGTTAGTTCTTTAATAACTTCTTGAAGATCATACAAGCACTCTAAAGTTCCTTGTATACTTTGACTATTTGCATATGGATGCCTTTCCAGAAACCCTGCTAAACTAGCATACTTATGAGCTGCGCGAGGATTGTACTTCATGGTACAAGACCCTAATGGATAAAAGTTAGTATCAATACAAAAATTTTTACGTGATAACTGCGTGTAGTGTCTAACAACATCTAGCTCTGCTTGTTCTGGTAATATAGGTTTTTTAGAACGAAGCATATTTACTGGAATATTTGAAACATCACCTTTTTTGCTAGGCATTACAGCTGGTGAGTTTACACCTCTAGTTTTTTCAAAAATAACCATTTCCTAACCTCCTAACCTAGCTAAAACTTTTTTAGCTGTAGTGATATAATCGATAATGTCTTCTTGTGTATGGATTTCAGTAGAGCAAATCATAATAGAGTTTTCTAAATCACTATGGTACTCACCTAAGAAATAACCAGCATCTATACCTTCTTTTTCCATCTCTTTTACAAAATTTTGCGCATTTACAGGTAAATCAACAACCACCTCATTAAAAAATGCTTCGCCAAACCTAACTCTAACACCATCTAGCTTAGAGAGTTCATTAGCTAGGTTTGTAGTATTTTCGTGTGATACACTAGCTACACGCTGTAAACCTTCAGCTCCAAGTAAACTCATATAAATAGTTGCTGCTGTTACCATTAAACCCTGATTGGTACATATATTTGAAGTAGCTTTCGCACGACGAATATGTTGCTCTCTAGCTTGTAAAGTTAGACAAAAACCTTCCTTACCATCTAGATCAACAGTTCTACCAACTATACGTCCTGGCATTTGGCGTACATAATCCATTTTACAAGTCATAAAACCAAAATACGGCCCACCAGAAGCTAAAGGCACGCCCATAGGTTGACCTTCCCCACAAACAATATCAGCACCATTTTCACCCCAGTCAGAGGGTGATTTCAAAATTGCTAAAGACATAGGATTAGTAACAGCAACAACCAAAGCACCCTGGTTATGAGCCCAATTAGTCAAATTATCAACATCAGCAATTTGGCCTAAGAAATTAGGGCTTTGAATTACTACAGCAGCATAGCTTTGACCTTGACACTTTTCTAAACTACTTATGTTTGTTTTTCCATTTCTTGAGTCTAGTTCGACTATATCTATCTCTATACCCTGATGCTTAGTAATAGTTTCTAAAACTTTTAAATATGTAGGGTGTAGCGCCTCTATAATTAACACTTTTTGCGACTTAGCTTTTTTATTAGAGCGGATTGCCATTAGCACAGATTCAGCTAAAGCTGTTGCTCCATCATACATAGAGGCATTAGAAACTGCCATGCCTGTAAGCTCTGCCATCATAGTTTGGTATTCATAAATGACCTGTAAGCTACCTTGAGAAGCTTCTGCTTGATATGGCGTATAAGCTGTATAAAATTCTCCTCTACCCACAATATCCCAAATAGCTGATGGGATGTAGTGACTATATGCTCCTGCTCCAATAAAGTTGGTATTTTGATGATTCTTACCTGCTCTTTTTTTCGCAAGGTTAGCTAACTGAATTTCATTTATCCCATCTTTGATCTTTAAAGCTTTTGATCTTAATTGTGATGGGATTTCATCAAATAAATCGTCTATTGAAGAAACTCCAATAGTATCAAGCATTTTTTTAATCTGCTCTGGTTTATGCGGAATAAAAGACATATACCCTCCTATGCCTTTGTATAAACTTTACAAAAGGTTAAAGATTTTTAATTAACTAAAAAAGTTTTGCTATGCTACGACTTAATAGTAGCGTCTTTTTTTTGACTCCCTAACTATTAATCCTACAGCCAAGCCACAGAACAACTTTAGTTACGTATTAATTTAATTTGTATTTTACGAAAAACTAGTCTTCTATGTTTTTTGCATAGTCTTCAGCACTTAACAAGCTAGTCAACTGAGACTTATCAGAAACTTTCATCTTAAATAACCAACCATAATGGTATGGTGTTTGGTTAACTTGTGAAGGATCATCAACTAAAGCTTCATTTACTTCTATAACTTCACCATCTACAGGTGCGTATACATCTGAAGCTGCTTTTACTGACTCAACTACACAAGTATCATCACCAGCTGCAAACTCCTCACCAACTTCAGGTAACTCCACATATACTAAATCACCTAATAAAGATTGGGCATGTTCTGTAATACCTACAGTTATCTCATCACTATCTACTTTTATCCATTCATGAGTTTTTGTATATTTCAAGTTATTAGGAATATTCGACATTTTATAACCTCCATACTTATAAATCAGTTAAATTTTAAAATTTATATTAATGACTTCCCGTTTTTAACAAACCTAGGCTTAACTACTTCAACCTCTAATAACTTTCCTCTGATATTAACTTTTGGGTTACCACCATCTTTAGGGATATATGCTAAAGCAATAGCAATTTTTAAAGTCGGTGAAAAACTACCACTTGTTATGTAACCACTTTTACCATTATCAAATACTATTTCTTGGGCTGCTCTAAGAACTCCTTTTGATCTTAATATTATACCAACCCACTTAATATCTATACCTTTAGCTTTTGTAGCTAAAAAAGCTTTTTTACCTATAAAATCTCGTGACTCATCAGATAAATCCACACTCCAACTCAAGCCTCTTTCTAGTGGAGTTGTATTTATATTCATATCTAAGCCATATAAATGCATACCAGCTTCTAGTCTTAAAGTATCTCTAGCACCTAAACCAGCGGGGCTTGCCCCTAAGCTAATTAATTTATCCCAAAATTCCACAGCGTTTTCAGCTGGTAAAATAATCTCAAAACCATCCTCACCAGTATAACCTGTACGAGCAAACATCCATTTGTCAAATACGCTAAATGTAAATGACTTTAGATCTAATACTTTATCAACAATATCAGTTGATAAAGCTTGTTTTACAACATCAGCTGCTTTTGGTCCTTGGACAGCTACTATTGCTAAATCTTCTTGTGGAGTTATATTAACATCAAAATTTGTAGTATTTTTTATAAACCATGCAACATCTGACTCTCTATTACCTGCATTTACAACTATTCTAAAATGTTCAGAATCTATCTTATAAGTAATTAAATCATCAACTATTCCAGCCTCATGGTTTAACATACACCCATACTGAGCTTGGTTAGATTCTAACTTAGCAACGTCATTTGCAAGTAAATAACGTAAGAAAGCTTCTGCATCTTGTCCTTTTATGTCTACAGCAAGCATATGAGAAACATCAAATAAGCCACAATTCTCACGAACATTATTATGTTCTTGAATTTGTGAACCATAATTAATAGGCATTGACCAGCCTGAAAAATCTACCATCTTAGCATTTGCAGCAAGATGGCACATATATAAAGGAGTCTTAAGCATAAAAGAACCAATGATTTTTTATATTAATAACAACAATATACATTTTTTAAATTTTTTTTATAAGAGTCTAGATAAAAAATATTCTACTCTTCATTAATCACTTTTATATAAAGCTTACCATCTTTAGACCTTTCTGGACCATGTATATCGGTATCAAAACCAGGGAGCATAGATCCAATTTTTTCCAGCATTAATAAGAAATCCAAAATCACCTTCGAATCGGCAGTAATTTTTTCCCCAGGGAATATTACTGGTATCCCGGGTGGATACGGTAATATCATAACTGCAGAGACATGGCCATATAATTCAGCTAGCGGAACTTTCTTAACCTTACCTTTAAGTAATTTCTGAAAAGCTCTATGCGGGTTTATTTGTTGCTCTGGAAGCGCATTAAAAGCTTGGTACATAAGCGTAGGTAAATTAGCTTCATACATATAGTTATGCAACTGTTCACTAATTTCCTTTATTCGTTTATCATCATAAAACTTCGGATCCTCTGCATATAAAGTTGGCAACATCTTTTCTACTAAAGCATTTTCGTCATACATCTGCTTAAACTTATTTAGAACAGATATAAGTCTTACAGATTTTGCTTTTGTTGTACCCAAACTAAATATGAACAGTAAAGAATATGGACCTGTTTTTTCAACTACGATATCATGCTCGTCTAAAAACTTAGCAACAACGTCTGCTGGTATACCCCAATCTTGTACCTCATTGTCTTTTATTCCCGGAGTCAATATAGTTATTTTTAATGGATCAAGTGATAAAAAATCTCCATCTACATCTTTAAATCCATGCCAGCTATCAGTATTCTTTAGTAACCAAGTTTCTTTATTTGAAATATCATCTGGTTGCCAAACGTCAAAAAACCATCCTTGGGCTTCGGATTTTAATTTGACTAATTCTTTTCTAAAATCCATAGCTAAATTAATAGTTTTATCTATCAAATTATATCCTTGTTCACCATCCATCATAGCTGCTGCTGTTTCAGTACTTGCAACTATTGGATAAAACGGTGAGGTTGATGTATGCATCATAAAAGCTTCATTAAGTACTTCTTCACTATAATCTCCTTTTATATGTAACATCGAGGACTGACTAAATGCTGCTAGTAGCTTATGTGTTGAGTGTGTTTCAAAAACAACATGCTCAGGCTTAGGGACAATTTGCATAGCTGATTTATGCTTATATATAGGATGAAAGATAGCATACGGTATCCATGCACCATCAAAATGTAACTTTTTGATATCTAGTTCATTATGAATTGTATCTGTGTTATATAAGATACCATCATAGGTTGAGTTTGTTATAACCGCATATTCTGGCCATTTATCAGCAATCTTACTTTCCTGTATTTTTTGCTGTATAGCTTCTTTTCTAAACTCTTTTCTTGGAATACCTCCAATAATTCCATAAGCATTTCTAGTTGGCTTTAGATACACAGGGTTTACATCTACCATCATCATAAGGTGAGTTACAGATTTGTGACAATTTCTGTCAACTAAAATAGTATCACCATCAGTAACACTATACATACCAACAATTTTATTTGCAGTTGAAGTACCATTTGTGACTATTAAAGACCTGTCTGATTTAAAAACCTTTGATATATATTCTTCCGCATCTTTATGCGCATCAGAATGATCAAGCAAGCTTCCAAGTTCTTTTACAGAAATTGAAAGATCTGTTTTAAATATATTCTCACCAAAAAAATCATAAAATAGTGCCCCTACTGCTGATCTTTGAAAACCATAGCCGCCTTGATGCCCTGGCGTACAAAAAGAAGAGTTAAAAGATTTAGAATACTTAAACAGCTCATATGTAAATGGCGGTAAAATATCATTAAAATAATTAATTATAGTTTTGTTGATAAAATCTGCATCTTCCCCAGCTAAAGCATCATATTGTAAGAAATTAATATTCAAGTTAAAATCTTTTAGATTAAGCTTGATACTATTGTTATAGTCAGAAACCACGAATATAGGCAACTTTGTATTTAAATGTGCTATGTCATGAAAAGCATCAATATTAAAACTTGCTCTATCTAAAACTATCGAGCATATTCTAGAATTTTCCTCAAGGATATCGACAACCTCATCCATGTCATCAACTGCTAAAGTATAATACTTATAAGCCTGGAGATCCTTTTTTATTTTTAAAAGGAAACTTTCTTTATATGATTTTAAATTGTTTTTATAGACAAAGACTATTGTTTTCATACTCTAACCTTAACACCGAACTTTAAATTATTTTATACTATGCACTATACCAAAAAACTATTAACAATAAAGGTTTATTAGCGATATCAACTTAAAATATGACAATCTTAAAATTTCATTACAGTTATTACTAAAAAGTTTTTTTCATATTTTTTCACGTAGTTAGAAAAATATAATTTTAGTTTGCAAGAGTCCCTTCATTACTCTAAACTAACATTGGTAGTTTAAAAATCTTTTTGTGCAAATTCTACTAGTTTGAAATAGATTACCAGTTATATTACAATTCACATAACTTATATAAATAGGAAGAGATTATGAGAATACTTTCTGTTCAAGATATGTCTAGCATCGTTACTAAACATGGGTTTGATAACTTTGTAAATGATTTAGTAAAGTATCTTAAAGAAGATTTTCTAAGGTGGAATGAATTTGACAAATCACCACGCTATGCTGCTCACGTTCCAGGTGGTGTAATAGAGCTTATGCCTACAGCTAATAAAAAACTATTTACTTATAAATATGTAAATGGCCATCCTAAAAACCCAGAGTCAGGCAAACAAACAGTAATCGCTACTGGTCAGCTTAGCGAGGTTAAACATGGCTACCCACTGCTAATTTCTGAAATGACATTACTTACAGCTTTAAGAACAGCTGCAGCTACAATTTTAGCTACTGATTACTTAGCCCGTAAAAATAGTAAAACAATAGCTTTAATTGGTACCGGAGCTCAAAGTGAGTTTCAAACTTTAGCTCATAAACTAATTCGTCCTATAAAAACAGTTAGATACTTTGATACAGATCCAAAAGCTATGAAAAAGTACGCTAATAATATGAAAGGTGCGGGACTTGAGTTAATAGCTTGTGATAGTGCAAAACAAGCCTGTGAAGGTGCTGATATTATAGTCGTTTGTACTGCTTGTAAATTACATGCTACTGTTATAGAAAATGACTGGATTAAAAAAGGTGTTCATATAAATGGTTTAGGCGGTGATTGTCCGGGTAAAACTGAGCTTGATAAAAATATTTTGTTTAGAGGTAAGGTTGTTGTTGAATATACACAACAATCTATGATCGAGGGAGAAATTCAAAATCTAACTCAACAAGAAATTGATCAAGTTTTACATGCAGAAGTCTGGGAAATCGTTACTGGAGCTAAAAAAGGTAGAGAAAGTGATGATGAAATAACGATATACGATTCTGTAGGCTTCGCGATCGAGGATTTTTCAGTATTACGCTTGGCTTTAGATTTAGCAGAAAAATATGATATTGGTAGCCAAATGGATATGGTTCCACCTATTAAAGATCCTAAAAATTTATATTCTATTATTTAACAAAGGCTCCAAGCATATGCCTCAGATTGTACTTGTGAATGGCTATTTAAGTTACTTAACTTTTTTTTAAAATTATACCTCCACCAGTCGCAGTATTATTAGTTACTAGTATATTTCCAAAGACTGATTAAATGGACTCTCTTGCTGGAGCAGTGATGCTTCAAAGAGCAAGTTGTTATACTTAAATTAACAAACCTAAACAGTCCACAGCCTATAATGAATATTACAATATTAGCTATAGATATTGCAAAAAATATTTTCCAATTACACGGCAACGATAAGTTTGGTAAATGTGTTTATAAAAGACGCATAAAAAGAGATAGTTTGCTTCAAACAATCGCTAATATCCCAAAATGCACAATTGTTATGGACAACATTTACTATATTTAATTAAATTTAACTCCCCACGAGCTAAAAATATTAAGCCTAGTTATTGTTATTGCTTACATAACAATTAACTCCCCACTGATGCAGCGCCTCACTCAAAATAAATCCATTATACGCTGATGCTCCGGAAGAAGAAGAGTTTGAAAAACCAGCGCCATTTGAAGCATACAACACTGAAGTATACCCAGTTGGAGTACGAACCGGCTGTAGACCCTGATTATTAGTTGTAGATGATCCAACCGCTAAAGTTGCAGCAGCTCCAGCCATCTCATAACCGTCTTTACATGTAAAAATCAAGCTATCACCACTAGCTGTGATACTAGCTATGCCACCTGGCAACCCTGCTGTATTGTTGTAGTAATTAGCAACAGCTTGCGCTGTAGTTCCTGTATCAGGGTAGACAGTATATGTAGCTTGCGTATAAGCTGGCGCTAGGCCTGAATTAATAGTGATAGGGGCAGTCACAGGAGCGATAGTTGCAGATGGTGGTGTTGCCACTAACGTTACAGTATATACTGTATCATAACTACCAAAAGTAACTTGCGTCTGGGATGTTGTAGTATCTGTGAATGTAGCACTTGGGCTTGAACTCCAACTTAACGTCCACTGATCGGTTATACCCGTATTCTGTAAATTTGCTGTTAAATCATAAGTTAACGTAGTGCCATAAGCTTTTTCAGATTGTATAGATGGTACTGTAGCTGATGCTGTTTTTACAGTTGTTGTAGCTTGTCTTGTATAACTGCCTTTAGTAGCTATATATTCAACAGTATAGGCGGTTGAAGTTAAAGGGGGACTTTCCAAATAAATGTGTAAATTCTTAATTAACCTGCTAGATTATTTCTAGCGAAATATTAAGGATAGAAACAATGTCTAAGAATAAGAAGTCAGAAGATATTTACACAGCTATTGCAGATCAAATAATAGATTCAGGTGTTGATATTAATCAAATGTTTGAGAAAGATGGTTTGCTAAAGCAACTAACAAAACGATTATTAGAAAAAGCACTAGATGCAGAAATGAATAGTCATCTTGGTTATTCAAAACACCAAAGGACTAATTCATCAAATGCTAGGAATGGCTATAGTAACAAGACATTAGCTACAGACACAGGTAATTTGGAAATATCAGTTCCACGAGATAGAGATAGTGACTTTGAACCTCAAATAGTTCCCAAAAGAGTCACCAAGATAAACGGCTTAGACCAAAAAATTATATCTTTGTATGCTAAAGGTATGAGTACTACAGATATCCAACAACAGTTATTTGAGTTATATGATACAAAGATAAGTACAAGCTTTATAAGTGATGTTACAGAAGCTATTATTGATGATGTTAAAGCATGGCAAAATAGACCTTTAGAGTCAGTTTATCCAATAGTGTTTTTTGACTGTATAGTCGTTAAAGTTAGAGAAGACAAGCATATTATTAATAAAGCTGTGTATGTGGCTCTTGGCATATCGTTAACTGGTCATAAGGATGTATTAGGTCTTTGGATCAGTCAAAATGAAGGTGCTAAATATTGGCTTAGTGTTTTTACTGAATTAAAGAATAGAGGCTTACAGGATATATTTATAGCATGTACTGATAATTTAAAAGGCATGTCTGATGCTATACAAGCTATATACCCTGAGACAAAGCATCAGCTTTGTATCGTTCATCAAATTCGTAATAGTCTTAAGTATGTGCCATATAAAGACAAGAAAGAGGTAGCTAGAGAGTTAAAGAAAATATATGATGCTGATACCATTGCAATAGCTCAATCTGAGCTTGATAACTTTGCAAATAAATATGATACTAAATATCCTTTAATTTCAAAGTCATGGATAAATAATTGGGATAATTTAACTGTATTCTTGCAATATCCTCCAAAAATTCGTAAAGTTATTTACACTACTAATGCGATTGAATCGCTTAATAGCCAGTTTAGGAAAGTCATTAAGAATAAAAAGCTATTTCCTAAAGATGACTCTGTTTTCAAATCTTTGTACTTGGCTATAGATTATTTGACTAAAAAATGGTCTATGCCTGTTAAATATTGGAATGAGGCTATGCCTTATTTCGCTATCGAGTTTGAGCATAGAATTCAGAGATTCATGTAAGTGAATTTACACAGTTAAGTGGAAAGGCTCGTTAAAGGAAATGTATACGTTAGAGTATTTGCAGTCTCTCCTGCTACCACATTTCCATCTATCAACCATTGTTTGACCCAACTATTATCTACAACTGTTCCACTAAGGTCCGCTACTATTGTCCATTTTAATGGATCACTACCCACTTGTTCGCTTGATAGCACTGGCTGGCCAGCCGTACCTGTTGTTATATTTTCTGTCGCTGTAGCTATCACCACATCATCTACTGATACTTCCAAAGTTACAGTGTATTTAACTCCTTCTTGGGGAAATAAATATTCTACTTCTTGTCCTGTTCCTACTTGCGTACCATTTACTTTCCATGTAAAAGTAGCATCTCCTGAGATTCCTGTATCTTCGATATCTACCGTAAATCTATAAAATAATCCGATTATTTCTTCAGATGTTATTTTGGGATCACCCATTTCCACAGAAAAGCTTTTCGATAAATTTATCTCTTGTGTGCTACCATTTGAATTAACTATAATCCCTGATACACTTATTTCCTTTAGGCCTAAAGAATCAAACACATAACCCGTTGGATTAGATGTATCCGTACACGTTTGATTTGCACATTCTATTAAGTTATGATTAGAAAGCTGTGTATTTGTAGCATATTGTCCATCATTTATAACCCATACTATGTTATCTTTGGAATTCTGTGATGGCTCTTCTTTTATTATATGGTCTATAGTTTTGCCTAGAACAGTTGTATATCTGATTAGATCAATATTATCTACCGCAATGCTACACACCTCCCCTCTACAGTCTGTAACTATATCATACTTATTTACATTTTCTGACGAGCCACAGCCACTTAAGAATATTGCCGATAATAATACCACACTACCATTTAATAATACTTTTTTCAAAATTTTTAAAAAATAGAAACTTATCATTAAATTAACTCCAAAACACTAAAATAATTAATTAATATATCAATAATATTAATTAATGTAAATATAAAATATAATTCTTGTTATATATAAATCATTTTTTATTGTTTACATAACTAAACAAATATATTTTGAAGTATATTTTATGTATATAAGGACTTATTTGTGGTAAATTTAAATAATCGAGTATAAGAATCAATTGGCAAGGCAAGGCAAGATGACTTTTGTTAAGCACATATTTTTAGTGCTTTTATAGTCACCTCTAAAACACTAGGTATTAACCCCACCTAAAGACTATATTGATTTAATCACAGAAATTCACATAACTGGGCGTGTTGAAATCTAATACTGCCAAGTCAAAGTTTTGTTAAAATATGTACAGTAAAAGTTATTTGAAATTTATTTATGAATCAAATAGAAATGATAAGTCTTAATGATTTAATACCGAGAAATCATACCTACCGTAAGTTTGTATCAATTTGGAACTTTAAAAATGTTGCTAAGAAATTAAGAAATTTGAAAAAGATAACCCTTACAAAGTTTATGGAATACTACGTTTATTTAAATGTTTGCTGTTACAGTTTATGGAAGATCTTAGCGATAGAGAATTAGAGAAATATCTACAAGAAAATACTGCAGCAAAATGGTTTTGTGAATTTGCATTATCAGAAAAAACACCCGATCATAGTGTATTTTGTAAATTGAGAAAGAATATAGGTACACGTTTTATATCAAGATGCAGATGAATCTGACGTATTAGTAACAATCCATCCTCCTTTACCTGGTACTTGTGTTAATTGATTAACTTGAGCATTCCAAGCATATGCCTCAGACCATACTTGTGAATGGCTATTTAAGTTACTTAACTTTTTTTTTAAAATTATACCTCCACCAGTCGTTTGATGAGCTGGGGCATCAACTGAAATAAAGCCCCCATTATCTTTCTCATATTTATAAACTACTAGACTATCAGTATTATTAGTTACTAGTATATTTCCAGATAAAGATCTATTAACTGAAATATCAGCATTTATATTACTACTAGAGTTTAGAAGTTTACTATTATCTTTTTCTGTAACTTCAAATTCTCTAAAGAATTTATTTTTCCCATTTACCTCACTTATAGCAACAATGATTTTTTGATTATTATTACCATCTACCTTTATTTCATTTTTATTATTTTGAAATCCAGTGATGTTAATAGTGTTCTTATTTACATCATTAGCCAATAAAAAACTAAATGAGCTCAATATCATTGTAGATATTACTAAAATATTTTTTTTCATATTTTATATTACCTCTCTTACTTTATTACTCTAAACTAATAAATATTTGGAAATTTAAAAACTTTTTCAAAATTTATGTTATACAAGTCACTCTACCAATTTTTTCAAGAAATACTGCTAATTTTGACTATATTAGCGAATACTTTCAATTGTCATGTAATACTACAATATATAGTTTCTTTTTTATTCTCAACAAATTCATAGTAACTTTATATGATTAATTTAATATATATATAATAGCAAAAGTAAACATACATTATCAGATATACTTTTTAAAAAAAGTTCAATGAAAATTAAAATACAAAGTTAGAAAGTACTAATATGTGTTGGAATTGGTATAACAGATGCAATTAGAAACTACTGCAATATCAGTTGCCCGTCCACTAGCTTATAAACCTTGTCCATCCGGCTAGCAAGTTGCTCATCATGAGTTACTATTACAAAACTAGTTCCAAAATCTTGGCTTAACTGTTGAATTAACTGAAATATACTTTCTGAACGCTGGCTATCTAAATTACCAGTTGGCTCATCTGCCAGTATACAGTTTGGATTAGTAACTAGTGCCCTAGCGATAGCAACTCTTTGACGTTCACCACCTGAAAGCTCAGCTGGTTTATGATCAAACCTTCCTACTAGACCAACTTTAGCTAAAATTTCTTGGGCTAACTTAATAGATTCTTTTTTAGTATATTTTTTAGTAATAGCCAAAGGAATCATAACGTTTTCTATAGCTGTAAATTCTGGTAATAAGTGATGTAATTGGTAAATAAAACCTAAGTGTTTGTTACGCATTAAAGCTCGTTTATTAACGGACTGATTGTCAAATCTTTCACCCATTAAATAAACTTCTCCAGCTGTACATTTATCTAACCCGCCAAGAATATTTAGCAAGGTAGTTTTACCAGATCCAGATAATCCTAATATAGCTATTTTCTCACCTTTTTGGATATCCAAATTAATATTTTTTAGAATATCTATTGTATTTTTAAACTCTATATATTGTTTAGAAACATTCTTACAGCTTAATACAATTTCTTTATTCATATCTAAGTGCCTCCACAGGTTGTACTCTTGAAGCACTCCAAGCTGGATACAACGTAGCTATAAAACTTAAAATCATTGAAACTATAGTTACTTTTATAACGTCATCTAACATAAGTTTTGACGGTATATAGTCAATCAAATAAACATTTGCACTAACAAGCTGTCTACCTGTAGCGTGCTGGATAAAGTTAACTATTTCAGTAGCATAACTAGAGAGTAAAACTCCCAATAATACTCCTAAAATAGTACCTATTAAACCTATAATAAAACCTTGGTAAATAAATATTGTTAGAATCTGTCGTGATGACATTCCCATCGTTCTTAATATAGCTATATCACTACGTTTATCAGTAACTACCATTACCAAAGAAGATAATAAATTAAATATAGCAACTGTAATAATTAAAAGTAAAATGAAAAACATCATCGTTTTTTCCATCTTTAAAGCATCAAAGAACGATTTATTTTCATCGGTCCAATCTCGAGTAAAATAGTAAGACTGTATAGCCCCATCGTTAAGTTTATTTTTTATCTCTGGAGCATCATAAATGTTATTTACGCCAAGTTGTAAAGCTGAAACATTATCACCTAACTGAAAAACCTTTTGTGCATTTTTAATATTTATAAGCGCATAATAAGCATCATACTGATAACTAACAGAAAAAATTCCTGAAACTGTAAACTGCTTAATTCTAGGTATCATACCGGCTGGAGTCAAGCTCACCTTTGGTACAATAAGCGTTACCTTATCACCTATTGTTACTCCTAAGCTATCAGCTAAAGCACTTCCTAAAACTATATTGTATCCTTTATCATCATCTAGTGTCGCCAAAGAACCATCTATAATATGCTCTGCTATAGGTAAAACTTTGGTTTGGTATTTAGGCTCTATACCCTGTATTTGCACAAAAGCTGTTGTACTACCACCGCGATTTGCGCTTAATAACCCTTGTGAATCTATGACCGGCGCTGCTGCTTTTACCTTAGGTATCTTAGATTCTATTTGCTTTGCAACACCTTGCCAATCTTCTAATTTCCCGCCTAACTCATAAACTTTCAATGGTGGCACCATCATAAGGATACGACTTTTAATCTGCTCATCAAAACCATTCATTACAGACATAACTGTAATAAGCACAGCTACACCTAAAGATATCCCTAAAAAAGAAATTGCAGAAATGATAGATATAAATCTATTACGTTTTTTCGCACGAATATATCTTAGACCAATAAATAAAGGAAGACTTCTAAACATCTATTTTTTTATACACATAAAACTAAATATATAGGATAGCATATTAAAGATTGAAAAACATTTTAAAATCTACCTATGCAAAAACTATTAGGAAACAATACCAAATTTGAAAAGTCCTGACGATTACCTACTTTCACCTGGGCAAATGCCAGACTATCATCAGCGTTAGTCCATTTCACTTCTGAGTTCGGAATGGGATCAGGTGGTTCCAGACTGCTATTATCGTCAGTGCATATATGATACTCTTCTTAATCTATAAGTCAACTATTAGTTTTAGTATTGCCACAAAAAAACTTATAAATCTTCACCTATTTGGTATTTTTCTAATAACAATAAAACCTCCTCGCCACATTCTTGATAAGCTTTAAGCTCGCCACTAGCACATGCATGTGCTTTAACAGATAGTGAATCTATCATGAACTATTGTGAATCAATGTCTGAAGCATAAGTCATTAGATTATTTCAAATACCTTTATCAGCCTAGTGTTTATAACGCTTATGGATGGCTCTACTATTACCATAATCCTTGTGAAGATATTTCCACTGAGCTCCTATTTTTAGGATAAAAAATACCGCTTCTATGAATTTTCTTAGTTTAACTGTATCTTTCGTATGTAAGCCTTTTTGTGATGTAAGAAAAGTTGCTAGATTGTATTCTGAAAGTTTTAAAATAGTTGACCAATTTGATTCTGATATATAATATTCCATGTGCATTAAGTATATTTTTTGTTTCGCAAAAAATATTTAAATATACTTACATGCATATTGCAAAAAATTTTGTTCATGGAACCTAATAAATTAAAAGTTTATGATTTCTTTAAAAACTGATACCAAGTATTATAATATAACTATATTGAGAGATCTCTTTAATGATTTGCTAGTCCGTATGCGACTATGGTTCAAAGCTTACTAAATTTTCTCATAGAAAAAATATACATGTAGCTTCTATAGCTGAGGCTGATTCAGTTATTAATGAAATTATAAATATAAGAATAAAACACGGGTATAGTGTAATATGAATTTAGATATTAATCCTCAATTTTCAAAAGCCTTAGATTTATTAAAAACTGGTGAAGAACATTTGTTCATTACAGGCAAAGCAGGTACAGGTAAATCAACGTTACTTAATCACTTTTGTAAAACAACTAAAGATAAGCCTGTTATTCTCGCTCCAACAGGCGTAGCTGCTCTAAACGTGCAAGGTGAAACTATTCATAATTTTTTTAATTTTTATATAGATGTAACTCCAGATAAAATCATCAATAAACAAATAAGACCTAAAAACCCTAAAATATACCAAAAAATAAATACCATAGTGATTGATGAAGCTTCAATGCTAAGAGCTGACCTATTAGACTGCATAGATGTTTTTTTAAGAATCTATGGTAAAAATGAAACATTACCATTCGGAGGAGTCCAGATGGTATTTATTGGTGATTTATATCAGCTCCCACCAGTTGTAAATAAAGCTGAAAAGAAAACCTTTGCTAGTTTATATGATTCTTCTTATTTTTTTAGTGCTAAAGCTATACAGAATATTGAACTTAATATAATAGAGTTAGACAAAATATACCGCCAAAAAGATCAAGATTTTATTGATCTATTAAATAAGATCCGAAACAAAACAATTGAGCAAATAGATTTAGATAAGCTCAATAGCCAATTATATAATAATACAAATACTTGTGATAAGTTTACTATAAACCTTACCTCAACAAATAAAAGTGCTGACCAAATTAATGAAGCTAAACTTGGGCAACTTAAACATAAATCACGCTTTAGTCATGCAATTATTACTGGTGATTTTGGTAAAGAATACTTTCCCACATCTCCTGAGCTTCAATATAAGATAGGAGCTCAGATAATGATGTTGAATAATGATTCAAATAATAGATGGGTTAATGGTAGTATTGCTGAAATAATAGATGTTCAATACGATGAGGATGAGCAGGAATACTTAAAGGTCTTATTAAATGACTCTAACAGAGTTGTTAAAGTCTACCCTCATACATGGGCTGTATATAGATTTTTCTTAAAAAATAGTAAATTAGTTTCAGAAAGTATAGGAAGCTTTACGCAATATCCTTTTAGATTAGCTTGGGCTATAACTATTCATAAAAGCCAAGGTAAAACTTTTGATAGAGCCGTCATTGATCTTGGAGCTACATCTTTTGCAAGTGGACAAACATATGTCGCTTTGAGTAGATGTACTTCTTTTGAAGGAATAACCCTTAAAGTTCCAATCAAAAAACACCATGTCAGAGTTGACTATAAGGTCTATAAGTTCTTAACTGATTACGCATATAAAAAAGCTAATGAAAAACAATCATTTGATAGAAAACTAGAAATTATAGAAGAAGCTATAAAAAGTGAAAACGAATTAAGTATCATCTACCTTAAAGCTAATGATACGAGATCTGAAAGAGTCATAATCCCAATATCTGTAGGTAGACGAATTTATCAGGGTAAGAAGTTTTATGGTTTGCTAGCATATTGTACTTCACAACAAGAAGAACGCATGTTTACTGTAGATAGAATTCTTGAGATTACATAATTATAACTATATGACATATAGCTGTATATGTTGTTATATATACTATTATTCTTCTTTCGCTATTCTTTTATTAAGGCCTTTTTTTAAAGAAATAAAGCATTGAGATTAACTATTTGCTAATATAGACAGACAATAAAAAAATATAGTAAATTATGTTCTTTAAAAATCTAACCGCATTTAAAATTACTGATATAAATATTGATACGTTTGAAGAATCAATTAATAAGCTGGCTTTTATCCCATGTAGTAAATCTCAAAAGTCTACTAAAGGGTTTGTAAACCCTTTCATCAAAGATGATGAAAATTGCCTCTTTAGGTTTAATCACCTAGCTGTTTTTTGTTTATTGACTGAAGATAAGCTACTTCCTGCGCAGATAATTAACCAAGAAGCACAAGCTTATATAGAAGAGTTAGAACAAAGTCGTTATGTAAGTAAAAAAGAAAAATCTGAGATTAAAGAAGATACTGAACAAAGACTTCTGCCACAAGCTTTTAGTAAATTTAAAAAGGTATACGGTTACCTAGATCTTACAAATAATTATCTAGTTATTGATAGTGTCTCTGAGAATCAAGTTACTAAAATAATAGAACTATTACAAAGATGTGAAGCAAGATTTGAATTAGTTCAAAAAGAAGAGTCTGAGATACTTACTCATTGGTTTATTGATAATGCTAACCCTTTAGATGTTGAAATATCAGATAAGTGTAAGCTCACTAGTGATATTGGTGATGGTATAGCTAATATTTCATGTCAAGGCTCCGCTGTGCTGAATGATCAGATAAAATCATTTGTAGAGGCTGGTGGTTATATAACTGAATTAGCTATAATTTGGAAAGAACAGTTAGCCATGACTGTTAATACCAAACTACAGTTTAAATCAATCAAATTCTTAGATGGTATTAAAGATCTAAACAAAAATGAAAGCCATGAGGCTGACCTTCTTTTAATGTCTGATACCTTCGCTGAACTAATCAACTCGATAGAGAAATGGCACAATGGATAAAAATATGTTGAAAAAGTTTTGAAGCTAAAAACCGTACTGCTAGAGATGGTAGAAACCCTCTTATACTACCCCAAACTAACCGTACTACCTTCTGCTATTAAGCTACTAATATCATTAACAAACTCATATATTGAGAAAGGTTTCTGTAAAGTATCAAAATTAGCTTCTACTCCGTCTAAAGATATAACTATCTCTAAAATATTTGATTTTTGTTCATTATGGAGGTTGATATTATTTTTAAAGTTATTAAGGACTTTTATCAGATTAGTAGGGTTTATATTTTCACCCTTTAACGTTAGCCTAACTTTACTAAAATTTTCATCTATATATTGAGAAATTGGCTGAACTTTATCAACACTTAGCTTATTTCTCTCTCGCTGTATATCTCGGCTAACTTTACCTTCTACCACAACTATATCATCAACACTAATACTGTCTTTAACAGATGCAAATATATCTTCACTAACTAGACAATCTACTCTATCAAATTCATCATCAATATTGATAATATACAAAATTCGACCAGTCTTAGTCTTTCTACGAATAGCCGGGGTTATCATACTAGCAATAATTCTAACTGAATTTCCATCCATATTTGAGCGTTGTATTTTTTCAAGGTCACTAAAACTTACATGATTACGCCAGTGACTTTCTTCATCAAGAATATGTCCAGTAAAGTACATGCCCAAAGCTTTTTTTTCATTTATTAATAATTCCCTTAAGCTCCATTCTTCTGCGAAACATTCTTTTTCAAATTCAGAATCTGTATCACTTTCTTGTTCTGTAAAGCCAAACAAATCATCTTGACCAGCAGCATTCATCTCGTTGACGTAACCGGCATTTTTTATAGCTTTTTCTATAGAATTAAAAGCTGTAGCTCTGTTTTTTGAAATACCATTTATAGCGCCAGCAAAACATAACGCCTCAAGAGCTTTTTTATTGACTTTACGTAAATCTACTCTACGACATAAATCAAAAATTGAACTGAATTTACCTGCTAACTCCCGTTCCGTAAGAATACTTTTGATAGCTTCTCCACCAAGCCCTTTTATAGCTCCTAAGCCAAGTAATATAGTACCTTTTGAAACAGCAATACAAGCATATACACTAGTGTTTATATTAGGGGCTTGGACTGATATTCCCATGTTTTTACAATCTAGAATAAACTTAACTAACTGATCAGTATTACCCATATCACCAGACATGAGAGCAGCCATATATTCATCAGGATAATGCGCTTTTAACCAAGCAGTTTGATAAGCTATCAAAGCATATGCAGCAGCATGGGATTTATTAAAACCATAACCAGCAAAAGCTTCCATCTGGTCAAATATTTCATCAGCTAAGCTAGACTCAATGTTATTGTATTTTTTAGCACCTTCTTTAAAAATCTTACGTTGTTGCTCCATCTCTTCTGGTTTCTTTTTACCCATTGCTCTACGTAAAAGGTCTGCCGCTCCGAGAGTGTAGCCAGCTAGTTTTTGTGCCATTTGCATTACTTGCTCTTGATAAACTGGTATACCGTAGGTTTCCTTAAGGACCACTTCAAGTAAAGGATGTAAATAAGAAATCTGCTTACGCCCATGTTTTCGATCTATAAATATTGGGATATTTTCCATAGGTCCTGGTCGGTATAGCGCAACTAGTGCAATAATCTCTTCAAAATTTGAAGTGCCAAGATCTTTAACTATCTGACGCATCCCCTGTGATTCAAGCTGAAATATTCCTGTAGTATTACCAGCTTGTAAAAGTTTATAGGTTAATTTGTCATCTAAAGGAATATCAGAAATATTTAAAAAAGGTTCACCAGCTTTTTTCTTAGCATTAATACTTTTAATAGTGTTATTTATTATCGTTAAGTTTTTTAAACCTAGAAAGTCAAACTTGACTAAGCCAACATCTTCTACATCGCCTTTGTCAAACTGAGTAACAATATCCCCACCTTTGTCCTCACAGTATATCGGAGCAAATTCAGATATAACTGTTGGTGATATAACAATACCCGCTGCATGTTTACCTAAACTACGTGGTAAGCCTTCAAGTTTTTGGGCTTTTTCAACTATTTCTGCAACATCCTCGTCAGATTTCATTTCCTCATACAAAGGCTCACCTTCATGAAGAATTTTTTTAAAAGTTGTACCAGGTGTTTCTGGAATAAGTTTAGCTATCCTATCACCAAAACCAAAACTTTGCCCCATAACTCTAACTACATCGCGCACAACACCTTTAGCAGCCATTGTTCCATACGTAATAATCTGGGCTACGCTTTCCTTACCATACCTTTGTTCAACATATTTGATTACTCTATCTCTACCTTGGATACAAAAATCTATATCAAAATCAGGCATTGATACCCTTTCAGGATTCAAAAACCTTTCAAAAAGTAATCCGTATGATAAAGGATCAATATCTGTAATCGATAAAGAATAAGCTACTAATGAACCAGCCCCTGAACCACGTCCAGGTCCTACTGGAATATCATTTTCTTTTGCCCAACGTATGAAATCCTCAACTATAAGAAAATACCCCGGAAAACCCATATCACAAATGATATCGATTTCTCTTTGTAATCTTTCTTTATAAGTTTTAATTATATGCTCATGTTTATCTGCAGACTTAAGCGATAATATTTTTTCTAGACGCTTTTCTAGTCCTTTATAACATATTTTTGAAAAATATTCTCTCTGTGTTAAACCTTCTGGGATACCAACAGTAGGTAATGATGGTTTACCAAGTTCAAATGTAACATTACAACGCCTTGCTATAGCTAAAGTATTGGTTAACAATACTGGTAAACCACCAAAGGTCTCGTGCATTTCTTGTGATGACTTTAAATATTGTTCTTGGGTAAACCTAGATTTTCTAGTCTCATCTAAGATAGTTGTTTTCTCGTTAATGCAAGCTCTAATTTCATGAATATCATAATCTTCTGAATTCATAAATACTGTTAGATTAGTAGCTACAGCAAGCAAACCTTTTTCATGGGCCAATTCTAAAGCTTTTTCAACATATGTGCCTTCATTTTCATAACCTAATTTATGGATTTCTATAAAATAATTATCTTTGCCAAAGATACTAATATACTCTGATATAACTTCTAAAATTTTACTAGAATCTTTTGAAAGTATAGCTTTACCTAACTCGCCATTTTGACCGCCGCTTAAACAAATAGTATTTTTAAAATCCATTTGATTAAACCATTTTTTAGGCACTAAAGGAATTGAGCCTACTCTATCAGCCTCCTGATATGCTCTTGAAATAAGGTTAACAATATTTTGATACCCTTGATTATTTTCAGCTAGTAATATTAAATCACATATCCCCAACTGAGTATCTATTTTTAGCTCAACACCAAATATTGGTTTGATGCCTGTTTTTAAGGCTTGTTTATAAAATTTAACAGCTGCAAATAAATTACATACATCAGTCAAAGCTAAAGCAACTATATCTTTTTGTTTAGCTGTTTCAAAAAGCTCATTTAGCCTAACTGTACTGTCAATAACAGAAAACCCTGTATGAACCCTAAGGTGAGAAATCATTATAAATATTTTTTTATAAATAAATTTAACTACAAATGTTACTATAAAAGAATTATAAAATCATGGTAGAATTTCACTAACACATTGTTAGACACAAAAAAAATTCTACCTAAAACTTAACTTATGGGATAACTTAGATCCAAGAAAGTCACTGATATGCTTTTGCTTATCTTTAAGGACAAAATCATTATATACAATCATATAAACTAAAACTTTACGAACATAGTGCCTAGTTTCACCGAATGGTATGTTTTCTATCCAAATGGGAGCTGGGACTTCTTTGCTATTTAACCATTTAGCTACATTTCCAGGACCAGCATTATATGCTGCTATGCCCAAGATTATATTCTTATTAAAAAGACTATCTAGAAAATATAAATTTGCGGTACCAATTTTAATATTATTCTCTGGAGTAAATATTTGGGTGTCAATCTTATCTAGCTTAGCTCCAACTAAAGATAGTTTATATTTTTTAACTATAAATTCTGCTGTTGGTATAGTTACTTGCATTAAACCTTTAGCACCCGCTGGTGATTTCGCTTCTATATCAAAAAGTGACTCTTTTCTCATTATAGAAAGGATTAGACCTTTATCAATAGCATACTTATCAGCATTCTCCTTAACCTTAGAAATAAAAGCCTTAGGAAATAGCAAGTTAATATTTGAATACTGACCAATAACTGACATATTAAATATAGCTGCATAGTACATATTCTCATTAGCTACTAATTGAGCTAATTTTTTTATTTCATCTTTTTGATCATTTTTTAATTTGTTTCTAATACTCCATTTCCATAAACTAGTAGAATCTGTATACTGATCAATCTGGTACAAATCAATAGCCTGTTGTATTGTTTGTTCTTTTAATAAGTCGTTAATATCTTTAGTGTCTAGCTTATCATTAGGTTTATCACCATAGTTATATGGTTTACCCAACTCATCAGCAGCCAAAAATGAATAATATTCTAAAGGTTCTTTAGCTAACTGCTCAAATATTTGTTTCGCTTTTTCTTGTTGTCCTAATTTCTTATAACTATATGCTAACCAATATCTCCAAGCATTGTCTTGTTGAGATTGCTTAGGAAGCTTACTATAAGTTTTTATATAATCTTTAAAATCACTATTATATAGATCTACTCTTAATAACCATTCCCAAACAATAGTATCTAGATATCTCTTATCTACTTTATCAAGCCAGTGTTTGGCTTGCAATGATTGAGAACGCGCGAAACTTACTGCTATTTCAGAAATACACTGATGTTTCGTTTTCTCATTTAGATACCTTGTATTTTTTAAACTATCCCAAACTTTAGCATAATTTTCCGAATCCTTTTTGATTAAATTTTTCGATATCTCTACAAAGATGTCATTAAAATTTTTATATCTATGGAACTTTAAAATAAAGTTATCCAGCTTACTAGGATCTTTTGTCACTTCTTTCCAAGCTGTAATGTAATTCACATAATCATCATTATTTTTTACATAAGTATTTAATAACCATAACGCATCGCTAAATTTACCTGCAAAAGCTAAAGTATAAGCTTTAGTTACAATATAATCTTTAGCTTTATGATCATAGTTATCCCAATATTTTTGCATTTCATTACAACCAGATGGCATATACACCATATCTTGCCATAGCTGAGCATATGCGTTTAAAGCCTTTTCCTTATCTTCTTGCTCATACTGAGCTTGTATACTCCAACATTTTCCGGAAACACCTAGACCACCTGTATAGTATTTATCAAATAACTCCCAATTATGATTTTTCGCATAATACGTCGCAAGGTCATCAGATAATTGCGATAACCAGTATGTGTCTTTGTTATCCTTGTAATAACTATCTATAGTCATTTGATCAAAAATACCTGGTTCTGAACTAATTTCTTTATACTGCAAATAAGAATAAATACTCGTATCTTTAAGCTTCGATTTGAGAAAATAATAAGACTTATAGTCTTTGTCATACAATGCCTGAATGGCTTGCTTTGAGGACTTAATTTGCTGATCTGTAAGACTATAGCCAAATTCTAAACTCGTTATAGTTAAAAAAACGATAAAAAATTTTTTTGTCATTACTGTCCTTTATTATATTCTTTGTATTAAGCTAAAAACGAAATTTGCTGATTTTTGTGCTGCCATTTTAGCAAATTCATCAAAATTTTCTGGTGCGTCACCATCTGCAGTATCTGATATACTTCTTAATATTAAACTTGATATACCAAGCTCATTACATACTAAATTAACACTACCACCTTCCATCTCTATAGCTTTTGCAGCAAACTCGCCTACTACAAAATCTTTTTTTACTGTATCGCAAATAAACTGATCTCCTGTAGCAATTACACCCATTTTAAGATCTAACTCTAACTCTTTTGCTACCAGTTGAGCTTTCTGTAACATCTCTTTACAGGTATCTATTTTGATCTCTGAAACTGGATTTTTACCATGTGGATAACCAAATGCTGTTATATCAACATCATGTTGTACTGTCGCTGTAGCTGCTAGCAGATCACCGACTTGTAGCTCTTGTAATCCTCCAGCTACTCCAGTAAAGAGTAAACATTCAGCTCCAAAACGCTCAATCATAATAGCTGCTGTCATGGCAGAAAATACTTTACCTATTTTGCTATATGCGATAACCAATTCTTTATCTTGGTAATTAGCTAAGTAATATTTGTTATTTGCATATTCAACTATTTGATAATTGTCTAATTTTTCTAGTATAGGCTGGATTTCAATTTCCATCGCACCAAGTATAGCTATTTTTCTCACTGTTTTTCCTCAACTTCAACTTCTATCCCATGTTTTTTTTGCAAACTTAAAAAAAGATAACAAAACAGTTGTTACTGCCGATACCCTAGAAGAGGAAGCTATACTCCCAACAGCACCTTCTAATAACACCATCAGTCTTTCTAATAAATTTAGTAAATAATCGAAAGAGGATTCCACATGAGATTTATTATGGTATGTAAAGTTCCAATAAAATCCAAGGGGTTAAAAAATGCTACACATAGACATTTAACTCTTTCAGATAGATATTGTATACAAAATTTACTTGGATTAGGATACCTGGAGACAGAAATAACCAATATTGTAAATTTTTTGTAAAATACTATTTGCATTAGCAAATAAAAAATGTAAAACCTAGTTTCATATTTTAAACCACCATAATATATAAAATAGTATATAAGCAGCAAATATGAAGGTATTTTTACCAAGCTCTGTAACAAATATTACTTCGGTCATTAATAGTTATTAAATATGTTATTAAATTTGTAATATTTATACTATATATGGTAGCCCATAAGTTACTTCCTATCAAAAACTTACTTTATGTATCAATTTCACCATATATAAATCAGAATTTTTAACCTATAAACTTCTTTCAAGTTTTAATTGTTTAGTATTTAGACTAACATAAACAAAGTAGGAGGATGAATATATGAAATATTTTTGTAAAATATGTAAAAAAGAAAAGATGGGTGGATATGATGGAGAACCTTGTAACTTAACTCGAGATTGTTCAGGGAAAATGGTGCCGCTATCATTAATTTTCGGAACTGATTACAATAATTTTAATACCTATTTTCCTGAAAAAATAACAAAAACTATGTATAAAGGCGAAGAATATATATTGCCTAATGAAATAGAGATTACAGGAAAAAAAATAAAATCCATTCATAAAGGTGAAGAATATATATTACCTGATAAAGTAAAAATCATGAAAAGCATAGCCAATGAAAACAGTGAGAGGAGGAGAAAAAAGGTTGATCCAATCGCTGCTTTAAAGGAAACTGATTTTGAAAGAAAGGTGGTGTATGAACAGTCTCTAGATGGGAAAAACTTATTAAATTCACTAAGAATAGATAATCCTATCCACGCATCACAACCAAACCTTGTTCATTTTATTTGGTTTGGTCGAGTACTACCAATAACATATCTTTGCAATATAGCTGATTTTTTAAGCCTAAATCCAGAGTACACAGCTATAGTATGGACATCAGACGTTCAAACAATGAGTGAATATGTAAGTCATGTGCCATGGAAAAGGGAACAAGCTGGAAAAACTATGGGAATAACTCAACCAGGTCTAAGGAATGATTTAGTCCTGCTACCATCGAAGAAAAGTTTAAGTTATTTAGATCTAGCATACACTGCTCGACAATCCACCCCAATGTCGGATGGATTAATGAAAGATTACAAAATGTTAATGTCTAAAGAAGCTGTTTATGCAGATAAAGTTGAATTAAATAAATCTTTTCCTGACGGAGTTCAGCAATTTAAAAAGCTATATAGAAATGGTCGAATAAAGATTCTTAGCGTACTTGACTTGGATGATAACATAAACAAAGCATTCGTGGAAACTAAAATTGACAAAACACAGTACAATGCTATACGAGAGCTATATGATCTCTCATTGAATCTGATAGGAGGACCGAATAAACATTTCGCTATGGCAAGTGATATCCTTCGCTTAATTTTGATTTTAACGAAAGGAGGACTTTATCTTGATACTGATACTTATTTTCACCCTAAAATGAAAGAAGCAAATAAATTAATTCGTAATAAAGATTCAAAAATAAGTCTAGTCCTGGGAAGTAAATATGCTAGTGCAACATATACTGCATATAATGCTATTATGTATGGGCCACAGTACTCTAGAGGAGCATTAATGATGTTAGAATTTATGTACAATAAGTTGCGAAAGTCTGTAAACTACGGTCGCTTATCTGAGGTATTGATAAAAAAGGACTTAAATCCTCAATTTGTCCTAGACAATACAGGACCATCGTTATATGAACAATATTTATCACTTGTTGGGGACGAAGGAGTTATTGCGACAAATGAATTTGCTATTATTGAATCAGACAAAACGTGGAAATAACAGGATTGATATGATTTGTCGTAAACTGACAAGCCTCTGAATTTATAACTCATATAAATATCCCTGGCTTAAAACCTAAGCAAGATTGCCTAGAAGGTATGTACGGCTCTGGTGAAGCTTTTATAAGACTTGTCCAGCAAGAAATAGTTACCGACCTTAAAGACAAAAAATTTGTCCTTTTCGGTTATGGTAAAGTAGGTAGAGGAGTTGCAAAATACCTTACTAAGGCTGGAGCTAAAATTAGTGTTGTTGAAATCACACCAAACACCTTGATGGAGAGTTAATAAATCAATGGTCAGAATTTTTAAGAGCCTTTCCACTTAACTGTGTAAATTCACTTACATGAATCTCTGAATTCTATGCTCAAACTCGATAGCGAAATAAGGCATAGCCTCATTCCAATATTTAACAGGCATAGACCATTTTTTAGTCAAATAATCTATAGCCAAGTACAAAGATTTGAAAACAGAGTCATCTTTAGGAAATAGCTTTTTATTCTTAATGACTTTCCTAAACTGGCTATTAAGCGATTCAATCGCATTAGTAGTGTAAATAACTTTACGAATTTTTGGAGGATATTGCAAGAATACAGTTAAATTATCCCAATTATTTATCCATGACTTTGAAATTAAAGGATATTTAGTATCATATTTATTTGCAAAGTTATCAAGCTCAGATTGAGCTATTGCAATGGTATCAGCATCATATATTTTCTTTAACTCTCTAGCTACCTCTTTCTTGTCTTTATATGGCACATACTTAAGACTATTACGAATTTGATGAACGATACAAAGCTGATGCTTTGTCTCAGGGTATATAGCTTGTATAGCATCAGACATGCCTTTTAAATTATCAGTACATGCTATAAATATATCCTGTAAGCCTCTATTCTTTAATTCAGTAAAAACACTAAGCCAATATTTAGCACCTTCATTTTGACTGATCCAAAGACCTAATACATCCTTATGACCAGTTAACGATATGCCAAGAGCCACATACACAGCTTTATTAATAATATGCTTGTCTTCTCTAACTTTAACGACTATACAGTCAAAAAACACTATTGGATAAACTGACTCTAAAGGTCTATTTTGCCATGCTTTAACATCATCAATAATAGCTTCTGTAACATCACTTATAAAGCTTGTACTTATCTTTGTATCATATAACTCAAATAACTGTTGTTGGATATCTGTAGTACTCATACCTTTAGCATACAAAGATATAATTTTTTGGTCTAAGCCGTTTATCTTGGTGACTCTTTTGGGAACTATTTGAGGTTCAAAGTCACTATCTCTATCTCGTGGAACTGATATTTCCAAATTACCTGTGTCTGTAGCTAATGTCTTGTTACTATAGCCATTCCTAGCATTTGATGAATTAGTCCTTTGGTGTTTTGAATAACCAAGATGACTATTCATTTCTGCATCTAGTGCTTTTTCTAATAATCGTTTTGTTAGTTGCTTTAGCAAACCATCTTTCTCAAACATTTGATTAATATCAACACCTGAATCTATTATTTGATCTGCAATAGCTGTGTAAATATCTTCTGACTTCTTATTCTTAGACATTGTTTCTATCCTTAATATTTCGCTAGAAATAATCTAGCAGGTTAATTAAGAATTTACACATTTATTTGGAAAGTCCCATTTTTAATGTTAACTGCTTCGACGTGTGCTTATACTTTTAGAGCTACTTATCATTTTTCCTCAATCTCAACTTTAGTGATTTTTCTAAATCCTTGTGGTAAAAGCACTCCACCACCTGATGTCTTATCTGTAATATAAGTGTCTATATTTTTATTATCTATACGTATAAACCTTTTACCCGCATTTAAAATAATTTCTTGGCTTTCTGGATCAAAGAGTTCTACATGTTCTACTTTATCTTTTTTATCAAGCTTAATTATAGACTTGCCTTTACCTTTTTTTAGCTCAGCAAAAGTTGAGAAGTCTCGAATTACAGCCCTACCTTGGGCACTTATAATTAAAGCTTTTGAACTACTGTCAAAAGCAACAAATTTTATCACCTCATCAGCATCAAAAATGTTTTTCCCCGTGACTTTATTTGCTACAAGATCCTCGCCAGGTATTACAAAGCCTTTACCACTACTATTTGCTAATAAAAAATGTGAAGCTGTATTTACAAATGCAATACCTATAATTTCATCTGCTTTATCTAAAGGAATATAAGCTGTAATATGCTCACCATATCCCCTTGCTGAAGGCAACTTATCTATATACATAGAGTACGATTTACCTAGTTTAGAGAAAAAGATAATTTTTACGTTGCTATGTCCTGATGCTGCTAGATAATGGCTATCTTCTGGCTTATAGCTAAGGCCTGTAGGATCTATATTATCACCCTTAGCACACCTTACCCAACCTGCTTTAGAGAGTAAAACTGTAACCTTTTCATTAGGGATTAAATCTTTTTCTTCTAAGGCTTGAGCTTTCTCAGCTTCTATAATTTTTGAGCGTCTTTGATCACCAAAATCAGCTAGTATCTGCCCAAACTCTTTTTTCATAAGGTTTTTAAATTTAGTTTCACTATTTAAATAACCCTCTAAAAGCTCTTTCTCTTTATCTAGCTCTTTTTGTTCTTTTTTAATCTCTATTTCTTCAATCTTTGCTAATTTACGTAATCTGATATTAAGTATTGCTTCAGCTTGAATCTCTGAGAGAGCAAATCTATTTTGTAACTCTATACTTGGATCATCATAATTTCTAATAATATTAATTACTTCATCTATATTTAGAAACGCTATTAGTAAACCCTCTAAAATATGTAAACGAGCTAATACTTTATCTAAGCTTGTAGTTAACCTTCTTTTTAAAGTTTGCTTTCTGTACTCAAGCCACTCTTGTAAGATTTCAAGTAAATTTTTAACTCTTGGACGATTATCAAGTCCTATCATATTCATATTCACACGAAAACTTTTTTCAAGATCTGTTGTTGCTAACAGATGCCCCATTAACCTTTTAATGTTCTTTTTTGTTGTATTCGAATATAAAACTATTTTCACAGGCTCTTTATCATCAGATTCATCTTGGATGTTTTTGATCCACGTTATCTTTTGTTGTTTTAGTTGGTTAGCTATTTGCTCCATAACAGCTGCACTTGAAACTTGATGAGGTAGTTTTGTGATAATAACATTACCATCATTATCAATGTCATACACCGCTTGCTGCCTAATTGATCCTGTACCAGATTTGTAAACTTCTGATATCTCCTGTTTGGTACTTATAATATTAGCTCCAGCTGGATAATCTGGTGCTTCAACTATCTCTAAAATATCATCTATGCTAGCTTTTGGATTAGATAAAATATGCAAACAAGCATTTATAACTTCTGTTATATTATGTGGCGGGATATATGTCGACATCCCAACAGCAATACCCATAGCCCCATTTAATAATATATTTGGCACTTGAGCTGGTAAAAGTTTTGGCTCATCTAAAGTACCATCAAAATTTTTCACCCAATCAACAGTTCCTTTCTTTAATTCGTCCAAAAGAAGAACTGCATACTTTGAAAGCCGAGATTCTGTATAACGCATTGCAGCAAATGATTTCGGATCATCAATAGAGCCCCAATTTCCTTGACCATCTATAAACGGATACCTATAAGAAAAGTCTTGAGCCATCAAAACCATAGCTTCATAGCACGCACTGTCGCCGTGTGGATGGTATTTACCTAATACATCACCCACTGTGCGAGCAGATTTTTTGTATTTAGAAAGGTGACTTAACCCAATTTCACTCATTGCATATATGATACGCCTTTGCACAGGCTTTAAACCATCTGAGATATGTGGTAATGCTCTATCTAAAATCACATACATTGAGTAAGTTAAGTAGGCTTGTTCTGAAAATTCACCTACTGATTGCCGGTTCTCTAAACTTGAAAATAAATCCATCTAATAAATTATAAATTACTGACTTTTGGTAAATTATATATTAACTACCTAGAGTATGCTAGTTTGAGCTGTTTCTAAAGAGTGCTTTGTTTCCTATGGTATTCTATAGTCTCAAGCTCCTTTGAAAACACAAACTTGTTTCTTCTAAGAAAATCAAGTGTTTTAAAAATATCAGTAAACTCTGATAATATCCACGCTTGAATATCATAATCATAAATAGTTTTTGCTTTTAAATACCTACTAACGCCTGCCCTACACTCTTGAGTTAGAAAATCAGTAGCTGGGAACTTTATAACAATATGCCCCCTTTTATCATATACAGCTACTTTTGAATACTCTCCTAGGCTAACAAGCTGTTCTTTTAATCCTTTAAAGTCTTCCCAAGCTAAGAGAGTCTTTTCAAACTTATCTCTCTCTAAGTATTTAATAGCTGTCGAGTTATAGTTTTGTTTTAATTCATAGGTTTGATCTTTTAGCTCATTATACTTAGTTAGCAACTCATTATATCTCTTATTTAGAGTTAAATTTGAAATTTCTAAGCTATCATTTTTATTTGAGAGCTCTGCTTGCTTTTCTCTATTTTTTTTAGTTTTAGTAGCAACTTCATTGTCAATATATTTAGCAAGCTTATTACGCAAAGATATAGCACAATCTTTCTTATCAATGGCGAATTCTTTTAAAGTTTCTTCTATCAAGAGCAACAGACTATCTTTTGGCTCCTCTTTTTTTACATCTTCTTGCAACTGAGCTAATTCTAACGCTTTAGGATGATTTTCTTTATATAAAGTAACTTTATCTACTAAATCAATTATTGAGACAGCTCCACCTATAAGTTTGCGAACCTTATTAACTGTTATCTCTTCATTTTGTGATTTTAAAAGGTCACATTTTTGATTTACTAGACTCTGTGCTACTTTTTGGACCATATTAAACTTTTTCTTCTTTTCTTAAGGTTAATACTTCATAACCATCTCTGGTGACCAATATAGTATGCTCCCATTGAGCAGATAAAGATCTATCTTTTGTCACCGCCGTCCAACCATCTTTTAATACAGATACTGGCCTTTTACCTATATTGATCATTGGCTCGATAGTAAATATCATACCCTCCTGAAATTTTGCTCCTGTCCCCATCTTACCATGATGCATTACATGTGGTGGCTCATGAAACTCTTTACCAATACCATGACCACAAAAAGTATCTACGATAGAGTAACCAAATTTTTTAGCATGACTTTCTATAACAGCCCCAATATCTCCAAAATGGTTGCCTGGCTTAACAACCTCAATCCCTTTCCATAAGCATTGGTGAGTTACCTCCACAAGCTTTTTAGCCATAACAGAAGCCTCCCCTATTATAAACATCTTGCTTGTATCTCCATGAAAGCCATCTTTTTTTACAGTTACATCTATATTTACAATATCACCTTTTTTAAGCTTTTTATCACAAGGAATACCATGACAAACAACATGGTTTATAGAGGTGCAAATAGACTTTGGAAAACCATGGTAATTAAGAGGCGCTGGATAAGCTTGCTGTTCATTTACTATATAATCATGACAGATTTTATCTAGTTCTGCTGTGGTTACACCTTCTTTAACATATGGAGTTATCATTTCTAAAACTTCAGCTGCTAATTTGCCAGCAACACGCATTTTTGCTATTTCTTCAGGCGTTTTTATAATTATTTCACTCATGACTTATTAAATTTCTAAAAATCTGGTTATACATTATAAACTATTGACTTATAAATATATAGCATCGCCTAAGATGGTGATAAAATTACGTATAACGGAAAACTAAGTGTAAACAAGTAAATATGTCCATTAAAAAAGCCCAAGAAAGCGTTTCTAACCTTTTTAGTGATATTACCCACCCTCGTCTTGCTAGTTTTATTGCTCTAACAGAAGAAATAGGTGAACTTGCTAATGAAATAATGAAAAAAGAAATTTATGAAGAAACTAACGATTTTACAAAGATTAAAGATGAAATAACTGACGTGTTTGTCAGCTTATTAGAAGTTGCTAATTTATATAACATTGATCTTGAAACAGCTTTTAATGAAAAAATAGAAAACCTAAAACCTCGCGTAAAAAAATGGAACAAAGCAAAAAATATTCTAAGCAAAAAAAGAGAAAAGCTCGACTAATCTAGGCTAATCTATAATAGCTTAGTCTAGAACCTAACATTTTACATGTAATTAATACTTACACAACTATTAACACATGATGTACAACTCAATTCCAAAATTTTATTCTGAAATGTATTTTTCATACTCACTTGGCTTAAGAAGTTGGCTAATTTCTTCAAGATCACTAAGTTCTAACTCAAATATCCATCCCTCATCATAACAATACTGATTTATTAATTTAGGATTATCAACTAGTTTTTCATTGATTTTCAACACCTTGCCTGATAATGGAGAGTAGATATCCGAAGCTGTCTTAACAGATTCAATAACACAAATTTCCTCACCTTTATCATAAACATGACCAAGTTTAGGCAAGTCAACATAAACTATCTCTCCAAATTCATTTTGAGAGTAATCATCTATACCTACCTTTACAATGTTGTCTTTTACTTGAACCCACTCATTTGTTTGGGTATATAAACAATTTTTATTTATTTTAGACATGCGAGCCTCCTATATTAGAAATATACATTAACTAATAACTGATGATAGATAATAACATAAAAATCCTTTAAAATTAATTTTGACAAACACCTAATCACATATTTTAAAATGGATAATTTGAGCAATAAAAATATTATAATTGCTGCTGGTGGCACTGGAGGGCATATTTACCCTGCTATGGCTGTTGCGGTGCTTCTTAATGAAAATGGAGCTAATATAACTTGGGTTGGTACACCTAACAGTATGGAAGCAAAGCTAGTAGCCGGTGTATTTGATATTAGATACATTAAAACTACTGGAATTAGAAGAAAAGGCTTTGTAAAAAAACTCTTATTCCCTATGAAATTAGCTATTAGCACCTTAAAAGCTTACAAAGTCTTAAAAGACACAAAAGCAGATTTAGTTATAGGGTTTGGTGGATATGTATCTGGTCCGGTATGTTTAGCAGCAAAACTAAAAAAGGTTCCTATAATTATCCATGAGCAAAATGCTAAAATCGGACTTACAAATAGGGTTTTAGCAAAATTAGCAGATAAAATATGTCTAGCATTTGATATTGATAATATAAAAAACTACTTTAATTCTAAACAGCTAGCAAGAACAAAAATCGTTGGTAACCCAGTAAGAAAAGATATTCTAAACCTTAACAACCTAGAAAAAAACTTCTCTCATCCAGAACTAAGGATTTTAGTACTAGGTGGTAGTCAAGGTGCAAAAGCTATAAATGATATTATACCTAAACTAATATTAGAATCTAAAAAGCATAATATAAATATTAAAGTGTGGCATCAAACAGGAGCCTCTTTGTTTGAGCAAACACATGCTAATTATGCTAATATACCTCAAGAAAACATCAAAGAAATTTCTGCATTTATAGTTGATATGGCAGCAGCATATAAATGGGCAGATTTAGTGATTTGTCGAGCCGGCGCTCTTACAGTATCTGAATGTGCTATTGCCGGGTTACCAACTATATTTATACCATTTCCGTCTGCAGTTGATGACCATCAGTTTTTTAATGCTCAAATTATTGTAAAAAGTAATGCTGGTTTTTGTATTAGACAAGATCAGATAGATTTAGAAAAATTAATAAGTATAATTAAACCCCTAACTGAAGATCGTAGTAAGTTAAAAAACTTATCAAATAATGCAAAAAAAGCATTGATAAAGAACTCTAGTGAACAGATATTAGAATGTGTGAAAGAAGTTTTATGTTAAGTAACTATTTAAGGATTTAAAAATGAATTTTGATATGTCTAAATTAATGCAACAAGCACAAAAAATGCAGGAGCAAATGAAAAAAGCTCAACAAGAACGTGAAAACATAGAAGTAACAGGAGAAGCAGGGGCTGGATTAGTAAAAGTAGTTATGACTGGTAAACATGACGTTAAATCTGTAAATATAGATCAAAGTCTTTTGAACGAAGATAAAGAAATGCTAGAAGATCTAATAGCAGCGGCTGTGAATAGTGCTGTTAAAAAAGTTGAGGTAAATTCTTCTACCGATCTACAGAAAATGGCTCAAGATGCTGGAATAAACCTACCTGATGGAATGAAATTTCCATTTTAATAAGAAAATTTTAAACGAAATGAACAATAAAATATTCTCTCCAAAAATTACAGCTGTTATTGAGTCTTTAAGAAAGCTTCCTACTATTGGTAAAAAAACCTCACAAAGACTGGCTTTACATTTATTAAGTAAATCGCCTGAAACAGCTATTGACATAGCTAAATCTCTTATAGAGGCTACCCAAAGTATTACTAACTGTAAATACTGTCAAGCTCTAACTGAAAATGAAATATGTGAAATATGTAGTGACTCTAAACGTGATAACTCTAAACTATGTATAGTAGAAAACTTGCTAGATCTCGTTGCCATAGAAGATGCTAATACTTTTAAAGGAAAATATTTTATCTTAAATGGAAGAATTTCTCCCCTAGATGGTATAGGACCTAAAGAGTTAAAACTAGATTTATTAGAAAAGATTATAGCATCAAGAAATATAAATGAAATTATACTAGCAATTAGCCCTACAGTTGAGGGGGAAACTACTGCTCATTTCATATCACAGATTATAGGTAAAAATATAATAATTTCTAGAATTGGATTTGGGGTGCCATTTGGTAGTGAGCTTGAATACCTAGACCAACAAACTCTATTACATGCTTTTAATGCCAGAACTAATCTCTAATTATCTGACTACTTAACCATATTTTTTCATCATTTTTGAAATAATTAATGAAGATAACAGACAGCTTATTAATATCAAAAGTATAGTACTATTAAGTATATATATATTAAGGACGCCAATATTATAACCTATCAATGCAACAGCCAGAGCAGCTGCAGCATGAGAGCTGCTTAAACCGAATATAATAATCTGATCTTCGTTTTTAAAGTTAAACATAATTTTTACCAATTTAGCGACCAACCATTTACTAAATATCGCCACTACAATAAAAGAAAATGTTAAGGTCAACCCCATCTTAAAAATAATTTTATAATCAAACATCATTCCTATACTTATTAAAAATACCGGGATAAAAAGCGTATTACCAATAAAATATATGTCTTGTTTGACTATTTCAATTTTATTTGAGAAATTACTTAAAACCAAACCAGCAAAGAATGCTCCAATAATAATATCCATACCCATACTCTCAGCAAAGATCGCTGAAGCAAAAACTATTAATAAAACGAATATATACACTAAGCTTTTCTGGTTTGAAAACCTATTTAAAAAAACTCTAGAAATAAAAGGGACTAAAATAAAAATTACTAATATGAATGTTATAAAATAGAGTGCTAAAGTAAAAAGCACTGACCATATAGTAACATTAATAAATTGATGCTTTATGTTAGTAAAAAATGCTAATATAAAAAGTACTATAGTATCTGTAATCACCGTTCCACCAACAACTACTGAAATTATATTTTTCTTCGGGAAATTAGTTATTAAAGGATACGCTATTAATGTGTGAGTTGAAAATATAACCGCTGTTAAAACTGCAGATTGAAAACTAAAATTAAAAAAGTAACTAAATACTATAAAACCCAAAATAAAAGGGATTAAAAAGGTAAGCGACCCAAAAGCAATAATCTTATTTTTATTAGTTCTAAAATCTGTAACATCAAGCTCAAATCCAGCTAAAAACATAATGTATATTAAACCTGTTTTTGCAAATATAGTTACTGCTAAACTTTGGTCAAGAATATTAAAACCATAAGGTCCAATTATAACTCCAGCAATTATTAAACTAATTATATTAGGTAATCTCAAAAACCTAGATAAAAGACTCGAAGTAAAAATTATTAAAAGTATAACTCCAAAAATATCAACTGGAGATTTTAAAGGAAAAATATCTAACCCCATTATTCAAAAACCTTATGATCCTTATAATAGAAAATCTATAATTTATTAAAATTAATACGTTAAGAGTAAATAATTACTATTTACTTATTCAGTATTCTTTCTACATTTATTGTCACATCTAATTTTCTAGTTAAACGTAGTAATAAATAAAGCTCTCTTCTATTACGCACTACCACTATAGCTGAAAGCTTAGCTTGTTTATTATCAATAGACATCATGTCAAGACTACGAATATCTATGCCTTCTCTGGCTAAAGTCGTGGTAAGTTTAGCAACTGCTCCAGGAATATTTTTTAAGGTTACAGCAATCCTAGCTCTAAAACTAGGCTCATCATCATTATTTACAGACCATTCTGCTTGTATCTGTTTAATGCCCTCCCTTTTAAGTATATTATATAATTCATTACAGCTACTTCTATGAACCTCTATATTATCTTGTGTTACTATTGCTTTTATTTCATCACCAGGCAGAGGCAAACAACACTCAGCTATACGCTGGTCATCTCCGTATCTGATTTGCACTTTTGATGCTGAGGATTTACTATACGAATGTTGAATATCATCTACATACTTAGCTATAAACTCAATAAAATTAGTAGGATCTATTAACCCTAAGCCAGTATCCAGGTAAAATCTATTTACAGTTTCTATACCCTCATAATTAAATAAAGCGCCATTAATAATTCCATTAGGAATACTTTTAATGTCAATATTATGTTCTTGTAATTTGCTCTCAACAAACTCCTTACCTGTAATGTAATTAACATTCTTATATTGCTGTTTTAGAAAATCTTTAATTGCTGATTTAGCTCTACCAGTTTCAACAAAATCCAACCAAGCGGGATTAGGGTCAGCTACTGCTGAAGTTACAATTTCTATGTTATCTCCTTGTTTTAGACGGTAATTAAGAGATACTACTTTTCTATTAACTCTCGCAGCTACACATTTATTACCTACATCCGTGTGAATATAATAAGCAAAATCTATACATGTAGAATTCTGGGGTAATTCAACTATCTCTCCTTGCGGAGTAAAAACAAAAACATCATTATTAAACATATCTGTTTTAACATTTTCTAAAAATTCTACAGAGCTGGCTGTATAAACGTTAATATCTGATATTTTCTTGAGCCACCTTTGTATAGCTTTATCAGTTTTTTCGCCTATCTTATAGCTCCAATGAGCTGCTATACCATATTCTGCTTGTCGATCCATCTGTAGTGTTTTAATCTGTATTTCTAACGGTATATTATAAGGTCCTAAGACAACAGTATGTAATGATCTATAACCATTAGCCTTAGGGGTTGCTATATAGTCTTTAAAGCGTTGTGGTATCGGCTTATACAGTTCATGAATTTTTCCTAAAGCTACATAGCAGTCAATACGACTAGGAACTATCACTTTATAAGCATACATATCCATTATTTCCTCAAAAGAAATACCTTTTTTACGCATCTTATTATATATACTATAAATTGTTTTCTTACGTGCTTTTATGCTATCTTTAGATGCCAACTCCCCTAACTTATCTACCAAAGTTTCTTTAACTTGATAAAATACTTTTTCTTTATTTTTTTCTACCTTTTTAACTTTTTCATCTAAAATGTGGTATCTATAAGGGTACATTCCCTGAAAAGCAAGAGTCTCTAATTGTTCTTTAAGAGTATTAATACCTAACCTATGAGCGATAGGAGCAAACACGTCTAAAGTTTCTTGTGAAATCCTTCTTTTCTTTTCTGGCTTAAGTGGTGCCAAGGTACGCATATTATGCAATCTATCAGCTAATTTAATAAATATAACTCGGACATCTTTTGTTACAGATAAAAGCATTTTCCGAAAATTTTCTGCCTGTTGTTCTGCTATATTTTTATGTCTAATTTGGGTTAATTTAGTAACTCCTTCAACAAGTTGTGATACCTTAGAGCCAAAAAGCTCTTGTATTTCCTGATGCGTATGCTCTGTATCTTCAACAACATCATGAAGTAGCGCTGCTATAATAGTGTCAACATCCATTCTTACTTCTGCTAAAATACAAGCTACTGCAACAGGATGAGTAAAATATGGCTCTCCAGAACTACGTACTTGAGTCTCATGAGCATCTGCCCCAAAAATAAAAGCTTCTGCTATTTTTAAACGTTCTAGGTCAGGAAGATACTTAGAGATAAGCCTATTAAGTTCATAAAAACAAAACATAATAAAATAAATAATATATATTAATGTTATAGATGATAAATCGATTTGATAATCAAAGCAATTACAACTCTACTTTGTTTTATAAGAAATTAAATATTTTCTTGAAATTATAGCCATCCCAACAACTAAACTTATGTCTATTATCAATAAAATAATTGCTAGAGTCGAGTTATAATTTTTTTGTGAAAAAGCTGCCCCTTGCCCCGGAGGAATAACTCCTATTGGGTTATATGCTAATCCATACTTTTTAATAATAGATGAGTTTATATCTCTTATGTTAACTACTGGAATACCTTCTTTTAAGAAATTTACTGCAACAGAATTAATATTTTTATATTCAGTAGGCAAATCTTTCACTACACCAGAAGGAAAACTATGTAACTTAACAAACCTATCTTCTTGTTCATTAGATTTAGTGTTTGCAGATTTTTCTTTATTATCTTTATCTTCTTTTTCTGATTCTGGCTTAATTTGTTTAAGTCCTATAGACGCCATATTACCGCCAACATTTATATATGCTTTAATTTTTTCATCACCAGCAGCTTCTTTATACATTTTCAAACGCGTTTCTACAGAAGTATTCGTGGCATCTTTATATGGGACATTGATAGTTTCATAACCATTTCTCTTGATTGCGTCATTTAATTTTAAAATCGCTGAAGGAGTCATACCATAACCATTATCTCTAGAGCCCCCTAATGTTGCTCCTAAAATTGGATAATCAAACATACCTTTTTCTACCAAATTATGATAGATATCTAACCATGTAAAATTAGGCCTATTAGCCCCATATTGGGAAGAACCAGCTGAAAATATAATTAAAGGCTTAAGTTCTAAAGTTTTAATTGCTGATAACATAGCAATATCTAAAGCAGGGTATGATCCAGTTTCTTGAACAGCAACAAGATCACCTTTTTTAAGATCTAACTCATTCAACCAGCTAACAAATATCGCTGCGATATTTGGATTAACAGAAGACCTTTTAGAATATAAATCGCCAGAATCAGTAGTAATTTCTGTCATTGATAAACCTACCAAGCCAGTACAAGTCACATCACCGACACCTTTACATAAGTAACCTTTAGACATAAAAAAGTTTTGTGTAAGTTTAAAAGCTTGACTGCTGGTCTCTGCTGCTTGTAATTTTTGAGTGTAGCCTTTAGTTTCGATGACTAAATTTTTCTCTACTATATATAAAGAAATTATCATGAATGCACTTAAAAACAATATTATATAACGCGACAAATATTTACGATGCCAATACATATTTTTCATTATTTATATTCCTACTATTTGAGGGCCAATCAACACTATCAGTAACAAACGAATAATAACAGACGCTATTAATAATGAACCTATAGTCTCAATAAGACCTTGTCTATCTATAGATAAAGTAATAAGGCCAGGTATAATATAACCTATAACTTTTATATTATCGAAATAAAAACTAGAAGTCATATATTCAGACAATATACTATTACATATAGTCCCTAATATAAAAGATAAAAGTACTGTAATAGCAATTCTTCTTCTACCATAAATAATCATAAATTTAGACATCAACCTAACTATTCCAAAAATCACTATCGAAATAACTATAGTCAATATGACTCTATCTGGTGCCCCCATTTCTAAAGCAAAATAACCTGGCACAACCATACCACCTGTAGATAAACCTAAAAGTGACACAAAGACTAGTCCAACAATCAAACCTATCCCTATAGAGAGAGTTAATGGATCCATATTTTCTCCTATTAAATGTACAATTTTTTAAAACAAACCGTATTTATAAACCATGCTTCTCTTTATGACTTTTATCACAAAAATCTACTAAACTCATTCCGATATCTTTAATATTACCAACTCCAACAAGTATGTATGAGTTAGCTTCTTGAGTTTCGTGTACTTTTTCAAGAATTTCAAGAGGTTGCTTGTCTTCACAAATGATAACTTGAGATCTCTTTTTATTAAGTGATTTTGCATATTTTTTATAGAAAGAAGTGAAAACTTCTGTACCTGTTCCAATAAGAACAACCAAGTTTGGAACTTGCCAATCAAGTATAGCTTCTGCTATCTGTTTAGACCTATCCTCTCTATCCTCTCGGCAGTTGACAACTAAAACTTTTTTATCACAATTCTCATACTTACTATAAAGCTTATCCCAAAGCATTTTAGTTGAAACTGGATCATTTGCAGCAAAAGCATTAGCAAAATTCATTTCAGAGCCTTTAATATCAAAATTATACTCTGTCATAGCTCCAGGATCAGGGGTTGCTTCCCACATACCTTTTAAAGCTACTTCTCTTGGTATCCCCAAATCATCTGTCACTTTTAATGCCAAAGCTACGTTAATTTTAAACTCAGAATATACAAACTTATTAATTTCTTCATCTGTTATTTTCTCAGCATCAGTAGCAGTAGCAACTATAAGTTCACTTCCCCTATCTTTACATGCATATTTGAAAAAATCAACATGCACATCTTCAGCTGTGAAATATTTTGCCTTTACAGGAACTGCCCCAGCTAAAGCTTTTGCAACATCTCTTTCTGTTGGACCCATCACATCTAAATGATCAGGTCTAGCATTAGTAAGTACGCCATGTGTAGCTTTAACTAATTTTAGCTCACATAAAGATTGTAATAATGGTTGAAGTGCCATACATTCTATAACTATAGCATCAGCTTTAGCTCTTTTTGCTTTAAACATTATTTTTACTTGCTCAGCTATATTACTAAAACCTATTCTAAAAACTGGAGTTTCTGAACCATCAACATTTATGTACCTAGCTAAAGTTCCTGTAGTTTTCGCAACAGTCCTATGGCCTCCAGCACGCACCCCAGCTGCTATTAATCTAGCAACGCTTGATTTACCCCTAGTACCATTCACATGAATACGTATCGGGATACTCCTAACACTTATATTATGGATAATGTTTTCTACTGTTAGATAAATACTTAGAACAAGAAAAACTCCTATAATCAGCCAAAAGTCCAAAATAAACCCCTTTCACACCTTTAAAACTTCTTTTCCTAATATATCATAAAAGCTAGCTTATCAAAAGCTAATGAGCTAATTTAAAATTTTTGATAGTCCCTTTAGTCGCAAAATAAATACCTATAATAAGCACAATACCCCAAATAATAAAGTTCACAGTTACTTTCTCAAGGTGAAAAATTATACTAAAAACACCTGCCCAAAAAATAAATGTAGCATTAAAAGTAGTTCCTAGACTTGCTCCTATACGCTTTATAGCATAATAATAAGCGATATATGATGCCATAGCAGACATCACACATATGATAAGTATTTTTATCATGAAAAAGTTTTCCACCACCTTTAAAAATTCTAAAGGAAAAAATATACAAATAAAGATTAAGCAAACCAAATAAGATATTGCTGAACAAAACTGTCTTGTAGCTAATAAAAATGAACTATGACCTTCAGTAGCCTTTTTTAAGGCCAATGAAAATAAAATTGATTCTAGCCCCCACCCAAGCATTGCACAAAGAGCAAACATAATGCCAATTAGTGTCTTACCACCTCCATGACGCCCGCCAGCAATTGATATGAATATAACAGCCAAGACTGATAGCACTATGCCAAGTATTTTTAAGTTTGTTGGTTTTTCTTTTAGAAAAAATATTGCTAAAACAAGAGCTACTATCGGGTAACATGAAGTGACAACACCAGCGTAAATAGGCCCAGCATATGATATACCAACTATACCAGCAACCATTCCTAGAGGTCCAGCGAAAATAGCCGCTAGACACAGTAACCAGAAGATTTTTTTTAAAGATTTAATTCTAGTGAAAAAAATTTTGGGAGAACTAAAATAATGGTATCCAAATATAGCCAAACAAGATGAAGTATCTTGCACAGCAGCTAAGAGTAAAGAAAAAATTATAGTTAACAATCCTGTTGATAGGATTCCTATTTTAATACTAAAAATATTGATATATACATCATTAAGGCCCCACAGCACGCCTGATAAGACTCCCACAAATATACCAAAAAATTTTAAAGACTTAAAACCTAACAAAATAAATCTATTACAAAATAAAACTAGAATCATAATAACATCTTAAAAGGTTTAAATAAACCATTTCAAACTTTTCTAGGGACGAGTAATTAAAAACCGACTTTTATAACTTCACCATCAGCAATACCAGCAACAGATTTTAGATAAGCATTTGCTACATTACTAGCCTTAACAGGTTTAAATCCAACAAAAAATGGTGCATATTTTTCTAAAGCTTCTTCAACAACAGTAGGGCTAACAATGTTTATACGGAAATCTGTATATTCAAGTGAAGCTGCCTTAACAAACCCTTCTAGAGCAGAATTTATAGTTGCAGCTATAGTACCATTAGCTATTGGTTGTACGTTTAATATTCCTGAGGTAAGTGTAAAGGATCCTCCTTTTGAAACATATCTTGCACCAATTTGGACTAAATTTACCTGGCCTAAAAGCTTATTAGATAAACTTAAATCCCAATCTTTTTGCTCCAACAGGCGTATATCCTTAAATACGACTTTACCTGTAGTCGATACAAGAGCATCAAAACTTCCTATCTGTTCAAATAACGCACAAATGGAGTTTGTATCCTGTATATCAACTTTGTAATCAGAACCTTTTCCAGAGAAACTGGCAGAAATAACATCAAAGCCAGCTTCAACTAAAGTTTTATACGTTGCTGAGCCTATCACTCCTGTAGCACCGATTAGAACAACTTTTTTAGCCATAAATTACTTAGACTCTAAATATTTTAGTAAATTCTCTGGAGAAGTCTCGCCATATGGGTCATCTTCTGAATTATTGCATTTCCCCGGTTCTACAAAAAATTTCTCAATTTCACCATTATTTACCACCATAGCATACCTCCATGATCTTTTACCAAAACCAAGGTTTTCTTTATCTACAAGCATATCTAAAGCTGCAGTGAACTCACCATTTCCATCAGGAATTGGTTTAATATTTTTAATCTTTTGGAACTCAACCCATTTATTCATTACGAACGAGTCATTCACAGACAAAACATAAATTTCATCGATTCCAAGCTTTTTAAATTTATCGAAGTTGTTTTCAAAACCTGGTAATTGATATGTAGAACAAGTTGGTGTGAATGCTCCAGGAAGTGAAAACACAATCACTCTTTTGTTATTAAAAATCTCTGAAGTAGTTAAATCTTGCCATCTAAATGGGTTTGAACCACCTATACTTTCATCTCTAACTCTTATTTTGAAAGTTACATTAGGTACTCGTTTTATCATTTTTCATTCTCCGACGTTATTAGATACAAGGTTTATTGTATTACAAATACACCAGTTGTAAAATATATAAAAGTTATGTTTGTAATAAGTTTTGCTTATATGAATACTAGAACCTTAGAATACATAATAGCAGTATACGAAACTAAAAGCTTTATTACAGCATCTGAAAAATGTTTTGTAAGCCAACCAGCATTGAGTATGCAAATTAAAAAATTTGAAGAGTACTTGGATATACAAATATTCGAGCGAGGTACAAAACAAGTATTTACTACACAAGCTGGCGAAAAAATAATTACTCAAGCCTATAAAATAATTGATGAGGTGAAAAACTTAAATAAAATAGCTAGCATGTATTTAAAGGGCAGTAAAATTAGTGTCTCTATAGGAGCTTTTCCCACCATATGCCCCTATATCATGCCAAAACTTTTACCATCTATAAAACAGCAAATACCTAATTTAAGTATCTCTGTGGTTGAGGAAAAAACCGATATCCTCGTAAGTATGCTTGAACAAGGAAAATTAGATTTTGCCTTATTTGCTGATCCTATAGATCACAATCAATTTATATCCAAAAAACTATTTGATGATAAGTTTTTTGTAGCTGTAGCAAGTACAAATAAACTTTCTAAAAAAAAGAAGTTATCTATAGCTGAAATTATAAAACAAAATCTTATGATTCTTGATGAAGGACATTGTCTTAGAGATCAGACTCTAAAACTATGCTCATTAAACAAATATAACAATATTAATTTTAAAGGAAGTAGTTTAGAAACTTTACGTCAAATGGTGTCCATCGATGAAGGCATAACCCTTATACCAGAAATAGCTTGTACTCAAATGGAGAATATAAGTTATTTAGCGATAAATGATCCGAATTTCAAAAGAGAAATATTTTTAGCAATGAGGAAAAATTCTGTATATAGTAAGATTTTTAAACAATTAGCTACTATTATAATTAAACATCATTAGACACAATTTCTCGTTTACTAACTAGGTTTTCGAAGTGTTTTATGGGAATATTTTTTTTAACACAATTAGAGTCATATAATTTTAGTTTGCAACAGTCCCTTATCTAAAATACTTAAACGTTATCAAATTAGTCATATATAAAAAAATACTATTAACTCATATAATCAAATCAAGTTTTAAGTGTAACAAAAAGTATTTAGAGGGTAATTCGATGTCTAATAAACTAATCCAACAACAAAAACAACAACAAAAAATTGAGAATTTACTAACACAGCTGCCACAGTCAAAAGCGCTTACTATTAGAGAAATTAGAAGCGAGGGTTACCTTAAAAACCTACAAACTGAAGCTTATGAACCTCTTATATAATTATTGAGTTTGTACATCAAAAATAAAACCTCTATCTCATCATTAAACATTAATGAAATATTCTTCGGGAAGACTAAAAAAAGATCTCTTGAGATTATAAATAACCTCTTAGTTAGAGAAAAGCAAAAAAATACTAATGATATCTCTATAAATTCTATCACTCCAGCTAAAACAAGTAGCTTTATATCATCGAATAAAGGAATCGTTGAAAGAAAAAAATGGATCATTAAAACAAATGATTTAAATCACTCTAGCCTCATCAATAAAAGTCAAAACCTTAACGATAGTAACTCTATACCTGACTTTGTAAATAAAAGTCAAATTTTTAACGATTATGATAGCTCAAATAATAATTCTATACATTATAACCAAAATCAATGGCTCAAAAATATGGGTAAATCCACTTTAGGAGAATCTCGATTAATAGATGATTCTCTTCTTATTAATGATCCTAATAGCTCAGTGAATTTATCTTATTCTATAACTGAAATCAGAGATACAGCTATAACATCTCTATGCTTATCAAATGAATCTCTAGATTTATTACAAGAATTACAGATTTCGCAAAATACTAATCTCCAAACAGAGTATTTAGAAAACATCATGCAACTTTCTCAAAACCACCATCAGCTTAAAAAAATGGTAGAATCTTCTTTAATTAACTCAACTACAGGACGCCGTAAATGGGAAAAACCTATTAATGGAACAAATTCTCAATTAAACCCTGAGCTTCAAAAGATATTCGGTGTAGCTCCTGGTGAGCTTCAAAGAAAGTATAACGATGCTATGCAAAACCAAAATATTAGTATGAACACATCTTTAACAAATCCAATTACAGGGCACCGTAAATGGGAAAACCTATTAATGGAACAAATTCTCAATTAAACCCTGAGCTTCAAAAGATATTCGGTGTAGCTCCTGGTGAGCTTCAAAGAAAGTATAACGATGCTATGCAAAACCAAAATATTAGTATGGGCACATCTTTAACAAATCCAATTACAGGGCACCGTAAATGGGAAAAACCTGTTAATGGAACAAATTCTCAATTAAACCCTGAGCTTCAAAAGATATTCGGTGTAGCTCCTGGTGAGCTTCAAAGAAAGTATAACGATGTTATGCAAAACCAAAATATTAGTATGAACACATCTTTATGTATGTCATTTGAAGAAATCTCCTCAATTAACGAAGAAGCTAATGATATATTATCTTTACTTGAGCAGATAGAAGACTTAGATTAAACCAATCTCTAATTAACATCTGGCTCATTGCCAGCATCCTACCAAAATTTCATCCTTAGGTCGTAAATAATAGCAAATAAAAAAATCATTCTATGCATAATTTTCTACTTTGCTTTTTTTAATAAGGTAATTTTAATAAGGTAAACATAACAATCATCTGTATTTACAGTCTTTAAAATGATATTATTTGAAACTATAAATCTAAAAACTGCATGGTTTATAACTTTGATTTTAAATAAACATTTTAGACTACTTTTTCTTATATTCTTAACTTTTATAAGTTTCTGCAGCACTTATGCAGCAACAGCTCGTAGTGAAATACAATATTTAGTAAAGGAATATGGCCTTACTGATGTAAAAATAAGTATAGCTACCCAAAATACAATTTCTGGTGCAAACTTATACGCTTATGGCCAAAATAGACCAATGAAACCTGCTAGTAATAATAAAGTTTTTACTATGGTAGCTGCATTATTTGCTATACCTGATAGTTTTACGTTTACAACGACAGTTAACTACTCTAGCAACAAAGTAAAAGGTCATATTTTACATGGCGATCTATATATAAAGTTCTCAGGCAACCCTGCTTTAACTGGAGGACAACTATCATCTTTAATAAAACAAATAAAAACTACTAAGGAAATAACACAAATAACAGGAGATGTATATCTTGTTGGCAATTTTTCAGGACCATATATCCCAGAAGGGTGGACAAAAGAGGATAGTACTTTTTGTTATGGAGCACCTGCTTCAAGTTTTACTATAAACAGAAATTGTACAGTAGTAAAACTAGCCAAGAATCCAAATAGTTTAACAACTCGTGTTATCACACTTAGCAATGCCAGCAATATCACAGTCAAAAATACCGCTAAATATACTAATTCAGCAGAACCTACTATTATTTCCATGAACGATGATAACGTTTTATATATTAGAGGCTACTTATCTCGTGCTGCAGAAAAAATGTTCAAATTAGCTATTAAAAATCCTGCTTTAAAAACATTAAATACCGTTGATGATTTTTTAAACACTAATGGAATTAAACATAACAAAATAGCTATAACAACTTCAATACCACCAGGAAATACTGAACAATTAAGCATAAGTTCTACAACTATAGGTAGTTTTATCGACCAAACACTTAAACACTCCGACAATCTATACGCTGAAACGATATTAAACACTATTGGTCTAAAGCAAAAAGGCATAGGCTCAACTAATGCAGGAACAGCTGCAGTTCAAGAAATTCTTTATGATAAGCTTAATCTAGATACTTCGGCATTAACCATGTATGATGGCTCAGGACTATCACACCTTGATAGAGTTACAGCCCAGTTTATGGTTAATTTTTTAACTAAAACATACAATAGCTCTATTGGTCAAAAATTCTACAGTTACTTACCAGCATCTGGGATAAGCGGAACTATATCATATAGAATGGGGGACAAATTACTAGGTAAAGTACATGCTAAAACAGGCACTCTAGCTGGAGTTTCCACTCTTGCAGGCTATGTCCTTACAGAGAAAAATCATCGTATAAGCTTTTCTATTATGCTTAATGATCTTAAGGCTTCTGATAGGTATAATGCTCGTAGGTTTCAAGATAAAGTAGTTGATGTTTTTTATAGGCATTTATAAATGAAAAAAATATTTAAGATCATATCAGTAACTACTATATTAGGTATACTTAACTCTTGTGCGACTGAACAACCTAAAAATATAAATAATGCTTGTAGTATAATCCATCAATATCCTAATTGGTATTACGATATGATTGACTCATACAATAGATGGGGAGTACCTCTTAATATTCAAATGGCTTTTCTTCGCCAAGAATCCTCTTTTAGAGCAGATGCTAAACCTTCTATGAATTACTATTTTGGTTTCATACCAGTAGGTAGAGCTTCAACAGCATATGGGTATGCCCAAGCTCTTGATGGTACTTGGGATCATTATAAAAAAGAAACTCAGCAATCTTTTGTCTCAAGGTCAAACTTTTCTGATGCTGTAGATTTTATAGGCTGGTATTTAAATAATGTACATAATAAAACAGGTATTAGTAAAACTGATGCCTATCACTTGTATTTAGCCTACCATGAAGGTATTGGTGGATATAAAAATGGTACCCACAAAAACAACTCTTTCTTAAAGAACTATGCTAGAAAAACAGCTGATATAGCACAAAAATACTCTACTCAATTACAAAATTGTAAGATCCCTGGTAAGCCACTATTATCTTACTTATTCTAGGAAATTTATGAATAAACAGCCTTTCAAAAAAACAATAAATATACGTTGGTCAGATACGGATAAAAACGGCCATGTAAATAATGGAAAATATTTTGATTATTTTGAAGAAGCTCGCACACAATGGGTTTATGCTTTTAAAAAACTTATTAATTGGAGCATAGAAAACTCTATCCAATTTGTTGTAGCTGAACAAAGCTGCAAATATATGTACCCCCTATTACACCCAAATACAATTGAGGTAACGCAGTATGTATCTAGAATTGGAGCAGCAAGTATAGAGTTTAAATATGAAATAAGGATACTAGGAAATGACAGAATTGTCACAACAGCATACTCCAAACTAGCATGTTATAACTTAAAAACAGCTAGATTAGAAAAGATACCTAATGATATAAAACAAGCTACTTTAGAAGACTATTATGAATAACGATAAGCAAAGCCTTAAAAAGCTAGAAAAACAAATATTACGAAAAACTGCCCAGGCTATTAATCAGTATAATATGATTGAAGATGGTGATAAAATTATGGCCTGTTTATCTGGAGGCAAAGATTCCTATTGCCTACTAGAAATGCTGTTACTACTACAGCAAAAAGCGCCTATTAAATTTGATGTCATCGCAGTAAACTTAGATCAAAAGCAGCCTAATTTTCCTGAAGATGTTTTACCAAATTATCTTAAAGAGAAAAAGATAGATTTTCACATTATAGAGCGAGATACCTATAGTGTTGTAAAAAGAGTAATTCCAGAAGGTAAAACCACTTGTGGGTTATGCTCTAGGATGCGCAGAGGCATCTTATATGACTTTGCGCAAGAGCATGGAATTACTAAAATAGCTCTAGGTCACCATCGTGATGATATAATAGAAACTTTTTTTCTAAATCTTTTTTATAATGGCTCTATCAAAGCTATGCCACCAAAGCTACTTAGTGATGATAAACGTAATATTGTAATTCGTCCATTAGCTTTTGTAACTGAAGAAGAAACTACAGAATACTCAAAGTTAAAAAATTTTCCTATCATTCCATGTAACCTCTGCGGTTCACAAGATAATTTGCAAAGAGTCTTTATTAAAGATATGCTTAACAAATGGGAAAAAAATAACCCAGAAAGAAAAAATGTGTTATTTAAAGCTCTGTCTAACATTTCACCATCACAAATGCTAGATAAAGAGCTTTTTGATTTTTTTAATATAACAAAAAATGACATACAAAGATAAGGAGTACAAAATGAAACTCAAAAAAATTGTTACTATTATATCCTACTCACTAATAGGGCTAACTATTAGCTCATGTTCTACCACTAGTAGTAACGACACAAGCACTGTAGAACAAACTGATAAAACGGCACCATCAGTGACAGTTTCCCCAAAAGATACTACACTACCTACAGCTAAAGTTACAGTAAAACAGGTTAAACCTATTACACTTGAAATGCCTGCAAATGCTAGCTATACAGTAGGATACCAAATCGGATCTGGTATTGCTAAGCAAGACTTTATTTTAAACGATGAGCAAACTATAGCTGGATTTAAAGATGCTATGGCAAATAAAAAGCCCAAATTGTCTGAAGAGCAAATACAAGAAAATATAGACTCTCTAAAAGACAAAATAATAAAAAGACAACTTGGTGTAGCTAAAGAAAATCAAACCAATTCATCTGCTTTTATAGAACAAATCTCTAAAATGAATAATATAATAAAAGTTAATGATGATGTTTATTATCAAATTGTAAAACAAGGAAATGGTAAAAAACCAAACTCTGATAGTCAAGTAACGATAGCATACAAAGGAACTACCCCTATCGTAGCTTACCGGAAAGATAACTCCAAGTTAGACTCAGTTAAACAAGCTAAACTAATAGGTCCTACTTTTGATTCAAGTGATAACGCTACTTTCCCGCTAACAAACTTAATTCAATGCTGGAAAGATGCTATACCAGAAATACCAGTTGGCTCCACTATTATATTATACTGTGCTCCCAAAGTAGCTTATGGCAGCAGAGCTCCAGCTGCAATAGGTCCTAACCAGGCACTATCTTTTGAAATAACACTTAAAGATTTTAAATAGGTTTTAATACTTACTAATAATTGATAAATCAGATAATAAGAATAAGTCCTACCCATTTATATCTTGCTGAAACTTTTGTTTTATTAATTCATCCAAACTTCTATCATAAAAAATTATTTCTAATAAGGCGATGGCATCCATTTCGCTATTAAGTACTATACTTTTTATCTTTTTTCCCAAATCTCCCTGAAGCAATGCCGCCTTCTCTTGTGGAGATAAAATAAATGGTGGAGACTCTCCTTCTGATAGAAACTTATTAGAATTAAATAACATACATAAAAGTTTTTTAGCTGCCCTTATTTTATCATCCTTAGAAAAACCTGTATTAAACAAAGATGTATAGCTACCCTTTTGTTCTCGTTCTTTAATATAATTTAAAAGAGCATATGCTAACCTATTTCTGATACAAATTTTTTTATAAAAAAGAAAATCATAAGATCTTTTATTTTTTGTTAATTGGTCAACTGGGGAAGTACGTTCAAACCCTTTTTTTTCTATATCAAAATGTGCAAATGTAATTTTAGTAGCTAATAATGTTATATTGTCAATTTCATTAATAAACATTTCTTCTTTGATATCTTTAAAGACCGTTTTAAGATCATTTCTAAACAAAGGATTCTCAATGCAAAGCTCCTTTACAAAGTAAACAATTTTCTTTCCTTCTTGTGATATTTGTTTTATCCCATTTTCTCTAGTAAGGAACTTATCTGAGAATATGATTTCAGTAGAGTCTGCAATTATATCGGGACTTATATTATCAAGAACGTTAGGAAGCTTACTAATAAAACCTATCCACGGATCTAGTAACACCCATCCTACTTTTTGTTTAACAACAACAAAACTATGTACAGGATCTCTAGAGTCAGTAACAAAAACATGTTCATAATGTTTTCTAAGGTTAAGTGATAAAAACAACGCTTGAAGCCTACAGTTAGAATATCCTGCTTTTTTTAAAGACTCATAAGCTTTACTTATATCATCTCTTTCCCACTCGTATACTTTTGCCGCGTATTCATCATTATGGAAATAAAATTTATCAGTAAGAACTGAGTTTTTTTCTTCAACTCCAAGTATTTGTCTATCATGTAGGTAAGGAGTTTCTCTTTTAGAATAAAGATGATTGTACTCATCTGTTATACCTCTATCACAAGTTCTACTTACATAAAACTCTGACATTATTTTTTTGAAAATGTCTGTTATTTTTTTATCTATCAAGTTTTTAGCTCATTTTTTTTTAAAAAAAGCTTATCACTACTGTGTTTAAAATCAATAAGTTTCGTAATAAAAAATAATAAATTGGTATTTTCCCGTACTAAACCTCACAGCAATACTTACTGACTAGAAGCTATGGCTTCTTCAACTAATTTATAATAATTCTCTTTATTTGTATATAATTTGCTAACGTTAAAGTCAGGATTCCAACCCTCTAGTTTATTTAAAAAAACCATGTACTTACTTCTGTCGCTCCCAATCTTCCTAGCCTCTCTTACCCAGTCTAAGCTTAATCCGTCGATCTCAAACGCTAATTTATTATTTGGTACTACATCAAAAGAGAAAATACCCTTCGCTGTTTTAGTCATCGTGATATTATCCTTGGATAATTGATTAGGCAAATTTTTTCCTCTAACTACAGCACAAACAGTTAACGTGCCCCTAAAAATACACTCTAAGTCATATTGACTCGGGAAGTAATAGTTATCTATACAAGTCTGTAAATAATTAATCACAGAACTTATAGCTTTACCTTTGCGATTACTATGATTTTTAGTATACCAACCCGATGATTTCTTTTTCAACCTAATAAAAAAATCCCTTAAACTAATCAGTTGCTGGTATTTCTGGATATTATATTCTAAGCTTCTTCTAACACTACTAAATCTACGACCCTGTGCAAAAGAATCTCGTTTATTTACTAATTTTTCTTTTTGTATTTTATAGCACTCTTGAAATGTATCTATATATTGTTTATCTATTTTAATAATATTTGAGGAAGGATTTATTTCTAAATGTTGACCTATATACATAACATTACCCCTATAATAATCTAGTACATCATATAACACAGCATGTTCTAAGTGTTCTCTTAAGTTTGACAATTTTGTAGCTTTATATATCCATGGATCAATAATAACAGCATTTTTTAGCTCATCATCTTGTTTAAGTTCACGAAGACTTTTTTTATACTTAGTCCATTCTCTTGCAGCATTATTAGCTAAACTTAAGCTATTGTGTGCTATAAGAAATACATGCTTTTTATATATTGACATTAAAGACAAATAAAAAGTGCCTATTTTTATTTCTTCTAAACCTTGTGCAATATGTAAAATAGCTAACGATAGTTCATCACATAAACCTACACCATTTTTCAAATAAACCTGTTTGCCTTGAGGAGTATAGGGCAGATGAAGTGTGTATATTTGCTCTAGCTTTTTACTCCTATGCTTGTAAAAGTCACTTTTTTTATAGCCCCTATATAAGTTATCAATGTTTTCAGAATATTTAATCTTGGATCTAACCGTCTGAACCAAAGCAGCTCCTATAGCTAATAACTCATCACTATCAATCATTAAAAATATTTTTTAAATAAAAATAATATATTTTATCACTATTTTTAAATAATAGTTTTTATTTTTATATGTAAATAATTATATTTATATTAAAAAATTGTATATTTGTTATTTTTCTCTTTTAACCACTAAATCACACAATAAATACATAGCTTTTTTATAATCACTATTTGGCAAAAACTGTATTGCCTGTTTAGCAAGCTCAGCATATTTACATGCTACACTATAGGAATATTCTATTGCTCCACTGGTTTTAACTATATTTATTATTTCATTTATTTGGTATTGCCCTTGCTCTATTGCTGTTTTTAAAATAGTTTGCTTTTCAACAGAAATATTTGTTAATGCGTAAATAGTAGGCAAAGTCATTTTACCTTCATCTAAATCATCACCAATGTTTTTACCTAAACTTTCGGCATTAGAAACATAATCCAAAACGTCATCAGCTATTTGAAAGGCATTACCAAGGTAAACACCAAAATTTTTAATATCTTGGCTATGTTTTTCGTATTCAAGCTTATCTAAACTAATAACTCCAGCTAATTCACATGCTGCCTCAAAAAGCTTAGCTGTTTTACAATAAATCACATTAATATAATCTTTTTCTGTAAGTCCAGAATTTCGCGCGTTTAAAAGCTGTAAAACTTCACCTTCTGAAATCTTATTTGTAGCATCAGCAAGTATCTGCATAATCTGCATACTATCTAACTCAACCATCATCTGAAAAGCTCTAGAATAGAGAAAATCACCTGTCAAAACACTAGCGGCGTTACCAAAAACGTTATTAGCAGTTTGCTTGCCTCTGCGTAGCTGTGAATTATCGACAACATCATCATGTAATAAAGTAGCTGTATGGATAAACTCGATAATAGCAGCACACGCTAAATGCTTTTGTCCTTGGTAACCTAAAGCTTTAGCAAATAACATCACTAAAAGAGGACGTAATCTTTTACCGCCACTATTTATTATATAGTGACTAATTTGGTTAATAAGTACCACATCTGAAGATAATGAATCTTTTATAAATTGATTATTGTCTTGAATATCTTTGTCTATAAGAGATTGGATGTCTTTTAGTTGCTGCATAATTATACTTTTAACCCATTTTAAAATACTATAGCTATCCTTGGTTCTATTATAGCTGATTGATTATTAATATTTCAAAAAAATATAAATTCCTTAGTTTTAATCATAGATCACAAATATTAGTTATTTGATGTATGTAATTCTTTAATTAATTGAAATATTTCTCTATACGATTTTTTTGGTTTATTTTTTTCTGCTTCTCTATGATGAGATCTAATTAATTGTCTTAATTTTTGGATATCCATATCTGGAAATTCCCCAATTAAATTATCTAAAGTTTGGTTACTCTTGTCTTTATCAGAATCTAAAAGATTATCACGGATATTTTCTAAACGATGAAATAAAAGATTGGCTTGCTTATCTTTATTTATAATTATATCGTAAGCTTTTTGAATTTCATCAAGATTATCAACCTTTCGCAATAGTTTACCTATAAATTGAATTTGTCTTTTTAAAGCTATCTTTTGCATAGACTTAGTAGCTAAAATATTATCTCGAAGGTTATCAGAAATCGGAAGCTTGACTAGCTGCTGATTACTAAGATCAATAAGTGCTTTACCAAAATCTGTAATTTCAAGCATATCTTTTTTTACGCTACTTTTACTTCTTGACAGTCGGTAGTGCGAATTCTCCTCTTCTCGCTCAAGACGTTCAACTTCATCTAGATCTATTACTTTGCCCATATATTTAGTATCTGTTATTTATTTACTATATATAAGGATATAAGATATAATCTAAAACATTCAACTTATTTTATTATATTTTAGAAGATCAGGAGACAATCAAGATATGTTCAACCGTGATAAAAATAGTCTAAAAAATACTGATAAAGAAATATTTGACGCCATAGAACTTGAAATTAAAAGGCAACATGAACATGTAGAGCTTATCGCATCAGAAAACTATGCTAGCCCGGCTGTGATGGAAGCACAAGGCTCCCAGCTAACAAATAAATATGCCGAAGGTTATCACGGCAAAAGATATTATGGCGGTTGTGAATATGTTGATATAGCTGAAAAGTTAGCTATTGAAAGAGCGCAAAAACTTTTTAACGTTGATTATGCTAATGTGCAACCACACTCTGGATCTCAAGCAAATGCGGCTGTCTATAATGCTATATTAAAACCAGGTGATACTGTACTTGGTATGGATCTAAGTGCTGGTGGACACCTAACTCATGGAAGTAAAGTTAATTTTTCAGGAAAGATTTACAATTCTATACAATATGGTCTTAATGAGGCTGGTGATATTGATTATGGCCAAGTAGCTGCATTAGCAAAAGAGCACAAACCAAAAATGATAATTGCTGGGTTTTCTGCTTTTTCCGGAATCTTAAATTGGGAAAAATTTAGAGAAATTGCTGATTCTGTAGATGCTGTACTTATGGCAGATATTGCCCACGTAGCTGGTTTAGTAGCAACAGGACTATACCCTAGCCCATTTCCATATGTAGATGTTGCAACTACCACCACCCATAAAACTCTTAGGGGGCCTCGCGGTGGTTTAATACTTTGCAACAATAATCCAGAGCTAGCTAAAAAGTTTCAATCTGCTATCTTTCCAGGTATTCAAGGTGGTCCTTTAATGCATGTAATTGCAGCTAAAGCAGTTGCTTTTAAAGAAGCTTTAGAACCAAACTTTGTAGAATACCAAAAGCAAGTACTAAAAAACGCTAAAGCTATGGAAAAAGCTCTTAAACAACGTAATATTAATATCATATCTGGTGGAACTCATAATCACCTACTACTTTTAGATATTACAAACTCTGGATTCTCTGGTAAAGAGGCTGAAGCTGCTCTAGGTAGAGCAAATATCACCGTAAATAAAAACTCTATTCCAAATGATCCTCGCTCACCATTTGTAACTAGTGGTTTAAGGATTGGTAGCCCTGCTATTACCACTCGTGGATTTAAAGAAGCTGAATGTGAATTTATAGCAAACTTACTAGCTGATGTGGTTTTCAACTGTGGTAACGAACAAATAGAAAAAGATGTAGCTAAGCAAATTCTAGAGCTTTGTGACAAATTCCCTGTTTATAAATAAGTATTAATTAGCATCTTTAAATACCTCAAATACCCACAATTTTAAACCTTCTTTATTAAAGCACTTATTACATTTGTATTACATATGGTATAATATAATTTTCATAATCAAAAAGAGAATAGCATGACAACTCTTACAATTAGAAAGACTGGTAATGCTGCTGGTATTAATATCCCAAAGAAAATACTAAAGCTTTTAAATCTACACATAGGTGATGAGCTTGATTTAGATATAAAAGATGATCAAATCATTTTAAAGCCCCATCATGAAGAATTAAATTTAGAGCAGCTATTAGCTGAGAGTGATAAAGATAGTTTCAAAGTAACACCAGAAGATAAACAATGGTTAAACCCTAAAGGTATGGAAATATGAAATACATACCTCAGCAAGGAGATATCATCTGGTTAGATTTTGACCCTTCAGCTGGCAGTGAAATAATGAAAAGACGCCCAGCACTAGTACTTTCAAGAAAGATATTTAATGAGCATACTGGTTTTGCAATGGTTGCTCCTATAACAAGTATAGAAAGAAAAAATAAATTTACTGTACCAACGCCAGAAAATAATAAAACAGAAGGATATGTTTTAACTTATCAAGCTAGAACACTAGATTTTAAAGTCAGAAATGCTGAAAAGATAGAATCTGTATCTTCTGAATATCTTCAAAAAATCACAACATTAATAAAGCTTATAATAAGCTAGGATAATCTTATATTATAGCCTATCTTTTTTAAAGATATTTCAGTCAGTACTACTTTTATACCTAGTAGGATGTAGTATTTTGAAAATATGGATAAATCAAAATCTTAATTTTATTTGTTTTAATTGATTTTGATAAAGAATGTTGAAGCAATTTTGATAGTAATTCTAGAATGAGGCAGTTGATAATTTCTGCCTCTATTTACTAATATACTTTATAGCAACTCATAGAAACAATTTTATTGCTGCCATCTAGGTTTCT